>DASYPT010000054.1:0-7395 GCA_036006355.1 Pyrinomonadaceae bacterium | reverse complement strand
ACCTGGGTCAGTGTAGACATAAGGTGCGCCACCGCTGGGATCGGCACCCCAACGCAGAACGCGTTGAGCTTGTGTGGTGCCGGATAGAATGATGATCAGGCAAACGGAGTTACGAAGAATCTTCAATTGGGAAGTCCCCCTTTTCAGCTGGGCAAAACTTAACGGGATTGTGGATTGTAGATTGACGTTTGGAGGAACGCTAGCGACAGATATAAGCCACAGATTTCACCGATTACACAGATCCACCCGGAACAGCTCGCTGCTGATCTGTGTAATCAGTGAAATCGGCGGCTGATTGCTTCGCCTTCAACTTTTCGAAATCCAGTTCCGAGGCCGGCAGCACAGTCGCTTTGAGAATCTCTTTCATCTGTTTCAACGCGTAAGTATTTTCTTCCTCGGTGTTCGAGACTACGCAGTCTGAAGGAATGAACAATTTGTAGTCTCGCATGTAGGCATCGTTCGCTGTGAACAACACGCAATTGTTTCCCGCGATGCCGGTGAGAATTAGATTAGTCGCGGTTAAGTGATTTAAAAGAAGGCCGAGACTCGTTGAATAAAAACCTGAATGTTTTGGCTTCAGCACGAAATAATCGTCTTCATCGGGTACTAAGAGTTCGACAAATGGCTTACCGCGAACGGAGCGACAGTGATCGACGATTTTTCTGAAATCAGATTGCCACTTACCAAAGTTGTCATTCACGTAAATCGATGGGACTTTTGCCGCCCTGGCCCGACTCTTTAACTCAGCAATGTTATGTCCCACGGGTATCGCGAGCTTGAGCAGCCGCTCGCCATCATCAAATTCGAAGTCATTGATTACATCGATCAGCAGAAGTGCTGTTCCAGATGTGTCAGGAACGAATCCATGAAGATCTTCACTTCGAATCGGCATAAATGCTCCACTTCGATACGCGGGCAGAGGTTCTTCGTACGCCTCCCGTTCGATGCAGGTGGCCCGCAAGGATTGTTCTAACCAACGGCAAGCTCAATGCCGCTATGGAACCACGGAGACGCGGAGGCACAGAGGTACACAGAGAAGAGCAATGGGGCTTTACGTCGTTTCCCCGGCTCGTGTAAATTCACTGCGCAATTCATTCCATCAAAGGATTCCCCAAAATATGTGTACCGATAGAAGAGACTTCCTGCGTTTCTCTGCTGCTGCGGCTGGATTCTCGTTACTTAACGGCGTGACCCCTGACGTGTTCGCCGGAGCACCACAAGCAACTCAACCGGAGGCGATTCGCCGCTTACGACGTATGACTGATGGCACGGCCCCAATTTCAGCTGGCGAACGTCAAACAAGAATCGAAAAAGCTCGAAGGCTCATGCGCGAGAATCGTATCGACGCAATCTACATCGAGCCAGGTACATCGATGCTCTATTTCACCGGGATGCGTTGGGGGACGAGTGAACGGATGTTCGCGGTCGTGATTCCCGCAAAAGGTGAGATTGCCTGGGTGTGTCCAAAGTTCGAAGAGGAACGTGCACGTGAATTGATCACGATGGGCAATGACATTCGTACCTGGGAAGAGGACGAGAGTCCGTACCAGCGAGTTGCCGAGATTCTACGCGATCGTGGAGTGATCGCGGGCACTGTCGGTATCGAAGAGCGAGTGCGTTTCTTCTTGTACGACGGCATTCGACAAGCAGCACCCGCCTTGAAGTTTGTCAGCGCCACACCGGTCACTGCAGGGTGCCGCATGTTCAAGTCACCGGCTGAAATCGCTTTGATGCAACTTGCCAACGACATCACGATCGAAGCATACAAGGCAACGCGTGCAAGCATGACAGAAGGAATGACCCAGGGTGAGTTTGCGGGAAACTGTGCAGCGGCGTTTCGTGCGCTTGGTTCCCCAGGCGGCATCTTCGTCAGTTTTGGAAAGTACACAGCGTTTCCACATGGCAGTAGCACGCCACAGCGTTTGAAAGAAGGCGATGTGGTTTTGATGGATGGCGGTTGCACGGTGGAGGGTTATGAGTCAGACATAACTAGAACTTTCGTCTTTGGAAAGCCTACCGATCGTCAGCGAAAGATCTGGGAACTGGAGAAGAAAGCCCAGGATGCGGCGTTTGCCGCTGCGAAAGTTGGTGCTCCCTGCGAGTCAGTTGATGCAGCTGCACGCAAAGTAATAACGGACGCTGGTTTTGGGCCAGGTTACAAAGTTCCTGGCTTACCACACCGAACCGGACACGGAATTGGAATGGATGGTCACGAGTGGACGAACTTCGTGAAAGGCAACAAGAGGCCAATACAGCCAGGCATGTGCTTTAGCGACGAACCGACCATTGTGATTTATGGTGAGTTTGGGATCAGGTTGGAAGATTGCCTGTATATAACCGAGAACGGTCCAAGATTTTTTACTAAACAGAGTGTGTCGATTGACGAGCCGTTCTAGGGAGTAAAGGACCTATTCGACCTATAAGACCTAGCGACCTCACATGTTATCCTCACTTCCATGTCCACAACGGCGTACGATCCCTGTTCGGAAGCTGTCATCCAATCGGGCAAGGCGCCGGTTGAGTGTGAACCGAACAAAGGCCGTTGGGTTCTCGCAGCAACGATTCTCGCCTCAAGCATGGCGTTCATCGATGGGACGGTCGTCAATGTTGCACTTCCATTTTTGCAGAAAGAACTAAACGCGACGGCAATCGGAGTTCAGTGGGTCGTGGAGTCGTATGCGCTGCTACTGTCGGCCTTACTGCTGGTAGGAGGATCCCTTGGTGACCGTTATGGCCGGCGTCGAGTTTTTATTGTCGGAACGGTAATTTTCGCCGTCGCTTCAGTCGCTTGTGGGGTCTCGGTAAGCATAAGTCAACTCATTGTCGCTCGGGCCGTGCAAGGAGTGGGTGCCGCACTACTGATTCCCGGCAGCCTTGCAATTATCAGTGCCTCATTTAAGGAAGATGAACGCGGTCGCGCGATCGGCACCTGGTCAGGGTTTTCTGCGATTACGACTGCAATCGGCCCGGTGTTAGGTGGTTGGCTAGTGGAACATCTGACGTGGCGGGCCGCTTTCTTCCTGAATCTGCCGATGGCGATTGCCGTAATAGTGATTTCACTCTGGCGTGTTCCTGAAAGTCATGAGCAAGACCAACATGGCGCGCTGGACTGGATTGGCGCAACTCTCGCAACACTTGGACTCGGTGGGCTCGTCTACGCACTTATTGAATCATCCCGTGTTGGATTTACCAATCCAGTGGTGATTGTTTCACTGATAGCCGGGGTAGTGATGTTCGCCTTGTTCGCATTCAACGAGGCAAGAGCTGGTAATCCAATGATGCCGCTCAAACTCTTTCGATCCAGAAACTTTGCTGGAGCAAATCTGCTGACTCTCTTTCTTTACGCAGCGCTCGGCGGGACCTTCTTCTTTTTCGCGCTGGATCTGATTCAGGTGCAAAACTATTCTGCGACGGCAGCTGGAGCGGCCCTCCTTCCTTTTGTAATTCTGATGTTTGCTTTGTCTCCCTGGTCAGGAGGCCTGATAGAACGATTTGGTCCACGACTCCCATTAACTGTTGGGCCACTTATCGCTGCGATTGGATTCGCCCTGTTTGCGAGGCCCTGGATAAATGCGAATTACTGGACTAGTTTTTTCCCGGCAACTCTCATTTTGGGTTTGGGTATGGCTATCAGTGTTGCACCGTTAACTACGACTGTGATGGCATCGGTTAGTTCGGAGCAGGCAGGTGTGGCTTCAGGAATTAACAATGCAGTTTCACGAACTGCGGGTCTCATCGCGATTGCAGTGTTTGGTGTAGTGATGCAGCAGATGTTTGCAACACAGTTGGCGGAGAAGCTGAGTCATCTTTCAGTTCCGGAGGAGGTTCGGCGGGTAGTCTATGAACAGCGTGTAAAACTAGCAGGGATCGAGGTACCGAATGCAACCGATGAACAGACTCAAGCGTTACTAAAGCAAGTGATCAAAGAGTCGTACCATTCAGGCTTCAGAATTCTGATGTTCATGTCAGCGCTGATGGCCGTAGGAAGTTCTGTAATGGCGGGGTCTATGATTCGGAGATCGACAAAAAGCCTACGCGCCCAACCCGGCCAAAGAGCAAACGAGCCAGACGAGTAGAAAACCCAGGCCTGCAACGATGGCGCTCAACATGTAAATCAATGACGTCTCGAGGAACTCCGGAATCTTTTTTTCATCAATCATAGGGAGACACCTGCTCAAGTTTGTCATTCCAGTTCTCGCTAGCTGAAAGAATTTTGGGGCGTTCTGTTCGAAAGCGAAGCAAGCATGATCTTCATTTTGACCGAGGGGCTACAGCTTTTGGAGCGCCGTTGCTCGTGCTCAGGGGTTGCATTACAATCAACCTGCCTTCGACTTACCAATTACGATGATTGTTCGAAAGCAAGGTTTGACCGATGTTGAATCCTAGCGATTAAGGTGTGGCAAGTCCTCAGAACGCACTCAAGAATTCCTCAAAGATATTTCTCAAGGCCGGTTTTTTAAGGTGCAACACGACAGACACAGTTACGATTTCGGACGCTTTCGCTTGAAGACCGCGGAGCGTGTTCTGTTGCGCGAAGGCGAACCAGTTCCACTCACGCCGAAAGTGTTCGACATCCTCATCACCCTGGTCGAGAACCGTGGACAAATTGTCGAGAAGGACAACCTGATGAAAAAGGTCTGGCCAACGACGTTTGTCGAAGAGGGAAATCTGACTCAAAACGTTTCACTGCTTAGGAAGGCCCTTGGTGAAAGCGCCGGTGGAGGACAGTTTATCGAGACGGTACCGAGACGTGGATATCGATTTGTCGCACCAGTAATCGAAACGTGGGACAACCAGATTCTGCCTGTTCAGGACGAACTGGCATCAGCCGCTGGAAATGGACACGCGAACGCAATCCCAAACGGCCTGATTGCTAAATCAGGTTCAGATCTCACGACTGGAAATGGTGGCGAGTCTAACTTGCTATCAACCAAAGGTCGTTTTGGAGTTGTAGTTACTGGCGCGGTCGTCGTCATAGCTGCCGTTGTATTGATCTATTTCAGCACCAGAAGTAAAGCCGGCGATCTGGGCCCTGATGCAATTCAGTCGATCGCAGTTCTACCGTTCGTCGATGAAGCGGGCGATCCGGATGCTGAATACATCAACGACAAGATTGCTGAAAGTCTTATCAACAGCTTGTCGAAACTACCGCAGCTGCGAGTTGTCCCACGCAGTGTAGTCGCCAACTACAAAGGACAATCTGTCGATCCTCGTAAGATCGGTCAGGAACTCAACGTTCGTGCAATTGTGACCGGAAAAATGAGCAAGCGCGGGGATATTATCAGTATCCAGGCCGACCTCATCGATCTTCAAAACGTCGCTCAACTTTGGGGGCAACATTACGATCATAAACTCGCGGACGTAATGCTTGTTCAGGACGACATCTCACGTGACATCTTCGAAAACCTGCGGCTCAAACTTAACGTTGAAGAGAAGAAACAACTCGACGCTTATCGTCTCTATTTGAAAGGCCGCAACTCATGGAACAAACGTACTGCTGACGAATTGCAGCAGGCAATCGAGTTCTTCAATCAGGCGATTGCGATCGATCCAAATTATGCAGCCGCATACGCGGGACTTGCGGATTGTTACAACATGCTCGTTGTCTATGGCGCCTTGCAACCAAAGGAAGGTTTCCCAAAAGCCAAGGAAGCAGCAATGAAGGCGCTCGATATAGACGAGAACCAGGCTGAGGCCCACTCATCTTTAGCATTCATCAAGTTTCGCTGGGATTGGGATCGTGCTGAGACTGAACGCGAATTCCAAACTGCTATCAAGCTGAAGCCTGCTTATGCGCCGGCACATCAGTGGTACAGCTCTTACCTCGTCGCCGTGGAACGCTTTGATGAGGCAATTGCTGAGGCCAAACGCACTGAAGAACTCGAGCCGCTGTCGTTTGTCGCAAGTTCCCATCTGGGTTGGATCTATTATCTAGCCGGTAGGAACGACCAGGCCATCGAGCAATGCAAAAAGATTCTCGATATGGATCCCAACTCATTTCCCGCGCGCAGATATCTTGGGTTGGCATATGAATCCAAGGGCATGTACGCCGAAGCAATCAATGAATTCCAAACAGGTGTAAAACTCTCTGGTAGTCCGTTAATGCTTGCCCTGTTAGGTCACGCTTATGCCGCCTCCGGTAAGCGGGCCGAAGCTCAACAGGTTCTGAATGATCTCGAACAATTGCAGGCGCAACGTTATGTCTCACCCTACACGGTCGCCGCAATCTATGCCGGGCTTAATGATCAGGATCAGTCATTTAACTGGCTGGAGAAAGCTGTAGCTGAGCACGACATCTGGCTGATGAACCTGAAAGTTGATCCGGTGTTTGCCAAGTTGCGAACCAATCGAAAGTTCACTGACTTGCTTGCGCGCATTCGACTGCGGCCTTAGCTCGAATACTCGAAGACGTACATTTCGTGTGTTTCGTGTATTTTGTGGATCGTGCTCTTAACTCGGCAGCAGACGATTCACGAAATCACACGAAACTCACGAAGTGCTGCTAATGACTAGATGAAGCTTTACCGACTCAGTAAAGACGTAGTCATCGACGACGGAAAATGCGCTCATGTGTACCATGGCGAGTGGGACGAATTAATAAATCGAGATGACCTGTCACAATTTCTCACGGAATTAACATCTTCAGAAAAACCCGATGTTGCTCCACCTGATTGGATGCAACGGATCGTCGCTCCTCTGGTTAGTCAGGAAGTATGGGCAGCGGGTGTGACGTACTATCGCAGTCGCACTGCTCGTATGGCCGAATCGCAAGATGCAGGAGGCGACAGTTTCTACGACCGCGTCTACAACGCCGAACGACCCGAACTATTTTTCAAAGCAACGCCACATCGCGTCGCGGGTCCGAACTCCGGGGTTCGGATAAGGAAAGACTCACGATGGAATGTACCGGAACCGGAGTTGGCATTAGTTATTACAAAGACGGGCAAGATTGTCGGTTACACGATTGGCAACGACATGAGCTCGCGTGACATTGAAGGCGAGAACCCACTCTACTTGCCGCAAGCGAAAGTTTATGACCGAAGTTGTGCGCTTGGACCCTGTGTGTTCGTGACAAATGAAATGCTGGATAGTTCGACGGAGATTCGTTTAGACATTCACCGTCAAGATGAGATGGTGTTTAAGGGATCCACGACGCTTGCTCAACTCAAACGCACGCCGAAAACGCTGGTCGAGTTCCTCTACCGCGACAATTCATTCCCGCAGGGTTGCATTCTACTCACGGGTACTGGGATTGTGCCTCCTGATAACTTCACGCTCGAACGCTGTGATGAGATCCGGATCACAATCGAGCCCATTGGAACTTTGGTTAATGTGGTGGAGTAGAATGTCCGATATGCTTTAGCTTGTCGTGACTTGACCAACCAGCCCGCTGAA
>DASYPT010000053.1:0-3558 GCA_036006355.1 Pyrinomonadaceae bacterium | reverse complement strand
ACTTAGGCGCGATAGTAGCGCTCGGCTATCATCAGAACGAAGAAGGGGCGAACCAGGTGCTGGACCAAATTATGAAAGAGGGTGGCAAAGCCCTGGCTATCTGCGCTGATATGCGGCGAGCCGCTGACATTTCGTCGCTCGTGAAGCGTGCGACTGATGAGTTGGGACCAATTGATATTTTAGTTAATAACGCCGGCTCACTCGTACAGCGGCAGGCAATTCGCGAACTAACCCAGGAACGTTGGAGTGAGATCATAAATCTCAACTTAACGAGCGTGATGCTCTGCTCACAAGCTGTCGCCACCTCAATGATCGAGCGCAAACGCGGAGCCATCATCAATATCGTCTCAATCGCCGGGCGTACTGGAGGTGGCCCTGGCGCCGCGGCCTACTCGGTTGCAAAAGGTGGCTTGATCACGTTTACGAAATCTCTTGCGAAGGAACTGGCACCATATGGTGTGCGTGTAAATGCTATTTCACCAGGCGTTATTGATACGCCTTTTCATCAAGTCTTTTCGACACCGGAAATGATTCGCAATTTTGTAACTACGATTCCGCTTGGACGGGTAGGCACGCCCCTGGAATGTGCAAAAGTGATCGCGTTTCTCGCCTCCGACGCTTCCTCATATATCGTTGGAGAGACGATTGAAGTTAACGGTGGGCAGTTAATGCTCTGAGAAATGGCCGACGGATCAGCCTTACCATGGATCTGCGGCCCACCCAGACTTAAGCTCGCGATGACGGAAGACAAAAAGGTCAGCGCTTACTTCCGCCAATATGTAAGGACAATACCTTGACGATACTGGGACTAGTTGAGACTCATAACTCCGGCGCTGGCAGCAAAGCCGACGCCGAAACCCACTACGATTGCCGGTCCCGGCCAGTCAGTCTTTTGAGCCAGCATGAATCCTGTAGAAGCACTTGAAAGATTTCCGTAGTTCTTAAGTATTTCGTAAGAACCGTGAACCTTCTCAGAATCACTATCCAAGTCTAACTGCGAGCAGACGCCATCCAGAATTTTCTTACTGCCGGTATGGATGAGGCAGTCGTCCACCTGGCCCAAATTGGAAACCGGCGAATCCGGATGATCGAGAACCGTATTCAGTGTGCTAACAGCGTAATGAGCTCCGCGGGCAGGCACGTTTCGTCGCATGAAATATTGTGGTTTGCCCTTCAGGAATGAATGAGAACTGTTGCTTGTCATCGTGAGGAGATTTACATCTTCCGTCGCCTCGTTGGTTAAGTGGGAGATTGGCCCAAAGGCTGGCTTGCCTTCTTCGCTTCCGACTAACAGGGCCACAGCGCCGTCACCGAAGAGCATTGATTGAATGACAAAGGTGGTATCTAGCCTTTGTTGTTCAAATTGCTCAGCATTTAGGTTGTGGTTCTTCCGTAGTCGAAGAAGCTCGCGAAAGCCGTGGTACTCATTCTGCAGGAGTGCTGCCACAAACGGAGTATGGGCCTCTGCCATGAGGACCATCGCCATACGTCCTGGATTTGCCGCCAGATACCACTGAGCCACTTCTATGGATTTCAATAACACGGAACAGCCCTGGGCCTGCATGCTGACGGTCCTCAGCGAGCGCGATAAGAGGCCATGAGTCTGTCCCATCACTTCAGAGGCAAGACAAGGTAGCATCTGGTCAGGCGTATTTGTGCCGGCTATCAGCAAACCGATCTTGGAAGGATCTCCTTTCCACTGCTGAATGCAAGAGCGCGTCGCTTCGACACCCAACTGCGTTGTCGAACTGGTAGCTCTCATCGGTTTGCCCGACAAATAATCAGGATAGTTCTCAATCGTCGAGTAGCGCTGGTCTACCCCAAGGCTGTTGATTGTGTTGATGAGTTCGGGAGAGAGCTTGTGCATTAGGCCCGCAACAATGTCTGTCGTCTTGAATGAGTGTGGCGGTGTTGCAGTGGCCGCGGATAAGAGGTTGATCATTTAACCTTATTTCTTTCTACTGACTTTTTGCCTAATACGGACTTGTTTTATAACTCGTTGGCCCTTTGCTGTCGGGCCTCTTACGAGTTGGTAATATTGAGAGTGCTGCTGGTAGCTGGCTCAAGGTCGGCCGAAGATTTCGCCGAGGATGTTGCCGATGCCAGCGCCGCCATTGCTCCTGCGGTAGTCGCCGTTGTTGTTATAACCACCATACTGCCGAAATCCTGCCGCATAGCCCTGCACGAAGCCATTTCTAAACTGCTGCGACCGAGCGTCCCTATAGTAGTGTGAACGCTGGGGGTTGTAGCTCTGTCCGCGGCGAGCATCACTGGACCCAGTGCTCAATCCAGCTTGGTAACCCTGGTTCAGAGCAATCTGAGCGCTGTTATTGTAGCTGCCGTTGTTCCCATAACGGTCATCACGATCGTAACGATCATTACGGCGTGCGCGATTCTGGTCCTGGTTGCGATTCCGTCGCCAATCTCGCTCCTGCCGATCACTGCGATTGCGATCATTGCGCTGCCATTGACCGTTATTGCGATCCTGCGCTTGAGCAGTGCCAGCCATAATTCCGATTCCAAGCACTAAAGATAAAGCTAAGATTGCTCCCCCAACTTTGTCACTGTAGTCGATTGTTCTCATCTGTTGTTTTCTCCTCGAGTGTTGAAGATGGCAAGGTGCATGCCGTGAACTTGAAAAGATGAATCCGGTTGTTCTAAAGCAGTTACCAGGGTGTGGGACAAAACCAAACCCTCAATTGGTATAGGGGTGGCTCAGAAGAGTTCAAGTAGAGTGTAACGCCAAGCGAATTTGTGGCCGATTGGCAACAAAACCGAACCGATCCAAAAGCCGGAAATACTAATATTTCTCTGGTTCAGTTTGATTAGGTTCATAAGCTTTACGTGGAGAGTAGGTATCCATTTGCAGTGTTGTTGTGGTGGTCACTTCGCGTCTGCGCTTGTGCTCTACATAATCTGCAGCAGGGCTCAGCTATGAGAATGACCTCCGCAGCTGTGCGTCATGAGGCAAACCATCTTGGCGCCGTCACCGCTTGGACGTAAGTGTTCACAAGTTAGGCTGACGCTCCTCTCACAACCTTCTCCTTATCGGAAGGCCTTGCTGAAGCTGCCAGGTGTTGCTTAAAAAGACTCGCGGTCGCAGTCAGAAAATCATAGGAGGTCACTATCCCCACAAGCCGGTTGTCATCGACTACGGGAAGGCAACCAATACCAGAGCGTCGCATGATCTCGATGGCTTCCAGCGTGGGTATGCTCGAAGTCACGGTCGTCGGATTCGGCTTCATGATCTCGCGCACGGTCATCGAAGTCCCATCGGGCGCTGTTGAGCCGCGGCTCAATAGACGCAAAAGCCCGCGGTGAGTGACCAGTCCAACCAGATGGCCCTTTTCATCTTCAACGGGAACGTGCCTGATGTGCCGCCAATCCATCAAGCTGGCGGCAAGATCGACTAGATCGGTAGGCCGCAGGGTGAATAGATCGGTTGACATGAATTGTCCCACCGTTTGATAGCTTTGACCCCAGTCCGTCAATTCCCCCGCTTCGGCTAACTTCCATTCGTGCACTGGTTTGTTCTCCTTCTGCCGCGCGAGAATAGCC
>DASYPT010000052.1:0-38021 GCA_036006355.1 Pyrinomonadaceae bacterium | reverse complement strand
CCAGTTAGAACCAGCACAGGAATCGCAACAAACCGAACAACGGGCGCGTAGTTCGGCAGTTGCTCAAACGGACTGTAGACGTAACCAGCGATGGGAATGGCAAACACGATGTGAATCCAGCGAAGTATGGTGCGGGTTCGTGGCATTTTAATCGTTTAGTCCCTTCCCAACGAGTATTTGTGGCACGCATTTCTCAACCCTGGACTCGCGAGTTTTGGTTTGCTTGGGTGAAGAAAAATAGAGGATGTAGGCTCTTTGCCGTCCCGGCGTCAACGCTTTAAAGGAAGTCTTCAATGCTGGGTTTTCATTTAGTTTGTTTTGAAATTCCGCCGGAATAGGGAACTCTACGGTCTTCTTAAAATCCACCTTCAAACCAGCGGTTTCTACTGTAACGGCTTCTTTGATGTAAGCCTTCAAGACAGGTCTCATCTTAACTACTTCTCGAAGACTCCTGAACCGAATCTGCCGCGCCGCCTGCACATTCTTCGTTTGTTGGATCAGAATTCCCTTGTCATCCTTCAACAAGGCGCCTTTGAAAAACAGAAGCGCGCAGTATTCTTTGAAGCCATGAATTAAAACGATGTTTCTTTTCTGAAAGGTGTAGCACGGACAACCCCACTTCAATTCTTCGATGAGATCAGACTCAAGACAGATCTTTCTCAACTTCTCAAATTCTTCTTGCCACTTGCCTTTACGAAAAAAGAAATCAACCTTCGGATTCGGCTGGTTCATTTATTCATACTCCGAAATGAGAGTTTGCTTGAGCGGCTCGCGCACGCAACTTAACAAAGAACTCCACTCATGGCGAGTCCGCAAAGCGCTGGTTGGATATGACATTAAATCCAGGAGCTAGGTGCCGTTTTTGTCTCTGAGATAACGATCGACGTCTGACGTGAGCTTGTTAAGGTTTTCGTCCGTGCGCGCGAGATTTTCATCCGTCCGAGCGACGTTAGCTTCCGTGCGAGCAACGTTCGCTTCCAGTCTGGTGAGATTCTCTTCGGAGCGAATCTGCGCATCAACAAGAGCATTGATCTTTGCATTTATTTCGGTGAAGCCTTCATGCATCGCAGTGAAGCCTGCATGCGTCACATTTGCGAGGCGAGTGACGACATCTCCCATTTTTGCCACACTCTCAGTCGTCTGGGCCACTGCCTCAACGTATAGGTTACGGCTTCGACGTTCCGGGCCACAACTTGCTCAGTTCGCGACTGCGATTCCTGCAGCTGTTGAATATCGGAAGCAAACTGAGCTTGTTGCTCCACGATGAAATTCATCTTTCGCTCAATGTCTTCGTTGTTCATCATGATGAGGATCTTCTACTTAGTTCGGCCCGGTGAGATTACGGCTGCCGTTTCTCAACTTTATTTCGAATGATTTCAGCCAACGCACGCAATGCCTGATTCACCGACTCGGAATCCGGAAATACCTCGGCGACATCGGGATCGAGAACAATTACATTAGAGCCTTTCGCAAATCGGTCTACATATTTGCCGCGTACCCCATTACTGAAATCATACTCATCCAACATGTCCGGATCCGATTCGTTATTTCGCTTCTGACTCATATTTTCTCTTTCAGTGCGCGTGGCAACGCGTGCACTAATGATTCGAACCCATTCAAACTCGGTATTCATATGAGGAGAAATAACCAATATCTGAGTTTCTGAGAATTGACAGGGCAACATCATACCCCAAGATGCGCCATACGAACGCCTTACTTCAGAATTCCGAAGCTGCAAGACAAAAGCCAAATACTCACTTTACAATCGGCAAACACGCCTACCATAATCCGTAACGATCAAGCGCTACATCTAAAAATAGAAAAGGCAGTTCGAACCAACGGAGCCTCGATGAAGAAATCAGCAGTTGGAATTGGAATTGTAGGAACTGGATTTGCCCGCACCACTCAGATCCCGGGCTTCCGAGATTGTATGGGCGCTAAAGTGGTTGCTATTGCGAGCGGCCATCGCGAACGCGCTGAGGTTGTTGCGAAAGAGTTTGGCATTGAAAACGTTTGCAACGATTGGCGGGAGTTAGTGGCACATCGCGATGTAGACCTCGTAAGTATCGTCACTCCACCAGCGACGCATGTGGATATTACTCTCGCAGCGCTTGAACATCGCAAGGCTGTGCTTTGTGAGAAACCGATGGCTATGACTGCCGAGCAAACGGCTCAAATGGTTCACCGGGCGCAAGCGGTCGGCGTGCTGGCTCTGCTCGATCACGAACTTCGTTTTCTGAATAGTAGACGCACGATGCGCGCGATGCTCCAGAGTGGAGCGATAGGTCAAGTGCGTCACTGCAATTATGTCTTCCGCTCTGACTATCGCGGTGTGAAGGACCGTGCCTGGGATTGGTGGTCTGATGCAGATATGGGTGGCGGAACTTTAGGAGCCATTGGTTCTCACGTCATCGACTCTTTTCGCTGGATGCTGGACACTGAGATAACAAACGTCCTTGGCATGCTGTCAACCCACATCAAGCAACGACTCGACAAAACAAGTGGAACAACACGCGCGGTCACCTCTGACGATGAAGCAAAATTGCTCTTTCGCTTCGCAGACGGCGCAAACAACGGTGACACTACCGGCATGGCGTCACTGTCCGTTGTCGAGTCAGGTAAGTATGAAAACCGGCTCGAAATATACGGAACGAGCGGCGCGTTAATGGTCGAAGAAACCGGCGAGCTCTGGCATTCACCCCTTGGCTCAGGCAACTGGCGACCCGTCGCGGTAGATCAGGATCACATGGCGCACGGTATGCGCGAGAGTAGCTGGTCGCGGGGTTTCACAGCTTTCTCGGGTGCTATTGTTGAAGCTATGCAGTCTGGCAAGACTACAGTTGCAAACGCTGCTACGTTCGAAGATGGACATCGCACACAACAAGTACTCGATGCAGCGCGCGCTTCGAACGAAAGTGGTTGCTGGGTAAAGGTTGATTGAATTGTTTCGTGTTATTTCGTGTGATTCGTGGATCATCTCTCGTCACAGGAAAACACGATCCACTAAACATACGAATAACACGAAATCGCTGATTGCCTAATCAGTATTTCGGCTGCAGGGACAACATCCACCCAAACACACGATCAAACTCGAAGTCGCTCGGTATGACCATAACGCGCGATGAAAAGAAGTACAAAGCACACAGAACCAGGCACAAAGCTCAAAACATTCGTGTCGGCGTAGACACAGGCGGTACCTTCACTGATTTCGTTTTCGAAAAGAATGGAAGGCTGAATCTTTTCAAACTACCATCGACGCCATCCGATCCCTCACAAGCAATCACCGACGGACTGAAACGTATCTGCAACGAATGTGCAGTTACAGTCGACCAAATCGAAGTTGTTCATGGCACGACCGTCGGAACAAATGCATTACTGCAACGTCGCGGAGCGCGTGTTGCTCTGATTACTACTAAAGGCTTTGAAGATGTTTTAGTGATTGGCAGGCAAGCGCGTCCCGAACTCTATAACCTCAACGCCGTGAAACCAACCCCGCTTGTTTCCGACGGCCTGCGCCTCGGAGTAACTGAACGCGTTGTAGCTTCCGGTGAAGTGATCGAACCGCTTAATGAAGAGGAGTTGAACAGACTTGTAAGAAAGTTAAGGAGCTTGCGCCTCGAATCGATCGCAATCTGCTTACTATTTTCCTTCTTGCATCCTGAACACGAGCAGCGGATCGCATCAGCGCTGAGCACATTGGATGTGCCTTTGTCCGTTTCGAGTGAAATCCTTCCCGAGTATCGCGAATACGAACGAACTTCCACCGTCGTTATTAACGCTTACCTCCAGCCACTCATGAGCAAGTATTTAAGAAGACTTGCTGACCTGTGGAATACGAATGGAACTGCAAATCACAAAGCACAAAGTACAAAAGAGGCACTCCGCGTTATGCAATCGTCGGGCGGCAGCATCTCGGCCGATCTCGCGGCGCAGGAGCCAGTAAGGACAATTCTTTCGGGGCCATCTGGTGGCGTAGTGGGCGCCTTGAGAACGGCAAAGGTAACGGGCTTTGCGAACATCATTACTTTTGACATGGGCGGAACTTCTACCGACGTTGCATTGTGTAATGCGGGAAGTATTCGCACAACCAATGAAGCGTTGGTTGCGGGCCTGCCGGTGTCCGTGTCGATGCTCGACATCCACACGGTAGGCGCGGGCGGCGGTTCGATCGCGCGCGTGGATGAAGGGGGATCGCTTCGAGTTGGCCCCGAATCGGCAGGGGCTGATCCTGGCCCAGCGTGTTACGGAAAATCTGAACTGGCGACCGTAACAGACGCTCACGTTGTGCTGGGACACTTCGCTGGCGCCGGTTTGCTTGGTGGTGAGTTTTCTTTAGATGAAAAACGATCGGTGAGTGCAATCGAAAAACTTGCCATGGACTTGTCGAGAGTTTCGGGCCGTCGCTGTAGCATCGTTGCTGCTGCTGAAGGAGTGCTGAAAGTTGTAAACACCAACATGGAACGCGCACTCCGGCACATCTCCGTCGAACGAGGTTACGACCCACGTCAATTTGTGTTATTGCCCTTTGGCGGCGCTGGAGGTTTGCATGCGGTGGAACTTGCAAGCTCGCTACGCATACCAACAGTCATTCTTCCGACGTTGCCCGGCGCGCTTTCAGCGATAGGTGTTTTGGTAGCGGATGTGGTGAAGGATCAGAGCCGCACTGTAATGCTTCCGTGCGATTCACGATCAGTTAAGTCATTGCCGCAGATCTTCAACAAGATGGAACGAGATGCACGATCAATACTTCGCGCTGAGGGATTTGATGTCAGCAAACAACGACACGAGCGTTCGTTGGGAATGCGATACAAAGGACAATCGTTTGAACTGGAGGTCAAATACAGCTCAGAGTCATTGGCAAATAGATTTCACGAGGCACATCGCGAACGGTACGGCTACGCGCAGGAGAGCAGCGAGGTTGAGATTGTAAGTGCGAGGTTGCGTTCACTTGGATTGGTTGAGCCGCTCCTGGATCAGAAGCTGACAAAAGGGCAAAGAAAAACTGTGGAACCTGATTACACGATCACGACATATCTATCAGGAAAACGTTTGCAAGTAGGGGTGTATCGTCGCGAAGAATTGAAGCCGCGCGCAAAATTGCGAACACCGTCTATTGTGATCGAGTATTCAGCGACGACGTTGATTCCAGCGGAGGCGACTGCAGTGTTGGATGAAGCCGGGAATCTGATCATAAGCTTGAGGTAATAGGTCGAAAAGGTCATATAGGTCTTATAACACGCGGACATGAAGAATTTTGATCCAACAACACTCGAGATCTACCGCGCACTCTTCACGTCTGTCGCTGAAGAGATGGGTATCGCCTTGCGGCGGACTGCGTTCTCTCCAAACATCAAGGAGCGTCGCGATTATTCGTGTGCAGTATTTAATGCCAAAGGCAATGTCATCGCCCAGGGAGATCACATGCCCGTTCATCTTGGTTCAATGCCGATGGCAGTTGCCGCTGCGCTAAAAGAGGTCGACATTCAACCCGGCGATGTCGTGGCACTCAACGATCCATTTGCAGGTGGAACACATTTGCCGGACGTGACGTTGGTGGCGGGAGTGTTTGCGGGTGGGCGAGTTAGAGCGAGTGGGCGAGTGAGAGCGAGTGGGCGAGGGGGCGAGGGGGTGAAAGGGCGAGGGGGTGAGAGGGCGACGGGGCGACGGGGCGAGTTCGTCCTCTCGCCCTCTCACCCACTCGCCTCCTCGTCTCTCACTCGCCCCCTCTTCTTCGTCGCTAACCGAGCACACCACGCCGACATCGGTGGAGCGACACCTGGTTCAATGGGACTAGCGACGGACATTTATGGTGAGGGGATCAGGATTCCGCCGATTCGCATCGTTCGGGAAGGTGTGACTGACCAGGACACAATGCGTCTGTTGCTGGCAAATGTTCGTGGAAATATCGAAAGACGCGGCGATTTTGATGCCCAGATTGGCTCGCTAAAAACGGGCTCAACTCGTCTACTCGAAATAATCGAAAGGCGAGGTGAACGTGAAACTTTGGACTACGCCAGTCAGTTAATTAGCTACTCTGCGCGCTTAATGCGTCACACGATATCGACAATTCCGGATGGCACTTATGAAGCTGAAGACGTTCTCGACGATGACGGCGTGGTTGATTCACCCGTCTCCATTGTCGTGCGCATCACGATTCGAGAAGACAAAGCCGTTGTCGATTTCAGTGGCAGCTCACCGCAGGTTGCGGGCGCCATTAACGCGGTGGAAGCGATCACGGTTTCAGCAGTTTCGTACGTCTTTCGTTGTTTGATACCGGGCGATGTGCCGGCGAGTGCCGGATTGATGCATCCGATTGAGGTTATCGCGCCTTCAGGAACGATCGTGAATGCGAACCCCCCGGCGTCAGTCGCAGGCGGCAATGTTGAAACATCACAACGAATCGTTGACGTCTTGTTCAAGGCACTCGCGAATGCAATGCCAGAACGAATTCCAGCGGCGAGTCAGGGTACGATGAATAATCTGACGATTGGTGGAATCGACCCTCGCTCTGGGAACGAGTTTTCATATTACGAAACAGTGGCCGGTGGCGCCGGCGCCAGACCACAACTCGATGGCATGAGTGGCGTGCACACGCACATGACAAACAGTCTGAACACACCGGCTGAAGCTCTCGAGTACGCGTACCCCTTGCGAGTGCGTGAGTATCGTTTGCGGAAAGGCTCGGGCGGCAAGGGAAGGTTTCGAGGTGGCGACGGAGTGATTCGTGAGATCGAAACACTGGTGCCGGCCCGAATGTCGCTGTTAGCTGATCGAAGAGAGCATGGACCGTATGGTTTGAATGGTGGCGAACAAGGTCAGCCCGGAACGAACGTAATCATTCGCGGCAAGCAGCGAGTTAAGTTTCCGGCGAAAGGTTCACGCCAGTTGGACGCAGGTGATCGCGTTCGAATAGAAACCCCTGGTGGCGGAGGTTGGGGAGGAGAGAACTAAGTAAGGAAGTATTCAAGTCATTTTCCATATATCGTTTGACATGTTTCAGTTGGTCATTTGCTTAAAATTACCAACGGTCAATGACAAATTGAAAAGGTGGCCTGGGTTGATTCGGCAACCAGCCCTGTTCAAATGGCAACTGAAAAATGTCAAATGATATATGGAAAATGACTTCTTTAATTAAGTGGTTAACCTTCTGTAGATCCCCGGTAGTCTCTCTGGTAGCGTCAGCACATCGTCGATGATCGTGTAACCAATCTCGCCGTAAAGATCTTTCAACTCCGCTTCTGATTCGCGGTCAATCGTTATACAAAACGGTGTGATGCCTTGATTCTTGGCCTGCCGTAAAGCTTCGCGAGTGTCTTCACGTGCGTAACGCGCGTCGCCATAATCATGGTCGTATGGACGACCATCAGACAAAACGATCAGCAGGCGCGTGCGTGCTTCTTGTTTTGCGAGCTTAGCACTGGCGTGTCTGATCGCTGCGCCCAATCGAGTGTTGTTTTGATAGTTGATGCCGCCGATCCTTTTCTTAACTTCGTCCGAATACTTCTCATCAAAATCCTTCACGACATAAAACTTCACATTGCGGCGTCCTTCTGACGTGAATCCATTGATCGCGTAAACGTCGCCGACAGCTTCCAAGGCTTCACTCATCAACACGAGACCTTCTTTTTCGATCTCGATAATTCTGCGGCCGGGCCGGGTGTAAGGCTGCAAGGGATGACGACCAATCGTCCGAGCCGTGGATGACGATTGATCGAGTAAAAACGAAACTGCCACGTCACGACGGCGTCGAAGGCGTTTGGTGTAGATCCTTTCTGATTGCTGTCCATCAGCTCGGCGATCGATCACGTAGTCGATAACTGCGTTCAAATCAAACTCTTCACCGTCGACTTCGTTGGCGACTCGTACAAGATTTTCCGGTTTCATCAGTTGAAACTGATGCCTGATTGAAGAAATGACCCCTTTGTGTCGCTCCTTCGTTTGCTCAACGAAGTTCTTATCGCCGTGCTGCACTCGCTTCTCAACCACTCGACACCAGCCAAGACGGTGATCTGTTAGTTCCCGGTCCCATTCGTCGTAGTTATATGCGACTTCGCCTTCGGCCAGCTGCTGTTCCGGTGATTCACTTTCGGACCACGCTTCGGCGCCTGCTAATTCGTCCGGCTCGCCTTCAGCCGACGGATCATTCCAGGCATTGAAAAGTTCTCGCGCGTCGCGGCGCTGAGGCATCTGTTGAGTTTGCCTTTGCTTGAGTCGTTCGGCGGCCACATCCTCGTCATCTGCCTCCGTATGATCCTCAGGCACATCAACTTGCTGGACTGCGTCGTCAGTTGGAACCACTGATTGGAACAGATCGTAAACGCGACGCGTTGCCATCAGCGTGTCGGCAACACTGGCGGTTGAATTCGACAAGTAGTCGCCCACGATCGTTTCCAGTTCAGAAACTACCTGGGTGTAATACTGTCGTGAGTCATCACGAGCGCCACCGAGAAGCGCGACTTGAAATAGCAGTTCAAAGGGCACGAGTGAAACAGGCAATTCCTGAATTCGCGGACGACTGTGCAGGAGGTGATCGCGAATGAGATCCAGATCACGCCTCAAGCCTCTATATCTGTGTCGAAGCCGTCGATCGATGCGGCCATTCTCCAGCGTGCCGAACACTCGACGCGCCAGTTGTGGTAACGGAAACAGTCGCAGCACGTCTCTGTAGCCGATCTGCTCCGTGGCTTGAGCGCTCTGTTTGGGTGTCGGATTCTGAGCGGGGTCAACCAATTCATCCGCCAAAGCAAAAGCATCCAGCGCGTTTACGTTCTCTGGATCGTAGGCCTCTGTGATTGCGCTCAAGGCCGGAATCAGTGATCGACCTTGCTGATAAGTGCCAAACTCGATCTGCCCGGCGCCATGTGCGGCCAACACCTTGTAGAGCCGAAAGTCGAGTTCGTCGTCTCCAAATTCATTGACGAGTGACGGCAAATGAACAGTTCTTCCATCGCCGATGCGAGATTCGTCAGGAACTGCTGCGAGCGGAGCAATATCAACTTCCCGACCTGTTAATGCTTCCACATAGAGACGGAGCAGATGTTGAATTGAGTCGAGTGGCAAGCCGGCCATGCCACTATGAAGCGCTTCATAACTGCCTCGCGTCTCCAGTGAAAAATAACTTCGCCGCGCGCGGTTGTCGGCACGCACTGAGGAGAGCCCGCGTTTGGCCCAGGCTTCGAATTGCTCGATGGATACGTTGTGCAGCGCGCGTCCACTTGAACGAAAACATGCAAGCGCAGCCTCGCCATCAATCTCCGCAATCTCTTTAGTCAGGGAGAGCACGCGAAGTGCGAGCGCTACGGCGTCACCGCGATCCGCATTAACGCTAAGCAGGCGAATGAATGCGGGACTGCTGCGGACGAACGCAATTAAACTGGCATTGCCATGCTTGGCGACGACCGACAGCAGCTTGATCCATTCGTCGAAGATTTCCGGAGCGCGGCGCAGGAGTTCACCACCAGAAAGGAGTATGTGAAGTGCAGCCCCGCCACCTCGTTCGAGAAACTCATGCGCGCGATTTAGAAGACGGACCGCATCGACTGGACTCAGGTCAGCGATTGCATGTGGAAGTGCCGCCCAGGCATCAGCAGCGATACCACCTGCGCGCGCGGCGAACGCTCCCGCAAGATCGAGTGCTTTTTCGACAACCGCTTTGTCTCCTTCGGCCTTCAGCGCGGACGAAACGTCGGCGCTGCTCTTCAGAAAGTCCGAACTGTGCTTTGCTGAGCGTCGAGCGATCTCGCTGGCTATGGAAAGCATTGATTTGAAAAACGACTCGTCGTTGATTTCGGTGACGATGGCAGGAAGTATCGTGAATGTTTCCTTGCCAACAGCAGTGGACAAGGTCATTTGTCGCACGCAGAGTTCGAGAATTTCTCCATGCAGAATGCGCGGCACTTGTTCATATTGCGCGACGCCTCCAACGAAGAAATTGGCAGCCGCGTCGTAATCACCCATGGCGAGACGACGGCCGAGTTCGCCCCAAAGCTTCAGATCATTTGCCTTGAAAACCTGCGAAGCGAGAGGCGCGGCACGCAGGAATTCAACCGCCGCGCGCAATGAAATGCCTGCTATAGCTGCGCTTGTTTCCAACGCCGCCGCAGCTTGATCCAAAGGAAGACTTGCAAGTTTGCGTGTCAGCTCGATGAACGACTTGCGTTCGGGAGATTGAGGCTGGTCCGGTTCAAGATTTTCTTGGTTGGTACTCATCGTCGTCAGATTTCAGATTTAAGGTTTCAGATTTCAGATTGTGTCGCATGGTGGTGTCGCTTTGGCCCGACAATCTGAAATCTGAAATCTGAAATAATTCAGCATCAGATCACAGTCGTAACAATCTCTCTGATGCTGAGCTGGAGCTCGCGGTCGTCAGTGATTGGTGAGCACATCGCTACGTCGGCGGCATCAATTGGTGGAATGCCGAGAGTGATAAGTTGCGCAGCATAAATCAGCAGACGAGTGGAGACACCTTCTTCGAGGCCATGCCCTCGAAGGTTTCGCACCTTCTGTCCGATAAGCACGAGGTCGCGCGCCGTTCCTTCATCTACTCCCCCTTCATGCGCCACGATCTCCGCTTCCATCTCCGGAGGTGGGTAATCGAACTCGACGGCGACGAAGCGCTGACGAGTTGATTGCTTCAAGTCCTTCAGGATGGACTGGTAGCCCGGGTTATACGACACCACCAGCATGAAATCATCAGGAGCATCAACAATGGTGCCCAGTTTCTCGATAGGAAGGCGGCGACGGTGATCGGTAAGCGGGTGAATGATGACTACGGTGTCTTTTCGTGCTTCGACTACTTCATCGAGATAACAAATCGCGCCGTTCCGAACTGCTGTCGTAAGCGGTCCGTCGTGCCAAATTGTTTCCTCGCCTTCAAGTAAGAACCTTCCAACAAGATCGGTTGACGACAAGTCTTCGTGACACGCGACGGTGATCAACGGTCGCTCCAATCGCCACGCCATGTGCTCGACGAAACGAGTCTTGCCGCAGCCGGTCGGTCCTTTGAGAATGACTGGCAAACGTGCTGAATGAGCGGCCTCGAATAGCTCAATTTCACGACCGACTGGAAGGTAATAAGGCTCTTTTGCGACGCGATATTCTTGAGTTGCGGTTTCGGGCATAACAGTTTAGGGTCTATTTAACACCGGCGCTGGGGGAACGGTAAAGCAGAAGAACTATCCACAGATTACGCAGATTACGCAGATTCTTTTAATGCAATCTGCGAAATCTGTGTAATCTGCGGATAAAACGACGGCGATTCACGATTTACGATTCACGATTTACGAGATGAAGATAGCAGTAGCAATGAGTGGTGGCGTTGATTCTTCGGCAGCTGCCGCAATTCTTAAGGAACAAGGGCACGAGCTCGTTGGTTTCACAATGCAGTTGTGGGATCAGCGTCGCGGAATTAACACTGACGAGAACGGTGATCCGCTTCCGTCACGTTGTTGTTCGCTCGATGATGTCTACGACGCGCGACGAGTCGCTGAAGAACTCGGTTTTCCATTTTATGTTCTCAATCTCGAGCGGGACTTCGAACGCGACGTAGTTCAACCGTTTGTTACGAGCTATCTGAATGGCGAAACTCCGATCCCGTGCGTTGCGTGCAATAGTCGGTTGAAGTTTGCTTCGCTTGATCGACTTGCGGTAAGTCTGGGTTGTGAGAAAGTAGCGACAGGTCATTACGCACGCGCTGAGTTTGATCCTTCAACCAATCGCTACAAGCTCCTGCGTGGACTGAATCAGCAAAAGGATCAGTCTTACTTTTTGTGGGAGCTGACACAGAGTCAGTTATCGCGCGCGATGTTTCCGTTGGGTGAGATTTCGAAACCCGAAGCTCGCGACGCTGCGCGCAGGCATGGGCTGGCGGTCGCAGAGAAGAAAGAGTCGCAGGAGATTTGCTTTGTACCAGACGGTGATTACGCAGGTTTCATCGATCGCTACCTTGAGTCTGAAGGCGAGATTAATCGACTTCCGGGTGCGGGTGAAATTGTCGATTCAACCGGCCGCGTAATTGGCCAGCACAATGGAATTCAGCGGTACACGATTGGCCAGAGACGCGGTATTGGAATCGCGGATGAACGACCGCTGTACGTGATTTCACTCGACGTCGAAAAGAATCAAGTAGTGGTTGGTGCGGATCAAGCGCTATTGAAAAGTGAGTTCGTGGCAGCGGGAGTGAATTGGGTTGCTTTTGACAATCCAGTCGAGCCCGTGCGAGCAGATGTGCGAGTTCGTTATCGACACACCGCTGCGCCAGCGACGATAACGCCACTCGAAAATAATCGCGCGCGAGTCAGGTTTGATGAACCTCAACGGGCGATTACTCCAGGACAGGCAACAGTGTTCTATCGCGGCGACGAAGTTCTGGGTGGTGGATGGATTGTCAAACCAGGATCTCAGATCTCAAATTTCAGATCTCAGATCACGGGTAATCAAGAGTCAGAGAATCATTAAGGCGCTCCCGTCAAACCTAGATCCGAGATCCGGAAACCTTTCGGCTACCCTTCGCGTAGTACATCAGCTTAAAATTCTCTAAAACACCCCAGATAAGAGACAAATTTCGATAGGAACTAATATGGCAATGTCAGGCACAAAAAAGGCCCTCCTAATTGTTGGAGGCATCGTCGCAGTATTTGCTTTGGTCATCGTTATCGGAGTAGCGATCGTCGTTTCGGTCTTTCGCAAAAGCGAACCGACTATTCGTGACAACAGCTTGCTCACACTTCGGGTCGCCGGCTCATTGCCGGACTACAGTCCCGACGATCCTTTTAAAAAATACTTTGGCGGCCCCGATCAGTCGCTGACCGGACTGGTCATGCAGTTCAAGAAAGCAAAAGTCGATAAGCGCATCAAAGCGATCCTGCTCGAAGTTGACATATCGGGGGTTGGCTGGGGGAAGGCGGAAGAACTCAGAGAGGCGATTTCCGATTTTCGTTCGTCCGGAAAGCCGGTCTACGCATATGTCGAGTTTGGTCTCAACAAGGAGTATTACATCGCCACTGCCTGCGACAAGATTTATGTGCCGCCTCCTGGTGAATTGTTTATCAATGGACTCGCAGCCGACGTCATGTTCTTTCGAGGATCGCTGGATAAGCTCGGTATATATCCCGACATTTATCAGATCGGAAAATATAAGAGCGCAGGTGATATGTTTACTCAGAAACAGATGACGGATGCTCATCGTGAGTACGTCAACTCTTTGCTTGACGACCTTTATGGAAGATATGTGAACACTATCGCCCAGTCACGAAGGAAAACTCCTGATGAGATACGCGCTTTGATCGATAACGCCCCTTACGGTGCGGCGAAGGCAAAGGAGGTTGGCCTGATCGACGAGTCGGCTTATCGCGATGATGTGGAGAAACAGATCAAGACCCAGCTCGGCTACAAAGACGCAGATGCCTTTACTCCCGTTCGCGGTACTGATTATCGAGACGTCTCGCCTGAATCGCTTGGTCTGAATGAAGGTGAAAGAATCGCAGTCATATATGCGAGTGGAACGATTGGATCTGGTAGCTCTCAGAACAGTCCTTCGGGAGAACAGTCGATTGGTTCAGATACGGTCTCCAAGGCTGTAACTGATGCGGCTGCAGATAAGACGATCAAAGCGATCATTCTGCGAGTTGATAGTCCCGGTGGATCGGGTTTGGCTTCAGACATCATCTGGCATGCTGTTGAAGCGGCAAACCAGAAAAAGCCGGTAGTCGTTTCAATGAGCGATGTGGCCGCGTCGGGCGGTTACTACATTTCTGCGGCCGCGAGCAAAATCATTGCTGAGCCATCATCGATTACGGGCTCGATTGGTGTCGTCGCTGGTAAACCGGTGATGCGTGGTTTTTATGATTGGTTGGGTATCTCAAACGAATACGTGTTGCGAGGCAAGAATGCGGGCATGTTTCGCGAGACCGAGAAATTCTCTGACGACGAGCGAGCGAAGTTTGAAGACTGGATCAAGACTACCTACTACCAGGACTTCGTCCCGAAAGTTGCGAAGGGACGAAAGAAGGATCCGCAATCCGTCGATTCAGTCGGCCAGGGTCGTGTATGGACGGGAGCGCAGGCGAAGGATCGAGGACTGGTAGATGACTTCGGTGGATTAGACAAAGCGATCGAAGTCGCGAAGGACTTAGCGAAGATCCCTAAGGACAAAGGTGTGGAGCGTGTAATCTTTCCTTACCCGCAGACGTTTCTGCAGCAGTTGTTGAGCGGCACTAACGACAATTCAAATACGAAAGTTGAACAGCAGCGCGCGATTGCAGCGGCGTTACCCGAAGATGCAAAGCGAGCACTTCGCTACATGGCTTTGATGGATCAGATGCGAAACGGCGAGGTGATGCTTTTAATGCCATTCGACATTAGGATCCGGTAGCCTCTTCCGCAAAGAATAGGTCCTATAGGTCATATAGGTCCTATTCTTTCTTTATTCTCTCCAGCCCACCCATATAACTTCGCAGCACCTCAGGCACAATCACCGATCCGTCTTCCTGCTGGTAGTTCTCCAGAATCGCAATCCATGTTCGGCCGATCGCTAATCCCGAGCCGTTCAATGTATGAACAAACTCAGGCTTGGCGCCGCCACTGCGACGAAAGCGGATCTGTGCACGCCTTGCCTGGAACGTTTCGTAGTTTGAACAGGACGAAATCTCGCGAAACGTATTTTGCGACGGCAACCACACCTCGATGTCGTAAGTCTTGGCACTGCCAAATCCGAGGTCGCCAGTTGATAACGTAACTACGCGATAGTGCAGTCCAAGCTTCTGAAGAATTACTTCTGCATTGCGTGTCAACGACTCAAGCTCATCGTACGAATTCTCGGGAAGAGAGTACTTAACCAGTTCGACTTTTTCGAACTGGTGTTGGCGGATAACACCGCGGGTATCGCGTCCGTAACTACCAGCTTCCGAACGAAAGCACGGGGTATAAGCCACCCACCTCTTCGGCAATTGTGTTGAGTCGAAGATTTCGTCTCGGTAGTAGTTGGTAACTGGTACTTCCGCCGTCGGAATCAAATAAAGCTCGCGATCATCCTCAAGTTTGAACAGATCTGCTTCAAACTTCGGCAACTGACCCGTTCCATACAAAGAAGATCTGTTGACAATGAACGGTGGCAGTGTCTCCTCATAACCGTGTTCGCGAGTATGAACGTCGAGCATAAAACTGACGAGCGCTCGTTCCATTCGCGCGCCGGCTCCGTTCAGGATTGCAAAACGCGCCGCAGCGATCTTCGATGCCCGCTCAAGATCAAGAATGCCAAGCTCGGTTCCAATATCAACATGGTCTTTGGGATTAAAACCAAATTCGGGTGCGGTGCCCCAACGCCGTACTTCGACGTTTTCGGCTTCTCCTTCTCCGATTGGGACTGTCTCGTGAGGAATATTTGGAAGTCCCGACAATAACTCCTGCATGCGACTTTCTGTTTGCGCTCGCAGTTGGTCGAGTTCGGCAATCCGTGTTTTCAAATTACCAACTTCAGCGCGACGGGTTTCAGCTTCTTCCTTTTTGCCCTCCTTCATCAGGTTACCGATTTCACGACTGGCTGTATTGCGCTGGGCATTGAGTTGATCTGATTCAGCAATGACGCGACGACGTTCCGCATCTGCTTCGGCGAAGGCCTCAAGAGCGCTTAGATCAAAACGGCGCGACTGAAGTGCAGCGCGGACTTTGTCCATGTTTTCGCGAACGTAATTAAGATCGAGCATTTGTTCTCATCCGACGAGATATGTTATTAGAGACCGCCTCGTAAAGATGTCCGATAAACTTCAGTTTGTCGAGTAGAGCCACAGATAAACACAGATGACACGGATTGAATTCATTGCAATGGTAGACTAGATGTCTTAAATCCGATCTGTGTGATCTGTGTCCATTGGTGGCCCAATAATCATATGACAGAAAAGCGGCATTGTTGTGGAGTGATGGAATCTGAGTTGGGACGCGACTGTGCGGACCATACTGATGCTTTTGACTGCCCGGATCGTGTTGTTTATTACTCCAAAGAATTCGGGGAGTATGGCATTCCCATTCACGATGGTGGCTCGTCGTATTCAGTGATTAACCATTGTCCGTGGTGTGGCGCGAGACTGCCAACTGCGCGCACTGAGGACCAGTCGGAAGCCTAAAGGATCAAAGGGTCTTTCGTGAGTTTCGTGTAATTCGTGGATTGTTTCTTCTCAAGTCTCAAACCACGATCCACGAAATGATACGAAACCACACGAAGATCACCGCAGAGACGCAGAGAACGCTGAGGACCGCAGAGAGAAAACTAACTTAAATCGAGGAAGAGAATTTGACGGAGACAAAAACATTTTCTGGCCGCGTTGCGATTGTGACCGGAGCTACGCGCGGCATAGGGCGCGCGATCGCCCTTGAAGTTGCTCGTCGCGGAGCTGATGTCGCATTCAATTACGCAAAGAGTGCAGATTCTGCAGAAACGCTGAAGACGGAGTTGGAGTCACTGGGTGTTCGAGCGTTGGCAATCCAATGTGATGTCGGCAATACCGAGGCCGCGGCGGATATGGTCAAGCAAGTCAAAGATGCTTTTGGACGTATCGATTTTCTTGTGAACAATGCCGGCATAACGCGCGACAATTTGATTCTTCGAATGAAGGAAGAGGATTGGGACGAAGTTGTTAATACAAACCTGAAGGGCGCTTGGAACTTCGCTAAGGCAGTGCTCCGCACAATGCTTCGACAAGACACTGGTGGTTCTATTCTGAACATCTCGTCAATAAGTGGAGAGGTTGGCATGGCAGGTCAATCAAACTATTCCGCTTCAAAAGCAGGAATGTTTGGGCTAACCAAAGCCCTGGCGAAAGAGGTCGCGAGTCGGAAGGTCACGGTCAACGCGCTGGCCCTCGGTATGGTTACAACTGAAATGAGCGGCAAGTTGGATGAGACGTACAAGGCGAAGATTTTGGAGCAGATACCGTTGGGCCGTTATGCGGAACCCGACGAAGTTGCAAGGATAGCAGCGTTCTTGTTGTCAGATGACGCAAGGTATATCACTGGGCAGGTGATTCAGGTCGATGGCGGGTTGGCGATGTGAATTATTGCCGATTTCCGATTGCCAATTGCCGATTTAAAGTGCAACTGAGGAACTCTAAAACAATCGGAAATCGGCAAAAGGAAATCGGCAATGACCTCACTTTATCTCCTTCACCGTCGCAGGCTTCGCAAACAACGAGTCAGGAATCTTCTGGTTGTATTGGATTGACTCGTAATTTACGCGACTTGACTGCACTCCATTGACGAAGTGATCGACCACCCATGGAGCGTTCACTCCATCCATTGTGATGAACTTCAAAAACCGATCCTCTTCGGTGGTCTCTTCCTCGTCGCCACTATCCGGGTTCTTTCGCGTGCGTTTGAAAATCATCTTGGATGGCAAATAATCTTTTGCCCCAAACTCGTATTCAATCCAGAAGCCGCTTGGGAACGTTAATCTGATCGTCTCGTTACGTTTGGCCAATCCTGCTTCGCGGCGCCCAACGTAAACAATCTTTCCACCCTCTTTTTTCCACCAGCCTCTCAAAAGATTTTCGAGACTCGTTCGCATCGCGCGTTTGAACTCGTCGATTTGCCCCTGCCCCTGATCGTTGATTGTCTTAACGGCGCCGTCAAACACCCAGCCTTTATCAGCAACGTTGGTCTGAATGGTACGAATTCCACCGCTAGTGAACTCTGTGCGCTCTCGATCCGGATAGACAATGTAGTCCAAAAACTTGGCGGGAATCTGCGACACGCCTTGCGCGTACGACGTGAAAAAACCTTTGCCGATAGTTGTGCTGACATTCAGATAAGCCTGGCCACCCATTGCCTCAACAGCTTTATCAATGATCTGCTGCGACTTCTCGTCAACCGACACTTCCGAGGGAGAGGCTTGAGCAAGAACCGTTAAGGCGAACGAGGTTGACAAAACAAGCAGGGAAATTACTTTTAAGAAATTAATAGACATAGTTTGGTCGAATGTCCGATATGCTTTAGCTTGTCGTGACGTCCTAAACACGAACGATGATTTACGTGGCTCCTATCCCAATTAAGAGTTCGTGTTTAGGACGTCTCGACAAGCTAAAGCATATCGGACAAACAATCGGGGTTTCAATGAGCGGTCTCACTGAAACCCCGAGTATGAATCAATCGTTTGTGATATTCAGTTGAGCTTGGGTATGCCGCCACCGCTCGGCTTCACAACAGTCTCACCATTTTCGACATCAACACGGAAACTTGAAGCCGTTTTCCACATTCCGGTGATTGGCAACTTCACGTGTTCATCAATGTGCCGCTTAAGGAAGCGTGCACCATAGGTTGTGTTGAATCCTTTTTCAGTAAGAAGATTCACTGCCGCTTCGGTGACCTCGACGTATTTACCCTGTCGCTCCATTTGGCGACGAAGTTTTTCGAGATAGAGTTTCGCAATCTGACGCACTTCATCCATCGTCAGTGGCGAAAACACGACGATCTCATCGATACGATTACGAAACTCCGCCGAAAACCTTTGTTCTGAAGCCTTCATCACTTCGTTCTTAACGGCGCGAAAATCCGCAGCTGTCTTCATTCCGAAGCCCAATGGTTTTTCGAACTTCTTGAAGTTCTCAGAACCGAGGTTTGAAGTCATGATGATTATGGCGTCAGACAAATAAACCTTCTTGCCACGTCCATCGGTCAACCAGCCCTCATCGAATGCTTGCAGAAACAGATTCATCAGATAAGGCGAAGCTTTCTCAACTTCATCAAGTAGCAGGACGGTATACGGATTCTCTCGCAACTGCTCAGTCAGGATCCCGCCTCGTTCTGATCCAACGATTCCGCGGGGCATTCCGATCAGCTTCTCGATACTCACGGTGCCGTCACTGTATTCGGACATGTCGATGCGAACCATCTTCTCTTCGTCGCCAAACATGAACTCCGCGACTGCCTTTGCGAGCTCGGTTTTGCCAACACCAGTTGGACCGAGGAAAAGAAGCACGCCGTCTGGTTTGTAATGCGACTCTTTGAGCGGTCCCTTGTTCAGACGCAATCGTTGAGCGACAGCCTTGATCGCTTCCTTCTGGCCAACGACCCGGTTACTCAGCATCGCTTCCGTCATCGCGAAGCGGTCAGTCGTATCGCGGAAGATCATGTCACGCGGAATACGTGACTCTTGCGAAATTACCTCGATCACATGCTCGGGTTTAACGACCAGAGTCTGTGGTTCGTTGATTTCAACTTTTACTGCTGCCGTGTCGAGCCAACCGATTGCTTTGTCAGGCAAGTGAAGATTGCGGATATACTTCGGCGCCATCTCGAGCGCAGTGTTGATTGCATCATCCGAAATCTTTACGGAATAGTTTTTCTCAAGTCGCGGTCGCAATCCAAGCAATATCTCGCGAGTTTCGTTGATAGAAGGCTCGACAACCTTTACCAGGCGAAATCTTCGAGCGAGCGCTTCATCATCAGCGATGTATTCCTTGTATTCGGAAATCGTCGTGGCGCCGATGATGCGCATCTCTCCACGTGCGAGCGCGGACTTAAACATATTTGCAGCGTCTGACGAGGTTCCAAGCGCTGCCCCCGCACCGATGATCGTGTGCGCTTCGTCTATAAAGAGGATCAGGTTATCTCGTTCTTTGACTTCGTCGATGATCCCTTTGATTCTTTCCTCAAACATACCTCGCAGCATGGTGCCCGCAACGAGACCGCCCATCTGAAGTTGAACTATATGGGAGGCTCGCAGTCGAGCGGGAACCTTCTCCGGCTCGAGCTCGATTAAACGCGCGAGGCCCTCGATGACCGCAGTTTTTCCCACACCCGGCTCACCTACGAGCATTGGTGAATTCGCGCGCTCGCGGTGGCAAAGTATCTCGATGATTTGCTGTATTTCTTTTTCCCTGCCAATTGTTGGTGGGATCTTATCGGCCCGCGCCAGGCGGTTCAGCGAAACACCAAAGTGTTTTAAGTAGGGAGGTAATTCAAACTTCTTGCGGTTTTGTTCCTCTTCAAGTTCTCGTTTTTGAACTTGCGCGCGAACGTTTTCCTTGACTGCTTCGGGGTTGGCACCCATCGTTTTCAATACTTCAAGGAAGAGGCCTTCCTGAGTAGTCAAAGCGTCGAATATATCGGTTGCTTCGATTGTCTTGCGGCCCTGACTTCGAGCGCGCTCCATGGCCCGCTTGAAAAGGTCGGTTGTGTCTGATCCAATCCGAAAGCCTTTTCCAACATGTTGTTGACGAGTACTTCCGAGTCGTTTCTCGATTGCCATTTTCACTACCACTGGATCAAGTGATAGCTCCCTCATGGCAGAGTTGAACATGTCCGGCTCTTCAACAGTCAAGGCCTGCAGAATATGTTCGACAGATACGAAATTCTGATCCCTTTTACGGGACTCGTCTAACGCGTGTTCCAAAATGCGCTGACCGCTGTCGCCGAATTTATCTTTGTATGAACCTAAATCACTCATATCTCTTGTACGACCGTCGCCCCTGCTTTGGTTCACTTGCGACGGTAACTACCTACTTTCAAACAACTAGCTCTGCTATCCAACCCGCAGGTTAGATGTCGTCAGCATAAGCGCCGTTGCGTTTCAATGCAATAACAAATACCGGCAGGAGTTTGCCTGCAAATCTCCTGCCGTTTCCAGTTTCTGAAGTGTAAATATTTCTTGCTACGACGACATTAATAGTCGTAATCGTCACCTCCAGGCATGGGTGGCGCGGCTTTCCTTGGCTCGGGCATTTCTGTGATTGCGGCATCAGTTGTTAACAATAAACCAGCGATGGATGCGGCATTTTGCAGTGCCGTTCGCACAACCTTTGTCGGATCGATAATGCCTGCCGCCACCAAATCTTCGAATTCACCGGTGACTGCGTTGAAACCCTTGTTGCCCTTGAGTTGCTCTACTTCAGCCACGACGACAGCTCCTTCGATCCCGGCGTTTTCTGCAATTCGTCGTAACGGCTCCTGCAACGCTCGGCGAACGATTTTTACTCCAGTGTTGATATCTTGATCACCGGACGAATAGTCGTCGAGAACTTTTCCTGCTCGAATCAAAGCGACTCCGCCACCAACAACAATACCTTCCTGGGCCGCAGCCTTCGTAGCATTCAAAGCGTCCTCGACGCGCATTTTCATTTCCTTCATTGCTGTTTCGGTCGGCGCGCCAACTTTTACCACAGCGACGCCGCCAGCCAGCTTGGCTAGACGCTCCTGAAGTTTTTCACGATCGTAATCCGACGTTGTCTCTTCGATCTGCTTGCGAATGGTTGCCACCCGTCCCTGAATCGCTTTGCGGTCGCCACCGCCTTCGACGATAGTAGTATTTTCTTTGTCGACGATTACTCGTTTGGCCGTACCGAGATCGCTGATAGTCACGTTTTCCAATTTGATCCCCAGATCCTCTGTAATAACGCGACCGCCGGTTAGAACTGCCAGGTCTTCGAGAATTGCTTTACGACGATCTCCAAATGCCGGCGCTTTTACGGCGCACACTTTGATCGTGCCACGCAAACGATTGACGACAAGAGTCGCTAACGCATCGCCCTCAACTTCTTCAGAGATGATAAGGAGCGGTCGTCCAGCGCCGGCCGTTTGTTCAAGCACCGGAAGCAGCTCGCGCATGTTTGAGATCTTCTTCTCGTGGAGCAAAATCACCGGCTCATCAAGGATTGCTTCCATACGATCGGCGTTAGTTACAAAGTATGGCGATTGATAGCCGCGATCGAATTGCATGCCCTCGACGATTTCGAGTTCAGTCTGCAACGTTCGCGATTCTTCAACCGTTACAACGCCATCTTTACCAACCTGCTCCATTGCGGCTGATATAAGTTCTCCAATATTGCGGTCATTATTTGCGGAGACAGTCGCAACATTCGTTAGCTCATCTTTGCCCTTTACTTTTTTAGACAAGCGCTCTAGTTCAGCAACCACGAGTTCCGTAGCTTTCTGGATGCCTTGCTGAAGAGCCATCGGGTTTGCGCCAGCCGCAACGTTCTTGACGCCTTCGCGAAAGATCGCCTGGGCCAGAACAGTTGCGGTGGTAGTGCCGTCGCCAGCTTTGTCGTTTGTTTTTACAGCGACTTCGCGCACCATTTGTGCGCCCATGTTCTCGTACTTATTTCGGAGTTCGATCTCCTTCGCTACGGTAACTCCATCCTTGGTTATTACCGGTGAGCCAAATTTCTTTCCGAGAACTACGTTGCGGCCCTTCGGTCCAAGCGTCACCCGCACCGCGTTCGCCAGGACGTTCACACCTTGAAGCATCGCGTTTCGAGCTTCTTCACTAAACTTCAACTCTTTTGCAGGCACTAGGTGTCTCCTTCTAATTAAACTGTAGAGAACTCTTACTCGTTCGCGTTTCTCGCCCGCTCCGGAACCCCTCTGCCAACTTGCACGCGTGCCGGTCGCAGTAATCGATCACTCATGCGAAAACCTCGTCCATATTCACCAACCACTATGCCGTCCATCTCTGGATCCGCAGCGATCGTATCAACGGCTTCATGGAATTCAGGGTCGAAGCGTTCGCCGACCGATGTTATTGGCTCGACTCCCGCGTTAGATAAAGCGTTTTGAAAACTGGTTGCAATTCCTCGAAGTCCTTGCAGGATCGCTTCTCTCGATGCTTCGTCGTTCGTGGCCCGGATCGCACGATCCAGATCGTCCATTACAGGGAGCAGAGAAGCGATGAACTTCGCCTTCTCATTGGCTGCCCGTTCGTCCGCTGAACGATTCAAACGCTGTCGGGTTTCGTCTGTTTCGCGTTGTAATTGCTGGCGTAGTTGATCGAACCGGGCTTGGACCTCCTGAACTTGTTGTTCAGCAGCTTTTGTACGAGCCTCCAATTCTTCAACGTATGAAGGCTTGAGATTTGGTTGTTCAGCTTCCGCGTTTACCTGCTCAGCGCCTTCTGGATCAAGATAGATGCGCCGGCGATCGGTGACTCTCAATCCGTTGTCCGGCTCATCGTTCTGTGATCCTTGATCTCGTCTTCTCATCAGTCAATTCCCCCAAGTTCGACTTCACGAAGTGATCTTTATTTCTACCTTCTGAGGTTTCGGTTCTGTGCGTTTTGGCAACCGCAGTTGTAAAACTCCGTCCTTGTATTCTGCACCAATCTGCGTTTGATCGACTGAGCCCGGCACAGTGAAAGCACGCAAAAACTTCCCGGTGGGTCTTTCGGTTCGATGTTTAGTCGACTCGTCAACCATCCTGGTCCCTTTAACTACAAGACGGTTCTCGTCAAGATCGATTTCCACTGCGTCGCGATTGACTCCGGGCAAATCGATCGCAATTTGGTACCCGCTCTGAGTTTCATAGATATCAGCTGCTGGAATCCAATCAGCACGTTCGAAAACATCACTTCCGCTTGATTCATCACGCGCCCGCCGCTGTGTAGCATCCTCAAAAAGTCGATTCATCCGATCTTGTAACGTAATCAGATCCTGAAGTGGGTTCCAATGCTGAGACATCTATTTTTTTCTCCCATCGACAAACTCAAGCCGCAGCCGCTGCCGATTCGTGTATGAACTCCATATTGTCGCCGCTGGCAGACACTCTGATTGTCTCGCCAGGTTGAATTTCTCCCTGCAATATCTTTACCGCAAGCGGATTCTGGATGAGCGTTTGGATTGCTCGTTTCAACGGCCGCGCTCCATAGCTGGGATCGTATCCCTCGCGGGTCAACAGTTCTTTTGCGGAAGCATCCAGTTCCAGGTGAATGTTCTTTTCCGCCAGCGTGTGCCGTAATCGCTCTAATTGAACGTCGATGATCTTCCCGATCTGCTCTCGAGAGAGTTGATGGAAGATAACGACGTCGTCAATACGATTCAGAAACTCTGGTTTGAAATGAAGGCGTAGTTCCTGAGCGACAGCTTCACGAACTTGCTTTTCATCACCCTCAGCCGCCTGGATTTCACGGGAACCAAGATTTGAAGTCATAATCAAAACGGTGTTCTTGAAATCAACGGTGCGACCTTTGGAATCCGTCAACCGTCCGTCATCGAGAATCTGCAGCAGGACATTAAAAACATCCACGTGCGCTTTCTCGATTTCATCGAACAACACAACTGAATACGGGCGGCGTCGCACTGCTTCTGTCAGCTGCCCACCTTCTTCGTAACCGACGTATCCCGGGGGTGCACCAATCATACGAGAGACAGCATGTTTTTCCATGTACTCTGACATGTCGAGCCGGACCATCGCCCGCTCGTCATCAAACAAGAACTCAGCTAATGCCCGTGCAGTTTCTGTTTTGCCAACACCAGTCGGCCCAAGAAAAATGAACGAACCAATTGGGCGATTCGGATCTTGCAATCCGGCACGTGCGCGCCGGACTGCATTCGCAACCGCGGCGAGCGCTTCTTCTTGACCAATGACGCGTTCACTTAGTCGCTGTTCCATCGTGACCAGTTTCTGCATCTCGCCTTCGAGCATCTTGGAAACGGGAATGCCGGTCCACTTAGCAACAACTTCCGCGACATCCTCCTCATCAACCTCTTCTTTGAGCATCACGCCGTCTTGTTGGAATTTCGCGAGCTTGTCCTGCTCTTCTTTCAGCTTGAGTGAAAGTTCCGGAATGCGTCCGTATTGAATCTCGGACGCGCGTGCCAGGTCGCCGGCGTTGCGGGCCTGATCAAGTTGAACACGCAACTGCTCAAGCTCAGCCTTCGCCGTTCGCATATGGTCGATAGCTTCTTTTTCGGATTGCCACTTCGCTTTCATCCCCGACGAAGTCTCTTTCAGATCGGCAATCCGCTGTTCGATCTCTTTTAGTCGACCTTTCGACTTGGCGTCTTCTTCACGCTGCAAAGCCTGGCGTTCAATCTCGAGCTGAATGATTTCGCGTTCGAGCTGATCGATTTCCTGCGGAAGAGAATCGATTTCAATACGTAATCGCGAAGCAGCTTCGTCGATTAAATCGATGGCTTTGTCAGGAAGAAAGCGATCGGTGATATAGCGGTTCGATAAAGTTGCTGCGGAGACAATCGCCGAATCTTTGATCCGAACACCATGATGAACTTCATACTTCTCTTTCAAGCCGCGAAGGATCGCAATCGTGTCTTCGACAGTTGGTTCCCCGACGTACACCTGTTGGAAACGGCGCTCCAACGCAGCATCTTTCTCAATATGTTTTTTGTACTCGTTGAGTGTCGTTGCGCCGACGCACCGAAGTTCGCCTCGGGCAAGCGCGGGCTTTAACATGTTGGAAGCGTCAATTGCGCCTTCCGCCGCTCCGGCGCCAACGAGTGTATGTAACTCATCAATGAAGAGAATTAGCTGGCCCTGGGCATTCTCGATCTCCTTCAATACTGCCTTCAGCCTATCTTCAAACTCTCCACGATACTTCGCTCCCGCCAGCATCGATCCGAGATCAAGCGCAACCAGGCGTTTATTACGCAGCGTTTCCGGAACATCTCCGGAAACAATTCTCTGGGCGAGACCTTCCACGATCGCGGTCTTACCAACACCCGGCTCGCCTATCAGCACAGGATTGTTTTTTGTTCTGCGTGAAAGAACTTGTATTGTGCGTCGAATTTCATCATCGCGCCCGATGACGGGATCAAGCTTTCCACGTCGAGCAGCATCAGTCAGATCGCGCGCATATTTCGCCAGTGCCTGATAGTTTTGTTCCGCGTTCTGATCCGTGATCCGAACACCACCTCGCATCTGCTGAACTACCTTGAGCAAATCATCATCGTTGACTCCATGCTGTCGCAAAATCTTTCCGGCATCGCCGGTTTTGTCCTCAACGAGTGCGAGCAGCAGGTGTTCAGTCGAGATGAACTCGTCCTGCATCTTGTCGGCTTGTTTTTGTGCAGCGGTAAAAATCTGCGTAGTACGGGGACTGAAATATTGCTGACCACCTTCGACGCGTGGAAAACGAGCAACGGCCGCTTGCGTATCGTTTAGTACGACAGCGACGTTCGCTCCCAGTTTTCCCAGGATGGGACGAACTATTCCTTCAGGTTGTTCGAGCATAGCGGCGAGGAGGTGCTCGGGCTCAACCTGTTGATGCTTGTTTCGTTCGGCAAGTTCAATAGCCGACTGAATTGCCTCCTGTGCGCGCAGTGTGAATTTGTCTAAACGCATTGCTTAAATCTTTGTCTCTTCTGAAATACAAGCTGAGCGGACTCGTGCATCCCAAACTGCGCGAGTCCGCTCCGAACCCCCGCTGGATTTTAGCTTCCGCTGGAAGCTTTGGCTTTTGGTGTATCCGCCGTTGTATCTATCGTCTTCGACGTTGAGCGACTCCCTCCAGTGATCTCGATGCGACGAGATTTTGCTTCCTCTCGCTTCGGCAACGTGACTCTCAAAACACCGTTGTTGTACTCCGCCTGAGCTTCTTCTCCGGAAACGGTCTGAGGCAGCGTAAATGAACGAGTAAAAGCACCGTAGGAGCGTTCAACGCGATGATAGTTGTCGCTTTCGTCTGACTTCTCGAACCTTCGTTCGCCACGAAGGGTGATCACGTTGTTTTCAATCGACAGGTCGAAATCTTCCTGTTTCATTCCAGGCAGTTCGGCCTCAAGGACGATCTGGTCCTTGTTTTCATAGATATCGACACTTGGGGCCCATGCGCCACGGCCGATACCTTCATCGCCAAACGCGCGGGTAAGATTGGTTGAAAACAGACGATTCACCTCTTCTTGAAGGGTTCGCAGATCCCTGAAGGGGTCATACCTTACGATTGCCATAACAATTTCTCCTCCTCTTTTATTCCTTGTTACCGCGCTCCAAGTTTAGCCTGTACCACTGATGAGCGCGTACGCATAATAAAGGTTGAGTGTATTCTTGTCAAATCTGGCCGCAAGGGAATTTTCGTTGAGGTTTTGAGCAGTTTTTGCGGTTTGTAGGACAGGCTGTTAGCTGTCCACTCGTGGGAGGGGGCACCGACAGGCTCTTAGCCTCTCCTACGTTAAGAGAGACCAAAGAAACGCTTAATCGCTGATAGGATTCCGTCCGACTCGTTCTCAATGCCGCTGTCCGCTGCCACCTGAGTTGCCAATCCCTTCCGTCGCTCGGTAATGATGAAGCTTAGCGATTCAACCAGATCGGGATTCGTGTCAAAGACTCTCTTCATAGCGGCGTGTTCGATCTCCAGGACCTCGGTTTCTTCGAGTGCAACTACATTCGCGGTTCGTGGTTCGCCAGTAAACAGCGCCATTTCTCCGAAGAAGTCACCCTCGTTGAGGGTGGCGACAGGGCGGGGCCGTCCATTCTCATTTACCTGCACTCTGACTCTCCCGCTGTGAACCACAAACATGGAAGACCCGGGCTCGCCCGCGCGTATAACTGTTTCACCCGGGGCGAAAATGTGGCGAACGGCCGCATGTGCCAGCATCCCCGTCTCTTCAACGGAAAGTGGGGCAAAGATATCAACGGCTGAAAGGCGCTCAACGAGGGCGCCTCCATCGCCTGCACGTTTTTCTGCTGCATGTTTGCGTTCTACGAGGAGCGTTCGGGTGGGAAAAGCGAAGTTCAAACCGGCACGTCGGAAGGCGTACCAGATTCGCTGGCGAACTAGTGCGTCGGTGTCGTTGTATTTGGCGTAGTCGTCCAGCCAATACTTGCACTCATAATCGACTGCGCTTTCGCCTAGATCTCTAATCCGCACGATCGGAGTGATTCTGCTGGAAACGTTATCAGCTTCACGCACAGCTTCGCGCACGACGTGAATCGCTTTAGCTGGCGAGTCAGTATAGAGCGTGTTGAAGTACACAATGCGAGCGTTCAGATTGTCCCGTGGACAAACTTCAATCGGTTCCTTTGCGGCAGAGCTGTTATTAATAAGGACAATGTGGTTTTGAAAGGTCCGGATCTTGATAGCGCGCCAGCTAATTTCTTCGACGACCCCCGTGTGACGCTGTGCTCCGACAGTTATCACATCACCAACCTGGAAGGGTCGATCTGCTTGCAGTGATATTCCGGCAAAGAAGTTCCCCAGGGTGTCCTGCAGTGCGAGACCGAGTATCACACCAAAGATCGCTGAGGTTGTGAACAGGGCGCCCAGATTGGCTTTTGGAAACTCGAAGGAGAAGATAACTAGAAAGAGCAGGGAGAACGCAACGATAGAAAAGATGTTTCGAACAAGCGTGGGTGCATCAAACCCCCTACGCAAGCGAAACATGCCGAAGACGAGAGCACCAAACGCGCGGACGAAGATGTAAGCGAGAATGCCAAGAAGAACGAGTTTGATGCCGGCAATTATCTGGTGGGGGTCAGCAATCTTATCCAGCTGTAGGCGAAGAATAAGTGCTATTAGATCTTCTTCGAAATTAGATGCGAAATACAGGAGAACCAGAACGACGACTGCCGTGACGAGGTTGATTACTAAACTGTTTTTGGATTGCCGGCGTTTCACGTCTTTTGGAAGAAGCAACTGCCGATGGAGTTTGAACCTGAGCGAGCGAAATACACTTTTATCACTGATTAATCTGCTTGGCGAGAGGCAAGACGACGTTCAGAACTTCAGAGCATTCGGAAACAGTGTGGTCAATAAATATAGAATCGAGAGCGCAGTGACGATGATAGCTGTTAGCCAAGCAGCAACGTTATAGAGTGGGCCATTCACTCTTGACCCCATCAATTCCTTGTTATTTACCAATCGAAGTATCGCAAACAGAACGAACGGTAGTAGCAAGCCGTTAATCACCTGAGTCACGAGCAACACTCGAATCAGCGGCAGATTGGGAATGACGGCAATCGCTGCTCCGACGGCGACCAGGAAAGTAAATGTGCCGAGGAAGATCGGCGCCTCTTTGAAGCTTCGTGATACCCCTTTTTCAAAACCCAGTGCTTCGCTGATCGAATAGGCAGTGGCCAGCGGCAAAACGCCGGCTGCCAACATTGATGCACCGAATAGTCCGATCCCAAACAATAGTTCTGCGTATCTTCCCGCGAGCGGACTTAACGCTGTTGCTGCATCCGCTGCGGTTTCAACCTGGATACCGTATTTGTGTAATGTGGCGGCGGTTGAGACCACTATGAAGAAAACGATTAGGACCGCGAATATCGTTCCCACCCAAACATCAGCCTTGGTTTTCCCATAGTCTTCTTCAGTGACTCCTTTCTCAACAACTGAAGACTGCACAAATACCTGCATGTAAGGCGAAATCGTTGTGCCGACAATGGCCACAAAACTGAAAAGGAATGCTTGCTCAAGTCTAAAGGTAGGCCGCACAAGTCCAACCGCAACTTCGGACCATTCTGGCTTTGAGAGAAAGGCGGAAACTATGTAGCCGAGAAATACCAGCGACATCAAAAGAAAGGCTCGTTCTACGCGTTGATACGAACCCTTTACGATGAGCCACCAGATCAGAATCGCTGCAAACGGTACGGAGATGAATCGCGGCACACCGAACAGTTCTGTAGCGGCAGCTATGCCGACGAATTCAGATACGGTCACTCCCGCATTCGCAATCAACAGGGCCAGCATTATGAGTGCGGTCCATCGAACACCGAATTGTTCTCGAATGAGATCAGCCAGACCCTTTCCTGTGACTGCGCCCATTCGAGCGCACATCTCCTGAACAATGCCGAGACTGATTGTTATTGGAATAAGGACCCAGAGGAGTTGGTATCCGAATTCAGCACCAACCGAGGCGAAGGTCGCAATGCCGCCCGCGTCGTTCCCGGCATTGGCAGTGATCATACCCGGGCCAAGAATTGCCAGGTACGTGAGAATTCGTTTCCACGGAGCAACCTTGCGTACACCACGAGCGCCGCGACGCATTAAGCGACGTCCTGCAGCTCGAACTGCCGCGCGTGGTTCCTGCATTTGGAGGGTCTCCGTCTTTCATGAGAAACATGTCCGATATGCTTTAGCTTGTCGTGACTCCACCAACGAAGCCCTGACTATTAACGAACCCTCAATCGATTTTGGGGCTCGGTTGGTTGTGTCTCGACAAGCTAAAGCATATCGGACATTACCCAATCAATCTCGGCAAACGCTGTCGCCAGTCTTTTGGCAAAAGGATTTCCATGGCGTCGTCAACCGTAACGATTCCGAGGATGTCTCCCGAATCATCTATCACGGGTAACGCGAGCAAATTGTATTCGGCAATGCGTTGCGCGACTTCACTCGCCGGCTCATCAGGAACTGCTTTTTGGAACTCAGTCCTCATGGCTTCTTCGAGTGGCATTTCCGGGTCCGCCAGTATCAAGCTGCGCAATGCGATGACGCCATTCAATTTCCACGAACCTTCCGTTTCAACAACGTAAAGGTAGTAAATCATATTTGGCGTTTCGGCCATGTCACGAAGGCGAGCCAACGCTTCACCAACGGTGAGTTGACGTGGCAGCGTAACGAACTCCGTCGTCATCAGGCCACCGGCAGTGTCGTCTTCATAAGGAAGCAGTTCGACGACATCTGCCTGTTCCTGTTGTTCCATCAGACCAAGCAACTCCTCAGCTTTTTCTTCCGGAAGATCGCCGAGGACGTCCGCAGCCTCATCGGGCGACATCCATTCCAAAATGTCAGCCGCTCTCTCTTCATCCATGTCGAGGAGAATTCGCGCCTGGGTTTCAGCCGGCATTTCCTCAAGTGTCTCCGCCGCTGTTTCGTCGTCGAGTGATTCCACCACTTCGGAGCCGTGGTGATACGACAGTGCTTCAGCGAGCCGGGCGATCTCAACCGGATGAAGTCGTGCAAGCTTTCCTTGTGACGATTTCAACTGCACCGTAGCGGCATCCGTCGCAAGGTAGCCGACGTCTGCCCAATCAATAACTTCCACGGTTCGATTAGTTCCAACGAAACCAGAAGGCGCGAGCCGTCGCCATAAACCCTGCAAGCTGACGTCAGCACCAGTCACTCGCCATTCGCCGGCTGCGTCGATGATTTGCACGTCGTTCACGCGAACGACTCTCTTCCCGTCAACATCGATGAGTTGCTTATCGAGCACATCACGCGCGAGTAGTACTTCGCTGTCTCGTCGAACGAAGGGTCGCAGATCGAGAATATCTGAATTGAGGCGAACTCCGTGTTCATTCAGGTCCGTCATTCGCCAACGAGACATGAAGAAATCTCGACGACGATAACGAGCCACCAGCCCGGTCACGGGCGGGTGATCATCACCGCCTAAGCGGACGATCACATCTTTTACGGTGGCCACACGTTCACCTTCGAGGTCGCGTATTGGCCGACCCAGGACCTGCGACAAATAAAGCATTAACTCACCTGTGGGTGTTTGATTGCTCTCGTCGCATCATAGCATGGCGATCTTGATAAGAAATGTGAAGTGTTTGCGAGTCAGTGTGGTGGTCAGTGGATATAGGTCGAATAGGTCGAATAGTCCTATATCCACTGACGAACTGTGGTTAGTGTCGAAAGAGTGACTTGGCCACTTCCATCGTTCGATCTCGACCGGCGTAAAGGTCCTGTCGTTTCAGAGTCGTGACTTCGTTCGGTGTAATTCCCCGACCCTCCAGTCTGACACCGTCTGCAGTTCGATAGTCAAACTCACTGACGTCCAGGACACCTCCGTCAGGCAACGGATGTCTGTTGCGAATGGCCAAAACGCAACCGCACGTTGCGCTACCAATCACTTGAGCACCACGTTTCGTTTGTAACACTGAGGCCATGATTTCGGCGGCACTGGCTGTGCTTTCACTCGTGAGAATGACAATCGGAAGATCAGTAGCTGGAGTAGACGGCCACAAGCGTTTTCTGTAGGCGTGTAACTCGAATGATGCGCCCAATCGATCGACGAACTTACCTAAACCCGTGCCGTCGTCGAGAAATGGCGAAACAAGATCTGCCATCGCTTCAGCATCACCACCGCCATTCGCTCGCAGATCGAGAATAATACCCTGTGCGCCATCAAGCATCGCTGGCAGAGCTTTTGTGAATTCCAACGCTAGGGATTGAGTGAAAGCATCGATTCTGATAATCGCCAATCGGTCTGCTCGTTGGCTACTGAATCCCAATTGTCGTTGGTTCCAGAACCGCGTGAACTCAGCTGCTCGGGTCTTACCGTCTTTCGATTGCCAGTCGATCTTAACGACGCTTCCGGCAGGTCCTTCGAGCACATTCGCGATCGCTCGAAACCGTGCTGATGCATCTGACGCGAGTCCCGGCGTTTGAAGTTTTTGGCGGATGAATTCTCTGGCTGGTATGTCGTCGATCTTAGTAAGTACATCTCCTGGTCGAATACCGTTCCGTGCGGCCTGGGAAGTTCGATCTACTTGCACAACGGTTGGCCAACCCTCAACTTCTCGAATTGTGAAGCCCAGGGTTATGAAGCGCGGATTCCACCAGTCAAACTTTTCATCAGGAGCATAGACACGCGTATGCGCATCACGAAGAGCAGAAATCATCTTCCGAATGACTTCGTAAAAATCTCTTGAGCTGTTTGCCTTCGCTGCTGCTGCTCGGAACGTTGTTCTACTTTTTTGCCAATCCACACCGTGGAATTGAGAATCGTAATAGCGTTCGTCGATTGTCTCCCAGACATCATCGAACACTGCGAGTCTGCCCTCGGCTGTTGAGGTTGAAACGACAGTAGTATCGTCCGCTGCAGCAATAGCCGAGTGTGGAACCACAGTTTGAAACGTCCAGAAGATCGCGAACGCTAATGCGACAATTGAACTAACTGCAATCCTGAATCTATTTCTCGTAAGAGGCTTCATCATTGCGGTGGTTTCCGAAAGTTATAGCGAAGGAGAACGCGCATGGGAATCGGAGTCCCGTTGCGCATCGCGGGGAAGAAGTGTAGTTGCCGAACGGTGTCGACACTGGATTCATCCAAGCCGAAGCCCGCCCAGCGAGCTATCTGAATATTTTGGACCTCGCCATCGGCTCCGATATCCACCAGCACGTCCACGGTTGCTTCTACTTCGGCGCCGGCCGCGGATTCGGTGTAAGTCGGACGTAGTCTTCGATACGGCCTTGGTAGTCGTAATCCTTGTTCGCTGGCAATCTTATCGTCATCTGGGGCTTCCTCAATCAGTGGCGCGTTCGCAGTGAAATCCTGCCGGCGTTCAGCACTCTCCTTTAAATCTGCGCTTCGAATTGCCAGATGAGTCGTACGCACAATTTGCCGAGACTCGATAAGTTGAAACAACTGCTTTTCGGAATCTGCCGGAGTATCGGATTCAGTTTGAATTCGATCCCATTTTACCAGCGAGCCACTTCGTGAGCTGACAACAAAGACGGTTAAGTAAGTTTGATAATAAACAGGTTTGCTGAATGAAGAACGCCTGAGAGTTTGTGCGTCTCCTAATAGATAAAAATCCGAATCCATAGAGGCACCAAGGTCACGAGCTTCCGACAGGGACAAATTCAACGAACCTGAATAGCCGGTTCCATGGGCGGCACTCATGCTCAAGTCGGGATCAACTATACGCACGCCTTCAAATTTTGGCAGCGTGGTTCTGAACTCCTGGGCAACCGTCTTTGCCATTTGCGACGAGCCGAAATCAAGTATTGCGACTTGTATAGGCCGTTCCGTCGTCGCGGCAAGCGTTCTTAAACTCAGAATGAAAAAGAGCCCAACGCTCGCAAGCAGGTAGTGCATTGTGGGTTAGTTTATAAAAACTCGAGAAGGGTTGTTTAGATTCTTTTAGTCGCCTGCAGCTTCAGCTCGGCCCTCGGACGACCCGGTTTGATGATAGAGCCCATAGACTTCATCCTTCACTTCCGCGGGAAAGCAAACGCGATGTAATTCATAGCCATGTTGCAAGCCGAGGACGATATCGCTTACTTCGCTGATCTCCGTCATCTGAGGATGTGCGTAACCTTTTTCGACATATATATGAGTCTTCGGTTCGCCACGCTCTGCCGTGTAGTAGTTGTAGTAGGGAATGTCGCTAGCGCGATCTTCGATGAAGTAGTAGTCCGGATCGAAACCACTACGTCTGACCGCTTCGCGAGCGGTCTGAAGAAATTCTTCTTTGTCTGAAACCTCCATGTCCAGGTCGATGGCTTTGAATAGACGACGTTGTATGAACCGTTTACTCAAGTCGCTCAGAATGCGGTCTGCAGAGTGTTGCCATTGCTTCACGTGAAAGACGACATCTGAATCGTCTATCTCTAAATGTTCAAGAGTCGTCAGACTTTGACGTCTAAGAATCTTTTCGAAGGCGGTTCCTGCTGCATGCCAAACTGCCATTCCGTTTTCATAAAGAGTTAAAGCGCGTTGGATGATCGAGCGCAACACAGCCTCTGCTGAACGCAACGTCCGGTGAAAGTAGACCTGACGAAACATGTAGTAACGTGCTTGCAAATATTCTTCGACTGCGTACAAGCCACGTGCTTCGACGTAAATGCGATCAGCGTCTTCATCGATTGCTAACGCGTTGATGATCCATTCGAGATCGTAGATTCCATATTTTGCTCCCGTCATTAATGAGTCGCGCAAGAGATAGTCCATTCGATCGACATCTAACTGCGACGACACCAGCTGAGCCAGCGCAGCGGGTTTGAACTTACCTTCGATGATGCTTGCGATGTTCTTCGGCAGATCAGACGAATGCGACCGTAACAACGATCCAATTTCTGTTTCGGGGCTTAGCAGTATTTGTACGGTCCAATGCTCATGATGAAAATTCAGCACCTTCTCCATCACGTGCGAAAACGATCCGTGTCCCACGTCATGCAGCAGTGCAGCGGCGCGTGCAGCAATTCGATCTTCAGGATCAATCGAATAACGTTCACTGAAACGATCCAGCACACGAGTCATCAGATGGAATGCGCCGAGCGAATGAGTGAAGCGAGAGTGTTCGGCGCCTTGATATGTGAATAGTCCGAGTCCGAGTTGCTTGATGCGACGCAGCCTCTGAAACTCTGACGTGTCGATCAACTTCATCATCAGTTCACCTTCATCCGTGTCGGTTCTCAGCCGAATGATGTTGTGAACTGGATCGCGATAGATACGTTCCTTCATTGATGCATTCTTAATAACCGCAATTCGGATTGAAGGCAACCACAACTCTTCATCGAATTAGCGGCGCATTACGATCTCCCAGCCAACTCTTTCTAACCGGAGCGATGCTGAGAAGAAGCTGTTAATAAGGTCCCCTCCGGCTACTGTTGTCCGCGGCTGGAGATACTGACTCCAGCCTTCAGGTCGCCTCTTGGCACCGCGGTTGTGATTTCTGGATATTCCCATATTTTTGGATTCAATAAGGCGTCAAACAACGTTTTTGGCCTAAATACGTGGAGGATTCTCCACGGGGTTGTGGGGGCATGGCATTTGCCAAAACCGAACCACACGAGGTCTCCACTAAAGTCACTCGTACGGAATTTTTTGGTGCTGTCACGAAAAAAGGGATCCCCACACAGGAGGCGACAGCGCTTTGCTAATTCAAGAAAGGAAAGCAGAAAATGAAGAATGTGTTTAAGTTTTTAGTAATGGTTGTTCTGGCTCTGTCTGCGACAGCAGTGTGGGCCCAGACGACCCTTACTACTGGATCGATCGCGGGTGACGTGGTCGATACCAACGGGGCGATCGTACCAGGCGCAACCGTGAAAGTTACTGGGCCGTTGGGTGAACGTACTACGACTACCAATGATCAAGGACACTATGTCGTTGACAACCTTGTGCCAGGTAGTTACACCCTCCGCGTGGAAAAAGGTAATTTCAAGGCCGCGGAACAAACGGAATTAACGGTCCTGGTCAATAAGACAATAACATCCAATATTACCTTGCAGGCCGGACAGATTTCCGAAGTCGTTACGGTTACAGGTGGTGGAAGTGCTGTCGACCAGGCTACAACAGCGATCAGTTCAAACCTGAATGATCAGCTGTTTTCAAACCTTCCTGTTCAGCGGGCTGTTTCCGGATTGTTCTATCTGGCGCCTGGGGCCACAGATGGACTCGGCGGAGGCAAGGACAATCCTTCTATTTCGGGCGGCTCGGCGCTTGATAATTTGTATGTCGCGGATGGCGTGAATATTACTGATTCCGCTTTCGGTGGTATCGGTACTTTCTCACGCTCTTACGGTGCTCTTGGCACTGGAATCAACACTTCGTTCGTAAAAGAAGTTCAGGTCAAGACCGCTGGTTTTGAACCTCAGTATGGTCAGTCTCAAGGTGGCATCGTGAACATCGTGACGCAATCAGGTAGTAACGAATATCACGGCGCTATCTATGGTTTTGCGAATCCGGCTGGTTTAGAAGCTACAAGGAAACAGGCCGACGATTTTCCACGTCGAAATCCGGGCGGCAAAGTTCTGCACCAGGAAAGCTATGACGCCGGCGTTGACGTAGGTGGCTATGTTCCAGGTGCACGCAATAACCTGTTCTTCTTCGGATCGTTTAATCCGTCGGTAAGACGCGACCTCGTCCGCGGTTCGGAAGCAAACACGCTGAACCCGGTCGACTCAGGATTAAGAGTTATCCGAGGTCCTCAATTTGCGCTTCGTACTCGAACATACAACTACGCTGCGAAAGGTGAATGGCTGATCAACTCAAATCACCAGGTTACGTTTTCAATCTTTGGTGATCCTTCGAAGACTAACAAATCTTCGTTTAGGGGGTTGACCATCGACAACACCACAGCCGACAGCGTTCTTGACTACGGAACGCGTAACATCGCGCTGAGATATAACGGCACATGGTCGCCCACGTTGACCTTTAACGCGTCGTTTGGAATGGGCAGGACAACTTTCGACGAAACCGGGTTCGACCCCATCACTCAGATTTCTGACCGACGTGGCTCTGATCAGCTCAATATTCAAGCTTTGACAGGCCACCTTCCGTCACGAGGAAACTTCGTTGCGGTTGGCCTGGGATTTTTTGAGCCAACGGTAAGCCAGACCAAACGCGCCGATTTCAATTTGTCCAAAATCCATAACATGTGGGGCCAGCACACACTGGGCCTTGGTTACACATTCCAGCGAGGAAGTTACACTGGCACACGTGACCGGAGTGGTCCGAAAGTGACGGTTCCAACTGGAAACGGCCTTGCTTCGGGACAAACGGCGAACATTCAGTTGCGGTTGCGTTTCCGTCCTAACGACGCCGGTGGTTTGCTACCGCTGTTCCCAGTAGCGCTGGACAATGGAACGACCTCGCTGTTGCCGGTTCGCCTACAGGTTATTCGAGGCGAGTTTGGTGATACAAATTTCACGACCTTCTCTAACTATCACGCAACCTACGCTCAGGACACCTGGCGCTTCAACAAATACATCACTGGTCTCTTCGGCCTACGATGGGAGCAGGAACAACTAAATGGAAGTCCAGGGTCATCCGGCAATCGCGTTCACTACACATTGACGGATAACTGGGCCCCACGTCTCGGTGTCACGGTCGATCCGTTAGGTCATGGCAAATCGAAGGCCTACTATAACTACGGTCGGTTCTTCGAATACCTGCCGCTGGACTTGGCTGAACGCTCACTCTCGTCTGAAAAAGACTGGACGGGCAGTTTGTTCGTTCCGGAATTCACAACTAATGGAGCCGGACAACGGATCGCGGTGATCAATCCGCTCGGAACAGTCAATCCGATCATTGATGCTGCGCATCAGTTACCAGGCGGTACAACGATCTCAGCTCAAGATCCCGCAAACGCATTCTCGGCCGGGACTAAGCTTGGATTTACCGATGAGCACACATTCGGCTTTGAGCAGCAGTTGCCGCATAACTTCACGTTCTCGGCACGCTATATCGATCGCCGCTCAAAACGGATTATTGAAGACGCAGCGGTTCTTTCTCCTGAGGCTGCCTTGTCTGGTGATTGGCCCGACGGTGGCAACTTCTTTATCAATCAGGTGTATTCAATCGTGAACATCAGCAGTCACCTTGATGCGTTCACGAATCTTCACCCGTTTATCTTCAGCCCCACTTTCAATGCTGGTGGTCTGATCACCAACACTCCAGCGGGCTGTGCTTCAACTTTGAATGGCGGAATTCCGCAGCCAAACTACTTCTATCTCAATGGCGCACAATCCGTTTGCTTTGCTCAAACGGGTATTGACCTGAACGATGACACGTTTGGCAACACGTTTGTCAGCCCAGATGGGCAGGCAGACGGGTTCCCGGATGCCGTGCGTAAGTACAGGGCAGTCGAAATCGAACTCAATCGACGCTTCTCGGACGGATGGCAGGGCTTCT
>DASYPT010000051.1:0-49617 GCA_036006355.1 Pyrinomonadaceae bacterium | reverse complement strand
AGGACCTATACGACCAATTCGTCCTATTGAATTGTCGACCGACCACTGACCACGGACAACTAACCACTGCTCGCTTGCGCCTCAACACATCGGCTGATAATCTTCGTTTCACACTTCTACCTGTTTTAAAGGAGAGCAAATATGAAGAAGCGAATGGTGTCTATCGTGCTGGCTGCGCTATTTCTAATCACAGCGGCTGTTATCGCCGGTAGTGGTCGAAGCAATGAAGTTCCTGCTCCGCCTGCTATTGGAGCGACGGTCGACGAATTTACGCTGCCGGACGTTAACGGGCAGGAACATACCTTGAAATCACTTAAGGGCAAGAATGGCACCGTGTTGATTTTTATCGCAGTTCAGTGTCCAGTTTCCAATGCGTACAATGATCGCATGGAAAAGCTTGCTGAGGATTATAAAGACAAGGGCATAGCCGTGATTGGCATTAATGCCAACTCATCGGAAGACGCAGCAACCATCAAGGCGCATGCGGCTGAAAAGCATCTCACATTCACCATTCTGAAGGATGCGGGAAATAAGGTTGCCGATAAACTTGGCGCAGCGAGAACTCCCGAGGCCTACTTCCTCGATGGCAATAACAAGTTGCTGTATCACGGTCGTATTGACAACAGCCAGAACCCGGATGCAATCGAGTCGAACGATCTTCGTAACGCTCTAGACTCTTCCCTGGCGGGCAAGCCGGTCGAGAAACCGGAAGCAAAGGCTTTTGGCTGCAGCATCAAGCGCGCTTAAGTCGATGCGAATATCCAGACTCACACTAGTAGTTGCATTCATTGTTTTGCTCGTCTATCTCACGGTGCCCGGCCAGGAGACGGTCCGCACGGTGAGACGAGCGAAATCGATGCCCGCGCCAGCGATGCCAACGAACGTTGAACCAATTGACACGGCTGGTCTTAAAGATCTGATATCCAAACCCAAAGACAAACCTTTGCTGGTCAACTTCTGGGCCACTTATTGCGATCCCTGCCGTGACGAATTCCCTGATCTCGTCAAAGTGGATAGCGACTTCAGACCAAAGTCGCTCGACTTCGTCACCGTATCACTCGACGACGTAAGCGACATCAAAACGACGGTTCCACAGTTCCTGGCACAGATGAAGGCGACGATGCCGGCATATCTTCTGAATGTGGCAGATCCAGAACCGGCAATCAATGCTGTCGATCCTAAATGGCAAGGGGATCTGCCCGCGACCTTTCTCTACAACGCAAAAGGCGAAATAGTTTTCAAGGCCTTCGGACGAGTAAACACTGCCGCGTTGCGTGAAGCGATCGGGCGACTAGCTAAAAACTGAAACAGCGGTCTTTGGTTTTTGGTCTTTGGCCTTTGATCCTCCGGCAGGCCCGAAGACCGAAGACCTAAGACCAAAGACCCTCTTCGAATGATCACTCCGGAAGTCATCTCCGCGCACAATCTAACTCAGGAAGAATTTCAGCGAATAAAAACCCTTCTCGGTCGAGAACCAAGTCTCGATGAGCTTGGCATCTTCTCGGTCATGTGGTCGGAGCACTGCTCTTACAAATCGTCTCGCATCCATCTGAAGCGATTGCCTACAACTGGTGAACGCGTGATTGTGCCTCCTGGCGAAAATGCCGGAGTCGTTGACCTCGGCGATGGTTGGTGTGCGGCGTTTAAAATCGAATCACACAACCATCCATCGTTCATCGAACCGTTTCAGGGTGCGGCCACCGGAGTTGGGGGAATCCTGCGCGACATCTTCACGATGGGAGCTCGACCGGTCGCTTCGATGAATAGTTTGCGTTTCGGTTCGCTGGACCATCCTAAGTATGGACGTCGAAACAGATCGTTATTGGCTGGAGTCGTGGCTGGTATTGCACACTACGGAAATGCATTTGGAGTTGCGACTGTCGGTGGGGAAGTTGCTTTCGATGACGCCTACGCTTTGAATCCACTGGTAAATGCTTTTGCGCTCGGCTTGGTCCGTCACGATCAGATCTTCTTCGGAAAGGCTACGGGCGTTGGTAATCCTGTTCTTTACGTCGGCGCCAAAACAGGGCGTGATGGAATACACGGCGCGACCATGGCTTCAGCGGAGTTCGACGAAGAGGCTCTGGAAAAGCGCCCGACAGTTCAGGTTGGTGATCCATTTCTCGAAAAGCTTCTGTTGGAAGCATGTCTTGAGGCGATGCGAAGCGGTGCGATTGCCGGTATTCAGGATATGGGCGCCGCAGGTTTGACCTCGTCGTCGTGTGAAATGGCTGCTCGCGCCGGCACCGGAATCGAACTAGATCTATCCCTTGTTCCGCAGCGCGAGACCGGCATGACTGCCTATGAGATGTTGTTATCCGAGTCGCAGGAGCGAATGCTGATCGTTGCGCATGCAGGTCGTGAGCGCGAAGTGGTCGATATCTTTCGCAAGTGGGATCTGGATGCGGTTGTTATCGGAAGAGTTCGTGACACTAAACGAATGCAGGTGATTCACAACGGTCAGATGGTCGCAGACATTCCGATCGAAGCGCTGACTGATGAGGCTCCCAGGTATGACCGGCCAAAGACTTCAGCTTTCAAAGAGTCGGCGCCTCTCTTTGTCGTAAGTGAGAGGCAGAAGGATCAGGATTACACCCAGAACCTATTGACGCTTTTGTCCTCCGGGAACATCGCTTCGAAACAATGGGTCTTCCGTCAGTACGACCACATGGTTCGGACGAATACTGCCGTCTTGCCTGGAGCTGATGCCGCAGTAGTAAGAATCAAAGAGACTCGCCGCGCATTAGCAATGACTCTTGATGGAAATGGCCGTTATTGCGCGGCGAATCCCCGCGAAGGCGCGAAGCTGGTTGTTGCGGAAGCTGCTCGCAATGTTGTTTGTGTCGGAGCGCGTCCGATTGCAGTTACAAACTGTCTCAACTTTGCTTCTCCCGAAAAACCTGAAGTGATGTGGGCATTTTCTGAGGTTGTTGATGGAATGGCAGAGGCATGCCGTGTTTTTGAAACGCCAGTTGTTTCGGGAAATGTCTCCTTCTATAACGAAACAGAAGGACGAGGGATTTTGCCGACTCCGGTTATTGGAATGGTCGGCCTCATCGAGGACGTGCGGCGAGTGGTACAACCGGGATTCAAGAACCAGAATGACGTCATTGCTTTACTTGGAGTCACTGGCGACGATCTCATCATGAGCGAATACTCCGTAAGTGTTCTGGGCAAAAATCCCGAGGAGTTCATTTCATCAAACGCTGTCCCTCAGCTCGACCTGGACCTCGAGCGCCGTGTTCAAGCTGCGTGTTTGCAAGCTGCAGAAGCTGGGCTGGTTCGATCTGCGCACGATTGTTCTGATGGAGGACTGGCAGTAGCAATCGCTGAATGCTGTTTCTCCTCGGCCGGGCACGAAGCGATTGGAGCTGATATCGATCTCGGACAGGCATCAACTAAGGAAACATTGCTTGAGGAAACATTGCTCTTCAGTGAATCACCTTCACGCATCGTTGTCAGTTTTGATCCGGATGACGAGGAGTCTATACGGCGGATTGCCGAAACGAATGCTGTTCCGTTTGCTGTAATTGGCCGCGTCGGAGGGGATCGACTGACTATTAAAACGGCTGATCAAGTTGCAGTTGACGCGAGCGTTGCTCAATTGGAAAACACTTGGCGAGGTGGACTGACGAGGATGCTGCAGCCAGAAGCACTATCGGCGAACCAGGGTATTTAAGATTTCAGGTTTAAGATTTCAAATTGGTCTTTGGTCTTAGGCCTTAGGTATTTGCCCGAATCCTCATCCAAAGCCAAAGACCAAAAACCAAAGACAAAGACCAATTTGAAATCTTAAATCTGAAATCTTAAATCTTGAATAACCCCGTGCATCCCGTAATCTACCTCAACAAGACCATGTTGGAGGCGACGAAGGCGCGAGTCGCACCGGTCTCGTCGGCGATGCTTTACGGACGTGGGGTCTTCACTACCCTCGCTATCTACGATTCAAAACCGTTCTGTTGGCCCAATCACTGGGAAAGACTTTCCGCGCATGCAGAAAAGCTTGATATCGATCTGTCTGGTTGTACCCAGAAAACTGTTGGCGAAGCGTTGAGGAAGTTGATCGCCGTCAATAACGTACAGAATGGACGCGCGCGCGTGATATTTCTTGCGCGAAGTGGTCGTGAGAGTTGGAGAACTAAATCAGCGGGTACCAAGAAAACCGATCTTCTAATAATGACTGGAGATATACATCCCGTCCCGAGAGATGGATTATCACTTGCAGTCTCGCCCTATCGAATCAATACCTCGTCGCCGCTGAGTGGTATCAAAACTCTCAATTATCTGGATCGCATTCTGTCGCGAGAGGAAGCAAGAGGTCGTGATTTCGATGAAGCGGTTGTTCTCAATGAGCGGGGTGAGATCGTCTCTGCGACAACGGCAAACATCTTTTGGGTGAACAACGGCACAGTTCACACTCCCAACCTGAGCACTGGGATAATCGCTGGGGTAACCCGCGCAAACGTGATCGAGATTGCAGCAAGGCAGTTCATTCCTGTGGTAGAAGGTGTTTATGAGATGCCGGATCTCACGGATGCTGACGAGATATTTCTGACGTCGTCTGTCGTAGGAGTGGCGCCGGTTACGACTTTTGACTTCCGCCGTTATTCGATCGAGGGAGGAAGCGTCGCGGGAATAATTAGAGAGGCTTTCGGGAAGTTGGTGCGGTAGGGTCTTTGCCCGTTGGTCTTAATCTTGGCCTTTGGTCTTAGGCCTTTGGCCTTTGCATTCCAAAATCCCAAGTCCGAAGACCCAAGACCAAAGATTGCGCACTTCCCTAAACCACTCAAATACGATAATTTGCATGTAAAAGGGACTTGCTGCTCTTTCGCATCTGATTGCGACAGCTTGCAGGACCGAGTCTTCATTAATTCTATCCAAGTCGAGAAGAGGGTTTTTGTCGATGAGTACTGTAATTGAAGAAACCTCCGAGAGTACTGAACCGCAAACTACCAAATGGGTCTATCTCTTTGAGGAGGGACCGGGTGACGATAAGGCGTTGCTCGGTGGCAAAGGCGCGGGACTATGCGAGATGACGCGCGCCGGCTTGCCAGTGCCACCAGGATTGATTGTCACCACGCAGGCCTGCAACGCTTTTTTTGATAACGAAAAGGCGTTCCCGGAAGGAATGTGGGAACAGGTGAAAGAGGGTTTGCTGAAGATAGAAGAAAAAGTCGGCAAAAAATTCGGCGACCCAAAGAATCCGCTCCTCGTTTCCGTCAGGTCAGGTGCGGCTTTTTCGATGCCGGGGATGATGGATACGGTCCTCAATCTCGGCCTCAATGAAGAAACTGTGCAGGGGCTCGCGGCTCAGACCGGTGACCTGCGATTTGCCCTCGACGCATATCGCCGCTTTGCGTCCCTCTTCGGCGAAATCGTCATGGGTGTGGCGCACGAAAAATTTGAACGGGTGCTCGATCGGTTCAAAGCTCAAACTCAAGGTGGCCGCGACACCGATCTCAAAGCCGATCATTTAAGAGAAATCATCGCTGCCGAAAAGCAGATCATCATGACGGAGCAGCAGGCGATTCCTGAAGATCCGTACGAACAACTGCGCGTAGCAATCGCCGCTGTCTTCAACTCATGGATGGGACGTCGCGCGATTGACTATCGGCGCATCAATCGCATTCCCGATTCACTTGGAACTGCAGTGAACGTTCAGGCAATGGTGTTCGGCAACATGGGCTCGGGTAGTGGGACGGGTGTCGCGTTCACACGAAATCCGTCCACAGGCAAGAAGGAACTTTACGGCGAATACCTGCTAAACGCGCAGGGTGAAGATGTAGTCGCGGGCATTCGAACACCAAATCCGATAAGCCAGCTCAAAAAAGAATTGCCTGAGGTCTACGATCAATTCGCGAAGATCGCTAATCTGCTTGAGCAACACTACCACGACATGCAGGACTGCGAGTTCACGATCGAGCGTGGAAAACTCTGGATGCTTCAAACGCGCACCGGCAAACGGAGTGGCGCGGCTGCTGTGAAGATTGCCGTAGAAATGGTCTATGAGAAGTTAATTGACAAAGCTACTGCCGTCCAACGCGTCACTCCCGAGCAACTCGATCAACTGTTGCATCCGACGGTAGATCCGAAAACGAAGGCGACAGTTCTTGCGACCGGCTTACCCGCCAGCCCAGGTGCGGCCCAGGGCAAAGTAGTGTTCAGTCCTGATGAGGCGGAAGAAATGGCGCGCGAAGGAGAAAAGGTAGTTTTGGTTCGTCTGGAGACGAGCCCCGATGATTTTCACGGGATGGTTGCCGCACAGGCAATCGTAACTGCCAGAGGTGGTATGACGAGTCACGCCGCCGTTGTTGCTCGTGGTATGGGCAAGACTTGTGTCAGCGGCGCAAATGCTTTGAACGTTGACTACGGACAACAACAGTTCACAGTAGAGAACACCGTTGTTACTAAAGGCGAGTGGATCACCGTTGACGGATCGACTGGCAGAGTTTTTTTGGGCCAGGTGCCGACGATTCAACCTACGCTCGAAAGCGAATTCTACAAATTGATGTCGTGGGCAGATGAGTTTCGTCGTCTGCGTGTTAGAACAAACGCCGATACACCGTTGGACGCGAAGACGGCCAGGCAATTTGGCGCGGAAGGCATAGGGCTCTGCAGAACAGAACACATGTTCTTTGGCGATCAACGATTGGCGGCCATGCGCGAGATGATCTTGTCTGAAGGTGTTGGCGCGCGCGAAAAAGCCCTTGAGAAACTGCTGCCTTTGCAACGAGGGGATTTCATCGGAATCTTCCGCGAGATGGCAGGATTACCAGTTACGATCCGCCTGCTCGATCCGCCACTCCACGAATTTCTTCCGAATGCCGAAGAGCTGACGACGGAGTTAGCCGAGCTTAAGATGGCGTTGAAGCGGGCAGGTTCGTTGAGTGATATGGATCTTGTGCTCGATGAGATCGATCAAAAACGGGCTTTGCTTCGCCAGGTGAATCGTATTCGAGAAGCAAATCCGATGCTTGGCTTCCGAGGTTGTCGTTTGGGACTCTTGTTTCCTGAGGTTACCAGGATGCAATGTCGCGCAATTTTCGAGGCGGCATGTCAGGTTCAGGGCGAGCGCAGTAAAGTCGAACTTGAGATCATGGTTCCGTTAGTGTCGCTGAGCGAAGAGTTGCGTCAACAACGCGAGATCATTGACGAAGTTGCGAGACAGGTAATCGGTGAACACGGGATGTCGATCGAATATCACGTAGGCACCATGATCGAGTTGCCTCGAGCGGCACTGATGGCCGATCGAATCGCACAGCACGCTGATTTTTTCTCGTTCGGCACCAATGATCTGACGCAAACTACGTTCGGGTTAAGTCGTGACGACTCGAGCAGATTCTTGCCTAACTACATCGAACGAAAAATTGTTAGAGATGATCCATTTCAAGTTCTCGATCGCGATGGAGTTGGTCAGCTGGTACGGATGGGAGCTGAGCGGGGTCGCAGTGTCAAGCCAAAACTAAAGGTCGGAATCTGTGGTGAACACGGCGGTGATCCTCAGTCCATCGCGTTCTGCAACGAGATAGGTCTCGACTACGTTAGTTGTTCGCCATTCCGTGTGCCGGTTGCACGTCTTGCGGCGGCCCAGGCAGCTTTGAATTCGTCGGAGGAAATGATCAACGCACAAGTGTAGGAATTTAAGATTTCAGATTTCAGATTGAACATTGGGGAGTGATCAAGAGTCCGTAAAAAATGGTCCTATAGATTGAATGGGTCCTATAGTTTCTGCCAATCTTAAATCTGAAATCTTCAATCTGAAATTCCTTCACCGCGCTCGCCTGTATCCAAAGCTCATCGACTTTGTGCCTTCACCTGCATCAATGCTGGCAGTCAATGCGTCTTCAGATGTCTTTCGATAGATAATTCGTTTTGGGAAATCGTGTTGCGGATTTTCAAACACCGCTTCGCTCGAGGACACACCGGTTAATTTGAAATCGGTGCCGGGACAGCGTGCTTTTGGATGCGCGACATAGTAGATGCCATCTTCGCGTTGCTCAATTCGCAGATACTCAAATTCAATCGTCTTGTCGCCGCCAACAGTGCGACTCATCCCCAGCATCGATCCACCAGCAGGCTGGCTCCAATGTTCATCGATTTGAACGCGACCACCAGCAGGCGTTTGCCAATCGCCGCTCATCCATGACAGGTCGGAGATTGAGTGCGTAGCGTTTGCAGACTGTGTCTGAGAGGAGACGGTGACAAAGAAACTTGAACAGCAAAGGCAGACTACAAACGCGGCTCTAAATAATTTGAATGGGCGCATATGTCCTCCGCTGGAAGGCAGTCAGTACCACCTCGCGGTAGCGGGTGGGTACGCAGTCTGCTTCGATGATTGATCCTGGCTGCGCACCCACCCGCTACCGCGAGGTGTACTGACTGTATCCAAGCTCGATGCTCATGTATTGTAAAAATCCGACGTCCTGCTCTTTCGTGTGAAGGATTCGGTGAGTGAGCTTTGTTGTGAGAACAAACCGGCCGGTGTTTGATGCGCAAATTGATTGAAGTCGCGTATAAGATGCGCCTGATCGTAATAACCACACTCAACTGCCACGGGCGCCCAGGCAACTTCGCAGTTTTCAACCGCGCGGAACACCTGCTGAAATCTCAGAATTCGACTCAGTAGCTTTGGACCCACACCTACTTCATTCAAAAATCTTCGCTCCAATTGACGCGCACTGATCCCGGCATCCTGCGCAAGTTGATCTACTGAGATCAGTCCGCCACATTCGACGACCTTCGCTGCAAGAGTCAATGTTGATGATTCCTGTTTACTCTTAATCAGATTGTCGATGAGCGTGCGCTCGATTGCTGCGACACGTTCGTGTAGGGTCTCCAACTTCATGCATGCACCCAACAGCTGGCGTTCCAGGGGTCGCGAGAGACAACTGAGATCTATTACCTGGTCGGTGATCTCGTGCATCGGCGTTTGAACAAATGGAACGGTGCCACCCGGATGAAACCGAATGCCGATCAAATCGACAATTCCGTTGGGTGAAATCAGAATTGGTCCCGTCATCTGGCCCACGAAGAAGTGTTGTGGTTGGACGTATTGTCTGTCCCCCTCGTGTTGTGAAAATGAATCGCCGAAGTTCAAGATGAGTTCGACACAGCCGTCGGGTAGTATGCGTTCAGTCTGTGGAGATGACCTGGTTTCGCCTTCGAGTGTCCAAAAACATTCGACGTGACGATTCAGCGGAGGCTTGGGACTGAACTCTCGATATCGCATGGTCGGCAGATTGTACTTGGTCAGTGGTCAGTGGTCAGTAGTATAGGACCCATTTGAGCTATAGGACCTATTAATCACTAACCACCACACTAACCACTGAAATCACCAAAGCCCAAGTTTGCCAAATTTATCATTCACGTTGTTCAATCATCCCAAAAAATGTACGAGATCAAACGCCTGCACACCTGTTCGTTTCAAACGGCCCACGAGGCTTGGAACGCCGGGTTTAAGGGCTACTTCGTTGATCTGACTCTTCCTCTCGATAGATTCGTACAACGGTTGAGTTATGAAAACATTTCGCTTGAGCATTCGCTGATTGCGTTTGAGCAAAACAGGCCAGTGGGATTTTTGCTGAATGCATTCCGCATTAGCCGCGACAAGAAAATCGCCTGGAATGGAGGAACTGGTGTTGCTCCTGATATGCGAGGCAAGGGTGTTGGTAAGGCGCTCGTTGCTGCAGCGATTGACGTTTACAAAAGCGAATCTGTAGATATCGCTTTTCTCGAGGCTATTAAGGGCAATGACTCGGCGATCGCTCTTTACAGGAACAATGGCTATCAAGTGTTCGACCAGTTGACTAATTTGCAGAGTGACAATCAAACCAAATTCACGAGCACGCCCTCGGTCTACACGGTTGAAGAAGTGCATTCTGCAGCAGTCGGAGTTTTGGATTTCTATTACGAAAGGTCCGCATGGCAAACTCAGTGGCAGAGTTTGGCGGCGACATGTGGCGAGGCTGTTGTTGTTCGTGATGATGATGGTTCGCCCGTCGCGTATGCTTTGTTCAGAAAAAAGTTCGATGAACAAGGAAAACTGTTAAGCATCGCCTTATGTCAATGCGAGCTTGCCGGTGACCGTGGTGATATCGACGGGATCGTTTCCGTTGTTCTCGACAAGATCTTTCCGGCTGGTGAATATCGACGTACTACGTATAACTTTAGAAAGTCTAATACATTGATAATCGAGAAGCTGCTCGACGCGGGTTTTACAACCTACGTAGAACAAGTCCACATGATGAAGGACCTTTCGGAGTTGCAGAAATGAGCGACACCATCAATTTCCTACGTGAGCTAATTGCAATCGATTCGGTGAATCCTTCTTTGGTTGCTGGCGCTGCCGGCGAGGAGAACGTTGCGCTTGCGGTCGCTGCCCACATGCGGGAGAGTGGAATGGACGTCGTCGTAGAAGATGTCGCGCCCGGACGTCAGAATGTTGTTGGTGTGCTTGAGGGGCGCTCAGCAGGTCGTTCACTGATGTTGTGCGGGCACAGCGACACGGTTGGTGTTGAAGGCATGGACTCGCCATTCGATCCCATCGAGCGAGACGGGCGAATTTTTGGACGTGGCTCCGGAGATATGAAAGGTGGCGTCGCAGCAATGCTCGCCGCAGCGCGAACACTTGCCAGTGAAGGTTGGGACAAAGGTCGTTTGTTGGTTGCGGCAGTTGTAGACGAGGAATACATGAGCATTGGCGCTGAAGCGCTAGTGAAAAGTTGGAGCGCGGATGCAGCCGTGATCACTGAGCCAACCGGTCTGAAAGTAGCAATCGGCCATAAAGGTTTCTCGTGGATTGAGATCGTAACCGAGGGACGTGCAGCGCATGGTAGTAGGCCCGCCGAAGGTCGCGATGCAATTATGCGAATGGGTCGAGTGCTTGAACGACTCGAAGAGTTGACCAGGAAACTACAGGCGCGCTCGCCACATCCCGTGCTGGGGCAGGCGTCGCTCCACGCTTCTATCATTAATGGCGGGCGAGAACTCTCAACCTATCCGGAGAGCTGCGTGCTTCAGTTGGAAAGACGAAATGTTTCAGGTGAAGCACCCGACATTGCTATCCGCGAAGTTGAAGAGATTCTCGATTCATTGCGACGCGAAGATCGTGAATTCGTGGCGAGTGCACGATTGATGTTTGACAGAGCGCCTTACGAAACTCCAGCCGAACACGATCTGCCGCGACGTTTGGAGACAGCCGTTAAGCACATTGGTCACGATACGTGTCGTGAGGGAATGACTTATTGGACCGACGCTGCAATTCTGGGCCAAGCGGGTATTCCCACCGTTGTCTTCGGCCCTGGTGGCGAAGGGTTTCATGCGCGCGAAGAGTTTGTCTTCGTCGATCATGTGGAAGCCTGTCGCGATGCTTTGGTGTTAACAGCGCGGGACTTTTGCGGCAATGAAAGCCACATTTTTGATAGATGAATACGATATCCGACGAACTTTAGTTTGTCGTGCGTCTCCATACAGAACGCTTAAGATCATAGGTTGCTGCCATCGACGCACGACAAACTTAAAGTGCGTAGGACATTTGTGTTCATTCGTCTAATTATCTGTTGCTAATAACTCTTGGGCAAAGAATCAGCAACCAATCCGCGCGCAGAGTATTCACGACGCATCGAGGCTCGACTAGCGGAGGCGGCAAAACACTTGGCGCGCTTTCGTCGCATTGGATTTGTGCGACTTGGATTCGTGGCAGTCATGCTGCTATTGCTCGTCACTGCTGCGTTGACGAGCTTATCAATCTGGTGGGCAGGCTTAGCCTTAATCGGATTTCTTCTTTTTGCACCCTCACAACAAACCATCACAGAATCACGGCGACGTTGTGAACGCGCGGCGGAACTTTATCGCTTTGGCATCCTACGCATCGATGACCAATGGACGGGCAAGGGTTCATCAGGTTCACGATTCACCTCAGAGTCTCATCCGTACGCCGCAGACCTTGATCTGTTTGGTGTCGGTTCTCTGTTTGAGCTGTTGTCACTTGCGAGAACACGTGTTGGTGAAGACACACTTGCTGAGTGGTTACTAAACCCGGCGCCGAAGATCGCAGTTGAGTTACGCCAGCAAGCGGTGGACGAATTACGTTCAAGAATTGATTTACGCGAAGACCTGGCACTGCTGGCTGAAGGCATACACAGTGGTTCCGATGCTATTCAACTAGTTACGTGGACTGAAGCACCTCCGTGGCATGTTTCAAAGGGCCTCAGGTTGAGTGCTTTTGCGCTCGCTATCCTCGCTCTGATTGGGTTGGCCCTGTGGTTTTTTGGCTTCGGCTATGTGCCATTTCTCATTTCAGTATTGATCGGACAAGCCTTTGTCTTTCGATTTCGCGAACAGATTCAAACGGTAATTAGGTCCGTTGATGTTCCGGCAAAAGATCTGCAGTTGCTCGAAGAGGTTTTGCAGCGCATCGAACAGGAACAATTCACCAGTGCGCGCCTTGTTGAGTTGAGGGCGGCGTTGGACGTCGCCGGACTTGCGCCCTCGCAGCAGATTGCAAAACTGAAGCGTCTGATCGAATTGCTTGATTCCATACGCAATCCCTTCTTCGCGCCGATTGCGTTCATGCTACTTTGGCCGATGCAAATTGCCATGGCTATTGAGTTATGGCGGCAGAGGTCCGGACCAGCAGTCGGGCGTTGGTTGGCAGCAATAGGCGAAATCGAAGCATTGAGTTCACTTGCGGGTTATGCATTCGAACATCCTGACGATCCGTTTCCGGAACTGGTTGAAGATGGTGCGCTATTCGATGCCGAGCAACTTGGACATCCGTTGATTCCGCGGGCGCAGAATGTTCTCACCAATCTGACGTTAGATTCGCGACCCGCCGTCTTTATAGTCAGCGGCTCCAACATGTCAGGCAAGAGCACTCTGCTACGATCACTTGGAACCAACACGGTGCTTGCCCTGGCAGGTGCACCGGTTCGCGCTCATCGACTGCGTTTGACTCCACTGCAAGTCGGCGCCTCGATTCGCATTCAAGATTCACTGCAGGCGGGCGCGTCTCGCTTTTACGCAGAGATCACGCGCTTGCGTCAGATCGTCGACCTGACGAAAGGCTCGTTGCCCGTTCTGTTCTTGCTGGATGAAATTCTTCACGGCACGAACTCGCACGACCGATTGATCGGTGCAGAAGGAGTAGTTCTTGGTCTCGTCGAACGGCACGCGATCGGATTAGTCACCACGCACGATCTCGCGTTAACCAAGATCGTTGAAGATCTGCGGGAACGAGCCGCGAACGTCCATTTCGAAGATCACCTCGAAGCTGGAAAGATGACGTTTGATTACGTGCTGAGGCCAGGAGTATTGCAGAAGAGTAATGCGTTGGAGTTGATGCGATCGGTAGGGTTGGAGATTTGAGCTTCGTGCTGTGTGATTTGTCCTTTGTACTCAACTCCCAAAACACGAAGAAAAAGCAGAAATCATTTGATAACCGAGAGCCACCGAACGCTGCGCTTGAGCGGCTCACCCACGCAACTAGCACGCGAGATCTCGCGGTAGTCAGGACTGCTAGTTCTGTCGCAATATGAAATGCACATCCAGAATTTCAACACGAGGAGTTCCGATCACTTGATACGCTGCCGCGATACTGTGGGCCAGCTCTGACGCGCGAAACTGTTCGAGCGCCGTCTTCGACTCCCACAAATAGATTCCACACCACTCGCCGTTGCTCACGTCCTGCGTGTAGTACTTCTGCAAAAGTCCAGTGAGTGCTCGGAACTGCTCGGATCTCTCGCGCATAATGGCCTGTACTTGCTCTGGAGGCAGTGCGCTGCTGAACTTCATCGATAGAATAATCATTCTTACTCCTCGTGTTCGAGCCTACGAAGTTACTCCGATTTTAACTCCCATTCTCAATTCGCTTCTGCATTGTCACGCGTCCCGCAGACGTTCGAACCTTCAGCCAGTCGCGAGAACGCATAAACGCGGACCTTTACAGCCATGGCCTGCCTTCCATGCAGAGCGAAGCAACGGCTCAGCTTGAACGGATGTTATATGGTTGAATCTCGCTTGTGACGCACCATGGACACACAAACTAAACGGGCAGCCTTTTAGGACTGCCCGTAAGGTATTGAATCCTTTGGTGCACCCGGCATGATTCGAACATGCGACCCCCTGATTCGTAGTCAGGTACTCTATCCAACTGAGCTACGGGTGCACGGCGGTAGATAGTAAGGGTTCGAGAGGAAATTTTCAAAACGGGCTTTGGTCTTGGGTTTTTGGTCTTTGGCCTTTGTTTTTTGGTCTTCGATTCTTGATGCGACCAAAAACCAAAAACCGAACACCAAACACCAAAGGCCTACCTCCCCAAATACCCAGGCTTCGTCCGCGCCGTTAGATCCGACTGCGCGACCTCAATTCTTATCTCATGCCATTTTCCACGTGGCCGATCGCTCGGCGCCTGGTACGCAACCGTGTACAGACTCCGCAGACTTGCTGCGACTTCCCGATAAAGCAGCGCCATGTGTTCGAGGCGATTAATTTCATTCAGCCGGCCGCCGCTTCGATCGGCAAGTGTCTGTAATCTCGTTCGCGCCGCGGCGTAGATGCCGATAATGTTTGGATCAGGCAAAGGCAGACGCTTCGGATCACCGGATGGCAAGGCCAAAGGAAAGATTGAAACTCCTTGTCGATCTGCAGCCGAAAGAATCTGCGTTAATTCAGAACTCGCCAACGGCTTGATCATCGATAACGCTTCCTCATCCGTTTGGGCCCGTACTAACGTCCTACGGTCCTGGTTGCGCATATCGGTATCGAGGCCATCAGTAAGAACCACGATCGCTTTTCGTCGTTTACCTTCCTTCTCGAGTTCACGAAGCGCAAATCTCAGCGCTTCGTAAAAATGCGTCTCGCCTTGTCCGTTAGCCAGTTCAATTGCATAGGCAGTTTTTTTTCGATCGGTACTGAACCCCGCAAGCTGTTTTACTTTGGCATCGAACTGAATAACCGCAACGCGATCATCCGGAGCGAGTGCGTCGAGAAAGCGTTCGCTCGCGAGTTTCAGCTGTTGCCGGAAATTGATCGTTGAACCAGAGACGTCCAAAAGAAGGGCCAGGCTAAAAGGCGCATCGACTGGCTCAAATCTTTGAATCGTCTGTTTCACTCCATCTTCATAAACGGTGAAATCCTTTTGCGTAAGCGACGTAACCGCGCGGCCTTGCCGGTCAACCACACCGATGTTCAATTGAACCAGCGATGTATTGGTAGTGATGACATCGTCGGGATCCTGTGCGCGAACAATGACGCTGGTTAAGAGGAGGATAAGCAGGCAAACCGAGATTTTGGATAACTGTTTGTAGTAACACATCTGGAAAATAGTCCGCAGAGTATGCCCGCGAGTGCCGGAATTTTCAAATGCGAGCCAAACTCGAAGCCAATCTGAGTTTTCGGACGCTGAAGAGCCCGCATTAGTTGCTTCTAAACTGAATGGTGTGAGGAAGTACTGAGACGTCCCGGTACGGAAGGGCTTATAATCACCGGCGGTTGTTATTAGTTTTCATCAAAGGAACCTCACAACGTGTCGATCCTCACTTTGTATCGTCCAAATTTCTGTTGCGAGTGCGGCGCGAAGATACTTCGTTTGCGCTGGCACATTTGGACTAGCCGCAAATTTTGCAGTTCCTGCCAACCGCAATTCCGCAAAGAGCATTGGGTTCAACCAGCGCTCGGTTTCGTCGCTCTGATGTTCCTGGGAATTATGTTGGGGCGAGCGATAAGGCCCGCGCCGCCGCCTCTCGTGATTCAACGAAATATTGTTTCATCAAGCGCGACCGGTTCGCTTCAGGAGGCGCCATCGATTGTTATTGAAGATACTTATTTATGCGGCGCGCGAACAAAGAAAGGAACACCCTGTTCGCGGCGAGTTCATGGCCCGGTTCGATGCTGGCAGCACAAGGGTTTGCCGGCGATGCTGCCGTTGGAGAAGCTGAAGATCAAAGAATAGGTCCTATAGGGCGTATAGAGCCTATTAGTCGCAAGAAGAGCCCTACTTGTTCGTCCTGCTCGTCGAACTCGAATTGATCGTCTTTACTGGTGGCGCAGGTTTCGGGGGAAGTTTCACTGGAGACTTGATCTTATTCATTATCTCAGCTATCGCCCGCTCCAATTGCGGATCGCGTCCATTAATTACCGACTGCGGGTCGTTATCAACTTCGATGTCCGGATCCACACCGTAACCTTCGATAATCCATTCACCGTTCTTACTTGCGAGTCCAGACTCAGGAACGTTGACCGTCCCACCATCGATCAACTGACCACGATTCGTAATTCCGACTACTCCGCCCCAGGATCGCTTGCCGATCAACGGTCCAAGTCCTGCTTCACGAAACATCGCCGGGAAGATGTCACCGTCCGAAGCGGAGTTGCCGTCGAGCAATGCCACCATTGGTCCCAGGAACGCGCCGTCAGGATACGTTGACGCGTCGTCGTTCGTGCGTGAATAGTTGAGCGCTAGCACCTTTCTTCGCAGTCGCTCAATCAACATACGCGACACATTGCCACCGCCGTTTGCACGGACGTCTACGATTAGAGCTTCCTTGCGAAGTTGAGGATAGTACCACTTGATGAACTCTCGAATTCCAGCAGCACCCATGTCCGGAATGTGCAGGTAACCGACGCGTCCATTAGTTGCTTTCGCGACTCGCTCACGCTCATCGTTTGTCCAATCGAGATAGATCAGATTGCTCTCATCCGTGATCGGCCGATAAGAAACTGTACGCGCGCCTTGCATCGTCGGTGTTTTGTTCAAAGTCAGGCTAACCGGATTGTCAGCTTTGTTTCTTAAGAGTCGATAAGGATCGTCCGTTGCTTTCAACTCTTCACCATCGATAGCCAGGACATAGTCTCCGACACCAGCGTTGACACCAACTTCAGTCAATGGAGATCTGTAGATCTCTTCTTCGTTCTCACCGGCGAAGATTTTGGAAATACGATAGCGACCTGCCTGTTTGTCGAGTTCAAAGCGAGCGCCCGGCAATCCAGACCTTGGTCGTGGCGGAATGTTGAAATCGCCACCGTCAATGTATGCGTGTTGCACGGTAAGCTCAGCAATCATTTCGTGCATAACGTAATTGAGATCTGAACGATGCGACACGTACTTCAGCAGAGGCTTGTATTGCTCACGTATCGCAACCCAGTCAAAGCCGTGCATGTTGGGAACGTAAAACCAGTCGCGGTAGCGTCGCCACACTTCATTGAAGATCTGGTTCCACTCTTCGGCTGGAACGCGATCGACAAACAGACCAGCTGTTGAAACTGCCTTCTTACTTCGTTCGCCTTGCGGTGTGGCATCGTAAAGGTTCGCGCCCGGTCCCTGAAACACGAGAACTTTCGAGCCGTCATCTGAAACTGTGTAACCGCGAATGTCCTCAACAAGCGTGGTTTCTTTGCGGTCCTTAATTGCATAGATACGTAACGACGTTGTGCGATCAGGTGGCCGGCCGTAATAACCAGCGCCGCCGATTGCGTAAAGCAAATGACCGGTCTTCGCGGTTAGGTTTCCATAGTTGTCAGCGCCAAGCGGCACTCGTACAACGCGTGTTTGTATTCCGTCGAAATCAATTACGAGATTTGCGGGAGGCTTCGGTGGGGCTGCCTGAGGCTTTTGTTCGGCCTCCGGGGCTTCAGCCGGCTTTTCTGCAGCTGGAGACGACGCGGGCTTCGGCGTCTCTTCGGCAGATTTGGTGATTGTTACTTCATCACTTTCCGGCGGGAACGGATGTTTGCCGTCCTTTTTTAGAGTCATTGCGTAGATGAACGTCGGCCGGTTCAGCGCGTAATTGAATTCGATTGACGAGAGTTGTGGGCTGAATTCACGATCGCTAAGGAAGTAAAGATAATTTCCCTGAGGATCCCATGCAGGGTTGTAGCTGTTGAAGTAATCTTCCGTGACCCTTCTCAGCTGATTGTCAGTAGCACTCCAAACGTATACGGATAGGAATTGATTCGCGTTTGGCATGGTGAAAGCGAGATAGTTGCCGCGCGGTGACCAGACGTAATCGCGGATTTGGCCGCGTGGTGAATCAGCAATCTCAGTAAGTTTGCGATCGACCAGAGTCAATATGTAAACCTTGCCGTCCTTGTCGCTGAATGCTATTCGCTTTCCGTCGGGCGCCCACTCCGGCGCATAACGCATCGCACTGCCGCCTTGTGTAATCTGTTCCGCAGGTTTCGAACCGTCCTGTGGTTCGATGTACAGTTCTTCCTCGCCCGACTTATCAGAGATGTAAGCGATCTGCGAACCGTCCGGCGACCAGTTTGGCCATTTATCATGCGCACCTGATGAATGTGTTAAGTTGCGCGTTGGTCCTTTCTCGATGGGCATCGTGAAGATGTCGCCACGAGCGGAAACAACCACGCGTTCACCTTTAGGACTGAGACCTGCAGACTCAATCAAGTTTGCTGCAGAGACACGACTCGGACGCCGCGCGATGCCTTCGTCAGGGACGTTTATCGAGATTGGCGTGTTCTTACGAGTCTTCGCATCAAAGACCTGCAGTTCACCGTTTAACTCATAAACAATTTGGCCTTCATTGTCTGAACTTGGCCAACGAACGTCGTAAACAGAGTTTCGAGTGACTTGAGCAGTTTTTCCGTTTGATACGTTGTAAGCGTAAAGATTGAAGTGACCATCACGATCCGAATCGTAGAAGATTGTGTCGCCAATCCACATAGGATCGCGTGTGGCTCGAGGACCTTCGGTGATGCGTTTGGCAGAATTATTTTTCAGATCGAAGATATAGAGAGCGTTGGCCTGGCCGCCGCCGTAACGCTTCTCCGATCGGAAGTCACGCGATTGAGGTGAGTAAGCGATTTCATTACCACTTGGAGAGAAGTCCCCCGAACCGGCGGTTGGCATGGGCAGCGGTTCTGTCGGACCTCCATCTACTGAAACTGAATACAGCCGCGCGATTGGAGTGGCCCACGAATCGCGAAGTGAGCGGAAGAAGATTCGCTTCCCATCATTACTCCAGCCATAAACCTGGTTGTCCCAACCCCAACGAGGCGCCAAAGGTCCTTTGGCTGGGTAGAACGTTAATTGGCGCGGTTCGCCACCACTCGTCGGTATCACAAAGACCTGCTCGTCGCCGTCGTACTGGCCGGTAAACGCGATCCACTTTCCATCCGGCGAGAATTTACCAAACACTTCAATGCCAGGATGCGAAGTTAATCGGGTCGCACTTCCGCCACTTGATGGAGCGGTCCACAAGTCGCCGCCGTAAGTGAAAACAACGCGGTCGCCGTGAATGTCCGGGAAGCGCAGCAGTTTTGTTTGAGACATCGTTGTAACTGCGATAAGTAGTGTAGCGATTAGGACGACCACGCCACGAACGGCAGCGTTCAGGTGTTGAGTAGACAAGGGGTGAACCTCCGGAAACTTATTTCAGATTTCAGATTGGTCAGTATTCGGCCGGCCATTGTATAGGACCTATTGGGCCTATTCACTGACAACTGACCAATCTTAATTTGCGAAAGCTAAAGCGCCGGTTAAGAAGACACTCGAGACTCTCGGTTTAGGTAAGATTGAGCGAGAGCTTAACGTAAAACTGAAAACGGGGCAAAGCGGAATAGTCAGTGGTATAGGACCTATATGAACCTATAGGACCTATACACTGACTCGACAAGATCTGCCTATTTCTTCGTCGGTGTCCCTCTCGGCGTCGGCGTTGCGCTTGCTTTGCTGGTATTGGCAACTATCTTCAGCTGATCCTTTACGCCCTTCACACCTTCAACTGACTTGGCCGTGCTTTCGGCCTTTGTTTTCTGAGCGGCAGTTGCAACAGTTCCGCTAAGCGTAACAACGGCATTATCAACGTCAACATTAATCGTTGAATCGCGCAGATCGTCCACGGCCGCAAGATCAAACCGTGTCTTTACCCACAACCAACCATCGTTTAGACCAGTGCCAACCTTACTGCCGGAATTCTTTGCCTCGCGGTTGTAGCGCTCTTTGTCGCGTTCGTATTCTTCGCGTGTTGGTGCGCGTCGAGAATTGGTGTTGTTGTTGGCGTTTGGAATGGGTGTGCTGCTCGCGATAATCGGGACGTTGGCGTTCGCATTGGCATTTGCATTTGCAGTCCGATTCTCATTTCCAGTTTGATTGCAACCACTGACGACGCACAGTGCAACGGCTGTCATAAGTGCAAAGATCCTGAACCTCATTGAGACCCTCCTCATAGTTCTAAAAACATACGTGCGCATTAAAACGTGCCAGTGAGTACGGTTGTGCACACGGGTCTTTTCTCAAATTTGAAAGGGGACTCGGAACTAAGAATGGGGAGAACTTACGGGCGGGATTGGTTGAAGCAATAGATGGGCCAAGTCATTTTCCAGATATCATTTGACATTTCTCAGTTGCCATTTGGTTGGTCTGTTGTGGCTTAAAATGACAACTGAGAGATGTCAAATGATATATGGAAAATGACTACCACTTAACTGTCCCTTCTTTCGAAGTATCAATCTGCGCAAGTTGTGGCGTATCGCCAAAGAGATAACCTTTGATGTTATCGAACAGGAAAGTCTGAGCGTCAGGATTAGTCAGATCCAAACCGTAGTGATTGATGATTTGAGTTTGCTTCTGCAGCCAGCCACTCCAACATGGTTGGCAAATCTCCTGAAAGATTTTTTGTCCCAACTCATTTGGAAAAGGCGCGAAAGCGAGGCCCGGCCGTTTTTCACCGCAGTGCGTACATTTGATCGTGTCAGCCATGTCTTTCTCCTGGGGCGATTATACGGGCGAGGGGGCGAGCGGGCGAGTGGGGCGATGGGGCGATCGCCCACTCACCCACTCGCCCCCTCGCCCACTCGCCTCGCCCCCTTGCCCACTCGCCCCTGCGCCGCCCTAATCTCCGCGATCGTCGCGTCGTCTTTTGGTTTGAACAGACCTAAAGGACGCACGTCTGCGTAGCGAAGGATTCCTTCGGGGTCAATTACAAAAACTGATCGAGCAACCTTGCCCGGAATTAACGAACGCGCGCCATAGAGTTCCGAAATTTCTCCGTTCAAATCCGAGAGCAAGCGCAATGGCAATTCATGATGCTCCGCGAATTTGCGATGCGACTCAACAGAGTCTTTTGAAATACCTACAACCTCAGCTCCTGTTGCTACGTAATCTTCCCAACGATCGCGAACGGAACAGAGTTGGGCCGTACAGATTGGAGTTTCGTCACCTGGATAAAAAAGCAGCACCACAACTTTGCCGCGGTGATCGGACAAACGCCATTGATTCCCCTCCCCGTCCGGCAAGGAAAATTCAGGTGCGGGAGAGTTTAGGTTGAGCTTAGGCATTCGTTCGAAGAATATAGGTCCAATAAGTCATATAGGTCCTATTTCAGTCTTACTCTTCCATCAACTTGCTTAGAATCTGAAGCGCCTCGGAGACTTCTTCATCCGTGTTAAAGAAATGCGGCGAGATTCGTAAGCCGGCATTTGGACGGCAGTCGACAAAGACGCGTTTCTCGGCTAATCGTTCGACCATTACTGGTCCGTCCGCAACGCCAATCATTATCGAACCTCCGCGTTGATTTTGGGCGGATGGTGTGTTCAGTTTCCACCCGTGCTCCTTGGCAAACAGAATTATTTGATCTGTTCGTCGTCTCGACTCGCTGGCAATCTCCTCGAGACCAACAGATTCGATTATTTCGAGGCCCGGAATGGCTGAATAGAGTGCCGGAATACTCGGCGTGCCCTGAGCGAAGCGTCGAACAGATCGCGCGTATCGCATTGGGGCATGAGAAAAGTCGAACGGTGAAGCGTGCGCAACCCAGCCAGTCAAACGCGGCTTCAGGTCACGTTGCAGATCAGGTCGAACGTAGAGATAGCCGCATGCAGGACCACCGCAAAGCCACTTGATCGTGCCGCCGATCAGAAAATCGACATTCCAACCTGCCGCTTCGAGTGGCACCACGCCTGCGGACTGATAGACATCGAGTAAGACAAGGGCGCCTTTTGCGTGCGCGTGCTCAACTATTGCTCGAGCATCAACGCGGTAGGAACTGCGATAGGAGGTGTGGGAAATGGCAACGAGTGCCGTCTGTTCGTCTATCGCCTCAAGAATGTTCTCGAGCGATACGGAAATCCCATCCGCTGAGGGAACTACTTCAATTTGCGCACCCACCTGCCTCTGTCCGTCCCAGATGTATTCCATTGAAGGGAAATCCAGAGCAGTCGTAACTACCCTGTTGCGTTTCGAACTTTTGAAGTCGAAGCAGGAAGCAACGGTTGCAAGGGCAATGGATGCATTTGGCTGAATTTGAACTGAGCCTGGCTCGCCGCCAAGAATTCGAGCAATGCGATCGCCGACTTGTTGAGATAGCTCCCACCAGCTTGTGGCCCATGCATCTTCACTCGTATGGTTTTCCCAGGCATCGCAATACGCCAACATCGAGTCTCGCGCAGAACGAGGCACGGGCCCAAGACTGTGGCTAAGCAGATGAATGCCGGAAGCGAGTGTTGGGAAAGCGTATCTATGGCGATCCAGGCTGATCATTACAAAAGGATAGGACCTATACGACCAATAGGACCTATGATTATCTAAACCTTATACTTGCCGATCATCTTCTCAAATTCAATCGCGTCTCTTGCCAACCCGTCCAGCACTCCACGCGCTTCATCGCCAATCGGTGGATCGTGTTTCTCTTCACGAATGGCCTGGAGGATTTCGCCGGCCACGAACTCAGTTCCCATCTTGGGAACGTTTGCGCCGCGACTCATATCGGTGTCGATCGTTGTCGGCAAAACAGTAATCACTACGACACCATGCTCCGACAGATAGGCACGAAGCGCCTGACCGAGCGACACCAAAGCCGCTTTCGTTGCGCAGTAGGTACCAACTAACGGCAGATTGACTTTCGCAAATGCCGTAGCGATGTTCACGATTGCACCTTGCCGTTGCTCGATCATCATCGGTGCAAAAGCGCGAACCATCCGCAGAGTTCCAAGATAGTTAACTTCAATCTCCTCTTGAGCGCTATGGAAGTTCATCGTTACTGGATTGCCATACCCGGCAACACCAGCATTGTTCACCAGAATGTCCACACTGCCGAGTTGTGCGATGGAATTCACGTCTTCGTCGGAGGTGACGTCGAGTTGTACCGGCTCTATGTTGGCACCAAAGTTTGCCGCATCCGTTCTTAACTTGTTTCGATCCTCCTCTTTTCGAGTACCGGCGATCACTTCTCTTGCGCCAGCCTCGGCAAATGCAAAAGCCAGCGTCCGTCCCAATCCGCGACTCGCTCCCGTAACAAGCACCCGTTTCCCTTCAATCTGCATTAATTGCCTCGTCGCTAAATTCAGCGTTATTGCTTCTGCCTGATCGGATCCTGGCGAACTGGTAAAGAACGATCCCAACAATACCCCAAACAACGATAAGTTCGATGCTTGTAAGTGAGTGTTCGCTGATACGCTGGCTAAGCGTCGTGGTCTTCAGCGTAGTGATGTCGCTCGCAAGTTGTATCGCGATAAGTGTACCCATCGAAACAACGGATACAACCGCGGAAGCTGTTAATAACCATCCTGGGATGCGGATGCTGATCTCGTTTGCCAGAAGTGGGTTCAATCGCGGCAGCAACAAAAACACCAGACTGTGAATGAAGTAGAGCCCAACCAGCGCGATAACGGCCACGTTCAACGCTAGCAACAGTTGATTAGTCCACAGCAGTAATGCGCACGCAAGGAGGGTTAACGTGAGTCCGCGGATTGGGGTTGCCGTGCGTGGGTTGACTGCTCCGATCCAGTTAGGCGCCAGCTTGTCCTTTACAAACATCATCCCGAGCCTCGAGGGCACCAGCATCGTGCCATTGAGAGCCGTCATGATTGCGGCAATGGCTCCGAGTGTGACAAACATCCGGGCTCCACGTGGCAAATAGATTGAAGCCACTTCAGCCATCGGAGCGCTACTCGACTGCAGACGCGAGCCCGGTAAAACCCCAAACGACACGAGCGAAGTGAAGACGTAAATCAATGCAGTGATTGAAATCCCGATCAAAAGAATGCGAGGCAAACGCTTCGTGCTGTCTTTCACTTCACCGGCCGTTTGAGCCAGCGATTCGAATCCTGCGTACGCAAAGAAGAGGGGAAGCAAACTCGCGCCGAATCCACTCCACCCGTGGGTCACAAACGGTGAATAGTTCGACCTGTTTAAGGCAAATAGACCTGGAAGTATTAACACCATCAGAGCAAGCAGTTTCAACGCCGACAGGATTACTTGCATCCTGCCAAACCAGAGGATTCCGATAACGTGAATCACATAAAAGAGCACGAGAGACCCAAGCGCAATCGGGAGTTGCAAATGTTTGAGGCCTCCACCCAAAAACGCGATCAAATAACCTGCAAATGCGTTTGCCAGGTAAGCTCCAGCTCCCACGTAGGAAATGATCTTGAGCCACGAACCAACGTAGGCGAGACGATAGCCCTTCAACGTGCGTGAAATATGCAGATACTCGCCGCCCGGCTCGCGTCCGAGTGGTGTTGATAAATATGCAGCATAAGGGATTGAGGTCGCGAGTACTGCCGGAGTCAATACTACGTAACCGAGAATCACACTAGGCCCAGTCATGGCCCACGCCTGACTAGTGACCTGGAAGATGCCGGCGCCGATCAGAATCCCGATTAAGACGGCGTAAGATTCTAAGGTTCCGAGATCACGGCGAAGAGTGGAGGAAGCGGGTCGGGAGTCAGATTTTGAGAAGTCATTTTCCATATATCATTTGACATTTTTCAGGTGGTCATTTTGAGGTGAATTTGTTATTCGTACATTTTTGGAGCGTCTTTATGTCGCGCAAAAAATGGAAATTGAGAAATGTCAAATGATATATGGAAAATGATTGGTCAGCGCCCCATCAACTCATTCGACGGTCGTTTAGGATCGAGCACTTTCTCCGCGCTTTCAACTCCGGCAACAGGAAGGGTGTTCGTGTCGATCAGTCCGAGCTGCGCTAGTACCGACGCCTGGTCCCAGTAAATATGTTCGTGGGCAAGCTTGCCGTCGCGGAAGTGAACAATAACAACTAACGCAACCTTCACATGCTTTCCGGTCGGTTCAACGCCAGGTAGCATCCAGTCCATCTTAATTGTGTGGGTGAATTCAAAAACCATCTCATCAACAACACGGTCCACACCGATGGTCCGTGACACGGGAGTCATATTCGTATCGGGTGGCATCTGCGGGATGAAACGCTTCGAGTAAAATTCGCGCAGTTCGTCATGACCAACACCACCAGTCATCACCGGAACGTGATTCACATATGAATCCGGGACCATCGTTTCCAGAGTATCTTCAGTATCGCGAGTGGCAAATTCGTACTTTACGTGATCATCCCACTTCGCCGATAAGGCTCGTTGCGCCCCGCTCAGCCCTTCACCTGCAAGGTTGCGAACGACGAATTCAAGACTTCGAAGGTTCGCTAGTTCCGTATCGGCCTGATGATAATGTTCACCACCCGGCCGACCGAATGCGTGACCTCGATCCGGGTAAGTGTGAATGGTAACGAGTGAGTTGATGTCCAGGGCGCGATGTATTGCCGCTTGCGCTTCTGGTGGACAGTGCTGATCTTTGCCGGCAATGTGAAGCATTAACGGAGTCGAAAGATTCTCCGCTTCGTCTAGGCTCTTCTCAATGCTGACACCGTAATAGCCAACAGCACAGTCCGGCTTAAAGCGAACGGACAATAGATAAGCCAGGTTTCCACCCAGACAAAAACCAACCGCGCCAACGCGACCACTGCAAGCCGGTTGCTTGCGCAGAAACTCAAGCGCAGCAGCTGAGTCTTCGACAGACTTCGCTTCATCCAATCCCTCATACAACTCGAAAGCTTTAGGGCGTTCATTCTCTGTTAGCTCTACACCGCGCTCCTGACGCCAGAATAGGTCGGGACACACGGCAACAAATCCGTGCGCTGCGTACCAGTCAGCAACGTTGCGCATGAACCGGTTAACGCCGAAAATTTCCTGAAGAACAACGATGCCAGGCCCAAAGCCGCTGGCAGGGAGGGCCATGTAGGCGTCGAAGCTAGCGCCATCGAAAGAGTTGATTGTAACCATGGCGTTGGATAGTAGAACGGAAACCAATCATTTTCCATATATCATTTGACATTTTTCAGTTGGTCATTTGGTGTCCGACGAACTTTAGTTGTCGTTCTTACCCTAGCGGCCCTTGGAAATTTCAAATGCTCAATTAACTCACGACAAACTATAAAGTTCGTCGGACATCCGGTTAATGACCAACTGAGAAATGTCGAATGATATATGGAAAATGACTTGATTAATTCTCGCCAGGCAGCTGAATCTTATTATCCTTCATAAACTCTCGCCCAGCCGGACAGATCCGAAGGAAGTTGCACGTTCGACAGTGCTGTGCCGGCGTCACGGGAAACTCTGAAGGTTTCTGAGCTGTAATGATCGCCAGGATGGCTTCGTCGATGGCTTGTTCACATGCAGAGGCGCGCAGCAATGCATCATTGAGGTGAAATTGCAGATTTGGTTCAAGGAAATGCAGAGTTACCTGAATTTTGCTGTCTTTCAACGACGGCACCAATTCTCGTAACGCTAATGCATATGCTTGCATCTGGAGCTGATAATCCTGGGCCGCGCTTCGCAATGCCTCATCAAAAGCGCCGATAGTAGTAGCGGTGTTAGTTGATGTTCTGTCGAAGTCGAAAGCGAACTGCACGGATTTTGACTGTTCGCGTAACTCAATCGGGGCGACTTGTTGAGTTGCCGGCCTCACGCGGTTGGTCTTGAAATCAATTATCTCTGCCGCATAATTGCCGTCCTCCGACTTCGTCACCAGAAGTTTGTCGATTGCTCCGCTTACGAAGCCGAGAGGCCTTCTTAAACGAAAACTCAGTTCGCTCCAGATTCCACCTTTTCCAGAAGGACGAGTTCCATTCGATTCTATGGCAGCTCTTGCACGTTCCACGCGTTGAAACACATCACTTGCCAAATAATGTTTCGCGAGCGGCAACAGTTCTTTAATCGCCGCTGCCTGATCGATCTCAACCAAACGATCCGCCAACTCGGCTTGTCTGCTTCGAACGACCTCATCAAAACTGGTTCGAAGGCAATTATCCACGTCCTGATCTGGAGTATATCGTTCACAAAATCGATGAATGACGGCGCCCTTCAGAGTAGCTGTTAAGTTTGCCGGAGGTTCAGGCGCTTCCGCGTTATTCCAAACTGCAAGCTCATCAGGTGAGGGCAACTGCAATACACGTTCGAAGTAATATTGCCGGGCGCATCGCTGGTAATTGATCAACTGCGTAACGCTGAACCTGTGCGTTCCACTCGTTCGCTCAGCGTCAATAGGTCTCAAAAGTGGAAATGCAGCAATCAACGATTCACTCTTCGTTGAATCATGACCATCACTTTCCACGTTTGCCTTCACATCCGTTTGGAGTTCAGGGGAGAGATTCACAACCAGTTTGATCTGAACGTCTTTATCCAGATTGACCAACCCGCCAATGGAAAAGTGTTCGAGTTCGAGCGCTTGCCAGATCCATTTCAACCATGAATCTCTACTCCCAGTTAGCCGGCTCAGTTCCTCGGTTGCACCGGACAGTATCAACCGATCCTGGGCCCGCGTTGTAGCGACATAGAGCAATCGCATGTTCTCAAACTGCTCGCGCCATGCGTTCCGTTGTTCAAAATCGCTGAAGGTTGATCCAGCAACGCGATTGCCCCGTCCGTCAGGCACTTTGAGCGTCAACCCGTGGTGGCGGTCCAGCATGAACGAGAACTCTGGCGGCGTCTTCGATCGATGAAGATCAGGAATAATTACAACCGGAAACTCTAATCCCTTCGCCTGGTGAATCGTCATGAGCCTGACAGCATTCGCCGCTTCATCAATCTGGCCTTCACTCTCGCGACTGCCGATTGCCTCAAACTCTTCGACGTAACGGACGAAATCACGAATCAAGTGATTGCCGGAACGCTCAAAACGCGCAGCAAGCGTAAAGAGGCGTTGGACATTAGCGAGTCGTTGAGCCCCGTCGAAGTTCGCCGAAACGACCGTCAAGTACTCTGACTCGTGAACTGCAAAGCGCAATAGATCCTCAATTGTATAGTGGTGACGACGAGCAACCAGGCGACTTATCAAATTCGAAGCGGCATCCAGTAGTTCATGTTCCTGATCACTAATAAACGCGATGTCTTTGTGCTGCCGTAGTGCTCGGTACAAACGCCGCGTGACTAAGGAAGTCGTGGATGAATCCGCTTCTTCAACACGTGGAGCAGATCGAAGTGCGAAGAGGCCGTTGTCTGAAATTCCACAAAGTGGCGAACGCAGAACCGCCGCCAGAGCGAGTTCGTCAGTGCGGTTATCAAGAAACCGCAGCAGTTGGATCAGATCCGTGATCTCTTCACGTTCGTAGAATCCGCGACCTAGCACCGTTTGATAAGGAATGTTCGCGCGTCGAAATACCGCCTCGTAGATGTGAACTTGTGTCATTGCGCGGAACAGCAGAGCAACGTCGCTATATTTGAGTTTTGGATCTTCAGCTTTCAGTGTGACGATTCGGTTCGCAAGTTGAATAGCATCTAATTCGCGCGCCTCCCGATCGAAGTAGCGATACTCACCAGATGGTGGCCGAGTCGCAATTAGCAGCTCCACTACGGATGCGGCATCTTCGACTTCACGTTTCGGTTCGCTTGGTTCGTGACCGACGTAACCAAGTTTCCCAAGCTCTTCTTCGGAGAGTGCCGGCACATCTTCCGTAGGCTGAAACAAACGGGCAAATAGATGATTGAAGAAACTGATCAATGCCGGCTGGCTACGAAAGTTAAGGAGAAGAGGTTTTGCTTCGCCACCAGCATCCGTCAGTGTCTTCGTCATTTCACGAAAGACGTCAACATCCGCGCCACGAAATCCATAGATTGATTGCTTGCGATCCCCCACGATGAAAAGGTTTGCGTTGCTGCCAGGTGATAATGCAATGCGCTCGAGCAGCTGTCGCTGAAGTGCGTTTGTGTCCTGGAATTCATCGACTAAAAAGAATTTGTACCGGTCGGAGGTGCGGAGTAATACTGTTGGGTTATTAAGAAGTTCCAGCGTGCGTAGTTCGAGATCGTCAAAGTCGAGAGCGGAGATCTTCTGCTTCTCATCAGTTAATCGTTTGTCGATTTCTGCAAGCAGATTCACCATTTCCAGCGCATATACTTGTGCGAAATGATCAAAGCAAACCTGTGGTATCAGTCCGGAATAATCAGTTGCCCTCTTACTCACATTTCCCCAAAGCAGATCGTCAAAGAGGATCGAGAGTTCGCCAACGGCGGTTTTGTCAGGGCGGACCTTTCTCAGACCTTCGATCTGCGAGCAGTAGTCGGCAAGGTTCTCGTGTGAAGGAAATTGTTGTAACTGCGAGCGTAGGAGCGGCCAGGCCTCCTTGAATTTCAAACGCTTCTCGCCCGCTTTTATTGAGAGTTTCGGTCGGTCGAAATATTCCGAGACCGCTTGATCAAGTTCCTGCAGGGCACTCGAATATTTGTGCTCGCTCTGGTGGGTACGCGCCGTGGCTGTCGCAATGTGTTCCCAGGATAGACCCTGGCTGCGTGCCTGTTTGTAAACTTGTGCAAGGGCGCCGGCGAGTTTTGCGCGGCCAACACCGAGCGTCAGACGAGACACTTCAACGTGTCCATCGCTGATGAATTTAGAAAGCACTTCTTCAACAACCGATTCCAGCAACATCGCCGCGCGATGCTCGTCCAGCAACAGAAACTGTGGATCGATTCGGGCTTCAACTGGAAACTCTCGAAGTAGGCGAGCACAAAACCCGTGAATGGTCGTAATCACTGCGCCATCGAGTGTGCGTTTGTAATTCAACCAACGCGGCCGATCGCTGGCGGAAACTGTTTGAAGGATCACATTTAATTCAGCACGTAGTCGCTCGCGCATCTCGTTTGCTGCGCGGTTCGTGAAGGTGATCGCAACAATCTGATCGATGTTTAGTTTATGTTGACGAAGGATATGCAGGTACCGCTCGACGAGCACCATCGTCTTGCCAGATCCTGGGCCTGCCGTCACTGAGATGTGCTTACTGATCTCATAAGCGGCGGCGGCTTGTTCGGGTAGGAGTTGGCGTTTAGTTTCTGGCACTCGCTTTTTCTTCTCTGTGTAGCTCTGTGTCTCTGTGTCTCTGTGGTGAATAAAGGCGCTTCCAACCACAGAGGCACAGAGACACAGAGTTACACAGAGATGACCTCATGATCTCTTCTTCATTTCAATTCTTCCCCGATCGTATCGACACACAGCGCTGTAGTCACAAAACCGGCATGTCTTGGCTCGCTCCGCTGGATTCACCAGAAATTGTCCCGCGCGCATCTGATCCAGGAAGTCCCAGATCTTATTAATGACGTCAGCGCGGATCTGTTTCCATTCGTCCTCACCCATCACGGCCATCGCTTTAAAGTTGATGTTGTAGTAGTCGCACTTTTCCTTCCGATACATTCCTCGATTGCGACGCTCGTTGCCGCCGCGAATGATGTAATAGCCCCCACCGGCAATATTGGCTCCAGGAAGGATCAACTTCTCGAGTGCTTCCAGGTAAATCGGAATCTGAAGGGAGCGTGCGGAGCGAATGTCCTCTTTCGTGGCGCCGACGGAGAGTTTGTAATCGTAAGCAACCAATGTGTTGTCCGGCGCGAGGTCAACTCGATCGATTTGACCGCTGATTTTGAGACTCTCGTCGCCAACGAACGTGCAGCGCTTCAGGATTAATGGGTCAGTGACCGATGCGGGATCCTTCGCTGAGAATCGGGCCCCGCCAAACGCCAATTCAAAGTACGATGGCGCGACGCCTTTGTGCGACCCTTCTTCCTGGAGATGTAATTCGTAAGCGAGAACTTGCTCGAGCAGAATCTTTCGTATCTCGCGATCGATCTTCCATATTTGTCGATTCAACGGAGGAACGACTCTTTCATGTTCATCAAAAACCCGATCCGCGATCTCAAGCAGTTCGTTGCGAAGCTTTGTGTGGTCCCTCTCGTATAAAGTTTCACCCCGGTGTTGTTCAAAAAAGCGTCGCAGGATGTCGTGCAAAAGTTTGCCGGCATCGATTGCCTGAAGATCGAGTGCTGCTTCACCTCGTGGTTCAAGTTTCAAGACACGTTGAGCAAAGAAACGATAGGCACAATTACCAAAGACGCTCAATCCGCTCGCGCTGTGAACATACTCCGGTCCAAACCTGCGCTGCAGTAGTGACAGCAAATCAGGATCGGTAATCTGACCATCGTAAGGACCAAAACGACCACTGGCTCTTTCACGCTCAATCTCTATCCGACGCAATGCGGTGCCGGTCACGAAACCGTCATTGCGGGCTAACGGAAGAAAACGCTTGATGCGTGGTTGTGGCAATAGGTTCTGCTTCTCGCCGTGATGACGATGCCGTTCCTGCTGGCGGACGAGTGCAACGGTAAGTTCATTTGTGTTTGATGCAGCTTCAATCTCTTTGCCGTCGTAATCACGACGCACAACTTCCGGTTCAATCGTTTGCGGAGCAATAGCCCGACGCAATTCATCGATGTAATACGAGGCAACAGTCTCAGAATCATCTTCGAGAAGTAATGGGCGACTCAAATACAGACGTTCGGTTGCGCGGCAGGCGCATTGGTAAAAATAGTGTTCCTCCTTGAGTAGCGTTGCGGGTGAGATGTCTTCGAGTGTGAGACCGTACTTTTTAAGTCGTTCGCGTTCTTCGTGTGGATAGATCCAGTCTCGTGATGCGCGAAGCGGAAATCCACCTTCAACCAGACCACCGATGAAGAGAGCCTTGAACTGGAGTCCGCGGACATCGGTGGCTTCGAGCACGCGAAGGCCTGCGGGATCTGCAGGCCCAAGAAGCTGAGATTGTGAAGTCAAAGAACGCCGGATTTCGGAAATCAGAGTTGAAAGTCCGACATGCTTTAGCTTGTCGTGTGATTCCCGAGCAGGCCCGTCACTTTGAGCCTCTGCATTAACAGCGTTAGTTTGATCGATGGGGCCTTTGATCGACGACTCGACAAACTGAAGTTTATCGGACATTTGAGCGGTCATTTCAACGCTCTTGATCGCCGCAACCATGGCTCTTCTTAACGATTCAAGGGCATTGAAGTTGAGCATTACTTGTGGAAGCTCGTCTTCATCGGTCGACGTTCGAGTCGGTTTTGTGATCTGATCGCGGAAACCAAACTGATCAAACAACCGCATCAATCCCAAACGTAACTCCTCTGTCGTCCCTTCACGCGGAACTGCAAACACCAGCTCTGAGAATCTTTCGATCACCAGAGCCGTCCACGCCAGCGTTGCCGGGTGAACGTCGCGCGAAGGCCGCCGCTTCTTCTCGACTTTTTCTTCAAGCTTCGCGGTCTCCGCATTTTCGACTTGATCCGCAATGTCAGCGTCACGATCCTGAGCATTTGTATCGATATTCAGAAGTTCTTTCGTGGCCGTTGCCGTGGGGAGCTCTTTGACCAATTTTTGCGCGCGCGCAAGCCAGGCTTTCACTGGTAATTCCCCACCGACATAAGCAAAGGCATTTTCCAGTGAGTCTGCGTCCCAAAAGCCGATCCGGTTGCGAGCCTTTGCACTTGCGACAGCGTCCGATGAAAGCGCCTTCTCATCGTCGCTCAAGAGTGCAACATGATTGGCGTCGAAACGTGCGGAAAGCTTTTCCAGTTCGTCATCGCTCAAACGGAAATATTCAGACTTAATCAAGTCAGCAAGATCGGAAATGCGATACGGTGGCGAGTCGTCCCCGGGCGGCTGTTCGAGTATTTCAAGAATCTTAAGCGCCGCTCTCGTCGCCGGGACATCGACGGCATCGATTCGTGATTCGAGTTTGCAGGGCACTGACTCTTCGCGCATTACACGCGTGATCGTTTTTGAATAGGCATCACGTTGGCGAACGACGAGTGCTATGTCTGACAGTGAGTAGTTATCGATGAGTATAAGACGTTTAACTTCTTTCGCGATCGTGCGAATTTCCGTTTCCCGATCGCCACATTCGAAGTACCGGATCTGATGTCCGATATGCTTTAGCTTGTCGTGAGAACCCAGATCTGGCCCGTGGGTTTCAATCTCAGCCACTATTTGATCGGACGGGCCTTTGATCGATTCCCGAGCAGGCCCGTCTGTTTCAGCCTCTGCATCAACAGCGCTAGTTTGATCGATGGGGCCTTTGATCGACGACTCGACAAACTGAAGTTTATCGGACAGTTGGGGATTAAATAGATTCTGCCTTAATGCTGAAAGCACGCCCTCAGTCTCACGCAGCTCATCTGACAACACAGTTTCAAACGTACTAATCGCCTGCAACTGTTCGAGTGTTTCCTGGAAGGGTGCAAAGATCTCGACGTTGCGTTGGTCGTAGTTTAGGTTCACTACCGTCTCGGGAATTCGAGGAATGAGTTCACGAAGAATCTCTCCCTGTACAGGTGTGAAGTCGAAGAACCCGTCAAGGATCAACAATTCGACTTCCTGAAGGAGCGGCAGGCTTACTTTGAATCCGTCGACTTCATCTCGCAGCACGTTCAACGCTCTCAGCTGATCCGCGTCCTTCTCTGTCAGTTGATTTGCGTTTAGCAACTCGCAGTAATTCGAATAAATGAGCGCTACTTCATTGTCAAAATCCGTTTGAGAAATGGTTGAGCCTGAACGAGCACCGAGGTCTTCGGAACGTGAGGCAACGATTGCCGTGACTTCTGAAGGACTTCTGGCTGCTCGTTGTAATTCGCCAATCAAAGCAGCAATTGAATTGACGCAGCCCTCACGGCCGGCAAGAGGACTGATTGCTTTCAACTTACCGTCTTCTTTCAGCTGACTAAGAATTTGGGAAACCAGGCTGCGTTTCAACGGCAACTCGTCGCGATCGATGGGAAGCCTTGGTGGCAAGTGCTTGCCTTCGTGGTCGATTGCGTTTCTCAGAATGTGCCTGACAAAACCTCGAAAAAGGTAGACGGGCAGTTCACCCCAAACACCTCGATTTCTGGCGCCATCAAGTATTCCTTCAGTAACGATTTCGAGGAGAGGACGTGAGGCAGCGAGATAGAGAAACTTGTGGCTTTGATTGTTGGCCACGAGTCCAGCGCATCGCTCGATTAGCTTCTTACGATTGTTACCGAGGAGAGGACCAAGCAGGAGCGAGTTCATTGAATAATGCCGATTTCCGATTACTATTTAGATTCAGAGGTGGCTGCTGCAGATACCTTTTGTGATTTGATTGAAGTCAGATCTTCGACATCGTCACTTTTCTCGTCATCACCCGTACCGTCAGGAAACAATCCGCTGTCTTCAAATCCAGGCAGTGGCACTGCCAGCTCTTCCAAATCCTGAGGTTGTGTTGCTGTCAAGATCGGTTCACTCGTTGTGGACGATTCAACAGCGTGGAGGGGTAGACGCTTACTCGCTTTTGCACCCAGCTCCCTGATGCGTTCAGCCCGAGCGACAAGATTTCCCTTACCGGAAGTTAACTTATTGTGTGCAGCGTCGTAGCTACTCTGTGCTTGTTGTAGCTTTGCCCCGATGTCAGTCAGGTCCTCAACAAATCCAACGAACTTGTCATAGAGCGCGCCCGATTGTCTGGCAATCTCCAGTACGTTCCGTTTTTGTTGTTCCTGCTGCCAAATGTTTCGAACGGTGCGCATCGTAGCTAACAGTGTTGAGGGACAGACAATCACTATCCTCTTGGCAAAGGCGTCATCAAACAGAGTTGGATCACGGCGGACGGCCACAATAAACGCCGGTTCAAGGGGAACAAACATCAGCACGAAGTCAAGGCTGTTTAGTTTGTAGTGATCCTGATATGCGCGGCGGTCCATTTCTCTCAGGTGAACGCGCATCGCACTGATGTGATCTCGTAATGCAGCCTCGGCTTCCGCCTCATTGTCGGCCGACGTGTGTTTCAGGTACGCAGATAAATTGATCTTAGAGTCGATAATAAGATGTCGATTCTCTGGCAACGTGATGATGACATCGGGTTGCGAGCGCTTGCCATCGGGGGCTATCAAGGTCTCGCGGATTGAGTACTCACGATCTTCAACCAACCCGGCCTTTTGTAGGATCTCCTCAAGAATGAACTCGCCCCAATTGCCTAACGTTTTGGACTGACCCCTGAGCGCATTGGTGAGGTTCACTGCGTCGTCGTTCATCTTCTTATTTAGATGACTGAGGTTTTCGACGGCGTCTCGTAGTGAGGCCCGCTGTTGAGATTCTTTGTCGTACGTTTCCTCGACCTTTTGTCGAAACTGCTCGATTTGATTTTTTAAAGGTGAGAGGAGTGAATCAAGATTAACCTTGTTCTGTTCTGTAAAGCGCTTGCTCTTGTCTTCCAAAACATCGTTCGCAAGGTTTTTGAATTGAACCGCGAATTCTTCTCGGGCTTCACTGAGCAAAGCAATCTTCTCATCGAGACTCTTTGTTTCCTGTTGACGCCTGACTTCAGATTCAGACAATTCAGAACTCAGGTCAACAATCCGTTCTTGAAGTATCTCAACGTCCGCTTTTAGGCAATCGTTTTCAGTTTTCACATGTGTGAACCTGCCCTCTGCGGTTGAACGCGATGAGGCTTCGGATCGAAGTTGGTTTTGCAGATCTCTGTTTTCATCAGCCAAACGATCCTGGGCTTGGTGTGCCTTATGTAGCTCTAACTCTCGGCCTGCGAGGCGTTCACTCAAAACCGTTGTACGCGTGCGCACGATTAACCAGGTGAGCAGAGTGCCGGCGCCGCAGGCTCCGATTATGAGTATGAGCTCGTTCAGCATTTCACCCTCCCGGTTAAGTCTAACAGAAGACGTTGCATGTGCGAAATTATGTTTCGAGTGCGGGCCTGCAGAGTTTAATAGGACTTATAGGACCTATTCGACCTATACACCACAACGACAACTGACTACCTCCCAAAACTCGCAACCATTCGTTCATAAATCTTGCGCGTGACGCGAACGTCGTTGAGGTTGTATTCGCGAATGAAATCCAGCTTCCCCGCTTGATACAAATCGAAGACTTTGCTGCCCTCAACTTCTGATGTCTTGCTGGATTCGATGCCCAGCGCCCAGGCGATGTCGTCGAGACTCACTCGGCTGCGCCTGTCACCGAGCCACCATTGCCGCATTGTGTCGTACACGCCACGAACAGTGTATTCACCCAGATTCACGAATGGCCTTATTTGCATTCCCTGAACAAGACATCGTTGGAAGATAAACGGCAGATCGAAACTGAGGATGTTATGACCTACGAGTTCGTCTAATTCACAATCGAAATCTTTCATTAATTCAAGAAAATCAAAGAGTGCTCGTCGCTCGCCTTGTTCAAAACCATCGGCATCAATACCAAAAACGAATTCACTCTGTGGCTGTTCGAAGCCGGCAAACTCTAGCCCCGGAATTGGTCCGACATGAACGGCAATCGACAAAACACGCCCCGAGGTTGCACTCAATGAGCCCAGCGAATAGCAACGTTCTTCTTCGGCAGCGATGTCTTCGAGATAGCGTTGCTGTTGTTCGAGCCTCATATTGCCGAGCCGCAACGATCTTTCGAGTTGCGGACCGACGCGTTCACGAAACTCTGGCAGGGTTAGCGTTTCGATGTCCAAAGTATAGGCTCGAGGTAGAACGGGATCTGAGTTAAGCGTCTCCCGATACTTCTCAACGGTGATCGGCCGGTATTCAGCCAAAACAAATTGAGCTCGGTCCTGGTAGGTTTCCAGTCTGCCAGTGATGCCCCAAAGGCCAGGCTTTAAGTCTCCCTGGGCAGCGAGGACCTCATCCCAGACTTTAAGCGTCAAAGTCCCCGTTGAGTTTCGCGCCATAGCATCACAGAAGAGACGACCTTGTTGAGTACGACGAGATCTGACCGAGGTGACAAGAACCATCAACCATAAGTCTTCGCCGTGAGGAATTTCGGGGATGGGGTAAGTCTTCATTTAGGGATCAAGTATAGGACCTATTAGACCGATTGGACCTATTCTCAGCTTTCATTCTCAGTCTTGCCAATCTCGCGTCCTATCCTGCCCGTAATCATCAACGCGATCATTTTGTAGTCGCCCATGAATGACCACAGGGGATATTGGAACGTGGCAGGTTTGTTTTTTTCGATGAGGAAGTGTCCAAGCCATGCGCCTCCGTAGCCGGGGACCAGAGCGAGAGGAAATAACCACCATTTTCCAATGACTATAACGTAGACAGCCAAAAGGATCCCAATCGTCGTTCCAATCAAATGCAGGATGCGCGTTCCTGGCCGGCTGTGCTCACTGATGTAAAACGGCCAGAATTCACTAAACGATTTGTAGCGACCCTCAGTCATCGGTTGATTGTCCGACGAACTTTAGTTTGTCGATGTTTGCTGATCAAGACCCAAATAAATCTATCCTCATTTAGTTAAAGCCCTTTCGAAGCTAATTCCTATCTCTGAGCTTCCTTTGGGTTCTCTGCGTCTCTGCGATGAACCAGCTGACGCAATCTAAAAGCGCAGAGACGCAGAGAACGCAGAGGAAGCACAGAGAAATCCATTAAGAAAACAGCTGCGCGAAATTGTCAGCGCCTACCGGCTCAACATTAACAAGTTTCAGATTCTCTTCAACGTGTTCCACCCGGCTCATGCCGATCAACGCCGTCGTGATTCCCGGTGTAGATCGAACAAATTGAACTGCTGTCTGGGCGTCGGTCGCGAGTGAGCCGAGTGGTTTACGGACCGTCTCAGGTAGACCTCGAGCAACGCGTCCTTGAAGCATTGAGGCACTTGCTATGACTGTTATACCCAACTGCTCTGCGGCTTCGAGCATCGTGAGGTCTTCGTCGTTTATTCTCTGATTCATAAGTGTGAGCGCTTCGGGCATCGCGAGGTTGAAAGGTAGTTGGACGAAGCGGAACCCGTGGTTCTCGCCGCCGGCTTGTTGTGCAGTTTCAACGATGCGCAATAGTGAATGATACTCGCGCGACTGAGCGGGCACACGAAAGCCATTCCAGGTTGCGAGGCCGTACCATTGCAATTTGCCGTTTGCCCGATTCTCCTCAAGACGCTCAAAGGCCATTCGGAGACGATGATAGAACTCCGCTTCACCGATGTAACCAAGTTGTGATTCAGGATTGTGAATGTAATAGACGTCAACACAATCGATGCCCATATTCAGCAGCGATTGCTCGAGTTGATTCTGAAGATATGCGGGTGTCATGCAGTGAACACCGCCAACAAAATCCTCCCAGGAGGCAACTCCGGTTTGAACAAAAGTCGTTTCGATATAATCACGAACATCGCGCGGCTGAGTGCCATCGAATGGTAAATAACCGCCCTTGGTGCAAATCAATAGTTCGGAACGATCAAATCCGAGTTCTGTGGCCAGCATTGCTAATGCCTGGCCAATTGAACGTTCGCTTCGCTGGAATCGGTAATTAGCTGCAGTATCGATGACATTTGATCCCTGCTGTATGGAACGAATAACGGAATCGGCGTAATTTTTGTCAGTTGCTTGATCGGCGTTGCCAAGGTAAGTTCCGATGCCCAGGGACGAGAGGGTAAGGCTCTGTTTATTTCTGAAGTGATGCGGCGCGGAGTCTGGAAAACGCTCTCGATATCGTGTGGTTCCTTCTGGAGTGGCGCAGCCGTGTAACATGTCGCCGAGTTTACCACCGGGGAATGGATTTAAGATTTAAGATTTCAGATTTAAGATTGTGCAGTGGTTAGTAGTCAGTGGTCAGTGGTATAGGACCTATATGACCTATTGTACCTATTAACCACTGACTACTGACCACTGACGACTGACTGACCAAAACTGAAATTATATGTCTTACTTTCTAAACTGGCGTGACTTCGAAGGTGCTAACCCCGAAAAGTTTTTCAAAACAACTGTCTGGACGGGCGAACACGTAATGATTGGTCTCAACTGTCTCGAGCCCAATCAGACACAGCCCGTCCATGCGCATGCAGGCGCAGACAAGTTCTACTTCGTGCTGAGTGGAGTCGGAAAGTTTTCGGTTGGCGAAGACGAAAGAATTGTTGACTCAGGTATCCTGGTCATCGCGCCGGCCGGAGTTCCACATGGAGTTACAAACACTGGCACCGAGCGTCTTTCCCTGCTGATCGGCATCGCACCGGGAATCAAATGACCAGCTCTGCACCAAAACAACTGCGCACACAATCGGCACTCGATATTTCGAACGACGAACTACGTCAGATTGCCGATCTGTCGGCTCAACTTGTTCTGAACTACTTCAACCAGATATCGGAGCGAGATGTTGTCGCTAGAAATTATCAGGAGAAGAAAGGAAGTCTTCCCAAAGTAGATCTCGCCTGGGATCCAGTACCGCTTGATCAGCTGATCGACGAGTGTCAGACCATCTTCGATCTCAGCAGGCACAATGGTCATCCTCGTTTCTTCGGCTACGTTGCATCACCGTCAACGGCCATCGGCGCTTATGCGGACCTTGTTACTTCTGCATTGAATGCAAACGTGACTTGCTGGCGGTCAGCGCCTGGAGGAACTGAAGTTGAGAAGCTGGTTATTCGCTGGTTGGGGGAATTAATCGGTTATAGCAAAACCGCGCATGGCTTATTGACGAGTGGTGGTTCAATGGCGAATCTCACCGCTTTGTTGATTGCGAGTCGCAGGAAATTAGGTAAAGAGACAGCAAGAACAGGTTTGTGGAATGGCGGGCCGCCCATAACCATTTACACGTCCGATGAGGTTCACATGTCGATTCCGAAGGCCGCAGATATTCTCGGCTTCGGACGCGATCATGTCCGAATGATTAGTTGTGACGATCGAGCGCGCATGAATGTGCACGAGTTGAGCGAACGAATTCAAGCAGACTTGACTAACGGTTTAAGACCCTTCTGCATTGTTGCTAGTGCCGGAACGGTGAACACGGGCGCGGTTGATCCACTTAAAGAGATCGCAGCAGTTGCGCGTGAGTTTGATCTCTGGTTGCACGTAGATGGTGCGTACGGTGCTCCGGCAGCGTTGGACGTCCGCAAGAAGTCTCTATTTGCAGGACTCGAACTCGCTGATTCGGTTTCACTGGATCCGCATAAATGGTTGTATGTACCCGTGGATGCCGGCTGTCTCTTATTTAGAGATGAAGCAACCGCAAAAGCAGCCTTTAGTACTGACGAAGCAGATTACATCAAAGTGCACGGCCTATCTGGCGATGAGACATTTGCTTTTTGGGATTTCGGGATCGAGTTGTCGCGACGCTTCCGCGCACTGAAAGTGGGATTGACCTTGCGCTACTACGGGGCTCGACGAATTGCAGAGGCTATTAGTGGTGACATCGCGCTTGCCGAGTATATGGCCCAACTGGTTGACGAGTCTGATGACTTTGAGTTGCTGACCCCCGTTGAGTTGAGTATCTGCTGTTTCCGTTATCGTCCGTCAGGTGTTGACGACGAAGTAGAGCTGGATCGATTGAACGAGCAGATTCTGCCAATCGTGCAAAAGGGTGGTCAGGCATACGTTTCAAATGCGACGGTGAATGGACACTTCGCATTACGCGCGTGTATCACAAACTTCCGAACGACTAAGGAAGATATTGAGCGAACGATGGAAGTGATCCGCGAAGCAGGCCGGCAGGTATTGTAGATTTTCTCTGTGTATCTCTGTGTCTCTGAGCCTCCGCGGTGAATAAAGGCGCTTCCCGATCACAGAGACGCAGCGACACAAAGAAATTAATACGATTTATGTCAATTGGAAAGAACTACGATCGGGAATTGCGGGTTGCGGTCGAGCTTGCGCGTGAGGCTGGGGCATCGATCCTCGAACACTACGATGCTCCGCTCAAGGTCGAACAGAAATATTACGACGATGATATCGAGCCAGTGACGCAAGCCGATCGGGTTGCGAACCAGTTGATCGTCGAACGACTCGCGCGCGACTTTCCCGAAGATGGAATTCTTGCCGAAGAGTCAATCGACACTGAGCATCGACTGGTTAAATCGCGAGTGTGGATGGTAGACCCGCTCGACGGGACAAATGGTTTCATCGATGGTAATGGAGATTTTGCTGTCCAAATAGGACTCGTTGAAGACGGCGCATGTGTACTCGGAGTTGTTTACCAACCTTTGAGCGGGCTGCTCTTCCGGGCAGTGAATGGCGGTGGTACCTGGATCGATCGCGACGGGCAAGTACCTGACCAGGCTAGAGTCTCAACCAGGAAAGTACTGTCCGAGATGCGACTGGCCGCCAGCCGATCACACCGAAGTCCGAGAATGAGCAGAGTCGTTGCTGCGCTAGGTTTCAAAAGTGAAGTACAGCGTGGCTCAGTGGGCATTAAGGTGGGACTTTTGGCGGAACAGCAGTGTGACGTGTACATTCATTTATCACCTCGCACAAAGCAGTGGGATACTTGTGCCCCTCAGATAATATTGACTGAGGCTGGTGGAAGGTTGAGTGATCTTTTTGGTAGGCCACTTAACTACAACGTCCGCGAAATTCAAAACCGCAATGGATTAGTAGCGAGCAATGGCGTGGTTCACGACCAGGTCATCGATCGACTTGCTCCACTACTCGCTGAGTTTGGAAGGAAACCTGTTTAAATGTCCGGCGAACTTTAGTTTGTCGGGTGGTTGATTACGAGGTCCGCAGATATCTGAATGCAACGACCCTCAGCATCGACAAACTAAAAAGTTCGTCAGACATCTCTTTAGATTATGAAGCGCTCGCTTAGTTATCTGCCTTACTGCCTTGTACCTCTCTTACTGCTTGCCGCCTTCAACTATTGGAACGGACTTAAGACTGTAAATGAAACACTAAGTGGCCAGGCACAGACACATCTCAATTTGCTCGCCGGGGAGATCGATCGCCGATTGCGCGACGAGGAAATTGAGTTGACTCGAGTCGCAACATCTCCGGAACTTCACGACGTCGTGTCAAAAGGTGAGGCCAGCGTTTCTGCACGTGTGCCGGTTAATTCAAAACCGCAGATGCCAGGTGATGTGTTCCTTGTTCTCTCGATGTTGAAAGGCCGCGCACACGCATTTCGCATTACTGTGTTTGATTTGAATAGGCATGCGGTGTTTCGCGCAGAGCGCGAATCGAATACTCAAGGACCCGACTCGTTCCTGATCAACGCACCTGACGCAACCCCGACATCAAATTCGAGCGAGTCATTCAAGAGAGAGCCAGTACATAAATTAAACGGCGCCGACATGCAGTATTCAGTGCCACTTTCCGGAACGAGCGAAAAGTCGTACTGGGGGACGTTGGTAGCGGATCTGCATGTCGGAGAAGTCGTTGAGGACAGTTCGCGTGTCCTCGATACCAGACAAACGCCTACTTCGTCTCAACAGATGCTGGTGGCGGTTTTGGATCCGTCGGCCAGAATCGTCTATCACACAAACAGAGAGCTTGTTGGCAAACTTACCAGCAGTGCCCAACCAGAGTTTCTTCCGATCGCAGAACCGCTCGCTCAGGGTGTGTCCGGGGTTAAGGTCTTCAATAACGCGAACCGTGATTTTCTTACTGCGTTTTCGCCGTTGCCTCAGTGGGGGCTTGGCATTGCCGTCGGTTATGACCGATCAACATTACGGGCGAACGCTCACTGGAGGGGACTCATCGGTATTCTTCTCGCACTCGTTGGCGGCTTTGCCGCTGCGTTGTTGATTTCTCAACAAGTCAGAAAAAAGTCGCACGGGTTGGAACGAGTTGAAGAAGATCTCACTGCAATCGCCAAGGGCGAGTTGGATCGCCGGATTATCCTGAAGTCGAGTGACGAAGCACGCGCCATTGCCGACAACATCAATGCCATGACCGAACAACTGCGAACTCAAATTGCGCGTGAGCAGGAGACCCGCCATTTTCAGTCGTTCGTCAGGCTCTCAGCGATGCTGACACACGATCTTAAAAACGCAATTGCAGCGTTATCCCTTATTGTCGGTAACATGGAGACGCACTTCGACAACGAAGAGTTTCGACGCGATGCTTTGAAGTCACTGTCGGGCGCGACAGATAAGTTGAAATCACTCGTAGCCCGACTGTCGCGCCCTTTATCGAGCTTGAGTGGTGAGCATCCAATGCCGAAGAGTGTTGACCTCGTGCCGATAATCGAGCGAGTCGTTGCGATGACGGCCAATCAGGTCAGCGAAAAGCACGAAGTCGAGTTAAAGCTGCCACCCAATCTCTTTGTATTTACCGACCCCGAACGAATTGAACGCGTCATTGAAAATCTCGTTATCAATGCGCTCGAAGCGATGAGTGAAAAGCCGGGCAAGCTAACTATTGAAGGCGGGTTTACCTCACGCGGTGCAGCAACTTTCTCTGTCACCGATACGGGAAACGGAATGAGTCAAAGCTTCATCGATACTCAGTTATATCGCCCGTTTGCAACGACCAAGAAACATGGTGTCGGCCTGGGTCTGTATACCTGCCGCGAAGTCATCGAAGCGAGCGCGGGTTCAATAACCGTATCATCCGTAGCAGGCTCTGGTACGACGTTTTCCATCGTGCTACCATCCGCCTCACACGACTAGCGTAACTGAGCGTGTGGCAATTGCCGATTTCCGATTGCCAATTGCCGATTTCCACAGGTCCGACGAACTTTAGTTTGTCGTGTGCGTTCACCACGTATTCCGACGTAATAAGGCACTCGATAGGTCGACGATCGACAACTAAAGTTCATCGGACATTGTTGGACAATCGGCAATTCAACAAGGCATTACAGATCCCATCCAGTTACGTCCCGGTGCGGCTCCTGCCCTGTAGTTTTCCGTGAGCGGCTAGTTTCTAGTTCGGGAAGTAGAATTCGGGTGATGACTACTCAAACACCAGCGAAGGGGACTGTCCTTGTTGTCGATGACGATGAGGCGGTGCGGAGTGGCCTGTATTGGGCTCTGAATCCCGAATACCGTGTGTTGCAGGCGTCGTCGCGAGAAGAAGCCTGTTCGTTAATGACTGCCGAGGAGATAGATGTAGTTGTCAGCGATCTACATCTGCCGCCGCACGTCGACGATATTGCCGAAGGGCTGTCTCTTATCGATGTGGCTCGCGCGCAGGACCCTCCGCTTCAGGTTGTCGTTATTACCGGCAGCGATTCCAAACGAGCAGCACTCGAAGCGGTCAAGCGTGGAGCTTACGGATTCTTTGAGAAACCACTTGATGCGGCAGAGCTTCTCCATATCGTCAACCAGGCTGCGCGAATGCGTTTGCTTGAGATCGAAAATCGGAGATTACGAAGCGAACTTCCCCGCCCGCCCGGATTTGTCCATTTGATAGGGGCAAGTCTCGCGCTTGAGAGTGTGTTGAAGCAGGCGCGCTCTGTTGCTTCGACGAGCGCTACTGTGTTGCTAACTGGTGAGAATGGCACCGGTAAGGAGATGCTCGCGCGCGCAATTCATGAGGAGAGTCCTCGATCCGCTGGACCGTTTGTTGCAGTTAGCTGTGCTGCCTTGCCGGAGTCGTTGATTGAGTCAGAACTTTTTGGCCACGAAAAGGGTGCGTTTACTTCAGCGACACAAACACGCAAAGGCCGATTCGAACTGGCGAATGGTGGAACTTTGCTTCTCGACGAAGTAGGAGACTTGACTCCGGCCGTTCAAGTCAAACTGCTGCGCGTTCTGCAGGAACGTTCATTCGAACGCGTTGGTGGCAATCGAACGATCACAGTTGATATTCGTTTGATCGCTGCTACGAATCGGGACCTTGAAGCCGAAGTGGAGGCTGGACGGTTTCGGCAGGACCTGTTCTTTCGCTTGAATGTCGTACCGCTTGCTTTGCCGGCACTGCGAGAACGCGACGACGACATTCCGATTCTTGCCGCACACTTTGCTGCTAAATCCGCCCGCCGTTACGGACGCGTTGCCCCGGAGTTATCACCGAGGCTAATCGACATCCTGCACGAATATGATTGGCCAGGAAATGTCCGTGAACTCGAGAACCTGATGGAGCGATTAGTGGTATTGAGCAACGGTGAAGCGTTGGGGCTGGAATTTGTCCCGGAGAAGATGCTGCGAACTCTCCCTGGCGCCGATGTCCAGGATGAATCGACTTTGGAAGGAGCCGTTGAGGCCCTGCGGCGCCGGATGATCGCGAATGCTCTGCAGGCAGAAGGTGGAAACAAGGTAGCTGCGGCAAAGAGATTAGGAATCAGCAGATCGTATCTGCACCGGTTGATTAATGATTTCGATCTTTAGAACAATCATCATGGTTTGCTATTCGGATTTCATTTAGCCCTTACTTGTTCTGCTCCCCCACTTGTTCTGCTCCCTCAGTTGTTCTGTTCCCTCAGTTGTTCTGTTCGTAGTCTAACTACCTAATCTGCAGAATCGGCTGTATTGTGAAGTGGTTTGGTCTTTGGTCATGGAATGTTTATTCTCTCAGTTATGGCAAATTTGCAAGAACGCTTACCTGAAAACGCACCCGGTGATTTCTTTGTGGACTCGACCTGTATTGACTGCGACACGTGTAGCCAACTTGCTCCGTCTGTGTTTCGCGATCACGGCGATCAGTGCAGTGTTCATCACCAACCTGAAACCACGGATGAGACAAAGTTGGCTTTGATGGCCCTGGTAGCTTGTCCCACAGGCTCCATTGGTTTCACACAACGACACGACGCCCATGTCGGCATCAACGCGTTTCCGATGCATATCAGTGAGAACGTCTACTTCTGCGGGTTCACTTCTGAAGCAAGCTTTGGTGGCTGGAGTTACCTGATTGTCCGACCAAAGGATGAAGGCGGTAATGTACTGATCGATTCACCGCGATTCGCTTCACAGCTTGTTAGACAGATTGTTTCCATGGGTGGTGTTTCGCGAATGCTTCTAACGCACAAGGACGACATCGCTGCCCACGAGTCATTTCATAAGCAGTTTGGTACTTCGCGGACAATGCACAAGGACGACGGCGCCATGAGGCTGGGAATCGAAAACGTGATCGATGGTCATGTACCAGTCCAACTTGATAAGGATCTCGTCGCCATTCCCACGCCCGGACACACTCGAGGTCACATGGTCTTTCTTTACAAGCGAAAGTTTTTATTCACCGGAGATCATTTGGCGTGGTCGCCAACAAGAGCAGCGCTTACTGCATTCCGAAGCGTAGCCTGGTACTCATGGCCGGAACAGATACTATCGATGGAGAAACTGCTGGCGTACGACTTCCAGTGGGTCTTACCAGGACACGGAGACATGCATCACGACAGCGAAGTGAACATGCGGCAACACCTGGAACGGTGTGTAGCGTGGATGAAAACTCGTTAACGCATTTCTACTACTTCTTCTGAGAGGCAAAGGATGACTAAAAACCAAAAAATCGCCCTTGGTTGTGGTGGCGCCGGTTGCTTGGGTTTGATCGTGGTCGCGGTAGTCGGTCTCGTTGTGTGGTTGGTACTTCTTCCGGCTCGAACCAAACGGGAGTTCAATTACAACTTCAGCACGAACGGCAATTCCAACTTGAATTCGAATTCGACTCCCAATGTAAATGCCGCTTCCAACGCGAACAATGACAACAGCTCGTCGTCAGAAATGTCGGACGAGGATAAACACCGTCTGTATCAGGCGGCGAGCATGACCGGAGATCCCGAGATGTTGCGACGAGTTTCAGTGAAGCTGGGTCTCATGAATTCGGATTTCACAACCAGCGATCGATATCTGTCTTTTGTGAGAGATCATGTAAGTTGGGCCCTGCGGAATGGCGAGTTCATATCGTCACTGGATACAAAAGAAAAGGCAGCGGCTTACGTCAACGAACATTTCCCGGAATAAGGTCAGTGGTCAGTTATTAGTTGTCAGTAGCATAGGACCTATTTGACCTATGAGACCTATTCAACGGACTACTGACTACTGACTGACCGACGATTAACCAATCCATGCAGTCATCTCGCATTCGTAATTTCTCCATCATTGCCCACATCGATCATGGCAAGTCGACACTCGCAGACCGTCTGCTCGAGCTGACCGGTGCAGTGTCGGAACGAGATATGGAAGACCAGGTCCTCGACAACATGGATCTCGAACGTGAACGAGGAATCACCATAAAGGCTCACGCCGTGAGATTGGATTACAAAGCGCAGGATGGTCTTAGCTACGTTCTGAATCTAATCGACACTCCCGGACACGTTGACTTCTCTTATGAGGTTTCGCGTTCGCTGTCGGCATGTGAGGGCGCGCTCTTGATTGTTGACGCGTCTCAAGGCGTAGAGGCGCAAACGCTCGCTAACACATACCTCGCGATCGAAAACAATCTGGAACTAATCCCGGTCATCAACAAAATCGACCTGCCAGGCGCAGAACCAGAGAAAGCAATCGAGCAGATCGAACACTTCATCGGACTCGAAACTCACAATGCGATTTTTACGAGCGCCAAAACCGGCGAAGGTGTCGGCGAAGTGCTCGAGGCCATTGTCCGCGAAGTTCCACCACCCAAGGGCGACAGTGAAGCGCCACTAAAGGCTTTGATCTTCGATTCCTGGTACGACTCTTATCGTGGTGTGATCGTTTTGTTTCGGGTTATTGACGGAACGATTCGAACGGGAATGAAGATCAGATTCCTGAACACAGGTCGCGACTATCCGGTCGAAACACTGGGCGTTAATCGACCCCGCCCAACGCCTATCAACCAGCTTGGCGTTGGCGAGGTCGGATTCTTAACGGCATCGATCAAAGCAGTAGCCGATGTCCAGATTGGTGACACGATTACCGAAGCAGCTCGTCCAACGAAAGAACCGTTTCCTGGATTTCAAGAGATAAAGCCCATGGTGTTCGCCGGTTTGTATCCGGTGGATACGAATCAGTACGAAGAACTCCGCGATGCTTTAGATAAGTTGCGATTAAACGATGCCTCTTTCTTTTATGAACCGGAATCTTCTACTGCTTTGGGATTCGGTTTTCGCTGTGGCTTCCTGGGGTTGTTGCACATGGAGATCGTGCAGGAGCGATTGGAGCGCGAGTTCAACCTTGACCTGATCACGACTGCACCAAGTGTACGTTATGTAGTGACGACGACCGACGGCATTGTTGAGGAGATCGATTCACCCGCAAAGATGCCCGACCCCGGCCGGATCGCGAAGATTGAAGAACCCGTCATCCGCGCGGTGATTTTGACTCCTGATGAACATCTCGGAGGCATCTTGCCGCTGCTTGAAGAGAAACGTGGAGTGCAAAAGGGTTTTGAATACATTACTGCCAATCGAGTGATGTTGACTTACGAGTTACCACTAAACGAAATAGTCCTCGATTTCTACGATCGTCTGAAGTCTGTATCGCGCGGTTATGCATCACTCGATTACAACCTTGCAGGATACTGGGAAAGTGATCTTGTAAAACTTGATGTACTGGTTGCAGGCGAGCCGGTGGATGCACTGTCGTTGATTCTTCATCGCAGCACTGCACAACCAAAGGGACGCGCACTGGCAGAGAAGATGAAGCAGCTGATACCGCGCCAATTGTTCGAAGTCCCGATTCAAGCGGCGATTGGGAATAAGGTGATCGCGCGAGAAACAGTTAAAGCATTGGGCAAGAATGTAATCGCCAAATGCTACGGCGGCGATATTACGCGCAAGCGCAAGTTGCTCGAGAAGCAAAAAGAAGGTAAGAAGCGGATGAAGAAGGTGGGACGGGTCGAAATACCGCAGGAGGCGTTCTTAGCGGTGTTGAAGGTGAACGAATAAGAAGGCAGAAATAGGGATCTAAATGACCTATTCGACCTATGAAACCCTTAGAACCGAACAGCAACTTTTGCTCTCGACGATCTCTCCCGATCGCACTGCCGAAAACGTCGATCGCATTCGTTCGTGTGCCGCGAAATCTGTCGATTGGGATTATCTGTTTGTATTTGCCCGCCGCCATGGTGTGCTTCAGTTGCTGTATTCTCAGTTGCAGCAGTGTGCTGCAGACCTGATCCCGCCTGCCCAGTTACAGCGGTTGCAAAAATATTTTCAGGAGAACTCAGCACGGAATGTGCTACTGACAGCGGAGCTTCGACGTCTCATCGAACTCCTCGAAAGCGCCAGTATAGAAGCTGTTCCATACAAGGGTCCGGTCCTCGCTTTATTTGCTTACGGCGACGTCAGTCTTCGACGCTTTGTTGATCTCGATGTGTTGGTGCGAAAGGAACATGTTAGTCGTGCGATCGATCTTCTGCTGACTGACGGGTATGAGTTCTCGAAACCACTTTCATTGAGTCAACGAGAGCTATTGTTGAGAACGCAGCACAACCTCCAGCTGCGCCGTGATAAGCGGCAATTGATAGTGGAGTTGCATTGGGAAGTAGCTTCGAATCTCTTCGCATCGTCCGTGCAGGCTGATGATCTCTGGTCGTGCCTCAGCGAGATAAAATTAAATCAGGCGAATATCAAGACGCTGAATGTCGAGGACATGCTCTTCTCGTTGTGTGTACACGGCTCACGCCATTTGTGGGAACGTTTGCTTTGGATCTGCGATATTGGTTGGATCGTGGCCAGGCACCAGGTGAACTGGTCAAAGCTTCTCGATCGTGCTTGGCGTACGCAGAGCCAGCGAATGTTTTTGTTGGGATTGTATCTCTCTGCGAAGCTTCCAGGTGTGCGCTTTCCAGAGCTTATAACGAACGAGTTTGAAAAAGATGGTGCGCTGGAAGTACTAGCGAACGGAATCTTGAAAACGTTGTTTGAAGGAGCGGAACATGTTCCTGCATCACGTCGCCAGATCTTCCGTTATAACTGGCAGATTCGAAAGGACTGGTCCTCACGGGC
>DASYPT010000050.1:0-4885 GCA_036006355.1 Pyrinomonadaceae bacterium | reverse complement strand
AGAGTCAATTCTGCAAACTCTTGAGACCTTCGACGAGCGGAGGAAAATCCAACAGCACATCCTTGTTCACTCCCCAGGTCGTGAACATGAATCCCAACAGATTTGGACTCGCATGAGAACGGCTGAAGTCAATTAACGCCTTCGCGGCATCAACATTCTTCCACGTCGCAGGTAAGACGCGGAACCCTTTCTCTAAGAACATCGGTATCGAAGGATAACTATCTCGGACCTCATAATGCCACGGACAGATAATGATATCTTTCGGAATAACGTCGATTGCACTGGCTGTTCCGTTAGTCGAGGCTTCCCATTCGCCAAGATTGAATTTCACTCCATCGATCAATCTGTCGCCCCACATCAACATCTCCACACGACGCTTACGTACCAGGTGTTCGTGAATTTGCTTCACGGCATTTGCGAAGAGCACACCTGCATCCTTTCCCTTTGTTGAGGGCGACTGTTCGGATCCCAGCAGGAAGACTTCATCCATCCCGACGTGGAGGGCATCAGCACGAAACGCGTCGATGATTTCGTCCATTAACTGAAAAACTATTGGCCAAACTTCCGGATTGAGCGGATCCCATTCGCGACAATACAGGCCTTCATTGTTCGGAAATGCGCCAGGCGTGAGATCAAACTTGGGATAAACCGTAAGGAGCGGAAACGTTTGAGCCTTCCATGATTGATGGCCTAACGATTGGAATTCCGGAATAAGACGGATCTTGTTCTTCTTGCAGAGGGCAGCAAACCTGCGAGCGCCTTCGCGGGTGATTTGAGTTGTTCCGCGCCGAAGCTCAGGGTGCGATTGGAAAGCAAAATTGTAATCAACCTCCAGGATGATTACGTTGATTCCCTGCTTCGCCAAAGTCTCGAGATTCTTGCCGAGCAGATCAAGATCGTCATCAGTGTTGTAATCGAGGAGATGAACTGCCCGCCAGGTCTTTGTGTCTTTTGCGCAAATGCTATGGCTCAAGACCATCGTGATCATAAACAAAAACAAAGTAACCGATAATACGCGTTTCGTTTGCATTATTCGCGCTCCACTACATAACCACGTCGATGTTAGAATCCGCGGCACTGTATGCTAAATCATTCACTGACGATTGATAACACCTGGTTGAGGTATCCCTGTGACAACTCGAAATCAACGAGTGGTTGTTTTCTTCCTTCTAATCACATTCCCTCTCACAATCTCACTCTCAACCACGGTTGGGAATGGACAAGCTAATCGCGTTGACGTTCGGGTCAACAGGCCCGCGTCGTTGCCGCGGAGTAGCCCTGAGCAACAGGGAATCGCTTCCGCGGATATTCTCGCGTTCGTTGAAGCCGCCGACAAAGAAGTTGACCAAATGAATAGTCTCATTGTCGTTCGACATGGTCACGTTGTCGCAGAAGGCTGGTGGGCTCCTTATGATCGCGACACGCCACATATCCTGTTTTCTCTGAGCAAGAGTTTTACGTCAACAGCCGTCGGTCTCGCCATCGCGGAGGGAAAACTGACTCTTGATGATCAGGTGTTGAAGTTCTTTCCAGATGAGGCGCCTGCTGAGCCCTCTCCGAACCTGCGCGCGATGCGAGTGCGCGATCTTTTGCGCATGAATACAGGCAATCAAATTGAAGCGCCAATTCGTGCAGACGATCCAACGAAACAGAAAGACACTTGGACCAAATCCTTTCTAACGCATCCGGTACCCTTCAAGCCAGGCACTCATTTTCTCTATAACTCGCCCGCAACGTACATGCTCTCTGCCATTGTTCAGAAGGTCACGGGGATGACTGTACTTGATTATCTTCGCCCCAGACTGTTCGAACCGCTCGGGTTCAACGATCCAACATGGATCAGTAGCCCGCAAGGCATCACTGCCGGCGCATATGGTTTGGCAATTCGAACGGAGGAGATCGCGCGGTTCGGACAACTCTACCTTCAGAAAGGAATGTGGAATGGTAAACAGTTGGTTCCGAGTTCGTGGGTAGAGCAAGCAACGTCCATACAAACGTCGAATGGATCGGCGCCGACAAGTGACTGGGATCAGGGTTATGGTTATCAGTTCTGGCGTTCTCGGCACAACTCGTTTCGCGGGGATGGAGCCTTTGGTCAGTATTGCATGGTGATCCCTGAGTTGGATGCTGTCGTCGCAATTACCAGTGGAGTTCGCGACATGCAGAAAGTCATGAACCTTGTTTGGGATAAGCTGCTGCCTGCGATGAAGCCGGCACGTTTGCCTGAGAACACAGCTGCTCGCCGTCAGCTGCAAACGCGACTTGATGGTTTAAGAGTCATCTTCCCCAGCGGTTCACCCACGTCTCCGATTACCGGAAGCGTATCCGGGAAATGGTTTGAGGTTGCTGAGAACGACCGTGGTGTCAGAGCGCTTTCTTTTGACTTCAACTCTGCGAATCCGAACGTTGCGATACGAACTGGTGGGGGCGAAACCCGATTGCCCTTCGGGATCAACTCCTGGGTAAAGAGTCGGGGGACTTTTACGAATGGGCTCGATCGATTTCTTAGCGTGCCGGCAAATCCGATGGTTGCTGCAAGCGGAACGTGGAGTGCTGAGAATACATTTACTCTGAAGATCGTTCTTTATGAGACGCCGTTCTATTCAACCGTGAACTTTAAGTTTGACGGAGACAACCTGGTCATAGATTCAGAACAGAACGTTGCATTCGGACCGACGAAGATGACGCAGCTGGTTGGCAAGGCACGGACGACCGAGTAAGACAAATATGAAACTAACGAGACGACAGTTTGTATCGCATAGCGCGACGTTTCTGGTGCTTCAGACACTTGCTCCTCGTTTGACGTTCGGTTACCAGAAAGCCCGAACACGCCTGATTTTGCTTGGTACCAAAGGTGGGCCAAGAGTGGGTGAGGCCGGTCGAAGTAACCCTTCGACTCTTCTGCTCATCAATGACGTACCGTATTTGGTCGATTGCGGTTATGGAACATCAAAGCAGCTCATCAGCGCGGGAGTCGCACTGAACCGTCTGCGATATCTTTTCATCACACATCATCACTCGGATCATAATCTTGAGCTTGGACCCTTGACCTACAACGCCTGGATTACAGGTCTGCCGTTTCGATTGGACGCCTATGGCCCCGCAGGAATAACAAAGATGGCCAGAGACTTTTTCAACTATCAGCAGTTTGACATCGAAACGCGGATCGTAGATGAAGGCCGAACCGACCCACGTAATTTGCTCACGACCCATGAAATCAATCAACCAGGCAGGGTGTTGTCGAACGACGATGTTAAAGTTAGTGCCTGCCTGGTGCGACACCCACCTATCAAACAAGCATATGCGTACAGGTTCGACGCGAGAGATCGTTCGGTCGTCATTTCAGGCGATACCGCGTACGCGCCGGAGCTGGCGCAGTTTGCAAAAGGCGCTGACGTTCTTGTTCATGAAATCATGTATCTCCCGGGGATAGATGCGTTGGTAAATCGTCTGCCGAACGCGAAACGACTTCGTGAACATCTAATGGCAGCGCATACATTGCCCGAAGATGTTGGAAGGATTGCGTCGCAAGCAGAAGTTAAAACGCTCGTGCTATCCCATTTCGTTCCCGGCGATGATGCATCGATTACGGATGAACAATGGGCGGAAGGTGTACGAAAGAATTTCAAGGGTCAGATTATCGTCGGGAAGGATCTGATGGAGATCTGAGTGGCTGGACACCACCAGGCTTTAGCCGGTGGTACTTCAATTTCACAGCTAGAACACCGCAACGCCACACGCTGGACACCACCAGGCTTTAGCCGGTGGTACTTCAACTTCACAGCTAGAGGCACCACGTCTTTCCGCCAAAATTGAAACGCCACCGGCTAAAGCCTGGTGGTGTCCCAAAAGATCACCGCCCGTGGAGTAGCTCGGAAGTTGAAGTACCACCGGCTGAAGCCGGTGGTGTCGAAGAGTTAGGAAAGTAAATCCAATAGCCCATCGTGCTTGCCATACTCGGCCCAACCTGCGGGTGTTGAGCCAACCTTCGTGTCTTTAATAAAACGATCCGCACCTTTCGCTAATAGAAACTCAACCATCGCGCGCTGTCCATTCAATGCAGCGTAGTGCAGGCCCGTACCCGCATAATCAAAACCCGAAGGAATCGCATTGATCTCTGCGCCTTTGCCCATGAGCAGTTGCGCGGCATCAATGCGACCGTGCATGCACGCATACACAAAAGCATTGTTGATGATGGCTTGTTGATAATTCGCCGGTGCGGGTGGCTTTTGGCTACGAAATGGCCAATCAATCTTGCCTGCTTCAGGTTTTAAACTACCGTCGGCATTGAAGGCGTTCTCAATCCAATCTGTTCGTCCAAGCGCCGCAGCCACTCGCAAGTTCAGAACTTTCGCACCGCGATCAAGCAAGAGCGCAATGACGTCCCGGCTATTCCAGTACAGCGCTTCCTCCAATGGCGACCAACCACCAGTACCGTCTATGGAAGCACCACGATCAAGCAATAGTTCAGCGACAGCTCTGTTATCGATACTGCCTGTCGCGATCAGCGGTTCATTCAATTCGGCACCTGCTTCAATCAACACTTCGGCCATCTCGACGTTATTTGGTCGATCATTTCCATCGAGGACGACGCACTGAAGTAGTGTCGGATGACTGGTCGATGAGCGCGAGGTTGCAAGCGATGGGTCCGCAGCAATGAGCGATCGAAACTTCTCGAGATCACCGGATCGTACCGCGGCGATTGCTGGATGAAACTTTGTGTCCATCAGGGTTTATTGAAGACCTGTATCTCCCAGAAAGAAGCTATCCGCAGATTACATAGCGCAGCAGAGCCGCAACCGAAAGTCATCTGATGACTGCCGCAATGAATTTGACCTATGGACCTAGCGGCAAGGTTTTCTCTGTGCATCTCCGTGTCTCTGTG
>DASYPT010000049.1:0-19625 GCA_036006355.1 Pyrinomonadaceae bacterium | reverse complement strand
TATTAGTTCCCGATCGTTCCGACGTTTTGCCGTACGAGACGGACACTTCAACACAATTCACGCGGAACATCCGTTTACAAATTCCACTTTGCTCCGCGGCGATGGATACGGTCACAGAAGCTGCACTGGCAATCGCTTTGGCCCAACAGGGAGGCATCGGCGTTGTTCACAAAAACATGAGTATCGAACGACAGGCCGAGGAGGTCGATAAAGTAAAACGATCGGAGTCAGGGATGATTGTCGATCCAGTAACGATTCGACCTGATCGTCCGGTTCACGAAGCTTTGCAGGTGATGGAACGCTTCCACATTAGCGGTGTACCGGTGGTGGACGAATCCGGTCATCTCGTCGGAATCATCACCAACCGCGATTTACGTTTTGAGACACGCTTTGAGATTCCTGTATCCGAAGTTATGACACGGCAGCCGCTAGTGACAGTGCCGGTCGGCACAACGTTGGAACAAGCCAAAGCAGTATTGCAGAAACATCGTATTGAGAAACTCCTCGTCGTTGATGACGACAAACACATCAAGGGCTTGATCACCGTTAAAGATATTCAGAAAGCGATCAAGTATCCGTCTGCAGCTAAGGACAACCTTGGTCGTCTGCGAGTAGCAGCCGCGATCGGCGCGACCGGTGATTTTCGCGAACGTGCTGACGAGTTAGTTAATGCTCGAGTCGATTGCCTTGTCATTGATACTGCACACGGACACTCGTCACGCGTCGTTGAGGCGGTGAAGGATACAAAGAAACGTCATCCTGATACTGATGTAATTGCGGGTAACGTCGGTACCACTGAAGGGGCGCAGGAACTGATCGACGCTGGTGTGGACGCAGTGAAAGTTGGTATCGGTCCGGGATCAATTTGCACGACACGTGTTGTTACCGGAGCAGGTGTTCCACAGATAACTGCGATTGCATCGTGTGTTAAGGCAACACGTGGACAAGGTGTGCCGGTGATCTCGGACGGCGGCGTGAAGTTTTCTGGTGATGTCGCTAAAGCAATTGCTGCTGGCGCCGACGTGGTAATGATCGGATCGCTTTTCGCGGGAACCGAAGAGGCACCGGGCGAAGTAATCTTGTTTCAGGGCCGGTCGTTTAAGACGTATCGCGGCATGGGATCTATTGGTGCGATGCGTGAAGGTTCGCGTGATCGATATTCACAAGATCCTGGCCAGGTCGAGTCGAAGCTGGTCCCCGAAGGCATTGAGGGTCGCGTTCCCTACAAAGGAACATTGGCTGATATGGTGACGCAGTTGGTGGGCGGACTGCGTTCAGGCATGGGCTACACGGGTTGTCATGACATTAAAGAGTTTCAGGAGAAGACAAGGTTCTTGCGAATCACATCAGCAGGTTTGAAAGAGTCTCATGTCCACGATGTGATTATTACCAAGGAAGCGCCGAACTACCGACTGGAGTGAGATTTCACTCGCCTTTTGCTCAGCATTCTCCTAACTATGTATATCGAGCTTGTGCGAGAATCCTTGCCGTCGTCGGCTCGCACTGGCTGTTCCGAACAAAAAACTAACCTCGATGTCGATTCACTCCGGCAAGATTCTTGCGCACTATGAGATCGTTTCCCCACTCGGTGCGGGCGGCATGGGAGAAGTTTATTTAGCCCGAGACACTCAGCTCGAGCGCCTGGTAGCTTTGAAGTTTTTGCCGCTTGAGATATCCAATGATCCTCAACGTCTGCGGCGTTTTACTCAAGAGGCCAGGGCAGCATCGGCACTCAACCACCCTAACATTGCACATATCTACGAGCTCGGTGAAGCAGACGGAGCACGCTTCATCGCCATGGAATATGTAGAGGGGAAATCACTCGAACATAAGATCAATCGCACTCCATTAAGAGTTGCGGATATTCTCCAAATCGCGCCTCAGATCGCCGATGCTCTTAGCGAAGCTCATGCCAAAGGTATCATCCACCGCGATATCAAGGCCTCAAATATAGTCCTGACAAATCGAGGCCAGGTTAAGGTTCTCGATTTCGGACTGGCAAAGTTAGTAACAGACAAGCCCTTACCTGACGCTGATGTCTCGACACAACTCAAAACAAGTCCTGGAATTGTTATCGGAACCGTTCCGTACATGAGTCCTGAACAGGCTTTGGGTCACGACATCGATTATCGCTCCGACATCTTCTCGCTTGGAATCGTGCTTTATGAAATGGCAACAGGACGGCTTCCCTTCTCAGGTCGCACGGTTACTGAAACTCTTAGCCATATCACCCACGATCAACCAGAAGCCGTGTCTCGATACAACTACGACGTGCCCTCGGAGTTGGAACGAATTATCCGCAAGTGCCTGGAGAAGGATCCGGCGCGTCGATATCAAGCTACTTCTGAGTTAGTCGTTGACCTTGAGAATCTTAAGAGGGACAGCCAATCGCTTGGCCCCACAAACATCTCAATCACTCCGATCCCAAAGCGACAAAAGAGGCTTGCGTTGGTCGGAGGCGCCTTGTTGCTTGCGGTTTTAGTTGTCGGCCTGTTCCTGTTTCTACGCAAAGAGGGTGCAAGGAGTAACGATCGTCAAACGATTCAAACAATTGCTGTCCTTCCCTTTGCTAATTCAAGTGGCGATCAAAGTAGCGAGTATCTCTCGGATGGCATAACAGAGAGCATCATCAACAGTCTTTCACAGTTGCCGCGGTTACGAGTGATGGCTCGCGCCACTGTTTTCCGTTACAAAGGGAAAGAGATCGATCCCGGAAGTATCGGCCGAGAGTTGCAGGTCGATGCAGTACTTACCGGACGAGTGCTACAGCAGGCTGATAACCTGGTTGTTCAAGCCGACCTCGTGAATGTTAATGACGGCTCTGAACTCTGGGGTGAGCATTACACTCGGAAGGCAGTTGATGTATTTGCAATTCAGGATGAAATCGCAAAGCAGATAACCGATCGTTTACGGCTTCGCCTAAGCGGCGCGGAAGAGAAACTGGTAACTAAACATTACACGGAGAACGCCGAAGCCTACGACCTGTATCTGAAGGGCCGTTTTTTCCAGCAGAAAGGAACAGAGGAGGGTCTCGACAAAGCAATTGAATATTACCTTCAGGCCATTGAGCGCGATCCTAATTACACGCTTGCTTACGTCGGAGTGGCCCATTCATACAACTTGCTCGGTGGTGTATTGGGATTTCGAGCACCCAATGCCACATTCCCAAAAGGCAAAGAGTTTTTGACAAAGGCAGTTGCGCTTGATGAGGGCCTTGCCAACGCTCATGCTGTGTTAGCCAGTTACACCCTGGAGTACGACTGGAATTGGCCTGAAGCAGAGCGACAGTTCAAGCGAGCTATTGAGTTAAACCCGAACGACTCTGAGGCTCATGAGTCATACGGAATGTACCTCGAGGCATTGGGTCGATTCGATGAGGCAATCAGCGAAAGGCTGTTAGCCCAGAAATTTAATCCGTTGTCACCATTCACAGTCGCTGATGTCGGTTACCCTTATTACTACGCCCGCAAATACGATGAAGCAATCGCGTGGTATCGGAAAGGGCTCGAACTCGATCCCAAAGTGTCATGGTGTCATCTTTGGATTGGACAGGCTTACGTCCAAAAAGGAATGTTCAAGGAAGCCATCGATGAAATAAACCAAGCCGTTCAATCGTCTGGCGGAGATATAAGAATGAGGGCGACGCTTGGGCATGCTCTTGCAGTCGCAGGGCAACGTGAGGAGGCGCGGAATGTGCTCAAAGATTTGCAGGAAGTGTCGAAGCAGCGCTACGTATCCCCATATTATTTCGCTTTGATATCTGCGGGCCTTGGAGACAATCAACAAGCAGTGACCTGGTTACAGAAGGCGCAGGAAGAAAGGCAACCTTATCTGGTGCTGATGAATGTTGAACCAGTTTTTGATCGGCTTCACTCTGATCCAGGATTCATCGCTATCGAGCGCTCCGTCGGGTTGCAACGCTAAGTGATGCTTTGCATAAAAAGTCAGTTAGTTTGACTCAGTCCCACCGCTTATTCAGCTGCCGATCGTGAAGTCGCTGAAAGAGAGCTAACGTACAAACTGCGCCAACCAACGCGAGAAACATGTCCCATTGCGTGTCCCAAATATCTCCCTGCGTTCCTAAGAACTTATCTCCCAGATTTGGCGTGGAGAGAACTGCGACCCACCATTCGATAAACTCATAAAACGCACCAATCGCAAGAATGATTGAGGCCGTAATGAACGCGAGCCAGCGCCGCGAGGTTTGAATCACCTCCATCAAGATCTCGCGCACTGGTATTGCGACCAGGAACCCAAGCATGAAGTGCGCTACACGGTCGTAATCATTTCGCTTCAGGTGAAAATGATCGCGCAGCCAATTGAATGGCGCGGCTTCCGCATAAGTGAAGTGCCCACCCCACGACTGTACAAACAGATAGATGAAGATCATGTAGTATGCGAGGCGAGTAAACTTGAAGTGTCGATAGGCGATAATAATTGCCACGAGCTGCGCGATTGGAAACAGATTTTCCATTGCCCAGTCCGCGCGATCGTGAGGATTGATCGCGAGCAGACTGAATCCGATCAGATAGAGGACGAGCAGCACAAGCAGTTCAGCATTTCCAGGCGTGATCTTGCGTGATTGTTCAGGAGACATATTTATCCGACACGTGACTGGCTATCATTATTTTGAGCAGTTGCGTGTATCATCTTTTGCGAGCGAAATAATCAAGCGCGGACGGCATCCGACTTGCCATCGTGCAAGCTGTGTACATGTTGAGAAAAGCTACATTAATCTCAAATCCCAAGACCGGACGCTACGTGTCCAGGCGAAAAACTATCCAGGAGCTTGCTTCTGATCTGAATGCACAAGGAGTCGAAGTCGAACTGAAGTTTACTGCCGGCCCGGGTGACGCTGCCGATCTGGCCGCAAAAGCAGCTAACAATGGTAGTACGGACGTGATTGTCGCAGGCGGCGACGGAACTATCAACGAAGCAATTCAGGGAATGGTTGGAACAAAATCTCGACTCGGCATTCTCCCGCGAGGCACGGCTAACGTGTTGGCGCGGGAGCTCGGTTTACCGATGAATATCGACGAGGCAATAAACATTGCCGCGCATGGTAAGTCGCGTCGGATACATTTTGGTATCGCCATCGATGAGACCACAAATATTCGTCGCCACTTCGTGCTGATGGCGGGCATTGGCCTGGACGCTTCCGTGGTTAGGCGAGTGCAGCCCGGACTAAAACGACGAATCGGTAAAGGAGCATTCTGGCTCTCCGGCTTGAGTCACCTCGCAACCTGGCATCCGAGTCAGTTTACCCTTGATATTGAAGGAAAACTTTACAACGCCACGTTTGCCGCAATCGGCAAGGCCGCGCATTATGGTGGCGACTTAATGATTACTCCCCGGGCGCGCCTTGATGAACCTTCGTTTGAGATTTGCATTATCGAAAGCGTTAGCCGTGTTCAATATCTCCACTTGTTGTCTTACGCGATGCGAGAAGGTATGCCGAACGACAAGCAAGGCGTCTATTTTGTTAAGGCTTCGAAGGTAAGAGCATTTGGCGATGCACCGGTGCAGGTAGATGGCGAGGTGATAGGACATCTCCCGATGCGGTTTGAGATTTCACCGCATTCGTTGGAAGTAATAGTGCCATGATTGGCCTTTGGCCTTCGCCTTGGCCTTTGTTCTTGGATTAACCCGGCGGCGGCTCGAAGATCAAAGGTCGAAGGCCAAAGGCCTAAGGCCCAAGTCCTATTTCCCATTCAACCACGCGGCTCTCAACCTCTTTTGTTCCGCCGTTGCACCAGCCAGTTCCTCGATTCGGTATTCGAATCGCTCGGGCTCTCCCAGAACCATACTCGTCTTGATAGTCCGTCGATTGCGCTTCACCGTGATCGGAACGGATTGTCCCGTCTTAAAACGAGCGAGCGTTTGCAGCAAGTCATCTTTACCAAGCGTCCGCCCGGCCAGTTGCATGATCTGATCGCCACTTTGCAGCCCAGCCGTCTCAGCCGGCGAATCGTTCTCCACGCTTTCGATCATTGGCACGCGAGGATCATCAAATTGAACCGACATCCCTGCATTGAATGGCTCTTTTAACTGAATCTTGTTGAGGCGCAAACCGACAACTGCAAATGCCTCATCGTATGGCAGTGTTTCCGTGCTGCGAACGTAACGATCGAAAAAGTTCTGGAAATCCATGCCGGCAACTTTCGACGCAACACGTTGCAGATCCTCAGGCTGGTAACCACGACCGCGAAGGTAGTAACTATTGTTCGAACTCTTCACGTAAAACTCGTCGTACATTTCGCGCATTACATCGTCCAGCGAATGCTTGCCATCCGATCGTCCACGTATCAACAAGTCGAGAACCATCGCAATCAATTCTCCCTTGGGATAGTAACTAATCGAAGTGTTCTCGAGATTTGTCTTCTGAGCATGCGGAGCATCATCGAGAAATGGCGCGGATAGCGACGACTCCTCCGCACTCATCAATCGTGATCCGGGTGCGTTTTCGATGCCGTTGATCGTTCTGCTTTCACGTTTCAAAAATCTCGCGTCGTCCCACAGCCCGGCACGACGCAACATCAGATGTCCGTAATAGTTCGTAAAGCCTTCGGCAATGAAAAGACCTCGTGTGGTGAGATCCCGGGTGAAGTCCCAGGGCCCGAGTTCAAACGGCCGCAGTCGCTTCACATTCCAAACATGAAAAAACTCGTGAGCTACCGTATCGAGCGCACCATCGTAGACTCCAGGCTCACCCAAAGCCCCTGATTCAATAATCTGAGTTGAGGTTAAGTGTTCCATTCCATCGCCGGACTCATCATCAGCGGCGAAATGGATCAAGAAAGTGTACTCATCAAATTCCGGCGGTCCCCACATCGCGGTTTCTGCACGAACGACCTTTTCGATATCGCGTACTAAGGCAGGGCGCTTCCCTCCTTCAGGTCCAAACGAGTGAACCATCACGTGGTACTTCTTACCATCCACTTGAAACTCATCGACTGTCCAATCCGGAGCGATCTCGGTTGGCGTGTCGATCATGATGTCCCAGTTCGCAAACTGCCATTCAGTTTGTCCCGGTCGTTGCATTCGCCCGTTGATGATCTTCCAACCGCGTGGCGGATCGATCACGAGCTTAACTGGATCAGGTTTGTGGTCTACCACATACATGTAAATTGATCCGCCGTTGTAATTTGCGTGACGTCCGTCCAGTTGGGAGAACGTGCCGGATAGATCGTTTCCAAAGACTTTGTAGTTAATGGTCAAACTGGAACTACTCTGCGGGTCTACTTCCCACGTCTGATCGTCAACACGTCTTACCGGACGCGGCGACATTTTGCATTGCGCCTGAGGCGGACAGATCCCGGCCACCGCGCGAAATTCCTGAACATTCTTCGCAAAATCGAATACGGCATAACGCCCAGGAGACCATTTTGGCATTTGTAACTCTACGTGCTTGTCTTTCAGCTCGTCTGGTAACTCGATCTCAATCGCAACTTCAAAAAGATGTGACACTGGACGCGACATCGACAGTCTGTAGGTTATCGAACGTAGCGGTCTCTGCTGTGCGACTACCAATACAGAGAACATTATGATCGCGGTAGCGATACTCAGACAGAATGCCAGTCTGCGAAATAAAACCATTAAGTGAACTCCAGGATTGGATGTTGAAACTGGAAAGCGACGGGGATTATCAATGGATGGGTGAATGGCTGTCAAAAAAATCGCGGTACCGCTATCAAAGGAACGATCTTCCTGGGAGCGCAGGCGTCCCCGCCTGCTCGTTACCAACACAGGTCATCATAGGGAACAGGCAGGCGCGGACACCTGCGATCCCGGCACTGTGGGGTTTGGCCTTGAACTAAGTCGTCGTCCGAGTACGAATCAGGCGCCAGATCCACAGAGCGAAGATCGCTCCCAGCAACGACAGGATGAATCCGCCTGGATGAAATCCGGTACTTGTGCGCCAGATGAAACTACTCACCACGCCTCCAATGACTGAACCGACAATGCCCAGGATCATTGTGGCAATGATGCCCATTGGATCTCTGCCCGGCATAATCAATCGCGCTAAAGCACCGGCCACGAGACCTATAATTAACCACCAAATAAAACTAAGCATAGTTCCTCTCCTTTCAAGAGCACATTTGTTTGCTTGAGTCTATTTGAAGAAGTTTCCTGCAGCACGAGTTAAATCATCTAACACGCTTCCATCATTGTTAGAGTCAAGGATCGAACGAAGATTTCCCATCAGATCGGGATTGCTTGCTTGCGCCTGTTGCTGTTGTTCACCGAGATATTGCGATAAGCCATTAGCGTCCAATTCATTTTGTTGTTGCTCCCGACCTACGGCGCCCATAACAAGTGGAGCAACCGTCTCCAATAAGCTTCCGGCCGAATTTGGATCCAATCCGGTTGCCTGGGCCAGGTTGTTTTCAACTGCTGGACGCTGCGCTCCCAGGACGTGCCCAAGAATTCCAGCACCGTTACTCGCCTGAGGGTTATTTAGGTAGCCCATTAGATTGTCGAGAATACTACCATCGTGATCCCGGCTAACTGCGTCGTGTAGATCCTGTGCACCCTGGGGCTGAGCCGCATTACGAGCAAGTGCGGCTACAATCAACGGCACCGCCATTTGCACAGCGGTTTGCGCCGTGCCCTCACTTACACCGAGGCGAGAGGCCAATTGTCCTGCAGCTGCACCGGCAATTCGTTGCGTGATCATTTGCGTGATGGCGTTCATCAGATTTCTTCCCTCCCTTTGTCAACGAACCTGTCAGCTGAATGTAGTCCAAGGCTGATTCAAATTCATGATGTGCGATAATCCCTTGTTCGCGCTTGAGTCGAGCGACCCGTGGATTGACCTCGCTCGACATTGATCCATGTCAACGTCGGGAGTTGGAATGATTAAGTTAACCTGTTAGGTGGCTTCGGCGCGGTTACGCTATCAGATAGGGCCTCAAGATACAATTGATTTACGATGTCCGATATGCTTTAGCTTGTCGTGACATGACAAACAGGCCGGTTCATTTTAAACGCTGGTTCGCGTTGGTCTTGTCACGACAAGCTAAAGCATATCGGACAACCTTTAACCATGTCTTTTACTGAACGTCTCTATTACAACGATTCTCATTTGATTGAGTTTGAGGCTCGAGTCATTGACGTTACGGAACGTGTGAGCGGCTGGACTGCTATTGTGCTCGACCGCACCGCTTTTTATCCGACGGGCGGCGGACAACCAAGCGATACTGGAACACTAAGTGGTTGCAGAGTGGTGGAGTGCATCGACGCTGATGAAACGGTTTTGCATGTCGTGCAGGGAACAACTCCACCAGTTGGGTCGGAAGTCAAAGGTCGGGTTGATTGGTCACGCCGTCTCGACCACATGCAGCAGCACACAGGCCAGCATATTCTCTCCCAGGCTTTCGTAACCTTGTTTAAAGCACAAACCAAAAGTTTTCGAGTTCTGGAAGGCGCATGTGAGATCGATGTTGATTTAAGCAACCCGTCGAACGAAGTAATTGAACGTGCGGTCGAACTCGCAAACAACGTAATCTGGGAAGATCGACAAATAACAATTCGGAACGTTACTTCCGACGAAGCGATGTCGCTGCCACTCAGGAAGGATCCGGCACGACAAGGAGAACTCCGTCTCATTGAGATCGAAGGCTTTGATCTGACGCCGTGTGGCGGCACTCATGCATTTCGCACTGGCGAGGTTGGAATGATCGCCGTGCGTTCCTGGGAACGAGCAAAGGGTCTAACCCGAATTGAGTTTGTAGCCGGAACGCGAGCTCTGGCGGATTACCGTCGAGCAAACAAGAGTGCTCGCGAAACGGCTGCCTTGTTTAGCACAGGTCGCGACGATGCCACGGCTCTTGCATCTCACATGTTGGAAGAGAACAAAGAGCTGAACCGACGGGTGCGCTTGCTGGAAGAAGTTGCGGCTGGCGTTGAAGCCGAACGTTTCATTAATGAAAAGGAATCGAGAGCTGATGGAACCAGAGTTATAACCACAGTCTTTGATGGCCGCGATTCCGAGTCTCTAAAGAAACTTGCTCACGCCCTGATTGCCTTTCCAAAGGTGATTGCGCTGCTCTTTTCAAAGGACAAAGACACTACACGCATGGTCTTCGCCAGATCCGCAGACGCCGAAGGAGACATGAACCAACTGATGAAGAAAGCCTGCGAGATGTTGGACGGTCGTGGTGGCGGCAGGCCTGACATGGCCCAAGGTGGTGGGAAGAATACTCAGAACATCGAAGAGACGATTGCTACTCTTCTGGAAGACCTGCGCGCCGTGTAGCTGGACCAACCACGGAGGGAAGTCCCACTATGACTCGCTTCTCACAAGCACTACTCAATCAGAATCTCATCCGCAAAGATCCACGCATCACCGCCAGCGCCCGGATGCCAATCAGGAAGTTTGCCGAAATTCTGCGCTCGCATTCTTACGTATCGAACAGTCCGCGGCGCGATTGTTCCAGTGAAGTCCTTAATCATCGCCTCATAGTTTTGTGGTGAAACATCGTTTGGTATCGAGAGCACCTGGACGAAGTTCTTACCATCGGTTGATACCTCGAAGCTGACTACACTTGGCATCATGATCCACGAATTAGCATCCTGTAGAAAACCGGCGCCAAGTTTGCACACCCTTTGAATCTGACCCAGATCGACGACAGCAACGAGATCTTTTCCCTCAAAGCCTTGCCAGGCGACACTATTGAAGTTCGTCGTACCTCTTACTCCATCAATCAAAGCATCATTTCCACCGCCCGGGTATTGCGAGTCATACTTTGAAACTAGTGTCAGCTTCCAGTTGTGTTGGAGCTTCACAAAATGTGCGACTCCGACCTGGCTGGACTCTCCAGATTCGGCAAATGCCCGGAACTTAACTGTCGAGGTCTTGTCAATAAAGAATGGTGCGCGAAACCGAGCTGAAGTTTTATCTGGTTCGCTTCCATCAATTGTGTAATAGGTGACGGTGTTCGGGTCTGATCTCAGAGCGACGCGCATTTGCTTACTGAACGTTTTGCTCGATGCTTCCACAACCGGAACAGGCACGATTAGTTGTGTCGCTATTTCAGAGACCGGCGCTTCCCTCACCCATGAATGGTTCGGTTGTTCGCCCATCTCAAAATCTAATTCGCCGCCTGCCATCACGTCAGCCTGATTAATGAAGACGTTATGATAAGGCTCGCTATTCAACTTCGCTGATTGAATATAGAAGTTTCGGCTCGAAACATTGTTCGCTTTAACGTTGAATGTTCGACCATTCTCCAGATGAAACTTTATCTCAGGAAATAACGGCGTGCCGATCGCATAGACTGTTGACCCGGGAGTCACTGGATAAAAACCTGCCGCACTCAAGATGTACCATGCGGACATCTGACCACAATCTTCATTCCCAATTAGTCCATCCGGCGTTGCTCTGTAGAAATCATCCATAATCTGCCGTACTCGATACTGAGTCTTCCAGGCCTGATCTGCGTAGTCATACAGATAAGCAATGTGATGACTTGGCTCGTTGCCGTGCGCGTACTGACCGATCAAACCCGTAATATCCGCCTGCTCACGACCTGTCGTTTTACTCTCGGCAATGAAGAGTTGGTCGAGTTTTGTGGTGAAGTTCACTTCTCCATTCATCAGCGCAATCAAACCACGAATATCCTGAGGTACGAAAAAACTGTATTGCCACGAATTTGCTTCAGTGAAGTTGAAGTTGACTTCGCGTGGATCGAATTGACTTACCCAGCCGGCATTTGTTCTGGCCCGAACAAATCCGGTTTCTCGATCAAACACATTCTTGTACGACTGCGCCCGTCGAAGGTATCGGTTGTAATCGTCCACATGACCAAGTGCTCGCGCCACCACCGCAATGCACCAATCGTCATAGGCGTACTCAAGTGTCTTTGAAACAGACTCGCGCTCGTCTTCCATCTCGATGTAACCACGATCGATATAAGCTCCGAGTCCAAACTGTCTCAGCTCAGCGCTATGTTTCATTGCCTCAAAGGCTAATTCCCGGTCGAAGCCTTGAATCCCTTTCGCGACAGCGTCTGCAATGACTGAGACAGCGTGATATCCAATCATCGTGTCTGTTTCATTTGCGGCGAGCTCCCAAACAGGCAACCGGCCACCTTCACGATATTGAGCAAGGAATGTGTTGATGAAGTCGGTGGTGCGTTTTTGATCGAGGATCGTGTAAAGCGGATGTGCAGCCCGAAATGTGTCCCACAGCGAAAAGACGGTGTAGTAGTCGAAGCCTTTTGCCTGGTGAATCTTGAAGTCGCGTCCGAGATATTGGCCATCAACGTCCATGAACAGATTCGGGGTTAAGTCCGCGTGATATAGCGCAGTGTAAAAAGTCTTCAATTGCGACTCATCGCCACCCGACACCTCAATCTTATTCAGCTCCTGGTTCCACGAGTCAGTAGCGTCCTTGCGAACTCTTTCAAAGTCCCAATGATCGAGCTCAGACTTGAGATTCTTCCTGGCGCCTTCGATACTGACAGCCGAGATACCCACTTTCACGAGTATCTTGTCCGGCAGATCGAAACGAAAGGCAGCCTTCATGTTTGGACCTTCCAGCGCAGTTGTGACAGCAGACTGAAACGGCCTCGAAAACTCAGCAACGAAATAGACAATTTGATTCCTGGCCCAGGAACTCGATCGCCTGAATCCCTCGATGTGCTGCTTGTCAACTATCTTCAAATAGGAGTCGAGCACACGATCTCGATGCGTGAGATCGAGAATGACATTTCCGACGTCTGTATGTTCAGGGAATGTATAACGGTGAAACCCCACTCGCTTTGTGGCTGTTAACTCGACCTGCAAACCATCGTCAAATTTGACCCGGTAATAGCCTGGACTTGCAGACTCGTTCTCATGTCTGAACGTGTTTGTATATTCATCCTTGTCGGAATCATGGAAGGAGTGCAAGCCAATCCGGGGCATAAAAAGAATGTCGCTATAGTCAGGAATTCCGGTACCACTAAGGTGCGTATGACTGAAGCCATATATGCGATTGTCTGAGTAGTGATAACCAGAACAACTATCCCATCCGGTCAAACGCGTGTCAGGACTGAGCTGGACCATTCCGAATGGCAAACTTGGGCCGGGAAAAGTATGACCATGACCACCGGTACCGATGAAGGGATTGACGTAACGCGTGAGATCCGGAAGGTCCGATGGGGAGTTTCTATCAGTCATCCCACTAAAAGAAGTTCCCTGAAGCAGAATGGCAAGAACCAAGATCGCAACTAAGGGGTGCAGGCGTTCAATCATCGCGGCGCATGATAATGTGGTCCGACTGTGCGAGCAACAATCGGATTCGGCTTTGCCAACTGTTGTGAGGCATGGCTCTGCCTTGCAATAAGCGTCTTAGATTTTCATCTGGGCTACGCCCTCAAGCTCTTGAACTGGAACATAGCCAAGGGGGCTGAGCCCAAATCAATTATTGCTCGTTTATGGCAGGGCAGAGCCGTGCCTCACAACAGCCGGCAGAGCCGAATTAAAGCAACTTGGACTTTTAAGGCAAAGCCCTATCGACCGCGTTCAGCTTTTGTGTATTCTCTCGTCTCGTGGAACGCGAACTCGATTTGGTTATTATTCTCGAAAAACCACCGGCCGGGATTGACTACGCTCTGCAAGAGGGTGGCGGTAACAATTACAAGACCGTGCAAACACAACGCTCGACTGGTCGCGACTTGAAGTTCCAATTCTCGGTGCGTGTGCGTGAGGGTAAAGATGGTCAACCTAATTTCCTTGGTCCTTTCGTTCAAGGTCCAACTGGCGAACGGTTTGTCTACCTGGACATCGGGACTTATGCCGGTCAAACCAATACACGATGGAGTCGTCGTTTGAAGGTTCCTCTTCGTGGTATCACCTGGGAGATGATCGAAAAGAAGAACTCACTTCAAACCCGCGTGCCTGGCACAGGAAAGGACGGCAGTCCGACTTGTGCGACGGTGAAGCCATTCGCAGGGTGGAATTAATTGGCTCTTTCGCCGACAGCGTAAACACTATCTTTCGTTCTGAAGATTAGTAAACCATCGGAGATTGCTGGTGTGGCCATCACTGGTTGGCCCATGACGTTCGTTGCAAGCAATTCAAACTTCGGACCGGCGCGTACAACAAATACATCGCCATCCTCACTTGGGAAGTACAACTTACCATCCGTCGCAACCGGTGAAGCGCTGAACGAACTGGGAAGTCTCTGTTGGTAGATCATGGCCCCCGACTTGGCATCATACGCTGTCAGTACTCCATTATCAGCGCACACGTACAGCTGCTCGCCGTAGACGAGTGGAGTCGGCGTGTAGGGGCTACCTTTACTCGATTTCCACGCGATGAATTCATTCGTTTCCTGACCTGGTTTTAAAGAAATATCACCTTCGGCTCCCTGCTTAAACGCATACATCGGACGCCCGGCAGGATAGCCACCGGTGACGTAGATTAGGCCATTGGCCACCTGAGGCGCCTGCATCTTTACTTGTGTGTCGTTGTCGGCAAACCGCCACAATTCTTTGCCGGTAAGAGGATCGTAACCTCTGATGAAGTGTCCTCCATTTGCGATTAGCACACTTCGTTTTGATTCGGCGCTAATTGTGGGCGTGCTCCACGAAGTTATCTCGCCTCGATCGACTCGCCAGACTTGTGTGCCATCTTTGAGATTGAATGCGGCAATAAAAGACTGCTTGTGACCATCGGCTTGAACGATCACCAGATCCTTAAAAATGATTGGGCTGCTTGCATGACCCCAGGACGAACTTGGGTCATCCCAGAGACCAGGATTAAGAGTTCCAAGATCTTTTTTCCAAATCAGTTTCCCATTCAGGTCGTAACAATCCAGGCCCTCCGAACCGAAGAGTGAGACCACAAATCTTCCATCTGTGACCGGTGTCGAGTTCGCCTGGGTAGCCTTCACATGTCTTCTGGCCCTTGGAATACCTTCGTACGCCGTATGGGACCAGAGTATCTGACCGGAAGACTTATCGAGACAGTAAATTTTCCAGGTGTATTTGACGCTGTCATCGGCCAGATCGATCCCACGGTCCTTCGCAACGAAATCTGTTTTTGCATCACTACTGATCGCAGTGATGACGAAGACACGATTCCCCCAAACGATCGGACTCGCGTGAGAAAGTCCGGGAATTTGAGTTTTCCAGATAATATTCTTCCCGCTCTCTACACTCCACGAGACTTGAGTATTCTTACCCTCTGCAACTCCAGAGGAATTGCTGCCTCGAAATGCCGGCCAGTTCTGAGCGTGAGTAATAATCCCAAACTGAAAACAGAACATGAGAGCAACACACAATTTCATAGACTTCTCCCGAATGTTGAATGCACCTAAAATCACGTTAGTATCCCAACTCTGGTTGACTGCGTCGAGATGAATATTTTCGGATATTCGTGATGTTTCGTGTGATTCGTGGATCGTCTCTGTCAGGGTTCAAAAAATACGATCCACGAAATACCACGAACCAACACGAAACATTACGATCAAATCAGGACAACTGAGAAGCCATTCGCGACTCGCCCACCTTTACGCTTATACTCACTGAGTATCTTCAGTGTTCCACAAAAGTTCGGCCTTCAACTTTCGTAACGAGGAGTAGCTTTACCTTGTTCCTATGAAGCGATTAATGGTTCTCGCCTCTTGCATTCTCCTTTTTTCTGCCAGTTGCTCACGTTTCCACAACGCGCCAAACAATTCCACCGAAGCACGCTACGTCGTGATATCTCCCATCTACAACGAGATCATTTGGGCGTTGGGTGCACAAGACAAAGTTGTCGGAGTGGATCTCTCGACCACGTATCCACCTGACGTGAAGAAAGTTCAGACTGTTGGTTATCATCGCGCGTTGAGTGCTGAAGGCATTCTTTCACTTCATCCGACGACCATAATTCACGACAACAACATTGGTCCGCCTCAGGTCGTGCAACAACTTCAGCAGTTGAATATTCCGATGAAGACCTTCACTGCGAAGAATGATTCATTCGATAACACAAAGGCTTTGATTCGGGAAATGGGCGCCTATTTTCACAAAGAAGCCAGGGCTGAAGAGCTCTGCAACACAATGGATACACAACGCGCTGCTTCCCTGGAAAAGGTGAAGGAGTACAAAGATCATCCGAAGGTTGCAGTCATCCACTTTGGTCGGGCCTCGAACGTTTATATGGTGGTGAGCAAAGGTAGCGGCGGTGACGGCGGCGGCGTTAGCCAGATGATAGAACTTGCCGGCGGCGAGATGGCAGTGGAGAACCCCGGAGGTAGAGGCATGCAGCGACTGGAGTCACCGGAAATACTTGCGCAGGCAAATCCTGATGTCATTTTGCTCACCGACTATGGTTACGATCGTCTCAATGGTTCACTCGATCAGATAAAAGCGCTGCCAGGAGTCGCCACTTCGAATGCGGCCAGGAACAACCACATCTACCGCATTGAAGAGAACGTGCTAAATTACTTTGGTCCACGGTCGGGAGAAAACATTCAGAAAGTAGCCGCAGTCATCCATCAAAAGTGACGAAGCGATCCGGTAACCGACAAGCACTCTTGTTAGTTTTAGCTGTTGTCACACTACTCGTGCTGGCGGCTTCGATTCGCTTCGGTGCGATTGATTTTTCGATCACCCAAATCACCAGTTCACTCGGTTCCCTTCTTCCAGGTCACCCTGAAGCAACCTTAGATCAGCGAATCTTTCTTGAATTGCGCTTGCCACGCGCAGTTCTCTGCCTGTTAGTAGGAGCCAGTCTTGGCGTTGGCGGTACGTTAATGCAAGCGCTCTTTCGGAACCCGATCGTCGAGCCGGGTCTGGTTGGCACTTCCACCGGCGCGGCGTTTGGTTCTGCAGTCTTCTTCGTTCTTGGCGGAGTGTTTCACATCGGCGTGAGCCTGTGGAGTTTACCTATCGCCGCTTGTGCAGGTGGCATCATCTCAACCTACCTTGTCTTCATGCTTGCGCGATCACGGGAAGATGCTAGAGCTTCGATTGTCATGCTGTTGCTAACCGGGCTGGCGGTCAATGCTCTCTTCACCAGTGGAATCGGTTTTCTCTCTTACATAGCTCGAGACCCACAAGCGCGTTCGATAACTTTTTGGACGCTGGGAACCCTGTCTGGAGCAAGCTGGAAAGCTGTTGAGATTGTCACCGTCTCAACCGCAGCCGGAACATTGCTCGCACTTCGTTATGCGAAGCAGCTGAACGCACTGATGATTGGAGAGGAAGAAGCTACTTATCTTGGCGTAAATGTTAATCGTCTGAAGTGGATCATTCTTTCAGTGAATGTTGTGATCGTTGCTATCGCAACCGCGTTTACCGGTGTCATTAGTTTCGTCGGCCTCATAGTTCCACACATTCTGCGCATCCTCGGCGGAGCAGATAATCGATTTTTGATCGTGGGCAGTGCTTTGACCGGTGCAACGCTTTTGACACTCGCCGACCTAATGGCTCGTCTAGTGATAAGACCGGCTGAATTGCCAATTGGCATCTTGACCTCAGCAGTGGGCGTGCCCGTCTTCATTCTTCTTTTACGCAGACGACAATACGTTTTCTGATTTCAAATATGTTGACGGCAACCAACATCAGTTTTCGCGTCGGCGCCAAACCGCTCATTTCGGATATCTCTATCGCATTTGCGGCGGCCAAACTTCACTTGATAATCGGTCCAAACGGAGCAGGCAAATCAACTCTGGTAAAAGTACTCGCGAGGTTTTTGCACCCTCAGACGGGCAAAGTCGAATATCAGGGAGCGGATGTTCATCAAGCCAGTGAAGCGGAACTAGCAAAACGTCGGGCAGTACTTTCCCAAGCAATCGACGTAGCATTCCCACTAACCGTACGCGAAGTGGTGATGATGGGACGCTACCCACACTTCGCAGGGCGTCCAGGTCCAGTTGACGAAAGCATTGTCGATCAGGTCATGGACCACATGGATGTAACGGAATTCAGTCAGCGCGACTATCAAACGCTAAGCGGTGGTGAACGACAACGGGTTAACTTCGCTCGCGTTTTGGCACAGTTGTGGAACGACGGCCAATCAAAGGATCTTAAAGCGTGTCGTTACCTTTTCCTTGATGAGCCATTAACGTTTCTGGACATTCGACATCAGATCGATTTCATGAAGAAGATCAGGACTTTTGCTGACGCTCCAGATATTGTCACTGTTGGTGTGGTGCACGATCTGAATCTCGCAGCGCAGTTCGCGGATCATATCGTGTTGTTAAATGAGGGAAAGGTCGTCGCGAACGGAACAGCGAGTGAGGTGCTAACGACCGAGCTAATCGAAAAGGTTTTCGGCGTCACGCCAAGGTTTATCGCACATGATTCACGCGTCCACATCGTTTTTGATTAACGATGTGTCTCACGGCGAATAGTTTTGCCTCAAGAGTCCAGTTTCATTGGATTAGGCTTTGCTAGCTGTTATGAGGCATGGCTCTGACCTGCCGTAAGCGAGCTTAGATTTCAATTGGGCTCGCCCTCAAGCTCTTACACTGGAAACACATCGAGGACGAAGCCCGAAACCAATCTCGCTCGCACCCGGCAGGGCAGAGCCATGCCTCACAACAGGTGGCAAAGCCGAATCCAAATGAAACTGAACTTTTGAGGCAAAGCCCCGCCGAATCATAAAGCCCCGTCAGGATCGCGAATTCAATCCTGATCCTCTAGATACCTCAGCAGATTCTCATTCGTTGTAAACGTTCTTGACTCCATTCGATCGATGTATAACTTGCCGTTCAAGTGATCGATCTCGTGCTGAAGTATCCGGGCGTACCATCCTTCGGCATCGATCGTTATCGGTTCGGCTCTTTCATTCAAACACTCAACATGCACTCTGTAAGCGCGTCGCACGACTGCCTGATATCCTTCGACGCTAAGACATCCTTCAAAGAAGGCCGCTGATCCATCGTCAAGCAAAGTGAGCTTCGGATTAACTATGACGTGAAATTCAATTACCGACCGGTTACGTTCTTCGAGTTGTTCTGCTGAAGCATCCTGAATGTATTCTGCTCGATCCTCGATCACTGCCAGCTGGATAGACTCGCCAATCTGAGGTGCAGCCAATCCAACGCCAGGCGCCGCGCGCATCGTGTCCCTCATCGATTCGATCAGCTTTTGCATCGCTGGACTCTTGATCTCTTCGAGGGTCAATTCACGGCCAACGCGCCGTAGAACAGGATTTCCAGTTTGAACAATCGGAAGAATCATTTGCTTTTGGAGGTAGTCAGTACCACCTCGCAGCGGGTGGCTCCGCAGTCAAATCAGTGGTCCACAGCTGCGCACCCACCCGCAACCGCGAGGTGGTACTGACTGCATATTACTGCGGAGTTAGTAAGTTTGCGTCCCGTGTGATGACCCATCTACCGTCTGAAGTTTTACGCAGGATCGTAAGCACATAACCTGAATGTGTTGTCGGACTTCCGTCGCCTGGTGTGAAGGTGACTCTCAGAAGGTTACGCATCCAGGCCCATTCACCCAAAACCTTGATCTCCTGAATATTGCTTTTGGTTGTTAGTTTTACTCCGCTCATCTGTTTGTAGTTTTGCACAAATTCCGCTTTGCCAAACGGTTCTCTGCCGGGGACCATGAAGATCACATCGTCAGCCATAAGAGTGAGGATTGTGTTCACGTCCCCGCTTTCGCTCGCCTTGAGCCAGGTATCAACTAATT
>DASYPT010000048.1:0-16539 GCA_036006355.1 Pyrinomonadaceae bacterium | reverse complement strand
ATAAACGGTTTCCTGCGAATGCTGGCTCATCGCAAAGTGCAGATTTAGGTTTTTTGGTTTTGGACGTTGGTTTTTGGTCATACGGGAGATTTCAAAGATCAAAAACCTAAGGCCAAATACCATGGGTTTATCAGATCCCGGGCTCCGCACAACGCAAGCCTTGTGAACCCCGCCAGGCCGGGAACGGAGCAACGGTAGCAACGGCAGCGTGTGTTGCGGGAAAGTCCGGGGTCTGGCCAGGAATTGATCTCAGATTTCAGATCTCAGATCCCAGATTTGAATTTCCAGAATCCATCTATTCGATCTGGGATCTGGGATCTGGGATCTAACGCGATACAAAACTATAGAACAAAGGTTGACTGTAAATAGAGCGCATGTCGTATCAAGTCATCGCGCGCAAATGGCGCCCGCAATCGTTCGAAGAAGTAACCGGCCAGGAAGCAATTACTCGCACGCTGCGAAATGCAATTGAACACCAGCGCTTGCATCATGCCTACCTGTTCTCAGGCGCACGGGGCGTAGGAAAGACAACAACCGCCCGGCTCCTCGCCAAAGCGCTCAACTGTCACAAGGCCAAACAACCAACTGCGACGCCATGTCGCACGGACGATCCCGATCAATGCGCCTCGTGTCGTGAAATTAGCGAGAGCCGATCAATTGATGTACTGGAGATCGACGCTGCTTCGAATACGGGAGTGGATAATGTTCGCGATGCAATCATTTCGAGTGTGGGGATCGCTCCCGCTCGCGACCGTTATAAGATCTTCATCATCGACGAAGTTCATATGCTTTCCAACCAGGCGTTCAACGCGCTATTGAAAACGCTGGAAGAGCCGCCGCCGCGAGTTGTTTTCATCATGGCGACGACGGAACGCCATAAGGTTCCAGAAACGATCCTCTCTCGTTGCCAACAATTTGAGTTTCGAACAATTGCGACCGCCAAGATTCTCGAGCGTTTGCGATTGATCGCCAAGGCCGAAAAGATAACCATCCCAGACGACGCATTGCGTGAAATTGCACGCGCGGGCGATGGTTCGATGCGGGATGCACAATCTTCACTCGATCAGGTCATCAGCTTTGCCGGCGACAAGATTAAAAAGGAAGACGTTGAGATGGCGTTAGGAGTCGCCGGGGCTGACATCCTTACGCGCATAATGGACGCGATTGCAGAAAACAAACCCGCCGATGCAATAAAGGTCGTCGACGACATCGTGATGCGCGGTCACGACCTGAGAAATTTCTGCAGGGATCTACTCGCACACTTCCGCGATCTTCTGGTTACCAAAGTTTCAGCAAGTGAAGAACTGTTAGAGTCAGCGGTTTGCACACCGGAGGAACTGAAGCGACAAGCGGATTTGTTTTCAGAATCAGATCTTGTGCGTTTCTTTCATTCTCTGGCTGAAACAGAAACTAAACTTCGCACGGCAACGCAACCGCGGTATCAATTGGAAATCGGCATCGTCAAGTTGATGGAGCTTCGCGGGGTTGAGACGATTAGCGAGATCCTCTCTCGGCTGTCTGCGCTCGAATCAGGTCAACCTGTTCCAACAACATCGAGGAGTCAGTCGAGTTCCGGCAGTGGGTCTTCTGGATCCGGAAAAAGTGACGCCTCCAAGCCCTCGTCCAGTTCACGTTCGGCCAGTGCAAACTTCTCCGCAGCCGCTGTCGCCCCGGCAATGGACACTGATCGACCAGAACCTCAATTGAGCGCAATGCAGCCGACGTCTGAAACATCTGAGACGGAAACGTTAGTTGAACTTTCGATCGACGCTCCGGCGATTGAACGAATCAAAGTAGCACTGGAAAAGCAGCGCAAAATGCTTTTGGTTACCGTCCTCGAATCAGCAAACGCCACCACACTTGAATCGGGCGAACTGTATGTCGAGTTTACTCCGGAGACTCGCCACTTTCGTGACACACTGACACGACCAGAAAACATCAAGCTGTTGCGCGATGTATGTCAGGAAGTTACCGGGCAGGAAACGGGTGTTCGAATTAACGTCAAGGATCCTAAAAACGACAATGAACCACTCAGCCGCGAAGAAGAAGAAAAACTTGCGAAGCAGAACCTCCGCGCTTCGGCTGAAAGTCACCCGATGGTTCAGGAGATGCTTCGAAAGTTTCGTGGTGAGTTGGTAGACGTTCGGCGGCTGGACGGTAAATGAGCGATCGTCCGACGAACTTTAGTTTGTCGATGCTGCAGACCGCTCACAGAATCTGCGGGCCTCTAGTTCAAACATCGACAAACTAAAAAGTTCGTCGGACATTCGCAATCGGCACGACTCTCATTCTCCCCAAGCTTCGAGATATCAGCCCTAAATCGACCTTTTCCACCAAACCCACACTGAACAAACTGAGCAACGTCCTCGTATAGGAGTCGCTACGGAGGTATTTGTTGATGCGTGACCCAGTCTTGGCAGGCGTGCTTAGTTTAATTATTCCGGGTGTTGGTCAACTCTACAACGGCCGGATACTGGCAGGGATTTTCTGGTTGATCTTCACACCGGGGTTCTGGCTCGGCACAGGCGGAACACTTGGTTGGATTTGCCATTTGATTTCAGCGTACTGTGCGTATTCATACGCTAAAGAACACCCGATTCGGTAGGAGCAGCAGCAGCAGCAAAAGCTACCACTGATTAATCCACAGTCAAGATCTATTCTGAGGGCAGCAATCGCTGCCTTTTGTTTTTCACGTACCTGCTCCTGTCAACTGCTCCTGCCGACTACCAATAGCCCTCTCCATCCTTCCGCTACGGTAGCGCTTCGATATTAATAAAAAACCTGAAGCTTCCCGGCTGCTGGACTCCAAGTAAAAAACGGACATTGGTCGAAAACCCAGGAAACAAGGGATTCGCAAGCGTAATCGTTCCCGCGGAGAGGGTTGAATTAAACGCACCACCAAGGGGCTGGGATGGTGGCTGTTCCAGAGTTGTGCCATTCACAGTAGTTACGCAAGCCCCTTCGCTAAGAAAACAGGTGCCGGGATCACTGACAAATACAAATACTGCGGTCGAACTTCGCGCTCGCAAGTCTGCAAAACCTCCGGGCGCTGGAAGCGTATTCAGGTCAATGATACGGAAGCGGAGTCGGGTGATTGTAATGCCCGTGGTGTTCTGAACCCGCCTCCTGATATCGAGAGTGCCGAACGTTGAGTTGTTGATGGAATCCGAAGTAAAGTCGCGCACGCGATTAGGCGGTAAGCTGGAACTAACGGTCCGGTCTAATACAAACACTGTGGCTGAGTTGCGTTCTAAAGGTGAGGATAAATTCTCCGGACCCGGAGCGCCCAACCTTTTCCCTGCGCCTGCTACCGTTGCGGCCGTATCAACAAACACGATGTCAGCAGCGTTGTCATTGGAATCTTTTGGCTGACCCCCACTCCCGGGAAAACAACCCAACGCGGTCCCAAACACAGGTGTATTTCCGGGACAGAAACTTCGGTAGAAAGCGTAATCAATCGAGAACGGCGTTAGAGATGGATAGCCTGCTCCTTCTTTGTAGAGCATATTACCTTCGGCCGTTGACCCAACTGCATCTATTCTCGTCGCAAGCGAAAAGTTCGCGGGCGTGGCTGTTGAAAAAAGCGCGATGCCGGCGTTGTCGGGAATATCTATAGTGTATGCAGCATCTCCCGTTGCCGTGGTTCCGTTTCCAGCGGGGTAAGATGCCAACGAATATCCAGCGTTGTTAACACCGAGGTAATGACCCTTCGCAGGAATAACGGTTCCATTCGGAATCGTGAATCGAACCGTCCCGTCGGAAGCTGCGACCGCGTAACCTGCTGAGCCATCGCTCGAGTTAACGGTGTGTTGCGAGCCGCTGTTGTTGTAGATCTCAATGAATTCGTCATTCGCACCGTTTAGACCACGCAGCCTGAATTCGCTTATTAAGAGATCGCTCGAACCAGCCGGAGCAGCGACTTTCGCCCACCACGTGCCCCACCGAGAGTCGTTAGAGCCTTGACCAGTACTTCCCACCCGCAACTTTGCGTACTCCTGGATCGTCCACATATCACGATCGTTTACAGGATCAACAACTGTATGACTGTAATCACCCCACCGATTGCGAGATCCGCTGAACGACTTCGAATAGTAGTCTTCGCCTTCCTTGTATATGACGGGATCGCGCATGGCGCCCGGAGGATCGGTACCCAGGCGGTAAGCGTACCCGGCATCGATGTAGTCGTCAGATTGAAATTTTGAAAATCCGAGCAACACATCATTGTTTTTATTTACAGTCAAACTGGGATATGCATAGTGCATTCCCCCATTCGTGCCCGTAGCAGCAGGATCTTCAACTCGCCCACCGTCAAAGAAAGTGCCGTCAGTGTTCAGCACGGTCCATTGTGCGGCGAAGTGCGAATCGATTGTTAATGCGCCGGCTGGGAGTGCAATGGTCTGCGGGTAATAGATCTTGCCATTACGAAAGACGACATTGGAACGAATGAAAGAGTCTCCGACGTCAGCGCCGCGCAATGTCGCTGGGCAAGTTTGTGTGGGTGCCCCAACACCAGGAATGCATTGCTGTGGGAGAACATCGCCATTGGGTTGGGTCCAGCTTCCGCCGGGCCTTATGCGAGTCTCGAGATCTGCATTGAACACGGGGGTACTCGGCGATCCTGTTATCCGATGAAGTCTGTAAGTTGCATCGGCACTATTAACATGTACCGGAACATAGAGTGTGTCCTCTGTTGGTGAGAGCGTAGTCGCAGGATGCAAGCAGAAGTCACTGGATCCGCTGAAGCCAGTTGCGTTCGCTATCCCGCCGCGTATTGTTGGATAGTCGATAACCAGCATCCTTCCATCGATGAACTCATTCGTAGTTGTCGTGAATTGATTCCAACCGATCGCTACCCAGCTCTTGTTGAATCCAAGCATCGGAAAATCTGCCCATTCGCCCTGAGCGTCACAACCTGCAGCACCAGGCGCGCAGCCGACGACGAAACGGAAGAGAGTAAATGTTCCCTGAGGATCTTCCGTCTCGGAAATACCAAACAGGATCGATGAAGAAGCGGTTTGCGCGTTGGAAACTGCGGCGATTAGCCAACGATTGTTATATGGATCGTATTGAATGCGGGGGTCGAAAGTATTGGTGCCTCCGCTTGCCGCCCAGAAAGCATCGAGGCTCGCAAGACTCAATTGTGCACCAGTGCTTTTGTCCTGAACGACAATATTGTTATTGACATAACTGACCACTTTGTTAATTCCAACTGCACCCATCGTATCCGGAGGAGTCGTAAACGTTCCGACGGGTCCACCGCCTTTGGCTTCATCCGATTCACCTTGAAAACTTTGGACTGCGACCGGCGACGGTGTTAACGGCACAGGAATATCTGCCCGTAACGAGGTGCTACGTAGAGACTCAACGACCGGCGAATGAACTTCTTGAATCGAACGTGGCGCCGGCAGCAACTGGTTGCTGTTGATTGGCAAGACCGTCGTGGTCGGTAGACCTTTCCTTTTGGTGGTCAACGTACGGAGGCTTACTTTTGTGGTGCTCACCGCGTGAATCGCTGTAGCCTGGATATTCTGCAATGCAGACTTTGTAACGCTCTGCGTTGAAACGCGGGCCTTTGAATTCGTTTTGGAGTTTGATAATTGGGTGACAGACGTGCCTGCCGTGTTATTCGAAGGCGCTGACAGTGGCGGCAAAATTAAAGGAGTTGCAAATTTGTCGGAACGCTGACGTTTCTTTTTCTTCGAACTCTTCTTGACGAGAACCTTCTGCGATTGCTCCTGTCCTGACAAGACGACTATTTGACCAAGCAATACAAGACATAATGACGCGGCAGTGAGTTGACGCAATGTGTGCCGACGCCTTAAGACGGGATTATTCATCTGTGTTCCACTGCAAAGAATGTGCTTTTTGGACCGTGCTATTTTTCAGACTTACCCTGCGGGTGAATGCACCTGATAAAAGCACTGGTAAGGGAGTGAATATATCGGCGATAGAATGTTGACTGCAAGAAATGTCTCTTGAAGTTGAGTTTTCAAGGTGCGATCAGTCCGTTACCTCTAGTGCACTTACCAGTCTGGAGATTTACACTGCCGAGTCTAACAGGCGTCCGCTCATCATTGTCTTCTTCCGACTTGATGACATCAATTCCGGAAGCTTCGGCCGCTTTCTTCCCACGTGGCTGTCGACCAATTTCCACTTGGTTCCTTTGAAGGCGCGAATGGTTTGCGATGAGAAATAGCTGGGCATAACCATCCACTTGGCCATACTCCACCCCTGGATTCTCAAAGTTGCCGATACACATTTTCATGATTCTTAGTGCGCGCGCATAAGAGATTGTTCGTTTGATTTCTGACGTGTGACCCAAAACACTTGCAACGCTATGCGTGTAAATTCGTGTTGTGCCTTCAGCGTAGGAACCAATCGAGTCGGTCAAACGTGTCTCGTAGCCGTTAATGGCGAATCGCCATACAACGCGCCGGTCAGACGGTTTATCAACAACCGTTACAAGTGTGAAGTGCGCATCAAAGTACTGCGGCGAAAAACCGGTTTCAATGATGGCTCTTCTCGAATCAACGACTAATGCCTGCTCCGAACCCGTAGTCTTCGGTATGAACTGCAAGGACGCCGAGAAGCTAAGGCTGACAATGGCAAAAGTGAGAAAAGACACACCTAAGGCCTTCATACACATTCTCAGCTTCGATCAGGATTTCGGCTTTTTCGGCGGCAACGCTCGAGGAATATCGCCATCGTCGAAACCTTCAGCACTCGCCGCGGGCACTTTGCCGGCGCCACCTTTCAAGATGGGCGGTAGACGAGAGACGGGAATAGTAACGGTTGCGACTGGCTCAACTCTTCTCAGTATTGCCCCGCCACGACCTGCAACCCAAACGTTATTGCCACCACGATTTGCAATTGAAAATAGTGCGGTGCTGGTAATACTCTCCTGAACCTCCCAAGTCTGACCAGCATCTTTGCTGTAAAGAATCCGACCCTGATCGCCAACAACCAATGCTTCGTTTCGATTTGACGCTGCTATGCCGAACAGATTACCTGTTACTCCACTCTCCAGATCTTTCCAGGTCGTTCCGCCATCATCAGTACGCAGGATAATTCCATGTCCTCCGACGATATAACCTCGTTGAGAATCAGCGAAAGTGACAGCATATAGCCATTCATTTAGATTTCGATCAACGCGCGTCCATTTCTCGCCACCATCGTCCGTCTTCAAGATCGTGCCGCCTGACCCAACAGCAATACCGTGCTGCTCGTTAGTAAACGCTACATCTTCCAACCAACTTATCGTGTTGCTCTGCTGATAGTGCCAGGACACGCCTTCGTCGTCTGTGACCCAGATGGCACCGCGCGCGCCGACAACCCAACCTTTCTTTTCGTTGACGAATGCAACTCCAAACAAACCCCCAGTCGCCGGACTACTCACTACCCCCCACGTAACGCCACCAGTCACAGAGTGAAGAATGGTTCCCTTATCACCAACAACCCATCCGCTGCTTTCGTTCACAAACGTAATGGCGTTTAGATTTGCGGTAGAGTTTGAAGGCCTTATAGTCCAGTTCTTTCCGCCGGAGTTAGTAAACAGGATCCGACCATGCTCGCCTACTGCCCAACCGTGGGAGTTATCGATGAAAAAGATATTTGCCAGGTCGTCGCGACCTCCGTGCGTCAACCTTCGCCACGAAAGACCACCATCGTCTGTTCGTACTACTAAACCATCCGCGCCTGCAGCCCAACCCAATGATTCATCAACAAAATAAACTGTGCTCAACCGCGGACCGGTGCGGATGTTCACGGGCAACCAGATGTGTCCTCCATCACCAGTGGTCAATATCACGCCGCCTTCTCCGGCAGCCCAGCCATGAAGCTCATCGATGAAATCAACAGAATAGAGATCAGTGGTTACTAATGAAGAGATTGGTTCCCACGACTCGCCGGCATCATCCGTGCGCAGGAGTGTTCCACGATATCCAACGACCAAAGCACGCTTGAGCGAAATGAATGTGACACCAGTCAGCGCTACGGATGAAATTTCCTTCTTCTCTTTCCACTCGGCGCCGCCATTGTGTGTGACAAGTATCGTCCCGCGTGAACCAACCGCAATTCCGTTTTTCGCGCTTTCAAATGCTACAGAAAAGAGATGCGCAGTCGTGTTGCTCGTTTGTGGCTTCCAGGTAACACCGCCGTCTGTCGTACAGATAATTGCGCCAAAGGTACCAACGGCCCAGCCATGTAATGGATTGTCAGGTGCGAACGTCACGGCGAACAGGTGATCGCGAGTACCGGTTTTTCGCTCGGTCCATTTACTTCCGCCGTTCTTCGTAGTGAGGATTAGACCGCGTGCCCCGGCAACTACAAGATGGTTTCTATCCCTGAGGTAAATGGCATAAAGGGTGGTATTCGTCGGTGACTCTTGCTGGTCCCAGTCAAACCCGCCATTGGTTGTCGCGAGAATTACACCGTCGCCACCAACTGCCCAACCATGTCTCTTATCACCAGCGAACTTGATCGCGTTAATTGCGTTGCCTTGAGGCAGTGGATTCTGCCATTGCCATCCCTTTAAAGGATCCTGGCCCTGCGAGATACCGGGTAACACAGCAAGGGCAAGCGAAAAAAGGAGCGCTGTGACAATCAAACCGGCTGGTGAAATACTGGATGTTCTGAGCAATCTGAGAGGCACACTCGCGTTCCAGGTTTAATAAATTGGGGAAGCGAAATTATAAAAGGCAATTGTGTTTAATGCGAGGCGTAGCGGTAATTTTCATGATGATTTAGTCGTATTCAGTTACGGTTCCTATCCGATCTTCAGCATCTCGCAATATATTCTTGTCAACTCTTTCTGCGGCCGCGATTCGACGAGCAGTTACATCGGCAGTCTCTTGCAATAGATGACCAACGTGACCTCGCGTCCATTGCCAGTTAATACGATGTCTGGCCGAGGCCTCATCCAGTCGTTGCCACCACTTTTGATTAGTCTTCCGTCGATAGCGGCCATTCATAGTTTCGACGACATAACGAGAATCGGTAAAAAGATCAACGTCACAAGGTTCTCGCAAACTCTCCAGGCCAATTGCCGCTGCTACTATCTCAGCCTGTTGATTCGTCGCCTGCCCAATGTATTCGCCAAAAGCTTTCCAGATTCCTTTGTAGCCTAATAAAGCGACGCCGGCCGCACGACTCAAGTCCTGACCGTTGCCAAGACTGGATCCATCGCAGTAGATGCGGACCTTCTTTAGAGATCTATTCTCGGTCACTTCTGAGTTTCCATCTAAAACTGACGTAGCGTAACACGGGGAACGCATAAGTGATTAGATTCAGTCCGTGTACGACAGGCTGTTAGCCTGTTGCGGGTACCTCATTGTAGACAGTGTTGGACATCGACAGGCTAACAGCCTGTCGTACAAGGCATGTATCAGCTAGAATCGTGACGTCGCATGTTTCGAAACGTGAACAAGGTATTTCGCTTGAGTCTCGCCGCTTGCAGGAAGTGCGTTTCGCAGCCGCACGAGGCCTTCCTGCTATTGGGAATGGCGTGGTGGGTTAGTGTCCTTTCCGCCGCAGCGAGACTTTGGCCATTACCACGCGCACTTAGCATCGTTTCAGCAGGCGACCAGTTCAAGACGCACGACTACGATCCGGATCTTCCACCCAGACTCGCACGCTCAATCGATACAGTCCTCTCAACCAACATCTTTCACTTTAAACCAACCTGTTGGAAACGTGCTGCAGTTTTGCGTCGCTATCTTTCCAGGAATGGTATAGCTACGAAGATCCAGTTTGGAGTGCGTAACGAAGCGATCGGAAAAGTTGATGGTCACGCGTGGTTGGAATTGGATGGCAAACCATTTCTTGAAACCTCATCACCTGAATACATCGTGACCTACACTTATCCGTCAGACAAACCTTACCGAGTTGAAGCAGCGATGCTGTCTTCCGAGTAAAACTAAAGGAGAGGCGACTTGCGCCTCTCCTTCGGTTTGGAGAGGTGTGAACACCTCTCCCTTCCTTAAAAAATCCCTTAGTTCGATTACGGCAGCGCTTCGACGTTTACGAAGAATTTGAAACTGCCGGTTTGCTGAATGCCAAGAAGGAAGCGCACATCAAGCGTTGCGCCGTTGGCGATCGGCGTTGCAAGAGTCACAGTTCCAGACGACATCGACGAGTTGAAGCCACCGCCATTTGGTTGTGATGGAGGTTGCTCAAGTGTCGTACCCTGGACCGTCACGTTGCTTGTGCCGCTTCCGCAAGGTGGTCGGTCTACTGTAACAACTACTGCCGTCGACGTTCGGGGTCGCAAATCGGCGATGCCACTCGGCGCAGGGAAGGTGGTGAGATCAACCACTCGCCATCGAAGGCGTGTCACGTTTCCTCCCGTGTTGTTAGTAACCGTTCGTCGAATATCCAAAGTACCAAACGTGGAATTGTTCGGTGGATCCGAGGTGAAATCACGCACGCGATTTGGCGGGGAAGCAGGTGCTACACAAGGATCGAGGAGGTCAACGGCGAAGGAGGCATTGCGCTCGATCGGTGACGAGAGGTTCTCCGGGCCTGGTGCACCCAGGCGCTGACCAGCGCCGGCTGACGTTCCATTGGTATCAACGAAAACAAAATCAGCCGCATTGTTGTTCGTATCTTTCAGAGCCCCGCCCGTCGGACAAGGGCCAAAAGTTGTGATGCTTCCACCCTTACCGCAGTTATCGCGATAAAAGGAGTAATCGATCGAGAACGGAACCAACGCCGGATAGCCGGTGCCTTCCTTGTAAAGCGTATTTGCTTCCGACGTTGAGCCAACAGCGTCCAGGCGATTTGCGAGATTGAAGTTGGCTGCAATACTAGTATTGAAGATCGCGATACCTGCGTTGTCTGGGATGTCTGTCGTATAAGTAGCATCCCCTGTCGCAGTAGTCCCATTACCAGCGGGATAAGAAGCAAGGCTATACCCAACACTGTTCACACAAAGATAGTGGCCTCTGTTGGGGATAACCGTACCGTTGGGGATAACGCATCGGGCGACGCCATTTGAAGCCGCTACGGCATAACCGGTTCCGCCACCGGCTACGGTATGGTCAGCTCCGCTGTTGTTGGCGATTTCAATGAACTCGTCGTTAGCCCCGTTGGGACCACGAACGCGAAATTCCGAGATGACTAATTGACCCACCGCAACCTGTGCTAACCCCAGCATCAGGGTTATCAGGGCAGTCGACACCAAAGAAATCCGAAATGACTTAGACATGCCTGTTTTTTTCTCCTTTGAAGGTTGGCCCCACGATTTTGTCTGGCGGAAACCGTAGCACGGTTTTTTTAAGGGCGTCAACAAAATTTAACATTAAGTATTTGTTAAGTTTCCGGTCGGTCGAGCGGGAATCCGGATGGTGGGCTGTTTAACGCAAATCTGAAAGTTCCTGGGTCTGTTGGAGGGAGCAGTTAGTATCTCTAAGCCCGAGACACGAGTTTTCGCGTTTCCAGATTCGAAAGTAGTGTTTCCACACTTTTCTTCGCATGCTCGGGAGTAACTTCATAGATCGTACTCATCTCGAAAGCGATATCCTCGACCGTGTGACCTTTTTCCAGACCGCGCCAAATTAACGATCCGGTTTCATTCAACTGGTAATACTGTTTAGTTTTTAAGTCCACGAGTATTCCACCCGTGCCTTGAAAATCGGTGTATACGACATCTTTGATTGGAACCGGCATTTGTCTTCTTCACTCCTCCGCGATTCATTCGCAACTTAATACACGGGCGTTCAAACGATCATATGAGGACTGTGCCCATCTCTCGGCGGCTATGTATGTCTCGCCTGAAGCTGCCGAACGTTTTTGTGAACTGTCGTCTTCGAATACCCGCGTGCTCGTTGAGTCTTTCGAGTATAGACGAGAGACTTTTCTTACGGCATCGGCTTCGTCAACCGTCGGGTCAATGCCGAAGAAGTTCAGGATTGCAATCAACGAGTCAAACGACAATTGCTCATAATTGAGGAGCTTCATGCGAGAATCAAAGTTCGCATCAACCGCGGCAAAGAACCTTCCCAGAGAACGCGCACAATACTCTTCAGAGCCAAGTGACGTCACGTGCTCTTCATCAACACCCACGATTGCAGCTGCTGCGGCAGGATTAACTTCGGCGCGCATCCACTCCGGAATAGATAGCAAGTTGGAAACTATAGTTTCTACCGGGTCCCGATAAAGAAAGACAAAGGGAACATCTGGCCAAATACATCTCAAGCGATAGATCTGCAGAGTGCTCGTGCAAGCAAGCTTAACGAAATAATGGGATTCATCGCCCTTCAAACGTTGACCCAGGGCAGTAACGGTCGCTCGCAACAAAAGCTTATACAACAGCTCTTTTGCTGACCCTGATAGGCCATCGGTAAAAAATCGAGTAATCAGTTTATCGATCACCGGTGCTTCGGCAATGACAATTGAATCCTTTACTGCACGGCATGCGTTTGCGACGAGCGTTGAACCGCACCTCGAGCTGTGAAGTATGAACCCCGATGGGGAAAGGCCGTCGCAGATTTTCTCGAATTGCAAGAGCGCGTCAAACGTGGTTAGTACTCGTCCTCGTTTTTCCGAGTCAATTCTTGCCAAAGTCTCATTGAAGAATGGCTCTCTAAAATCGATACCATGCAAATCCATCCACTCGATCGCCGGTTGGTCTTCTGCAATCACCGCATCGATGGGACACCACAACTTCATTGACTCCGGCTTGATCTCTACCAAATGAACCGAGTTGTTTATTGATTGGTGAACCGACATGAGATGAGACGCACATTCAGCGGCTCTGAAGTACCGGTAAGGCTCGAGACTCGATTTCGTTACTAAACTTTCCACGCCACGGAAGCTTGCCAAATGTATCCAGGCAGAAGAGACAGGGAGAACTCACATATGGATCCTCCGAGGGATTCTCGAGAGACTCGAGTCGATGTCGCCGAGCCTCAACCTGACTTGACGCAAGGTTCGACAATCTTGCAAACGCAGATGCGAAATCTTCGGTCTTAAGATCTGCCACAACCTCCGAGTCTTCCAAACCTCCCCGAAAGCCGGCGAGATTGCAGCACAATGACAATCGGCCCAGGTAATCAATATTCGCGCTAACGCCGGCCAATGCAGAACACGGCGGAGATACATCCAAATTGTTGTAACCCACGTCGATGCCAATCTTCATTTTGAATATGCGTGCCAGGTTTGCGATCTCTTGATCCGCTCGTTGACGTTCTGCATAAGACAGAGACGAGGCTTCTTCAACTTCGCTTGAAGTAGGCATTATGTGCGCAAAGTTCAGCGACGACGCTCCCAAACGTGCGGCAAACAGCGCTATCTGTTCCAGCTGTTGAATGGTGTCTCTACGAATTCCCACCTTGACAGTAAAAGGAATGCGAGTCACAAAGCAGCGGGAGAACGCTCTTACCACTCTTTCGAACGAGCCCGAACCACGCCAGGTATCATGGGTCTCGGCGGTGGCTCCATCCAAACTAAATGCGACATGAGTAATCGCTTCTCGATGAGTTAGGATGCTTGGCCATACTCTGTCGAAATGCCAGCCGTTAGTGACAAAGCTAATCTTTAGATCGTTCGCAGCAGAAACTTCGAGAATTCGCTCAAATTCCGGATGAAGGATCGGTTCGCCGCCAGTAAAAACAACTGCGGTGATGCCCATTACCCCTCGAGCCTGGGTCAGGATGTCGTTGAGTAGATCCGGCGAGAAGAAATGGGCCGGACTGTGATAAAGCGCGTCTTCGTCACGCAAACAGTAACTGCAACGCAGGTTGCAGATGTTTGTAAGCTCAACGCTTAGTCGCCTTGGACCAAAGCCGTGCATAGCTGTCAGTATGCGGAAAAAGCCTTGTCAGAGATGTTAAGGAACATCTGCGCCGTCAGTTTTGAATCCTTCAAAATGTCGATCCCGGCTAACAGTTCGAAACCGCTCGCGCTGTTTGCCAATCGACCGAGCATGCGCAGGTGTTCAAGCGAAGTCCCCTTATCATACGAAGCCCAGGGGCAAAGCCGCAAAAGCCTGCTCATCGTCTCGCTGGCCGTCAAATTACTTATGTGACTCGTTTGTTGTCTTGTTAGTGTCGGAAAAACTATCGCTCCCGGTTTTGACTGTTCGAGAGGAGCACGGCTGAAGTGATCCTGCGGGATGACACGACGTTTTAGATTGAATTCGCCGTTAATGCCTGGCAGACCCACGGCTGCGAGCGTATCGGAGGTTAGCGCAAAGAATCGACGCAAGCCCCGCAGTTCTAACTCTTCGCCAAATTCCGTCAGCAGAAGAATGTCGTCTGACAGATAAGACCAGCCCACATTGGCGAGTTGCGTGGTTAAGGTTGATTTGCCGCTGCCAGAAGTACCGGCGATCATAATTGTCGATTTTGACTCCGGTGAAATTACTCCGGCACTGTGGATCTCAAAGACGCCAGAACGTCTAAGAGCTGGTGCAAGAGCATGTGAGAGCAATTGTACGAAGGCAGTGGACGAGCGATCGTATGTTTTGGCAATCCAGAAATCTACGTGCGAGTCCGTGCCGAAGGCAATCAAGGCTTCGTCAAACTTTAAGTAGTATTGTCTCCCGTCTGTGAAGCACCAACCACCGCACGTTATTTCAAAACTTTTTAGATCTGGCGGAATGTTTGGCAGATCAACGCCGTAATGTATGCGAATCGTGGCGTTTGCATCTGTGTTGATGTGAGGTGGAAGTAAGTTAAGAAACCAACAAGAGAAGACTTCAGAGACTTCTCGATGCGTCCATTCGTCGGTGGTTTCGATAAGAATGATGCGACCGGCAACTAAGTAAAACATCTTAGTTGCCGGTCGTGTACCCAAGGAAACTCCAAAACGGCTTTCGTCAATACCAACGAATTAGTTGGTGACGCCGCTGGTTGCTGACTGGAAAAAGGTTGTTGCTTCCAGCACGTCCACCGGGCTCGAAAGCTCTGGTTCAACGAATGTCTTCTTTGCCGTCGCAACAGCTTCAAAATGCGAAACTGTTTCCCTTTGTGACCCCACGTTCTCCTGCTCAGAAAAACTTTGTTCTTTTGCCAAGGTTTGCCGCCTCCTCGAAAGTTGGGTAGTTATATTATGTCGTTGACTGAATTTGTGGCAACAAAAATTTAGACCATCAACGGACTCAACAACCCTTCCACTAAAAGCCCGTCGAAGTTGTTTTAGTTGGATCCGTGAATACTATCCGCAGAACCCGCCTTTCTGCGTGCAACAAATCTGCTCGCAAAAACAGCTTGATATTGGGGGACAATTTCCTGACAGCATCTTCTACTGACAGCTTATTGAATTCGATGTCGACAGTATCTTCAGTTTCAAACTGAATATCAACCGGGATTCCCAATTCCTCGCCGATCTTCAAAAGGACCAGGACCAAAGGTTGTTTCTTAGCCTTAACACTTAGCTTGTTCTCTTGAAACTGAATCCGCAGCGGCTGCTCTTCCAATTTCTTTTTCTCAGCATCAGTTTGAGGCTCGACGCCGTCTTCCGTGTCGCCCTCGATTAACATCGACTGCGTGGAGCTTTGAATTGACGAAGTGATCGATGGTTCTCCGGAGTTCGCGTCCCAAAAATATATTCCCAGCGGCTTCGGTTGCGCGTTACCACTCGTTTCGATCTCATAATCGACGTAGACAGCTGGCGCCATCAGCTGCATTGCGGGCTCAAGTGTCAGGCCGCTGAACTCAATAGAAACCACTTCGGATTGCAAAGAGGAGCCGACAACCACTGGGGTCTTCAGTCGCTTACTCAGTTCAGCTGCGATTTCTACCAGTTTGATTTTCTCTGCTTTCAAACTGATGTTGAGTATGGGACTTGTCTTTACTGAGAGCGCGAAACCAGGCTTCTCTTTCGACTTGTCCGCAGCTTGTTTTGATTGGTCAACTTTCGAATCCTGCTTTGAATTCTCGGTGCGTTTCTGCGATTCCTGAGCTGCCGCGATCACTACGGTGAAAAGCAAGCAGGTCACAATCATGGCTAGATTCAGCAACCGTTCACTAAATCGTAAGCATCGGTTCAAGGTAAGTTCCAAGTTTGCGATGATTATTATCCTGAAATCGGGTGTGACCAAAAGTTAAATTCGTCTTTGGTTAAGGTGAACCTAGCACGGCAAGATTTTTACGTCAATTTGTATTGTGGAGCCTAATTCGCGTGCGCAACTTGGAAGCAGTGAGTACCACCTCGCGGTAGCGGGTGGGTGCAAAGCTTCGTTTTGACATGGACCATCGAGCTTCGCACCCACCCGCTACCGCGAGGTGGTACTGACTGCTTCCCACTTTGACAAAGGATCTGAGGCTGCACTAGTCGTGGTGTCCTTTGAATAACAAACGTATGGGTCTTTTCACGTAATAGCCGAACCAGAGCGTTCGGGGTAGAGTCATCGCTTCCACATCACGATCTGTTGGATTCAATGCATAACGAATATAACGAGCCCGTGAGGACCAGTCCTTTCGAATCTGCCAGTTATAACGGAAGATCTGGCGACGTGATGCAGGAACATGTTCCGCTCCTTCAAACAACGTTTTCAAGATTCCGTTCGCTAGTACTTCCAGCGCACCATCTTTTTCAAAC
>DASYPT010000047.1:0-26926 GCA_036006355.1 Pyrinomonadaceae bacterium | reverse complement strand
CTTGCTAAGAAAACAAGAAGTAGTCGGTTTGTTACACAGATTACGCAGAGTTGCTTTCTGAAACAACGACGTTTCAAAACAACAAACCGCCAACTTCTTACTTTTCTACCAAGAACTAACTATTTGAACCAAGAGCAGTCATTGCATGAAGGCGGTTTCTCTGTGTAGCTCGGTGTCTCTGTGTCTCCGTGGTAATAGCGCACCTTGTTCACCACAGAGGCACAGAGACACAGAGCTACACGGAGAAAAATCCCTGCGTACTCTAAAAGTGAGCTGAGCCTGCATCAGGGTGCGATTGCATCCGCTACGCCGCGTAATCTCTGCGGATGCTAAAGTTTAGGAGGTTTGCTTCCTGCCGTAGCGGGCAAGGATCAACTTCACGTAGTTGCGCGTTTCACTGTAAGGAGGAATGCTGTTGCCGTACTTCATCACGGCGCCTTCGCCCGCGTTGTAGCCCGCCAATGCCAGATCAACTCTGCCGTTGAACATTGTAAGCAAGTCTTTCAGGTAGCGAGTTCCACCCATGATGCTCTGGGCAACGTCGTAAGGGTTCGTCACGCCATATCGGGCTGCAGTGTCAGGCATGAGCTGCATTAGTCCCTGCGCACCTTTCGGGCTGACTGCGCCAGAGGTAAAGCCCGACTCTTGAGACATGGTGCAAAAGATCAAATATGGATCGACCCCATATTTCCCACCGTAATAACGAATCAAGCTGTCAATTCTGCCGTTGCCAGTCGACCATGGTCGAACTGAAGCAATCATGTTTAAGGCAAGGTCGCCTGTGATAACAGGTACCGGCTGATTTGCCGTAGCAATTTCTTTCGCAACCTGATCGACTTTTGCTCTGGCGTCGGCAAGTGCTTTTTCGCCGTTCTCGAATTCGACCCGCGAAATCAAGCCGTCCTGGTAGAGTGCCTTTGACTGCTGCTGTTGTTTTTCGAGACGCTCGACTTCCTGCGTGTAAAGTGTTGAGAGGGAGCTGAGGCTGGTCTTGAGATCACCCTTCGGGTCGGCCGTTGCGGCGTTCTGGGCACTTACGGAACCTACCGAAAATAACCCAATCACAATAAACGCGAGCAACGTTGCGACGCGTGAAAAGCAGGCCGGTATGCACTTTAAAGCCAAACACAAATCCTCCACGTGAAGTTAGACACCCTGAAACGGTGGCCGGTTACGATGTTTCTTCGGCTAACCGAGTTGCCGCAAAACCGCCATTTTATTTGGGATGCCGGGGTAGGAAACGCACTTAACCAGCGGGAAGTTCCCAACAAAATCAATCGCTAAGTAAAGAAGTCGAAAAGTCCGGCGTATCGAAAGGTTTACCTTCAAGCGGCTCCGAACCAAACCGAAGCACGTGACCGTCCAGGTCTTCGACGTGCATCTCATATGCCCATGGGAAATTCTTTGGCGTCATTCGGATGCGAGCTCCGCTGTTCTTGTACTCCTCGTATAGCAGACTAACATCCTCAACGCCCACCCAGACCCAGGTGCCGCTTTGTCCTTGTTCGCCCTGACACAGATAAATCGAAGCACGATCACGCACTACACAAGTGAAAGAGTCGTTGCCCCATTCGGCATTCGTGAACCCAAGGATATCCCTGTAATACCCGACCGTCGCAGGTATGCTGCAAACCGAAAGAATAGGTTGGGCTCCTTCGAAACGTGTCTTGTTAGTTTCAATGTCCATGCTCGAGGACCTCGTAGTCATGCTCCTGCTCACTCGTGTCTCAGCGCAAACACCGGGTCTATCCGTGCTGCGCGCCATGCCGGCAGCCAGCCTGCGAATGCAGCGATTGCCAACATTACGACCGTTGCCATTACCAATGTCAATGGGTCCGTCGGCTCTAGTCCGAAAAGAAGACTGGCGATCACCTTCATCGTCATCAACGCCACGAGGAGTCCGAGCAACACACCAGCAATCACCAACCAGAGTGCTTCGCGCAGGATCATACCCAAAACATCAAGTCCCCGCGCGCCCACTGCCATGCGGACGCCAATCTCGCGTGTTCGGCGGACTACGTCGTAGGACATCACTCCGTATAAACCGATGCCGGCAAGCAATAGTGCAAGCAAGCCAAAGAAACTGGATAACTTCGCCAACATACGTTCCTGCACCAAAGCTTCATCACGCAACTCAGCTACGGTTGAGATGAAGGGCTCTAACGTCTTATCGACAGTCTTAATCTCGTTTCGAATAGTCGATACCAGCGTGGATGAATCCAAACCGGCTCGGACAACCAGCAACGTACCGCCTTCGCTTGGATAGTAGATTAACGACTTGGTTTTTTCGCGAAGATTTCCGTAGTTCGCATCTCTTGCCACGCCCACGATCTCTGTGTCGTATACCACTTTCTGATCACCCCAACCAAAACGTCGGCCGACCGGATTCGCCTGGCCGTAGTAGCGATGGGCCATCGTCTCATTGATGATCGCCAACTTGGGAAATACTCCCGGTTTGTTCTCTACTTCCGAAGGAGTGAAGTCACGACCCATCAGCAAAGGCAGGCCTATGGTAGAAAAATAACCTGGCGCCACTTCAAGGACCTGAATCTGGCGATCCTCATCCTTGCCAGGAGTATATCCTTCCACTGCAATACAGCAGGTGCGAGATGAGCCAGAGCGAAATCCGCTTCCGGCTACGCTGGCTGATCGAATGCCGGGAGTAGAGTTCAACCTCTCGATAAGTCGCTTGTTAAGCTCTGGATACTGCTCCGGCTTGTAGCCGCTCGATCTTGGACTTATGCGAGCTTGAATTAACTGCTCTGCTTGAAATCCCAAATTGATAGTGCGCAGATTGTGTAACGTCTTAAGAAAGAGACCAGCGCCAATCAGCAGCAGCAATGAGAAAGTCACCTGTGAAACGACCAACAAACGCGATAAGCCCAAACGAGGTCGCGCCGGAGTCGTAACCTTTAGCGCTGAACCCACGTTTGGCCGTGTAATAATCCATGCGGGTGCAAGTCCGAACAGAAGAGCTGTGAGCACTGACACGGCGAACGTGAACGACAAAATCCGAACGTTCGGCGTCACGTCAATCGGAATTGGGGAAGAGTCACCCGAAACCAATATCAACAATGCTCGACTTCCCCACCATGCGAAGAGTAATCCAAGTACGCCACCGAAGGTCGCGAGGATCAGACTCTCCGTAAGAAACTGACGAATCAGTCTGAAGCGTCCGGCGCCAATTGCATGACGGACAGCAACCTCCTTTTGACGCGCTGTCGCGCGAGCCAGCAGCAGGTTGGCTACATTCGCACAAGCGATCAGAAGAACTAACGCAACGACTGCCATGAGTATCCGAAGCGGTTTCGCAAATCGGGTGCGAAACTCAGCAAGACCTTGTGCCCCGGACAGCACATCGATTTTTGCTATGTTCAGAGCTGATTTTCCCAAATCGTTCGATTCATTCTTGAGCTGCCAGACTACATTGTTTACTTCTGCATTCGCCTGGTTCTCATTAACACCTGTTTTGAGTCGGCCCATGATCCGAAGCCAGCTAATATTCGGACTCTCAAGATACGACTGGCCCTTCTGAAGCGAAGGCTGCATTGTCAAAGGTGTCCAAACATCAGGCGCCCTGCCAACCGCCTCACCGAAGAATTTCGCAGGGGCTACGCCGATTACTGTCAGTGGCTGTTCCTTCACTGTGATGGTCTGACCTATGACTGAGAACTCTCCGCCAAAGCGACGCTGCCATAAGTTGTAACTCAACACCGCGACTGGATTCGCACCCGCTGCCTGGTCATCTTCAGCCGTTAAAAGCCGGCCGACGAAAGCATCAACTCCAAGTACCTGGAAGTACTCGCCCGAAACCATTTGCACTTCTACTTGTTCGGTATCGTCAGAGGAAGGCATCTTCATCGCCATCCTGCTCGTGCCATCACTGGCAGCAAGGACGCCAGAGAATGACGATTTCCTGTCTCGTAAGTATTTGAATAGAGGATACGAGAAATCGCGTTGCTCACCTCGTTGGGTGAATGAGTCGAGGGCGACCAGTTGTTCCGGATCTCTCACGGGCAACATCTTCACCATAACCGCATCAACCAAACTGAAGATCGCTGTATTTGCACCGATCCCCAACGCAAGCGAGAGCACCGCCACACAAGTGAAGGCCGGGTTCTTTAATAAATGACGAAGAGCAAAGCGAATGTCCTGAACTATCTCGTCTTCAGCTCGTCGTGGCGCCAGGAAGAGCGCATCCCAGAATGCAGTCATGCTACGGCGGATCAAATCGAGTCTGCTGCGCCAATCCAGTTGCTGCCATTCGGCCAATTGCGTTTCGCGATAACGCAACTCAGCCTCCCACTCCTGGCGCCAATCAGCACGCAACCGCTGCGGCACGATTACACCGATAAGACGAATTAACGATATCCACGGCTTTGTTTTTTGGCTTGCCATAGGAACCTCAACTCTTTTGTCTTGCGGGTTTATTAGTGGCCAGTGGCTCAAGCTGCGACAGTAATCGAAAACGTTGTCGTGCTTCCTCGAGAACTGTTCGACCGGGCTTTGTCACCTCGTAGTATTTCCGAGGTGGCCGCAACTCAGCCTGCGCAACAGATGCTTTTTCCCATTTGGAGGAAACGAACTCGGCATCTTCCAAACGTCGTAAGGCGGGGTATACGGTGCCACTCGCAAGGCCGGTTACGGTCATGATGTCGAAGCCGTAGCCGTAGCCGTTTTCGATCGCCTGGAGCGTTAGCGCCATCGTGTATGACAAATAGTTTTTCTTCATCGCCGTTGCCTAAACGCTTAAGGAAGTCACTAGTTCCAATAATGCTAGGTATCTATACATGTAAATATCTACATAGGTCAAGGAGGAGTAACGTAGCTTCCGCCGTTCAGGTGCTCGTTACGTCTTGCGAAAACCATTGTCTTTGACCCGGATTGACGATATTTTGCGTGTCGCTCTTTGGAGTGCGACGGCCTGCCGTCGCACTCCAAAGAGCGAGGTCAACTATGACAAACGTTCAACTCAATAGACCAAACCCATCCAACGTCAGTATCTCCCCTTCCGAGCTTACAGCTGAGTCAATTAAGCACGACATTCTCGATCACCTCTACTACAGTCAAGCAAGGCTGCCAGAGATCGCCACACGAAATGACTGGTATATGTCGCTCGCATTGACCGTGCGCGATCGAATTTTGGATCATTGGATCGCTACTGCTCGGACCGTCATGAAGAGTGATGTCCGTGTCGTGTCATATCTCTCGGCCGAATTTCTCATTGGCCCACAGCTCGGAAACAATCTGATCAATCTCGGCATTTATGACCAAACTCGACAGGCTACGGAAGAGTTAGGCCTGAATCTTGACTCGCTGTTGGATCAGGAAGAAGAACCCGGCCTGGGTAACGGCGGGCTTGGGCGGCTCGCTGCTTGTTATCTCGAGTCACTCGCAACTCTCGAAGTTCCTGCGATCGGTTACGGCATTCGTTACGAGTTCGGCATCTTCGATCAGGAAATCAAGGATGGCTGGCAGGTAGAAGTAACTGACAAGTGGTTGTCTCCGGGTTATCCATGGGAAATAAGACGACCTGAAATTAGTTTCGACGTTAATCTCGGCGGCTATACTCAAGGCGACGTAGACGACAAGGGAAACTATCGCGTGCGTTGGATTCCGCACCGCGTCGTAAAAGGCGTTGCTTGTGACACACCGGTCGTCGGCTACAAAGTCGGTATCGCAAATCTCTTACGTCTTTGGAAAGCCGAAGCAACCGAATCATTCGACTTTGAAGCATTCAACACTGGCGACTACTACCGCGCCGTCGAAGAAAAAGTGGGCTCCGAAACGATCACCAAAGTTCTCTATCCCAATGACACTATCAACAAAGGCAAGCAGTTGCGCCTGGAACAACAGTTCTTCTTCGTTTCCTGTTCCTTGCAGGACATGCTGCGCATCAATGACATCTCAGGCAACGCACCAGAAGAGTTTCACAAGTACTTCGCGGTTCAACTCAACGATACTCATCCATCAGTAGCAGTAGCAGAGTTGATGCGCCTACTTATTGACGTACGCGGTTTGGATTGGGATGAGGCCTGGCATGTCACTCAACAGACTTTTGGCTATACGAACCACACGTTACTTCCCGAAGCGCTGGAAACCTGGCCGTTACCTCTATTCCGCGAGCTACTACCAAGGCATTTAGAAATAATCTACGAGATCAATCGCCGGTTCCTGGAAGAAGTTCGCGCACGTTTCCCGGGAGATGAGGAACGAGTTCAACGTCTGTCTTTGATTGCGGAGAGTGATCAAAAGTACGTACGCATGGCTCATCTCGCGTCAGTTGGCAGTCATGCAATTAACGGCGTTGCTGCGTTACATACCGAGCTGCTACAGAAGAGCGTGCTGCGCGACTTTTACGATCTCTACCCAGAAAGATTTCTCAACGTCACGAATGGGGTAACCCCTCGACGCTGGATTGCTCTGAGTAATCCAAGGCTCAGCAAATTGATCTCAACTCAGCTGGGCGATGGTTGGATTCGTAGCACCGAAGATCAACTAAAGAACCTCGAGCAATACTCTGGCGATGAGAAATTCGGTGAGGACTGGCGCATTGTCAAACGGCAGAACAAAGCAGCACTCGCAACAATGCTTAAGGAACGAACAGGTATCGTTGTCAGCCCCGACACCCTGTTTGATGTTCAGGTGAAGCGTTTACATGAATACAAGCGCCAACTGCTAAATGCGCTTCATGTGGTTACGTTGTACCTGCAATTGAAAAACAACAGCGCGTTTCGGACTGCGCCTAGAACGGTCATCTTTGGCGGCAAGGCGGCGCCCGGTTACGCCATGGCTAAATTGATCATTAAGTTGATCAACTCCATCGCAACGGTTGTGAATAACGATCCTGGTCTTGGCGACCAACTAAAAGTTGTGTTTTTTCCCGACTTCAATGTGAAGAACGGCCAGATGATTTATCCGGCCGCGGATCTTTCAGAACAGATCTCCACTGCCGGTAAAGAAGCTTCAGGCACAGGCAACATGAAGTTTGCCTTAAATGGTGCGATCACGATTGGCACCATGGATGGCGCTAACATCGAAATACGAGAAAAAGTAGGTGCGGAGAATTTCTTTCTCTTTGGCTTGACTGCAGCGGATGTGATGGAACTAAAGTCAAGCGGCTATCAACCAAGAGACTACTACTACGCGAATGATCAGTTGCGCGAAGTAATCGATCTAATCGGCAATGGTGCTTTCTCGAACGGTGATCGTGAGGTGTTCCGTCCAATCGTTAATTCCCTTCTCGACCACGACGAGTATCTTCTCTTAGCTGATTATGACTCGTACGTTAATCAACAAGCCGAAGCGAGTGCTGCATTCGGGGATGTAAAGCGATGGACAACAATGTCGATTTTGAATGTTGCACGAACCGGATATTTCTCTTCAGATCGATCGATCCGGGAATACTGCGATCATATTTGGAATGTAAAGGGAGTTCGTGTGGAGTGATCTGTTTGAGCGTACGCGACCGCACCGAACTCACAACGACTCATTGGTACGCTACAACATCCCTCTCAGCTGTCCCTCGAAAAGATTTATGACTTTCAGAGGATCGTATGAATAGACACGAACGCGTGATACTCATTGTGCTGGCAATCGCTTTCGGGATTGCGAATTTCATTTCTACAACATCGACCGCTTTGGCCCAGGAAGATCGATGGTCCGGCTACACCATTACGGGAAACACTTACTTCGTTAGTGGCCCACGGCCCGGCCGTACACTGCCGTTTAAACTGATCATTAACCGGCTGACAACGACTGACGAGGTGCGGCAACTCAATTCGGCATTGCAATCGGGCCAGGACAACCTGATGCGCACTCTGTCGCGAATGAATGCTGGACGGATCGAAGTCGGTTCCGGTGTCGGTGTGCCGGCAAACGCGATACTCGTCACAGAGGAGGCAGATGGGCGCACAAAGTTAACGGTACTCTATCAACGATACCTGCGCTTTGCGGAACTGCGCTATGGGGCGCGTTCAGAGGATTATCCGTTCGGATACGCTGAACTGCATGTCGGGCGCGGAGAGCACGAGGGCATGTTCATTCCGGCAGCACGTATTCGTCTGCGCAATGGCGACACCTGGGAAGTGGAGGATTTTGGAACCTTCCCGGCGCGACTGATGGGTCTGCAAGTGCGCGGGCGTGGTCGTGTGGGATAAGAACTGTCGGTACTGATTGCGGCCGTCCTACAATGGCTTCATGATAAGAGCAGCCACTCTACTCCTGACGTTAACATTCTTCTCAGTCACGTTAGCGGCCTCGTGCGTTCCTGGATCCGAACAGCCCCAGTTAAAGACGGCATCTACGCATCCAATTCAATATTACTTGTCATTGCCGGATGCGTGGGCCAGTGGCAAAAAATATCCCGTCGTCGTAGTGATTGACAGCGCCGATCGAGATTTCCTGGCGGCGGCAACTGATTTTGCACGCGCGCGCGGACACGTTCCATTTATTCTTGTCACACCCCTGGTAGTTACAAATGGCGGCGCCGGTTACAGAAACGTTCCCAGTTATCACTATACGAACGAGGTCTGGGATCGAATTCAAAGCACCGGCCAGTTTAACTTCGACATGGAAGGCATCGACACCATCGTTAAGGATATGGTGAAGCAGTATGGCGGCGAAGATAAGTTCTTCATCACCGGCTTCGAGGCCGGGGGACATACTGTTTGGGGGGTTCTCTTCAATCATCCGGAGCAGGTGCGGGGTGCTGCTCTCGTGTGTCCAAACTTTCAAGGCAGATGGGTAGATGAACAGCAAATATCTTCAGCCGCGGTGCGGACAAATCTGCCGATTCGAAATTTGGTCGGGACTAAGGATGAACTTTGCGGACCTGGGCATCCGATTTACACGCAGATGCAAAAGGCAATAGACATGGCCGAAGCTCATGGGTACAAAAATGTTTCGGTCGTGCGAGTGGATAACAAAGGTCACGAACGGTTGGCGGATGAGGTGCTGGCTTATTTTTCGACCTTGTTATCGCAGAACTAGTACGACAGGCTGTCAGCCTGTCGCGGCGTTTCGAGCCAGCCAGCTTTGCCTCAATAGTAGATTTCAGTGGTCAACGAGTTTCGTGTTGTTTCGTGTGTTTCGTGGATCGTCTGGTTCTCCTGGACAAAAGCAACGATCCACTAAACACACGAAACAACACGAACCAGAAAACCCTTCCTGTGCGAGCTAAGTGTGACTTTTGAGGTAAAGCCGAGCCAAGCCGAAATGAGGCGACCCAACCTCGACGGGCTAACAGCCTGTCGTACTTGTTGCTCCCTTTAGCCGATCTTCCGCAAGTCGATCCGCAGCCTTATTAGTTGTAATGCCCTGGATTTTTGCCGTTTCGAAAATCTTCAACGTTGTATCGTAGATCTCGTCGATTCTTTTTGTTGCTTCTGCCGCTTCCCAACCAAGCAGTTCAGTACAACCGTTCAGCACGCCCCCAACGTTCGCCAGGTAATCCGGCACATAGAGAATGTCACGGCCTCGCAGCATTTCTCCATGGCGCTCGTCGAGCAGTTGATTGTTGGCCGCTCCAGCAACTATTCGTACCTTGAGTTCCGCGATCGTTTCGTCGTTGATTATCCCACCCAAAGCGCATGGAGCGAGTATATCTGCACGGACCCGTAGTACTTCATCGGGTTCCACTCTCGTCGCACCAAACTCGTCCGCCGCGCGAGCAGCGCTTTCGACGTTCACATCTGACACGAAGAGTTTGGCGCCAGCTTCGTGAAGGAATCTTGCCAACGAGTAGCCAACGTGGCCACAGCCTTGAATCGCAACCGAAACACCTGAAAGTTTATCTGAACTCCACAGATATTTTGCTGCCGCCTGAATAGCTCGAAATACTCCACGAGCAGTAAATGGTGATGGATCACCGGAGCGACCGAGGAGTCCAGCAACGTACTGGGTTTCTCCTCGAACAATCTCCATATCAGCCGGACTTGTTCCCACATCTTCAGCCGTGATGTAACAACCTTTCAAGACATCAACGAACCGACCGTGCGCACGTAGGAGAGGTTCACGTTCGACAACCTTATTGTTGCCGATGATGATCGATTTACCACCTCCGAGTGGCAATCCAGCCAGTGCGGTTTTGTAAGTCATCCCACGCGACAGACGTAACGCGTCAGAAAGTGCGTCTTCATCGCTCGCGTAGTTCCAGAAACGTGTTCCGCCGACAGCTGGTCCAAGCGCAGTGCTATGGACAGCAATGATGCCGCGATACCCAATCGCCGGATCGGTGGCGGTGAGAACTTTCTCGTGAGTGTCGCTGACTTTTTCGACTATTTCCATACTTGAAATGTTCAAAACTCAGATCTGACTTATCAGCCCCTGACCCGTTACATTTCGTGTGGGAAAGGAAATTAACCCAATGAGTGCTAAATAGAGAAGCCCACGCGTCGCTGAAGCGCCTGAAAACGCGGCTCTGATTGCAAGTTTTTCCACTTCGGATCGACTTTGAGAAAAATCAAACGCGGATCATGTTCCTGGTAAGCACGTTCCAGCCAGGTGAACGTGCTTTCACGATCGCCAAGCCCATTAAACACGATGGCAATGGATACAGCAGAAACATAATGCTCTGTCGAACCCTTCACCATTCGATCGAGCAATGCTCGTGCTTCGGAAGTTTTGCCTGCGCGAGCCAACGAGTAGCCAAGCAACGAAACAGCGTTGCCATTGTCCGGACTGGTACTGAGTGACTTACGTGCAACATCAGCGGCCTCAGAAAACATCTGTTTGTCAATATAAGCAGTTGCCATGAAGTTGTAGGCCAAAACATAAGCCGGATCCAGCGCCACTGTTTTCTGCAGTCTCTCTAAACCTGCGTCGGGTTGACCGGCAAAGACCAGGAACTGACCTTCAAGCGCGTTTATCCTCAGGTTAGCCGGATCAAGTTCGCGGGCAAGTCTGCCTTCAGCGAGGGCCTCAGTATGCCGGCCCAGAATCGACAGGAGATTGGCATAGTATGAATGAGCATCGGCATTCCGCTTATCAAGCTCCAAGGCTCGCTTGAACTGCTTTTCGGCGCCGCCCCAATCCCAATCGAACCAAAGATTGACCCAACCCAAAGCGGCATGCGCATCCGCAAGCTTATCGTCCAGCTCAATAGCCTTGAGCGCCGCAGCCTTTGCTTTGGGAAGAACTTCGGTAGGAGTTATATCAAGCGCCGGGGACCGATATGCATCGGCAAGTCCCACGTAGGCGAGTGAGTATGATGGGTCAATCTCGACTGCTCGTTGATAGTGAACAATAGCAGTCAATAGGTCAGACTTGTTGTTCTTAACGCTGTAATACCGGCCTTTTAGATAAGTCTGGTAGGCCTCTGCGTTTGCCGTGTAGTTTCTTGCAAGGTTGTTTTCGTCCTCACCAGACAAACGTGCTCTCAACTTGCGGGCAACATCACGAGCAATTTCACTTTGTAAGGGTACGATGTCCGATAGTTTTCGATCGTATTGATCACCCCAAATCTGATTTCCATTTCTACCATCAACCAGGGACAAGTAAAGCGTTAAGTCGTCGCCGTGTTGCACAATGCGACCGTTCAAAACTGCTTGAACCGAAAGATCCGACGAGAGCTTTTGCGGATCCACGTCCATGCCTTTGTAACGAAATACGGAGCTGCGAGCTTTAACAGAAAGATTGGGTAGTTGCGAGAGACTGTTAATAAGCGAATCTGTCATTCCGTCTGACAGATACTCAAGTTCGGAGTTCCTCCCAACGTTAACGAAAGGGAGCACGGCGATTGAGTCAATCGTGGTGCGACTGGAGCGGGCTTTATATAGATAAACTCCGGCGATGCCCGCAACAAGTATCGCTGTGGCAGCCGTTAAAGCAAGACCAACCAGAGGCCGCTTACGAGCCGTCGCTCGATCAGTTTTTGTGATACCTACGCTAGCTGCTCTGTCGTCTGCTGGCGAACCTCTCTCAAAACTTGGGGCCACAGAGCGCTCAAATTCTCGTTCAAAGTTCAACCGTTCTTTCAGCGACTTCAGATCCAGCAATATCTCCTTCGTGCTCTGATAACGTTCATCTCGATTCTTGCGCAATGCTTTCAGAGTGATTCGCTCTAATTCGGGCGGCACGTCAAACGAATAACGAGAAAGTGGCTGGACCTCCCGCTCGTCAATTATCGAAGCCATGACTTCGTTGGAAGTGTTACCGCTAAAAGGTAAACGCCGAGTCAAGATTTCGTAGAGGACCACACCAAAACTAAAAACATCGGTGCGCGCATCAAGTTCGCTTTCTCGAATTTGTTCCGGCGACATATAGAACGGAGTACCGATAACCGAGCCGGGACTTGTTTTAAAACTGGTGGGCGCTTCAGGATCGATATAGTCGGAAGAAGCAGGTCCTGTGAGCTTAGCCAGTCCGAAATCTACAACCTTAACAAGACCATCAACTCGTAACATGATGTTTTCCGGTTTCAAGTCGCGATGAATAATGCCGGCGCCGTGCGCTGCCACGAGTGCGTTCACGATTTGAACTGCCAGGTCCAAAACCTCGGGTATCGCAAATGTTCTGTTCTTAAGCAACTCCCGAAGCGTGTCGCCGTGAATTAACTCTGAAGAAATGAAATGAACGGAATTAACTTCGTCGATTTCATAAATAGTCAGAATGTTAGGGTGATTAAGACCTGAAGCGGCCTTCGCCTCCTGAACGAAGCGCGCCATGCGATTACGATCGGTTGCCACCTCAATTGGCAATACCTTCAAGGCAACATCGCGACCGAGTTTAGTGTCGGTTGCGAGAAAGACCTCACCCATCCCGCCAGCACCAAGCTTCGAACGGATTTCATAACGTCCTAGTTGTGAACCAGCATCAATGGACATCTGTTAGGGTCGGAAGAGCTTGAGATGAAGACTTAGAAGAAATCCGGCTTGCTAATCTTGACGCGATTGTTGGCTTCTACTCGCAACTTGCCAGCAGTCGCTTGACGACTTGGGGGACTGCCATAGTTAATAACCGGCGATAGAATTCTATCTGACTTGTCTTAACTAAGGCTACACTACTTAGCAGACACAGCGATCACAAACGCTACACCGAGAAGAAACTCAAATTCCGCTGCTCCGAAGGCTGTTGCCGTTCGGCTCTAGTTGAGGGATTGTGATAAGGTAAAGCCCTTCATTTTTGACGTTTCAAGACAGATGAAGCCCATCCATTTTAGCGACGTTCCAAAACTGCGTGTAATGCAGGTTGCGGTATTGCGAGGTGTGATGTTGTTCACGTTGTGTGGCGCCTCTTGTCTGCATACACATGCACAGACGGCTGCGTCTCCCGTGGTCGTGCAACCAGGCGCACCTGGTCAGCCTACGAAGACGCTTCCCTCCTCCACGCGCGCGACATTGCCGGCACCTTCGCCCAAGGACGTCGAGTTTATGCAGGGGATGATCATGCATCACGCCCAGGCAGTCGAGATGACGGCGCTGATGGCGTCGCATACCGAAAACAAAGAGCTCCGATTGCTGGGCGCGCGCATCAGTAAGTCGCAGTCAGACGAGATCGACTTTATGAAGCGATGGTTAATCGCCAGAGGGCAGTCGACTGAAATGCCGACAAAAGAGATGCCAGGCATGCCAGGGATGGATATGTCAAAGCACGAGATGCTTATGCCCGGTATGCTTACGTCTAAACAAATGGCGGCGTTAAGAAACGCCAAAGGTGATGAGTTTGACCATCTATTCCTGACTGGAATGATCCAACATCATGGGGGCGCTTTAATCATGGTAAAAGACTTGTTCGACTCTCCTGGCGCGGGACAGGACGCTGAAATATTTAATTTCGTAACCGATGTTGACAGTGGCCAGCGCGCCGAAATCAGAATCATGCAATCTATGCTGGGGGAAAAACCTCAAGAGGAGAAATGATGAATCGAGTACACGCACTTGTTTTCCGTCTATTATTAGCAACAGTTCTAGTGTGTTCGTGTTTTGCATCCAAGATGCTGGCCCAAACAACTTCGCCATCACCTTCACCCACGCCTGAATCCACAAAAGCAGCGCAAGCTGATCCATTTGCTCCTGAACCCGCCCAGCCGTTACCAGCTGGAATGACTGGTTCAGACACAACTGATCCCCGAACAAAACTGACGCCTGGAGTTTTCGACGCGGGTGAGACATCAATGGGTATCAAACACCTACTGCTGCTCAAGAAACCAGATGCTTTTCAACTTGGAGTCTCTGATCCCGAAAGCCCAAAGGTGAAGTCAACGCTTGGAATACTCGGCATCGGTGACTCGGTCAAGATTCCAAGTGCATCAAAGTTGGTTCTTGCCCAACTCGCCTTTGCCAATTCGGATATGGCGTTCCAGGGAAATCATCTGTTCCAGGGAAACTTCTACGGTATGAGTGTCTACGACATCTCGAATCCGGCAAAGACTACTTTGTTAACAACAATGGTATGTCCAGGGGGTCAGGGCGATGTCTCCGTTTACAAGAATCTCATGTTCATGTCGGTTGAAATGCCTAATGGCAGGCTGGATTGCGGTACTGCCGGATTTCCACCGCCACCTCCGCCAGCAGCAGGAGATGAAGACAAACCAAACCCGCCCGCAGCGCAGAAAGATCGTTTCCGCGGCGTGAGAATTTTTGACATAACCGATATTCGGAAGCCGAAGCAGTTGGCAGCAGTGCAAACTTGTCGTGGCTCTCACACACATACGCTCGTTGTGGATCCCAACGACAAGAACAACGTCTACATATATGTCTCAGGAACTTCCTTTGTACGACAAAACGAGGAGTTGGCTGGCTGCTCGGGCGAGAAACCAGACAAGGACCCGAACACGTCGTTGTTCCGCATTGACGTCATCAAAGTGCCACTTGCCGCTCCACAGGATGCAAAGGTCGTTTCTAGTCCTCGGATCTTTATGAACCCTCAAACCGGCGCGCTCAATGGCTTGAATAATGCCGGCACTCATAGCAAAGAAGGGCTCACAAAACCGTCAGACACCGATCAGTGCCACGACATCACCGTGTACTCGGCAATTGGTCTGGCGGCCGGCGCATGCTCCGGAAACGGAATCCTGTTAGACATCAAAGATCCGGCTAATCCAAAACGAATCGATGCAGTCAACGACCAAAACTACGCGTATTGGCACTCCGCCTCATTTTCGAATGATGGAAAGAAAGTCGTGTTTACGGATGAATGGGGTGGCGGACTTGGGGCACGATGCCGCGCGACAGATCCAAATAAGTGGGGCGCGGACGCCGTTTTCACCTTGCAGGATAGCAAGCTGAAGTTCGCAAGCTACTACAAGATGCCAGCTGCTCAGGGCGATACCGAGAACTGTGTAGCGCACAACGGTTCGCTAATTCCGGTTCCCGGCCGCGATATTGAAGTACAGGCCTGGTATCAGGGTGGCGTTTCCATCATGGACTTTACGGATTCTGAGCATCCGATTGAAATTGCCTACTTCGATCGTGGACCAATCGATCCGAAGATGCTTGTGCTCGGTGGTGACTGGTCAGCGTACTGGTACAACGGCAACATCTACGCTTCTGAAATCGCACGTGGCCTGGATATCTTTGAGCTAACACCAACGAAGTTCCTTTCGCAGAATGAAATCGACGCTGCGAAGGCCGTTCGGGTCGCTGAGTTGAATGTACAGAACCAACAGAGAATGCAGTGGCCGAAGACGTTGGTGGTAGCCAAAGCATATGTCGATCAGCTCGAACGCTCGCAAGCGTTGTCGTCGGATCAAGTCACATCGTTGCGTCAGGCGATACAAAGTGCGGAGAATTCGAAGTTGAATAAAAAAGACGTAACAAAACTCCAGACTCTCGCCGCGTCGGTACAAAGTGGAGCGTCTTCCAAGAGCGCTGATGACGCAGCCCGACTCCAGGCTTTGACGGAGATCCTGAAGAACCCGGCGAAGTGAACGAAGCAATTAACGTCCAAGGAAACACCACGATGCCCTGGCGTCGTGGTGTTTCGACTTCTCCGCTAATCTTTATCCAACCAAGCCACGATCTGCATATGGAAGAGGAGCATACTTCGGTTACTGTCGGTCTTTGTCCGTGTCACTTCGTGTGGCTTCGTCGATCGTTTTGTTCGGCTACGTAACAGATGATCCACGAAACCACAAGAACTGACACGAAGCAAATAAGAAATGTCAATCGAAGTGGACTTTGATCGTCTGGCCCTTCTCGACGAAGAAGGTTGGACCGCCAATAATCACTATCACGATCTCCTGCTTCGATATCTCCCTCCGAATTGTGAAATTGCTCTGGAAATAGGTTGCGGCACAGGGGCGTTTGCGAGACGCCTGGCAGAGAATTGTAAGCACGTAGTCGCACTCGATCTGTCGTCCGCGATGATTCGCGTTGCACGTTCACGCTCAACCCGGTTTGGTAATCTCGAATTCCAGTTGGCTGATGCGACAACGTGGAACTTTCCCAAATCACACTTCGATTTCGTTTGTTCCATCGCCACGCTGCATCATCTAAATCAACGTGAGTTGTTACCAAGGCTCAGAGAGTCACTCAAACCCGGAGGGATCTTAGCGGTCCTGGATCTTGTAGAGTCCAGTAGTTGGATTGAGCGGTTCATGGATGTCGTCGCGTTAGGCGTAAGTGGGAGTCTGAGGCTTATTCACAATGGCAGATTGAAACCGCCCGCAGAAGTTCGCAAGGCGTGGGAGCAACATGGAAAACATGACCACTATTCAACCGTGGATGACATGCGCGCGCTTGCTATTGAGACTTTGCCAGGGGCGACTGTGAAGAGACGTCTCTTGTGGCGCTACACGCTGGTTTACAAAGCCCAAGGCTTGGAAGCAGTCAATACCACCTCACGGTAGCGGGTGGGTGCGAAGCCTCTCTGAGTTGGGAAAACGCTTCGCACCCACCCGCTACCGCGAGGTGGTACTGACTGCTCGACTCCCAGATCGATTAGTGCTCGGCGGTCTTCCTCGGTGCCCAGTTGTAACTTTGCGCAGTTGTAACTTTGCGTACGTTCGAAGGAGGGTTATTCTGTGCCGCAGCGATGCTCGACAAAACGAAGTAGTCAAAATCAAAAGAATTAGTAGCTTCATTTTACATTCCTGCCCATGAACGCTCGACAATTCATCGTACGGCCTTTGCATCCTGACAAGACTCTTTTGAGAATCTTTGTCGGATTGTTTTTTTGCCACGCACTGGCGGGTGCGAACGCTCAGACTACAGGCGATCAATTCGCGAAGTTCGCCCGCACTGTCACAATCTATCGGGATACTTACGGGGTCCCTCATGTCTTCGGTCGCACAGACGCCGGCACGGCATTTGGTTTCGCTTATGCCCAGGCCGAAGATAATTTTTGGCGAGTCGAAGAGAACTTCATAAATGCGCTAGGGCGAGCTTCCGAAGTGTACGGCGAGAAAAGCCTGGATGAAGATCGACTCAACCACGCGCTGGAGATCCCGAGATTAGCACGCGAAGAATATGCGCGACTTGACGGACACATGCGTTCTTTGTGTGATGCCTTCGCGGCCGGCTTCAATTACTACCTCGAGCGTCATCCGGACGTTCATCCACGATTGCTGACGAAAATAGAACCCTGGTACCCACTTGCTTTCATTCGTTACAACTACTACCAGAATGGTTTTGCTCGCGATCCAAATCTGCGACGCATGGAGTTGCAAACTGCTGCGCTGGAGAACGACTTAAAGGAACAGACCGGCTCAAATGGCTGGGTTATCGGTCCCTCGAAAAGTGCAACAGGTCACGCAATGCTCTTCATCAATCCTCACCTGCCGTTCTTTGGCTCCGGCCAGGTTTATGAAGGGCACGTTCATAGCGACGAAGGTTGGAATTTCACCGGTTACACACGTTTCGGTTTTCCCTTTCCTTATGTCGGTCACAATGAAAATGGTGGTTGGGTTAGCACTGACAATGCGGCCGATCTGGAAGATGTCTATCTGGAGACCTTCGACGATCCCGCTCGTCCACTCGCGTACAAATACGGTAATGGATATCGGATAGCTACGGAGCACGTCGAAGAGATTCGCGTTAAGACAACCAATGGTCTTGAGACGCGCAAGTTCACCATGCGCAAAACCCATCACGGCCTAATTTTGGCGGCTCGTGACGGCAAACTTCTCGCGATTCGAATGGCAAAGTTTGAGTCAGACGGGTGGCTGCGCGAATGGTACGACATGACACGGGCGACGTCGCTTGCAGCACTCAGGCGAGCGATAACGCCGCTTAATATGCTCTTCGGCAATGTGATGTATGCCGACCGCCAGGGAAACACCTGGTATCTCTACAACGGCGCAGTTCCAAAACGCGACCCGCGTTTCGACTGGACCAAGCCGGTGGACGGAAGCGACCCTGCTACTGAATGGAAGGGTTATCACACGATCGATGAGTTACCACAGCTAACAAACCCCAAAACGGGATGGATGCAAAACTGCAATACAACTCCTTTTCTGCTGACGAGCGATGGCAATCCTGACCCCAAACAGTTTCCGAAATATATGGTTCAGGAAGGCGACAACCCTCGAGGTGCGATCTCCCGCGAGATCCTTTCGAGTAGATCAATCTTCAATTTCGATGACTGGAGGCAGGTCGCTTTTGACACTCGAGTAATGAGTGCAGGCCGGCACTTACCCGAACTCACCGCAGCCATCAAACTGCATCTTGATAAAAGTTCGAGTGATAACACGCCGCTACGCGAAGTCTACGACGAACTCGTTCGGTGGAATCAACGGAGCGCGAACGACTCTGTAGCGATGACGCTCTTCAGTCTCTGGCACGACCGCGTTTCGAGAGATGAAAAGAAGGATCCAATCGCTGCTCTTGAAGAAGTGATCGAAGAGCTTCAACGTGACTTTGGCACGTGGAAAGTTGCCTGGGGTGAACTCAATCGTCTTCAACGTATCGATGAGAGCAAAAACGAGGAGTTTCAAGACTCCAGATCGAGTCTTGCCGTTAGCGGCGTGAATGGCAACGATGGCGCTGTATTCACGGTCTACGCTGCGCCAATCACTGGACAGAAACGTCGTTATGGCGTCGCAGGAGGAACGTACATCAGTGTGGTCGAGTTTGCGCCAAAGGTTAGAGCGCTATCCGTTCACACCTTTGGTTCCAGCGGAGATCCAAAGAGTCGGCACTACATGGATCAGGCAATGCTTTACACACGCGGAGAGTTCAAGCCAGGTTGGTTCACACTTGACGAGATACGAGCGAATCTTGAATCTGCTTACCGTCCCGGTGAAGAGTTGCGGGGGCGATAATTGCGGCAATGCGTGCTGTAGACACCACCGGGCTTTAGCCGGTGGTAGTTCAACTTTATAGCTACAAATGAGACCACGACATAATCAGACACCACCGGGCTTTAGCCGGTGGTACTTCAACTTCATCGCTACACATAGGACCACGACTTAATCAGCCCCTTTACAGCTCTGGGGCTTGTTCGTATTAGTAATGAAACTAACTAGACTGTTGGAGGGGTGCGTTCGCTAGCTGTGAAATTAAAGTACCACCGGCTGAAGCCTGGTGGTGTTCGATGTGCGTTGGCTGCCTTTTGGTAGCTGTGAAGTTAAAGTACCACCGGCTGAAGCCTGGTGGTGTTCGATGCGCGTTGGCTGCGTTCGCTAGCTGTGAAATTAAAGTACCAACCGGCTGAAGCCCGGTGGTGTCTACAGCGGAATGTTCCTGTGCTGCCGTTTTGAGTATTTTCTTTTGTGCAAAGCCTCAGTCGTCCTCGGGCTCTCCATCGCGCGAACGCGATTTCCAAAGATTGATTACGGCAAGTCCGGTTCCTGCTATCAATAATCCGACAAGCCACGGATGCAACGCGGCCCGCGTGTAGACGCTCGACTCCGCGACGTGTCCGCTATAACCGCCTCGTTCTTGTCCGCCGTCAGTCGGAAAGTGAAGACTATCGCGATGATCGGCAGCTTTGGCCTTTCCTGATCTTTGCAGGTCGAACATTGTTGCCTGCATCAGCTTGTCCGTTAACCGCGGAGCATGATGAGCGAATTCAGAGAGAAATCTTCCACCTCCGCCCACGATAATCTCGCGCTCTGGGTGCTGCGCGCAATGCAGGATCGCTTCCGCAACGCTCTCCGGCGAATAAACGGGCGGCGGATTTAGCGGCTCATTCGAGAACAGGTTCCTGGCATGTTTGATGTACGGTGTGTCAATCGCACTTGGCTTGACGAGTGTCACAGAGATTGGGATGCCTTCTTTCTCGAGTTCCATCCGCAATGCATCTGTATACCCTTTCATTGCATGTTTAGAAGCGGAGTACGTTCCCTGGACGGGGATCGCTCTGTCTGATAAGACACTACCGACATTGATTAGTGCTCCACCTCGTTCACGCAAATAGTTACAAGCCACCATTGAGCCGTGCACCATACCCCAATAGTTCGTTTCGAATAGACGCCTGTGATCGTCTAACGATTGATCAAGCACCCGTCCATAAATCGAGACACCGGCGTTATTGATCCACGTATCAAATCCCCCAAACATCTGCACCGCCCCATCCGCGATGCGCTTCACCTCATCGAGTATTGCTACGTCGCCAACAACATAAGAACCTAAACCGCCGAGCGACCGTATCTCTGCGACAATTTGCTTTAGTGCTTCCTCATTTCGTGCATTCAATACGACACGCGCGCCGTGCCTTGCGGCACTGCGCGCAGTCACCAGACCAATTCCCGAAGACGCGCCGGTGATGACGATGGTTTGGTCCCGCAGCTTCTTCAACCTGAGCTTCATCTGTCAGTCGAAAGTCTTCAGGCCGCCTTTCGAGTAACCGGCCCACTAAGTGAACTAGGCGCGTTAAGATTGGCGCCTTCATCTACGCCTACCGTCAGACGATCGACCAACTCTCCGCCGAGCCATCCTGTCACTGCAGCCAGGATGAATCCTGCAAATGACAGCACTAACGCCGAGCTGGTAGGCAAATACGGGACTGGACCACCTTCAGAATGGCGTAGCAAACAACTTCCGATGAACAGCAGCAGCACAACCACGTTACCTAAGCCGTGAATCATTCCGATTGTCTTCGCGCGCGTATTCTTCGGTATCGCGAGCCAATCGATCAATCCAAACGGTGCTGCGATAATCGCGCCGATAATTCCTGCATAGATCATCCAGTAGGAAACTGTCGTCATCGTTGGGTTGCCCCAAAGCAAGTAGATGATGTCGAAGATTACGGCCGTCGCCAACAAACCGAAAGGAAACGGAATTAACATCTGATGTATTGGGTGACCGAGAAGTTTTGCTCTGCTCTCCATTTCTTTACCCCCCTTAATCGATAAGAATGTGCGAGATCGCGAAATGAGTTAAAGCGTTGGGGACTTCGATTGGAGGAACTACCTAAGGATTTACGCTTGCAAAACTTTGGCCCTAAAACCGTGATCTGCTGCATAAAGGTCCTCAAGGAGCTCAATATTGTTTAGAGAAAGCGTCACGTCCAAGTAACATCGACTCAGGTTATTATTTCTAACATAAAGACGATGAGTAGTTCGAACTTATTACGTATCTGTGCAATAAGTGCAATTCTTGCTGGCATCCTGCGAGCAATCACCTCGTTCATTCCAGAAGCCACCCCAGGACTACTTCTGATCTATTTGGCGGTCGATCTATTTCTTTTCTTTGGCGTCGTTGACCTTTATGGGTTTGTTGTGGGAGCGTCCAGGTTCCTTCCACTCCTGGGTACTGCCCTGATGATTCTCGCTCTGGTTGCATTGATCGGACGCGATCTGGGCTTGGCTTCAGCCAACATCTATGCTGGAGCCGCAGCGACCTTTTCCCTTGGACTCGATCTGTTTGCAATTCACCTACTGCAGACGCGGAAGATGCCGAGTTGGATTCCCGTTGCGTGGCTAGTCTCGACAATCTTGGGCCCTGTGGGCTTTTTCGTTTCCCAACTGCATTTCTTATTTGCGATCTCTGGATTGATCTTTGGGATGGCGTTTGCGGCCGCCGGAGTCATGATGTGGCTTCGACGTTCTTAGAGTCACCGCTAAGAAGTAAGATGAGAACAATCTCCACCGAACAGAAGTTCCTTGACCGCATACACGAAAGCTCTTCTGTCGGAGCGCGGCTGTCCTCGGCCGCCCCCATCGAACAACAGTCCCCTTAAGCAACTTGGTCGAACCGCGATGGGGGCGGCCGGGGACGGCGCGCTCCGACAGAAGAGCTTTCGTATATCCGGTTCAGGAACTTCTGTTCGGAGAGCCAACGATCAACAGGAGGAGTTTAGCTGATCCGCTTCAACGCGAGCCGCGCCAGAGCCTTTGATTTTTCAATCTTCGTCTTCTGATCGCCAGCACCGCCAATGCTAACTCTGATATACGCGTCGTGTTTCAACACATAGAGCGCGCCGCCGACGCGATTGCCTGTCCAAAATGCTTCGTCACCAACGCCGTCGATTTGTTGCGGAGCTAAACCTTCTTTCTCTTCCTCTTCAGGATTCTTCAGCGCACTCTTTCGCTCACGCTTCTCTCGTTCCTTTTCACTCTCGCTCTCCGCACGACTTGCAAACGTCTTCTCAAAAAACTCTCTCGGATCGCGAGCTCCGTTACCTTCGCCTTTTTGCAGCACTGCAAGGTTAACTGAGTTAGCAAACGTCGGCAGACTAAAGAAGCATTGCGAAACTACCATTCCGTTGTCAGAACCCTCGCTAGCTTTCGTTTCCTTAAAAGCCTCGCCCTGAACGGACTTAACATCTTCAGCCGTTAACAAACTACACGCATCAATCCGATTTCTTGTTGGGGATGACGCTGCGGCGGCGTGATTTGCCGCGGAACTGTTTGGGCTCGCCGCCTGTTGCGCGGCCCTGTTTTCGTTACTCACAACCACAGATGACGATTGAGACTTGCTGCATCCCACAAAGAGAAACATTGATGTCAGGATCGGACAGAAGGTCCTGGATAAGATTGACTGCATACGTTAGCTCCGAAATTCGGATCAGTTACTCACCGGGTAGGTTAGTTCCGATTGCTTGAGAAATACTTGAGCAGCGCAGCCAAAAGAGCCCGAACCAGAGCTGTGGTTTTCATCGTCCTCCTCCTCAACCCCACCTCAAGTTTTTCTCAACCATCGCGTTTTAGCCTTCACAACGTAATGAAAGGCCTAAATCCACCGTTTTCGTTAATCGACGAAACCATCTTTCCATTTACGGACCGTGATAGGAGCCGCACACGGCACGCTCAGGAGGATCTCAAAAATGCCAGACAAAATTAACCCGGTTCGCTCATCTATTACTTCTATATCGCGAACGAAGGTTCTACTAGCTGGAATTATTCTGATTTCAGCAACCATAGCCATCATTACTACGGTCGGTTCGGCTGCCAGTCCATCAAACGGCACGCTCACGCCTGCGAGCGGTGCCTTAACGTACACTGCGGGACCATTCGTTGTCGCAAACGAATCCGGACAGGGAGGCGTCGTGACGCCTCTGTGCCAACCAGGCACACCACTCTGCGATGAATACACTTTAACCGTGAACGCAGCGAGCGTAGCTGCAAATAAAAAACTTCTGATACAAATTCAGTGGCCCACTTCCGCCGCCGATTTCGATCTGTACGTACTGCAAGGCGCCACGATTGTCGGAAGCTCGCACGGATCAAGCGATCCCGAGACAGTCTTTCTTAACGTTCCCGCAGACGGCACCGTTTACACGATTCGTGTTATTCCTACAACGCCGCTCGGTGACAGTATCACCGGCACAATTGCACTCGTAGATCCACCGGCTCCAACGCAAACGGGAACTGGATTGGCGCCTCGCTATCAAAATTACGCCGCCTTCGAAGGTATGGGCGACAACGCAGGTGAACCTTCCATCGGTGTCGATTGGAATCCGAACGTCGCGAGCCTCAAACACGATAAGGTCAATACAGGTGGCGTATCGTTTTTCCAATCGGGTCCGAATACGCTGCGAGCAAGCTTCGACGATTGTTCCTCGCCTGCCAAAGATCAATGGGACGATGTTTCCACACCATTCGTGCAACAAGCGGCACTATCAGATCCAATTGGATTTGTCGATCGCCACACCGGCCGTGTTTTCTCGTTGGATCTGATCGGAGGTGAAGGCAACAGCTTGATGGCTTTTTCTGACGACGATGGCAGTAGCTTTACACCAGGACAAGGTGGAGGCGCACCCGCCGGACCGGATCACGAAACTCTTGGCGGTGGCCCATACAATCCAAACGCTTCTCCCGCTCCACCGCCACACCCACTGTATGCAAATGCAGTTTATTACGCGTCGCAAAACATTGCTGGTGAAGCTGAGGTTTCACGCAGCGACGATGGGGGCCTGACGTTTGGACCAAGCGTGTTGTTGTTTAATCCAACACAATGCCTTGGTGGCATTCATGGACATATCAAGGTCGCCCCAGACGGGAGCGTCTACGTCCCAAACTCGTCATGTAGTATCGGTGGTGGTACCAACGGCGTCGCTGTTTCAACTGATAACGGGATTACATGGACTGCCTACACTGTTCCCGGCAGTACGGGTGGGCTCGATCCTTCATTAGGGGTAGGTCTCAATGATGTTGGGAAGCCTCTTGGTCAAACCACTAACACAATCTATCTGGGTTGGATCAGCGGCGACAATCACCCACACATCGCTGTGTCGCGTGATCGTGGACAAACGTGGATTCGCAACAGCGACATTGGCAACCAGGTCGGTGTGAAGAGTGCCGTATTCCCAGTCGTTGTTGCCGGAGATGATAACCGCGCAGCATTCGGTTTTCTTGGAACAACCACGCCGGGCGATTATCAGGACGACAACAACTTTAGAGGTGTTTGGCATTTATACATTGCCACAACATACGATGCAGGTGTCTCGTGGATCACTATCGACGCCACACCTGACGATCCAGTCCAAGTGGGATCGATCTGCATAAACGGAACAACTTGCGGAGCACTCGATCCATTTAACCCATCGTCGCGCAATCTTCTCGACTTCAACGATTTCAGCGTAGACAGTGAAGGCCGGGCATTACTCGGATATGCAGACGGCTGTATCGCTCCCGCTTGTAACTCAGGCACCGTAGCCAAGACTCCACCCTACTTTGATTCACGCGCCAACAAAGCAACTATCGCGCGGCAGTCCGGAGGTCGCCGGCTTTTCGCCGCTTTTGATCCGTTAGAACCGTCAGCACCAGGCGCACCTCGTGTGGACAATGTTGAGAGATCTGGTTCCGGCTCAGTTCACATTGAATGGTCCGCTCCAGATAACGGCGGTTCTGCGATAACCGGTTATCGAATTTATCGGCGCACCGAAAACGGAACCTATGGAGCCGCACTCGCGACAGTCGTTGATAAAACAACATACGACGACGCAACCGCTACAGATCCAGCCGCGACTTACTACTACAAAGTCACTGCGGTTAATGCGATTGGAGAAGGAATGAGCTGCGGTGAACATCCCGCGGTTCCCGGTGCTGATCCCTGTCAGGTGCCGGGCGTGCAAGTCCTATCTGATCCAACAGGCGATGGATTCGGTTCGGGAGTCCCGTCAGCTCAACCACCCTTTGATATTCAAAGTGTTTCGATCGCTGAACCGTTTAACGTTGGGGCAGACAAGCTCGTCTTCACAATCAAAATGAAAGACCTGAGCGTTTTGCCACCAGCAACAACCTGGCCAGTTCAGTTCAATGCGCCTAACGGAACTACGTACGTTGTCCAAATGAGTACAACAACCGGTGGGACTGCGACGCAGAATGATGCGATCTTCCAATATGGTCCAGACGGCGGAACATTGAGCGCAGCTGATCCACTGAGCGGGTTCAGCGCTGATGGCACGATCACGATTGTCGTTCCACGCAGCGGAGTTGGAAATCCTGCAATTGGAGAGAAGCTTAGCGCGTTCCTGATGCGAGTGGAGGCAGTCGCGATCACGCCTGACAACTGTCCAGACAGTTTGACACCAGCTGGCTCATACACAATTGTTGGCAACACTTCGTGTCAACCAAACAACGCACCGCTCGCAGTCTTATCAGGTAATCCAACTTCGGGGAACGCCCCGCTCTCGGTTAACTTCAGCGGCGCAAACTCCAGCGATCCAGATCCAGGGGACAGCATTGCCTCGTACAGTTTCGACTTCGGCGACGGCACGGCTGTTCTGACGCAATCAACCGCAACGACGAGTCACACATATCAAAACCCGGGCAACTATCCTGCGCGTTTGACCGTGAAAGACTCACGTGGCAAATCGAGTACTAATCTCGCGCAGGTAATGATCAGTGCAACAGATGCGTCACCGACTCCTACTCCCACCCCAACGCCGCTGCCGTGCGGAGGAACGCGGGTTGAAGACGACGACAGCCATATCACGTATTCGAACGGGTGGCACCTGATCAGTAACTCCTCAGCGAGTTCAGGACACTTCCGTCTGAACGAAGGTGGCAGCAACCAGCACAACGTTTTATTGACATTTGATACTTCGCCGACGGCAACGGGAGCGATCACATACTTCTATGCGACGAGTCAGCGAGGTGGTAGTGCGGAGATCTTTGTTGATGGCGCATCGCAAGGCACGATCAGCTACAACGGCGGGTCAGGGTCGAGCAAAGCACCTGTTTTTGGCAGCTCACGCACCTTCAACTACAACGCAAAATCAACTGGCCATCACTCTCTCGAGATCAGGCCCATCAAGGACGCGGTATTTATCGATGGCTTCTGTTTAGGTACTGCGACAACAACAGGCGCCCCGACGACTGGTCCAGGAACAACTACGCAGTCGACCGCAACAGAAAACTCCGGGCAGATTCAGCTCACTAATTTGAGTCTACCTTCAGGAACGAAGGCAATTTCAATCGCCGTGGAATCGAATTTGAAAGTACCGATACAGTTGGTCCTGGTGGATCCTTCGGGGAGGATTGTCCAGACGGTTAACTCGTCATCAGGATTGGCAATTCTGGAGGCACCACTATCACAAGGTGGAACCTATATCTTTAAGACCATAAACCTCAGCCTGGGCCCAGTGCAGGTTTGGTCAG
>DASYPT010000046.1:0-10467 GCA_036006355.1 Pyrinomonadaceae bacterium | reverse complement strand
GACAAAATTGCTCGGCCATCCGGGCGGAATCGGGTCCATGGCCAGACGCTCCAGCCGAGTGCCAATCGCAAGTGCCACGGATAACGCTTCCTCGTACGTCCGTCGGAAGACCTTTTTGCCTGCCTCCGTTTCCATGTACTGACGCATAGTTTGCGAACAAAGCGCGCCGAGAGTCGTAACCGAACAATTAATCAGGAGCTTCGACCAGATGGCACCCATTATGTTTGAAGATATCTTGACCTCAACTGCTCGACTCGAGACGCGCGCAACCCGTTCGGTACGCTCACTGACACCACCAGCAAGTTCGCCTATCAGTAAATGCCCTGCATTCTTCTGCTCGTAGACGCCGGGTTCTACCATCGTGGCACCAAGATTTGAAATTCCACCAAGGATCTTATCTTCGCCCAGACGATCCGCGAGTGCCCTGGCAACTCCGCCATTCTGTATAGGCAATATGACCCCTTCGGGGGCGAGCAGGCCCACCACGCGGGGCGCGACTTCCAGAGCGTCCTGCGCTTTAGTGGCAAGCAGGATCAGGTCAAATTGGTCTCCCTTTCCGTAGTCCTCAATTGCAGCAACGTCGATAGCGTCTGCTCTCACCTCTCCTCCGATGCCGGACACTCGCAGGCCCGATCTGCGCAACGCCTCCGCAGAATCGGTACTGCGAGCCGCAAGCCGGACGGGTAGTCCTGCGCGGATGGCACGCGCCGCAATTGTTCCGCCCAACGCGCCAATGCCCACTATCAGCATTTGCATTGTGAAGCCTCCAAGATGCCCGCGATGAGACTGAAGCCGACCAGTTGCCTCAAGAATCGAGCTCTTTCCCCACCACCTCCCGCAACTGGTGTCATCTTCGATCTATTTTGGAGGCGTGACGTACTGGGCCTCGCCGTTACCAAAGGACCAATTTTCCTTCGGGACTTCAACAAAGCTGATGAAGACATCTTCCTTGCGAATCTTTACTCCTTCGTGGAGATGGTCCGCCAGTGCTTTGTAGAAGCGTTGCTTCAACTCAGTGGAACGGCCGCTATTCAATGTGATCTGAAAAAAGATGCAATCGTCCGACCGATGTATTCCGAGATACTCTCGATCGAATGGCAGGCTCGCCTTCGTGTGTTCCGTGATTACCTGAAATCGGTCATGTTCCGGAACATTGAGAACATCCACCAAGGTTTGGTAAAGAATATCGCCGACTTGAGCACGGTACTGTTCTGATTTTCCCTCGAGTAGATCGATGCGGACTAAAGGCATTTCTCCTCCTTAAATGATGACGGATTATGGAACGCTATTGTCTGGAGCCCTGGCGGTACCTCAGTATCCTGAGTCGCGCTCATCAAACGAAAGTGAGGAAGCCGCGAGACACATAAATAGGACAATAGTCTTAGTCATCTTCTCTTCACGTCTCGTGATATAGCGCGATTTCCGAGCGAAAAGTTCATTTGATCGCCTTCAACCGCTCCCGTGTGCCGATCGGAAGGGCATTGAATCATTCAGTCGGCGGGAAGCTGCGAATCTGCCTCACCGCGTAATCGACCTTCATGTCGATCGCGAGCTTCCCCAACTCCACCGTTGAGCGACGCGCGTCGCCCTGGATTGCGTTATACGGACTCTGCGGCCCGATCTGCACCTTGCCATCGACAACGGGATCTCCCACGGCAGACGAGATCAGGTCTCTGCGCACCCATGTGTTGTCCTTGTCGAGATACATCATTTCCGACGTGTCAAATATGTAACCGTGGAGCCCGGGTGGATAGCCGTGCTGCGCCAGGTACTGATCGAATGCATCATTGGCGGGCCTATAGACCTGGTCACAGTAGAACACACGGAGAGCTCCGTAGCGTGCGTTGAGCTTTTTGGCGACTTCCTCGTAAACCTCCGGCTGGCCGCCACCGTGATCGCCCATCAAAATCACCCTGTGGAAACCGTTGAGGAACGCTTGCTCCGTCAAGCGCTCAAGCATGGCAGCAAGCAGCTCGTTGGTGATTCCGATGGTGCCGGGAATCGGTTCTGCATCGTTCGGAGTGTAGGGCAACACGGGCAGGAAGATTGCATTGCCGAGTTTTCTCGCGATCGCTTCGACCGTCGCATGCGCTATGAGGTTATGGCCACCGTTCGCGTTCTGGGGGCCACGTTCCTCGACACCGCCGGTGTAGATGAGCGCAGTCGTCTTGCCCGCCGCGATCTCGCACTTCACTTCCACCCAGGTCATTCTTTCAAACTCCACGAGATCGGTCTTCGCGCACGACGCAGCGCACGCCGGTGCTGCAGTCAGTATCAGTGAGGCGGCGCCGCCAGCGATCAACATCAGCAAGGAATTCGAAACCGAACCAATACGCATATGACTCTCCTTTTTCCACGACAACATCAATTCCGCAACGCTATAGTCCGGGTTGGACAACTCGGCGCTTTGGAGAGGGCTGTCGAACTGTTGGAACACTTCATTCGGCATTTGTTTGAGGCAGCCAACACCACGAAGCCCGTAACGAGGAGCTGAAGGGTGTGTCCGCGAATCGGCGGAAGTCGCAATCGCGCAAGTAGTCGCCGTGCACATCCGAAATCTCAAATGCGTACTTCATGAGATCGACCTCCATGGGCCACCTTAGGCCTTGACAACGAGATCGATCTCGACACAGGCCCCAAGTGGTAGCGCGGCAGCCGCGATCGTCGTGCGGGCGGGAAAGGGCTGATTGAAATATTTTGCGTAGATGCCATTCATCGCGGCGAAGTCAGTCATGTTCGTGAGAAACACACCGGCGCGCACGACATCATCAAAACTCTTGCTGGCCGCCTTCAGAACCGCCGATAGGTTTTGGAAGACGCGCTCCGTCTCGGGCACGATGCCCCCCTCGACCACCTTGCCAGTGGCCGGGTCTTGGGCGACCTGTCCACTGAAGAAGAGGAAACCATCGATTTTGACTGCCTGGGAAAATGGGCCGACCGGCGGCGCGAGTTCAGGCGAGGTAATTGCTGTTTTGCTCATAGAAAACTCCTGCGGATACTGGGTTAGAGGGTATGGAAAATACGCCGCGAAGAACCGGCATTAACAGGAAAAGTGACATGCGGCGTCCGCAGTGAGACAAGCGGTCTCTCCTCAGTGATGTCTGCTTCGAATGTTCAGCTATAATCCGTGCTGAAAGGGTCGATACACAAATTTGCCGCAGGCCACCCCAGATATGGGACGGAAAAGATGGATTTTGATCCTGTGTGCGTGGACGATTGTAGGGTTGTTGTTTGCCGTGCGCAGGATCATGGTCGTGAAGGTACAGGGTACGCACGTCAGCTGGGTGATCGCGGGTGCGCCCGAATTTGTCTACTGGTACGTATGGGCGGCGTACACACCACTTGTGATTGGTCTGGCCAAACGGTTCCCGTTGACGGGGCCGAGGTTTGTACCTCATATAGCGATCCATACAATCACGTCCTTCCTGATGGCTCCCCTGGGAGCGATCACCGAATACTTTCTCACCGGTGTACTTCTGCAGTCAGTTTTTCGCATAACTGATCCTGATGCGCTGCGCCTTCTCCCGACGTTCTCAGTCAGTGTCCTGTCTATGACCTTTACTGGCGTGCTTACGTACTGGTTAGTTGTGGGACTGTATCAGTCGATCCACTTTTACCAGACCGCTATGGAGCGGCAGACCAGAGCGGCGCAACTGGAGACGCAGCTCTCCCATGCCGAACTTGAGAACCTTAAGAGCCAGTTACATCCGCACTTTTTGTTCAACAGTCTTCACACCATTGGACTCCTGATGCAGGAGAACGTCGATGCTGGGAGCCATCTGCTGGTCTGTCTTGGCGACTTGCTGCGCACTGCCCTCGAACGGCGGGAGAACGAGATCACCTTGCAGAGCGAGCTCGAGTTCGTCGGCAAGTACTTGGAGATCGAACAGACACGCTTTCATGATCGCTTGAAAGTTCATATGGACGTGCCACCCGACCTTCTCGCAGTCTATGTACCGAGCCTGGCGCTTCAGCCATTGGTCGAGAATGCCATCAAGCACGGCATCAGCGTCGATTCCACCGCAGGCCGGTTAGAGATCGCTGCCAAACGCCACAACGGCAGAGTTTGGCTCTGCGTCCGCGATGATGGCCCGGGGCCGGGATCGCGCCTGCGATTCGGCGTCGGACTCACCAACGTCCAATCACGCTTGAAACAGCTCTACGGGGACGACTCATCGCTGGAACTTACGCGGGGCAACGGTCGAGGCTGTGAGGCCATCATCACCATTCCACTGAGGAGTTCGCATGAAGACACGAGTCCTCATCGTCGATGACGAGCCGATCGCCCGCCGCGGTATTCGTCGCTATCTGGCCGAACACGACGGCATTGAAGTTGTAGGCGAGGCGGCGAACGGAATAAGTGCGGTGGAGCAGATCAATGAGTTTCATCCCGACATCGTTTTTCTCGATGTGCAGATGCCTGATCTGGATGGTTTTGGAGTCATCGAAAATGTGGAGCCATCAACGCGCCCCGCTCCCGTTTATGTCTTCGTCACGGCTCACGATGCGCACGCCATTCGTGCATTCGAAGTGCATGCTGTTGACTATCTCCTGAAACCGTATGATAAGGAGCGATTTGCCAGGGCCTTGGCGCACGCACGCCAGGTTCTCGAACAGCGCGGGAAAGCAAATCGAGATCTCGAACCACTGCTCCAATCCCTCCGGAGTCTCCGCCCTTTGGAACGCTTTGTGGTGAAGGACAAGAAGCGAATTTTCTTTGTTCCCGTTTCCAACGTTTTGTGGATCGAAGCCACGGGAAACTATGCCTGCATCCACACCGCCAAAGACAGTCACCTGTTGCGGGAAACCCTGGCACACCTCGAAGAGAAGCTGGCGCCACACCACTTCATCCGCGTGCGCAAATCGGCCATCGTGAACGGTGCCAGCATAAGCGAGATTCGTCCGATGTTCGATGGGGTTTACGACATCGTACTGGCAGGAAGAACGGTGGTAACGTCGAGCCGCAGATACGCTCACAAGTTACGGGCGCTGCTGGAGTCCTAGTTCGCAATGAGATCGTTTCCTGTTCGCTGATCCTTATTGGGTCATATCGCAGCTATTCGTACGAGTCGGGCTTTCACCGTTTGCAGTTCTCCAGTCGATCCGTTGGGAAACTCACAAACTCCGACAACTCGCTTACTGGTGCCCCTTGATATGGATGAGTGAAGTTGAGTTACTCGGAACGGGAAAGGAAAAGGCGAGCCGTCTCGCCCCTCAATGAGCCGTCCAATACTGCCTGACAAATTGGCTGAGACTCAGTTTATGGTAAACCTAGTATAAGGGTTAGGTAAGTAATGAAACCTCGAAGGTTCACCGGGCTGGAACCGGGACAAGACGGGCCAACCTACAGCTCGTTGCTTCTCAACTCAACCAAAACAGCGGCAGCACTCCACCGCCGCTCCCTGGCCTCCTTGCAGACGTACTTCGTTATTGAATAACGATGGTCCCGTCGAACGAACCGGAGGTGACCAAGCGCTGCTCCCTTCTAGCTGAAGGTGTTGGGCCACCGTCACTCCTGTTTCAGTCCATCTCGCCACGCAATTACCTCCAGTTCGCCGCGGACCGCTTCTTCGACCGTAATGACGGGATGCACCTCGAATACGAAAGCGGGAAGCATCGAACAGAATTTGTGAATGGTCACCGGATCGTCACATTCCATCAGCATATGCCCACCCCACTCGCCAACTCGTATTACGAAGAATTCAATCTTGAAATTGGCAGGCGCCTTCCATTGACCGAACACCTCGAGAATTCGCTTCTGGGCATTCTCGTACTCCATGGGCGAACCCTGCGGACGTTCGAACCAGCTGATCACGTACTTCATCGTCACCCTCCTTGCCGCGATAATTCAGTGGCACTTCTACAGGTCTCGGTGGTAGGCACAAAAATGGTCACAAGTATCCACCTGGAAACCAACGATTCCTTCAGCCTACTTTATGTTAGAGGCTTTTCGCGCATTCGCGCGGGACTTCTGTAAATAGACTCGTTATTTGGGACGCTTTAGCCACAAACCGCAACCCTGGTTGGTAGTGCTTACCACCAGCTCCCAGCCGACCGCACCCGAGCGATCGAGTTCCTCCATATCGCAATTGATAACTTTATACTCCCAAGCTTGCCTGGCTGAGCTACTTCTTTGCCCTCGCGCATATCCTGTCCATCCGGCCAGGCATAATAAGGTGATTACAACCAGGGATAAGGAAAGTCTGTTCTTCATGAGCTACACTCCTCGATCTCTTCTTGAGTTAGGTTGACTGAAGGATGAATAAAGTATTTGAGAATACTCGATGTAACGCTGGACAAGATGATTCGCGGTGGCGTTCGGGAGAACAACAGTGCGATCATCGGCTGAAACAAAATATTCGGCCACACGCGACAGAAGGCGAGTGAGTTATCAGATTCGAAGCGATTACATTGCGGGCAACGTTTCATGTTCTCGGTGACGGATTCTTTTGACTCGATTTGATCGTCGACCCAGCCTGCGATCAGGCGAAATCCCGATAGTTCGGGACTGGGGCGTGAGCACTCGGGAAAAGTCAATTATTGATTTTAAGCCCGCGAAGGCGGGCGACAGCAATCAATATGAAAACCGACCCCTTCGTTATTTTGCGCGTGCAACCTTCGTACATTCCGCTCGCGCTAATTTTGGAAACGATACTGTAATGCGACAGTATCCATACTTTTTGTCCAAAGCCGTGCACGAATTCATTCGGGCAAACCAATCTTGCGAATTAGATCTTTAAAACGTGGCTCGGACCGGAGATGATCAAGGCGTTCATCTGTTGTCAGATAAACGGGCAAGTAATAGGAACGCTCTGTATACGCGCGTTCGAGCCATGAGAGAGCTTTCTCGTTATCGGCAAGTCCCGCATAGATCACGGCGATGTTGTAAGGCGAAACATAACTTCCCGCTGATGATTTGGAAATCAAGTCGTTAAGTATCTTCTCTGCCTCAGCTCTTTTTCCTGAAACTGCAAAGGCGTGCGCAAGTCCCGACCAGTTTTCCGACTGCTCCCGATCTGTATCGACACCGCGTTGGAATTCGACAGTTGCCTCCGACAACATACCCTTGTGTTCGTAAGCTCGTCCGAGGTACACGCGGTGAAACCAGTAATTTGGATCCAGCTTAATCGCGCTTTGCAGCTGACCAATCGCATCGTCCCAGCGCCGACCGAAAAGCAAAGTAGAGGCAGCGCCAAAGTTGGCCAATGAAGACAACGGATCAATTTGTAACCCTTGACGAGCTATATTCAACGCCTCGTCATGCCGCTGCTGCGACGAAAGGAAATACGCGTAATACACATAAGACTCGGAGTTTTTGGGATTCAATACTATGGCTCGCTTGAATTCGTCTTCCGCCTTTTTCCAATCCCAGTCATACCAATGCGCAACCAGGGCCATGACCAGGTGTGCGTCCACGTCCGTTTCGTCGATCGCAAGCGCTTTCGTCGCGTTCTCGCGGGCTTTTGCGACTGACTCGTGAGGCGGCATAAACCAATCGTCCAACAGGATGTAGGTGTAGGCTAAGCCGCTATAGGCCCGGCTGTAATTTGGATCGGTGGCGACTGCCTGATTGAAACTCTCAACACCGATCTGAAGACCCGCCTTGGTAAATTGATTCGAATAGTACTTTCCTTTCAGATAGAGTTCGTATGCTTTCGGATCTGCAGTGTGAACTACGGTTAATTTCGCGACTTCCTCACCTGACAGTTTGGTTCTCAACTTGTCGGAGACATCGCGAGCAATTTCTCCTTGCAGGCTGATGAGTTCCGACTGTTGTCGATCATACTGTTCGGTCCAAATCACGTCCTGGGTGGATGTGTTCACCAGTTCCAGGTTAAGTTTTAGTTCATTTCCTCGTTGAGCGACTCTTCCCAGCAGTACTGCCTGTACACCCAGTTCTTCACCAATTTTCTTTGGAGTAATCTCTTTACCTTTGTAATAGAAGACCGTGCTCCTGGCTTTGACGTTAAGGTGAGGCAGTTGAGAAAGCGTGCTGATAAGAGTTTCCGTCATACCGTCCGAGAGATATTCAACGTCAGCGTTTCCGCTATCGTTTATAAACGGCATAACTGCAATTGATTCAATCTGCTTACTCGTAGTGAAATAACGAAACGCAAAGAAGCCACCAATAAGAACAACCAAACTCAGCGAAGCTATCACGAGCGGGATTCGTCTTGTCAGCGGTTGAGCGGTTAAGCGCGCTAGCTTATCCGTTTGGATAGCACCCGGTGTTTCAGCCGAAGCGTTTGGTAAGACTGGTATCGAGCGTCGGATTCCACTGCTAAAGCCTGGAGAAGTCTCGATTATTTGTGTTGCTGTTTCCGACTCTGCCTCGAAGGAAGATCTCTTTTTGACTTCTGATTGAAACAACAATTGTGTTTGCAGCTTTTTCAGTTCAACGATGAGATCCTTTGCAGTCTGGTACCGTTGGTCAGCTTTCTTAGCCACGCACTTTGCGATGATCTTTTCGAACTCAACTGGAAAAGCAGCTGTTGAGGAAAGAGGCGGCGGCTCCTTTTCGATGATGTTGACTATTGTATGATTGATTGTCTCGCCAGTGAATGGTTGCTTTCGGGTCAGCAGTTCGTACAAAACTACACCGAGACTGAAGATGTCGGTTCTCGAATCAACTGTGTTTCCTCGCGCTTGTTCAGGCGACATGTAGGCAACGGTGCCTATTATGATTCCGGCCTGAGTTTGAACTTGAATTTTCGTTTGTGCTTCAGGATCTGAATCGGACGACCCCGATCCGAATTGTCTGGGTCCTGACAGTTTGGCCAAACCAAAGTCCAGGACTTTGACATAACCATCGTCGCGGATCATTACGTTATCGGGCTTGATATCGCGATGGATTATTCCCGCGCCATGTGCGGCCTGAAGCGCTGATGCTATCTGAATGGTGATGTCGAGAATCTCATTTGTAGTGAGATGGGCTCGACCTAGTCGCTCACGAAGTGTTTCGCCCTGGACAAATTCCGACGCGATAAAGTGCGTTTCGCCGGCGGTTCCAAATTCATGAATGGTGAGTATGTTTGGATGATTTAAGGCCGAAGCAGCGTAAGCTTCTCTTTCGAAACGAGCAAAGTGATCCGTATCTGAGGCAATGATTCGAGGTAAGACCTTCAAGGCAACCTGACGATGCAGTCGTGAGTCTTCGGCTAGATAAACTTCACCCATTCCGCCTGCTCCCAGTTTGGAGACGATGCGGTAATTAGAAATGATTGAATTAACGGATAAAGCCTGACTCATGTCGCGCTTTCAGGTTTTCGCAGCGGTTTAGATCGACGTAAACGATACGCATCACTTGAGACCGTATGTCAGGTTAACCGGCAAAGATGCGATTAAGCTAGTAACGCTTCATACCGCGTTCATGCGCACCTCCGTTTCTCTTTACCATCGCCATCCCTTCCCTGCCAAAATCATCAGTCATTGCGTTTGGTTATACTTTCGCTTTGCCCTTAGCTTCCGCGCCGTCGAGGAAATGTTAGCGATGCGCGGCGTTATCCTAACTTACGAAACTGTCCGAGAATGGTGCCTAAAGTGCGGGCAGAATTATGCCAACGACCTGCGACGAAGATCTCCGCGGCCTGGCGACAGGTGGCATCTTGATGAGGTTTTCCTCAAGATCAGTGGCTTGAATGTTGAGCTTCGACGGTGACTTACCGTCTGCGCTCAGAAATGGAGTTCCGCTGCATGTTGCGGAACCATCAACAATTCCACCCGTAATCTTTAAAGGAATTCCTTTAGACGGATCGGCCGCCGCTGACCATTGCCCTTTCGCGAACAATTGTAAGTCGGTAAAGAGAGTGATGTCGGCCTCGCCATTTTCTTTCAAGTTAATATAGATACACTCTTGATCTTGGATTTGTCGGCTGGAATATTCCTGGAGGAATCGAGCAAGATAAAACTCTTAATAAATCCCAGCGAGCTATCAGCGGTGGGTGAAAAAGACTTTTACGTGTTTTTGCTTTCATAATCTGCCACCCTCCTCCGTTGACTTAACACTGCCCTTACAGTAGTTTCGCCTCATCTTCCAACAGGCTCGATCCGCAACGGCGCGTCCTGCCTAACTAAGCGTAATTGAGCCCACCTGCATTTATCCTGCCGCAGGTCACCTTTCAGCATTCAGGAGATCGTTATGGTCCATCTTCTTCCTGCACCGCATTTTCTCTTTCTTCGTACTCACAACTCTTGTTCGGAGCATCTGCAGTTCCGGCAGTTAGTAACTCTGATTCTCCTGGTCTCCGTCACATGCGCGCCGGTTCTGGCGATGCCCCAAAATAAAGAGCAGGAGAAGCGAGGAATCGATGTGCCGTCAGCATCTACGCCATTACCAACTTCTACGACATCCGGCAATTCCCGTAACAGACCGGAGTTGATTCTTCAAACCGGACACACGAGATCCATCAACGCTGTTGCTTTCAGTCCCGACAGTCGCTGGCTGGCATCGGGTGGCAAAGACAACGT
>DASYPT010000045.1:0-9210 GCA_036006355.1 Pyrinomonadaceae bacterium | reverse complement strand
TGATTTTTGTCGACCTCGCGTATGCCGGCGACGATTTTGCGATAGAGCGGCTCGAGCTTTGGGTTAAGGGAGGCGGTGTCGAAGTAGTGAGCGATCGGCTCGTTGAGTAGGTCGTAACCTATGACCGTTGGCTCGTTGCTGTAAACCGCGGCGATCTTACGCCAGATATCGACCGTTAACTGCTGACTCTCGGCGCTTTCAAAGAGAAACGGATATCCCCAACTGTCATCTATATTATCTCCGGTCTGCCCGCCTGGCGCGCCATGCATGTCCAGAACTACAGTGAGACCTTCCTGCTTGCACCAGTTGACAACTTGGTCCAACAGCTTGTAACCCGGACCTTCCAGCTTTTGCTGATCACTCTCTGAGACAAAAAGCCGATAACTAAAGGGTATGCGAACAGAGTTGAAACCTGATTGTTTTATGAACCTGATGTCTTCCCTCGTGATGTAGTTTTCTCGAAAAGCTTTCCAGAATCGTCGCGCTTCGTCTTCACCGATCAGTTCATTCACGACAGACTGAATCATCCGCGGAGAATTGGCCGTTTTGAACTTGAACATGTAACCTTCGGGCAGCAGCCAGTTTCCCAGATTGATACCTCTCAAAAGCAGCGGCTTACCATCGGGCGAGATAAACTGTTTGCCTCGTCTCATGACGAACCTTGACTGTCCAAGACTGGTGAAGGGAAGGCTTAGAGCCAACAGAACGATAGCCAGGAAGACGATAACGCTTCTTCTTGTGAGCTTAGTCATCGGCATTTTATTAGCAACACGAAGGATAGCATGAAGATCAGAATCATTGGTGTGGGGGCAGTACTTCCGTGCATCCCGTTGTTAGGCGCGAGCGTGAAGATATTGCGGTTATACCTTTCGCCTGCGCGCCACCAACGAGGTAAGGGCTTGATGATCGTCACGCCGTTGGCGAACCTTTCTCGGAATAGGCTAACGCCCGAATTAACCGGCGCGGGAGACAACGCCGAAACCATTCAAGTTAACGAGCAAAGGCAGGCTAACTCCGCGTCCGGAAGAATGAGTTGTTAAGCGCGGCCGCAGAATATAAGTCATGGTCTCCGCCGGCCCTGTTGCAGCTGCGAAAGCTGCTGACGGGATGGAGACGACAACCACAACAAAAGCACGCTAACAGGCAGGAAGCGGTGCGCGAGACCTTAACTCTTGATCCTGATGGTGCCGAGATTGCTCTCCTGGCCGCGCGCTTTTACTTTGATGGTACACGCGCCGGAGGCGAGGGCGTCAGGCAAACGAAAGACTACCTGCGCAAAGTTGGAGCTGATTACGGGCCTGACGTCTTCCGCCGGAAGATTGTAAGCTTCGTTATTACTCCCGGTCAGATTAACTATGACGGAGGACGCGGTTTCGCCTTGTACTAATTGTAGATTAGTTACAAGGAGAACTACCCTCGTGTTTTTGTCAGGCCCCTGATTGAGCAGGTTGTAGGTGTTGACGACAGGAAACGGGTCTCTGAAAAATAGCGTCGCATCTAATGCGGCTGCTTGCTGGGTGCCTGGTTCCCATCCATCCAACATCAGCTGGGGCGGGGGCAGCGTATGGCCGCCAATCGCAGGCCTTAATACGAACAGTCCCTGTTCTATTCCGCCCACGATAACTATCCCGCTCGGGAAGAACGGGAAGTTGCTCCACGCGCCGCTGAACTGAGGCGCATCATCTACGGGGTACACGTCGAAAAACGCCAACTCACTCAAGCCGGCCGCCCCGACATTAGTAATGTCCAGAATACGCAGGCCGCTTCGGTAATTTGCCTGGTAGGCACGGCTGCCGCGTATGTAGAGGTTGTGGTCGATGGCCGAGCTCTGGCCGCTGTAGACGCCCATCATAGATGGGGCATCCAGGTCGGCGACATTCCAAATGTAAGTGGTGGACTTTACTCCCGTATTTTTTTCGTCAAGCTCGTCGTCGAGTAAGAAGTGTTTGTGGTCTTCAGTCAGCCACCCCTGGTGCGTGTAGCCGACGCCTGCGTACGTCGTGCGCGATAGCTGCTTTGGCTCACTCTTGTTTGTTACGTCTACGATAGTCAACGTGTCCTCGTTGGAATTAAAGCAGACCTCATGTCCCTGGTATTCCAAGTCAGGCCCGCGATAAATGACGCATTGCGTTTCATGAGTATAGCCGTCCTGGCCGACGCAACCAGCGAAGACCGGAGCCCCCGGGTTCCGTATGTCCACCACGTGCAGCCCGCCCGCGCAAGTGTCCTTGCTGCCCGCGGCGTAGGCAAACCCCGTCGCTTCATTTACGGCTAGCGTGTGGGCCCGCCGGAAGCCGGCGTAATGAGCGTTTTCCGCGAAGGCGACCGGCGGTGCTGCCACGTTCCGCAGCAGCGTCAGGTCAAACACTTGCATCCCGTGATTGTCGGCTTCGCTCACGATGAAAGCGTGGTCGGCATACACCTTAATACTACGCCACACGGAGTCGACGCTGTGCGGCGGTAGATTCCCTAAATAAGTAGGTTGTTCCGGGTTACTGATATCGACGAAGGATGTGCCGTTGGAGCGCCCGACGATGGCATATTCCTTGCCCGTGAGAGGATCCGTCCATCCCCACACGTCGTTGACTGACCCTCCGCCTATGTCACTCACGGGAAGGAAAGACGCCAGGTCGACGTTGTGGCAAGGGAACGTTCCGGCCATCCCCCCGACACAAGCGGTCTTGCCCATAGCAACCAAGGGTTGACCATTGGGCTGTCCGTTGGGTCCGCCTCCGATTGGGGGACCTTCATCGTGTACGGCTAGGACACTGAAAAACAAGCCGACCGCGAGAAGGGCCAGGCACGCCCAAATACCGACGCGAAGTTTTTTAGAGGTCAGTGAAAACATTTTAGAACTGCTCACTCCAGGAAGCGTAACGAGGGGATCTCCGGGGAGTCTAAGATCGGGCGCGAGTGGCTGTCAAAAAAAGGCCCGGCGAGGGCGGAGGTGATCTCATCGGGAGCCCGCACGGTAGCGCAAGAACTTGAGGCCATCTCGCGGGTGGCCTCTTGTTCGACTACTAAGGAATAATTCTCCCCACACTGGACAATCTTCGCAACTTTTTCTTGACGTCAATGACGGAAATGCTCAGTTCCTTTCAAACTTTGCAGGCGCAGTAGTTTGGTACACCAGTCACAAGAGCTTCAAAGAGAGTCCTGAGGCAGCCCACGGTGGACACTCTTCGCAACTTGGTTTTTGACATTCCCACTGAAATGCTCAGTTCTTCCAACAGGTAAGACCATTGTAGTTCCGAACACGTTTGATGAGTAGCTCGCAGGCCGGCGACTCCGGTCCAACGATTTGTTATGTGCGTCAGTCATCAAAGGCGAGTGTTTGATTGGAAACAGACGCCGTCAAGTATTTTGTCGAAAAGGTCGGCAGCTTCTTTGGAGTCGGTTTCGTAGTCATAAATGTCGAAGAAGGAGGGCGCGCCCAAGTAACGCCAGTATTTTCCGTCCTTCGTTACACCGCGCCAGTCAATCCCAACCGCCGTGCGGCGGTAGGAATAATGTTGCAGAGCCAAGAGCATTTCACCTGGAGGGTATGCATCGCCATACATATTGCCCAAACCGCCGCGTAGCCAACTCGTTTTACCGTTTTTGGAGTAACCAATGTGATAGTAAATGTAGTCTGTGTCGACGCCGGTTTTGAAGTTCAATTCTTTCGGGACTGTGAGCCGAAGAAATTTTCCGACGAACCTACTGCCGTTGACCTTGGTGGCACTGCAACGAGGAACATCCGACACGCTGCTGTCTTTCTCCGGTTCGAGAGTGACATCGAGATTTGACGGCGTCGGGCTGATGGAAACAATTTGAGGAACGAATCCCTTCTTGTCGATCCAAAGAGTTTTCCAATAGCGCAGGAAGTCCACAGCAATTTTAAAGTGGCCGGTGTCGTCAGTTTTAGCAAGTCTGTCTATCCGAACATCGCTGATAGGTTCACCTTGAGGTGTTCTGACGTGACCCTCGATAGTAATGACTTGGGAAGCCGCATTGACGACGCAAAACAAGATGAGCGCGAAGAGTAAGAGTAAGTATTGAGGGTTAAGAGAAAGCATATCACTATGTATCTTGATTTGGATAAAATCGGCTTTCCTAGGACTTGCTGTCTACTCCGCCTCAAAGAAACATGAGCGCCATGTACACGCCCAACCAGCCGAACCGCATTCACTGTATTGTTAGTTAGGAGTACTTGCCAGTTACCAGCCGGCAGTCGCGGGTAAGTGATAACGCTATCATGTGAGCTTCCATATATAGTCGGAAGAACACGGTGTACTCTATTACACGCGGTCAGAGAAAGCAAAGCAAAAGGCCCAGAAGAACATGAAGCGTTCTTTCGAGTGTAATTGCAATTTTCGAAATACGACTTGGCAAAGAAAAAAGACCACTGGAATTTACTTCCAGCGGCCTTCGCCGCCCGTGCTCCCCAGGTAGGACTCGAACCAGGCATGATTTTACAGTTGGGTAGGTTTCGGATTTAAGTTTCTGTGCCACAGAAGCATGGCGTATTGATCACTGTGCACACGGATCTACGTTTGCCAGTTTCAAACTATAGACTTTCATTTTCTGCGCGAGGCGTTGCTGCACAGCCGATAGTTTTCCATTAGGCAGCACATCCAGATTGAGATTCTTCGTCTCTCCGCAAAACGGAATCGGCTCTGTCGTTACGTTGAATTTATTCATCAGTTTCGCATCGCCATAGATAGGTTTACCGTTTACTAAGACCAGCTCGACATCCGCAGGCTTTGCTTGCACCAGGCTATCGAATGGCCGGGTTGCGTCTCCGCGCAGTAAAAACAGGTCGGCGAATAGGCCTTGCTGAATGGTTCCCACCTTATCATCGATGCGTGCGATTCTGGCTGGAATGGAGGTGGCCATTTCGAACAACTGCTGATTCGAAAAGAATCCGCCGAGATTGGTCTTGTTCAATTGGGCTGCATACTGGATTTCAGCCAGCATGTTTTTGCTTCCTGACGGTGCCCAATCCGGCGCCAGGGCGATCGAAACACCTTCTCTGAAAGCAGCAACCACGTCGGTTGTGCTTCCGTAGAGCACGATGTTACTCCGAGGAGACCAGACCAGGGCCGTCGACGCAAACATCATATTTCGAAAATCACTCTTATCGAATGCGGAGCCGTGGATGACGGCCGTAGTGGGAGTGAGAAACGCGCGACACTTCAGCAAACTGAATTCCAGCGTTGATTCAAGGTCCTTCTTACTACCTTCGGCGACGTGAATCAGCACCAGATCCAATTCCTTTGCGGCAACCTTTCGCAGCGTTTCATCGGCGCTGGTATCACTTAAGTCTCGAGGAGTTACACCAAGAAGATTTTGGACTCTTTCACGTCCGGGCTCTGTATAAAAGCCGGAGTCAATCTCCAGCTTCCTCACAGCAATGCGAGATAAACAAGCAGGTAAAGTCGTACCGAATGATCTGGGAGCAAACATTCCGGAGAACGTAGTGGTCCCACCTGTTGCTGCCTGCACTTCAGCAAACTCGGCAATATCACAAAAACCCTGCAGATCGTCCTGCATGTTACGAGCAGGCGTAGAAATTTCCTGCTTGTACCTCTCAAAAGAACGCCATTCGTAGCGATTGTTGAATAGTTGCTTTGCGTCCCAGGGGTCAAACATGGCGTACATAGGATGGTTGTGTAGATCGATAAACCCGGGAAAGATGATGTCGTTGGTGTCGATCCAGATGGCATTCTCTTCTTTGGGAATCTTGTCTAACACTGCGCTGATTTTCTTTTGCCTGACGACAACCCATCCTTTGCTGAGGACCTTTTCCGGAGTAACCACGGTACCGCTGATAACGATTGTTCGATCCTGACCTTTAACTGCGAGGCAGGCGAAGAGTGTGATAAGGCAGACAACGCCAGTCCGCCATTTTCTGACTGGAATCATGTATGCACCTCCATTCGCTTGAATGAGTGAATTCTGGTTGGTAGCAGGAGCTCGTGAGTTCAGCCCGTCGAAAAACGGCTGGGACTATATGCCCCGCGTTTTGAGTCTGTCAATGAGGACACAGCTTGTTAAAGCTGTCTGGCAGACTGGCTTGATTTCCTCATCTGTGCGGATTCTTGCGTTTAGACCAGAAAAATTCCCTAGTCACATCTAATACTCTTCAATAAAGATAAATGTTTTGCAGTTGGTATAGCACTTGCCGTGGGTGTCCGTTTATGGACGCGCTGTCAAAAGACATCAGAATGGCCATCCGAAATTTGCTGAACCGTCCTACCTTCTCAATAATCGCCGTCCTTACTCTGGCGCTCGGTCTCGGTGCAAACACAGCGATCTTCAGTTTTGTGAACGCGCTTTTGCTGCGGCCGCTTCCATTTCCAGCGCCCGATCGATTGGTGGTGTTGAGTGAAATAAACCCGGAAAAAAGAAAAAACCTTCCCACGGCATCACCACGCAATATCGAAGACTGGCAGAAACAGAGTCAGACAATAGAACAATTCGGAGCATGGCGTGATTGGCATTTTCGTGTCAGTACAAGTAGTGGACCTCTCCCTCTTTCCAGCGCCATCAGTTCTCCAGATCTCTTTCAGGTCCTGGGTATCAAACCGTTGCGCGGTCGTCTCCCTTTGCCGGAAGAGAATCAGGTTGGGCACGACCATGTCATCGTGCTCACGAACAGTTCCTGGCAAACGCATTTCGGCGGTTCTGAAAACGTCATTGGTCAAACGCTCTTTTGCGACAAAGAGCCGTTCACGGTCATTGGAATTCTGCCGCCGAATTTTGAAGCGCTTGACCTGGGTTCGTTCGACGTCTGGGCGCCGCTGTCTGTAGATCCCGATCAGACACTTGGACGCCACGCAAAGAACCGGCGCGTTTATGCGCGAATGAAAGACAATGTTTCATTCGAAGCAGTGCAGTCTGAAATGACGGCGATTGCAGCTAGACTGGCCGAGGCCTATCCGGCTGAGAACGGCGGCTGGACCATCAAAATAAATAGCTTGCAACGCGAGGAAGTTGGAGACTTGCGTACCTCGGTTCTTCTGTTCATGGGTGCGGTAGCGATGGTCCTTCTGATTGCCTGCATAAACGTTTCCAATCTATTTCTTGCGCGAGTGATGGCTCGGCGGAAGGAGTTCGCTATTCGTGTTGCGCTCGGAGCAGGACGCTTTCAAGTAGTACGCCAGTTATTGATCGAAAGTGTACTGCTAACCCTGGCTGGAGGTGCTGCGGGCTTACTGCTTGCAGTTTGGTTGAAAGATCTGTTCATTGCAGTCAGTCCAACAGCCGTATCCCACCCGGAACAGATTAAGATTGATGGGACTGTTCTGGGCTTCACTTTTGTCCTGTCAGTCGTCACGGGAATTCTCTCCGCGTTGATTCCGGGTTTGCGGTCGTCGGCAGTAAATCTCGTTTCCGAATTAAAAGATGCGCCAGGTATTTTGCCTGGAGGTAGTGCTCTGCGATTGCGGAGTGTGCTTGTAGTTTCGCAAGTCGCATTGGCAGTCACCTTACTTATTGGCGCCGGGCTTCTGGGCCAAACACTCATTCGTCTGCTGAAACATGACCCGGGATTCAAAACTGAAAACCTCGTCACGGCCTCATTATTTCCGCCGGTGGATAAATACAAAAAATCGCAGCAGGTAATTTCACTGTACGAACAAATCGGCGAAGATGTTAAGACGATACCGGGAGTGCAGTCGGTGAGCTATGTGAGCGCCGGCCCGCAGTTCGGCGGATTCGAACCGACGGATGTTCTTCCCGAAGGTGCGGCGGCGGGTGCCCGAGATTATCCGCAAGCTGTTTATTTCAATGTCAGTCAGAACTACTTCGCCACGATGGGCATTCCGCTTTTACGCGGACGTGATTTTTCCAGTTCCGACAATTCCTCTTCGCCACCGGTTGCGATTATCAACCAAATGATGGCCCAAAGATTTTGGCCTAATCAAGACCCGCTTGGTAAACGCTTAAAGCTAGTGCGCGAGAACAGTATGGTGGAGATCGTCGGAGTGGTCGGTGACATTGAACGTTACGGACTCAGCGAAAACGTTCAGCCCGAACTTTATTATCCATACTCACAGCGACCGCGCTGGGCCACATTTTTCGTGGTTCGCACCAACACCCCTGCCGGTACCTTTAGAGAAGCTCTTCAGAGCCGGCTGGCAAAGATCGATTCGGAAATCCAATTGTCGCGGACGACATCAATGGACAATCACATCAGGTCGTCGCTAAAGCGCCCGCGCTTCAACCTAGTGCTAGTTGCAATCTTTGCGACGACAGCGCTCTTATTAGCAGCAGTGGGACTTTACGGAGTGATGTCTTATCTCGTGGAACAGCAAACGCGCGAGATCGGAATTCGCTCGGCGCTTGGTGCAAAGCGCTCGCACATTTTAAAGCTCGTTATCGGCCGTGGTGTAGCAATGGCTTTTATAGGAATCGTGCTGGGAATCGTCGCCTCTCTCGGATTGACTCGTTTTCTCGCGGGCCTGCTTTACGGCGTCACGGCAGTCGACCCGATTACGTTCATTGTCATTTCAATTCTCTTGCTGATTGTCTCAGTGCTGGCCTCCTATATTCCGGCGCGGCGTGCGACGAAGGTCGATCCTTTAGTAGCGCTGCGGTACGAGTGAGGCACAAAAGGCACAAAACCTCTGCTGGTTTTGTGCCTTTTGAGATTCAGACAAAGTGGATTAGTGAATACCGATTCTCGAAATCGTATTCTGGTTCCTGTTCGACGCCCAGATACTCTTCCCATCAAACACGACGGATTCGGGTTGAAGGCCCACCGGAATCGTGTCGAGGAGCGAACCATCGCTGGCAAGTAACTTCGTAACGTTACCGCCGCCTGAGTTCGCGACCCAGATGTTCTCTCCATCGAAAGCAATTCCGTGTGGGCTTAGACCGACGCCGTAGACGCCGACTAACGATCCATCACTCGCTTTGATTTTCGAGACGGTACCTTCGTTGAAATTCGTTACCCAGATGTTCTTTCCATCGAAAGCAATTTCTTTTGGTCCATCGCCCGCTGGAAAGCTTCCGAGCTCCACGTTATCGGAAACACGAATCTTCGTGACTGTGTCATTCCCGAAGTTGGCAACCCAGATATTAGCGCCGTCGAAAGTTATTCCAAACGGTTGAGACGCCGGGAAAAGTCCGAACACGGTGCCGTCAGGTCGCAATTTCGTCACTCTACCGGAAGTGAAATTCGCCACCCAGATGTTTGTACCGTCGAATGCGAGCCGGCTGGTG
>DASYPT010000044.1:0-105980 GCA_036006355.1 Pyrinomonadaceae bacterium | reverse complement strand
GCCGACCGGCTTTAAGGGATATGGCGTAACGAGGCGCGCGATCAACGGTCATGAGTTTGGACTCAGTCTATCGGAAACAGATCGGCGGGCTTTGATTGCGTTTCTTAGAACTCTATAACCGCATTCACAGATTACGCAGATTTCGCAGATTTCGCAGATAATTACTCTTAAATGAATCTGCGTAATCTGTGTAGCAAACCAACAAGTTCTTGTTTTTTTAGCAAGAAACTAAGCTGCTAAAAGAGCAAGATCAGGTTGGCGAAACTTTAACGCGGTGGCCATTACTTGATGACCCTTCCGCGTAATTCGATAGTAGTTGGTTTTGTAGACCTTAAAGATCAGTTTGTGTGCGCGCAGCAGCGCCAACAACCGACTGATGCGTGCGGATGTGACGCTTTGTCCCAAGGCCTCGCGCAGGTCTCGATTACGGAAGCCTTGCAAAGAAAACTCGCCATGCATGATTGCTTGAAACAAGCTGGCGTCTTCCAGGCTAATCGGTCGCAAGGCACGATACTGCCGCTTAGCTTTGACTCTTTGGCTGACGCGATCCAACAGGCGATAGGAAGGAGTTTTCAACCCCACCACGGACAGGCCATCCAAATAACGCGCGTTGGCCCTGAGACTCAACTCGGCCCGGCGCCGCAAATCAGCGATGCCCTTGCGCATTGGCAACCACTTCATAAGGGACTTACCTTTACGCCACCCTTTGCGCCATACCTTGAAACGTCTGGGGTTGTTAATGGTCGTCTCAATCCTCAGCACGCTGCCTTGTTTGTCGTACATTTTGATCGAGTTCTCTTCAACCCAATGTTTCACGCGCATTCCTTCCACTCGCTGTTGCAGGTCACTACTGACCTCGCCAGCGAACAACTTGTTAGTGCGCCGTTGCAGAAAGCGCATTACTGCTTTACTACCAAACTGAAACATGGCATGACGCAGCAGCAAAGGATAAAGCTCAGCCAGACAGGCGTGGCTGCGAAACATTACATCAGTAGCGTATTCCATTTGCCGGCCACTCCAGTAATAACTTCTGATATCCAGCCCGTTGTGTGGGTCGATCCAGGGGTTCACTTTGCGCGCCAACGCATCCAGAAAAGAATTGAAGTTGCGATTGCTCAAGCGATCCATCAACTGTTGGGCACGCTGAGGGTCGGCGATATAGGAAAAGCAGTTGTCTCGTTTCTCATAGGTAATCCCCGCCCGGTCCATTTGCCGCGCCAACCACTCGCGACCGTTAACACAGACCTGAATGCTGAAAGGCAACCAGCTCTGCAAACGCACATGCATCAAGCCAAACTCACGATCCAGATAATAAAAGTAAAGGTGCAGGCACTTTCGTTCCTTCGAGACCAGGTCCAAATGCTTTGTCTGTCGGTTCTTCCGCAGATCAAACGATTGACAAGGTTCCACACAGGCAAACACCACAATCAACCCTTGCTTGATTCTTTCATCCTTGGCAATCTGCAGCGCCAACTCTTCTTTCGATTCTTTCGACGACGGCAAATATACGTATTGTCGACCCGCTTTGTGCGCCAGCTCTTTCGCGTGTGCGACCAATCTCTCCGACAGCTTCAGCACATAACTACTAAAGTTCTTCATCAGCACGTGGTGGCTGTACAAAAAGATCTCCAAGCCACTAACATGAGCTATCGAGCGCAGGCTGCCGCGAAACAGCATTCGATCAAATCCCGAAAGGGTTCCAGTTATGCGGCCGCTGTGCTGCTCCAGAAAACGCTTCATGACTCGCCTCCGGCTGTCCGTTTGTTGGTTCAAACAGATGATGCCAGAAGGCAGTCATGGAGCGTTCCTATTTTTGGTTGCGGCTAAGCCGCGCTATGTAATCTGTGGATAGTTATTCTGAGGGTGCTTCGGGTTCGCCGCTTGCCGGTTGTTCATCTGCGACCCATGAAACAAAAAGTCGCAACCAGCTTTCAGTTGGCTCAGCGATTTGCACGCCAACGCGAGCGGTTCCGTAGATAGCAGGTGCGGTTCGAACAACGATTGCAGTTACTTCGATGGGTGCGCCATCGGGTCTGTGCGCGCGTAGGTAAAGGCGATCCCCGCGGTTCACTTTTTGATTGAGGTGGAATAGCGCGCCGGAGGTCGAGATGTCGTCTGTTTCGGTTGGCTCACTCCACGCAGATCCATCTTCAGTGCGACCCGAAATCACAATTGGCAGTCGCAGCGCCATGCGTAGCGCAAACCGTCGTTCTTCATTGTTCCAGGGTGTGCTCATGTTAGCTAACACACAAATGCAAAATCTTCAGGATGACCGTGCGCGTCGCGCATCTTGCTGCTCATCACTCCAGTCATAGAATCCGCATCCAGTCTTCTTCCCCAGTTTGCCTTCACTTACCAACCGGCGCAAAACCTCCGGGGGTCGAAACGTTTCACTTCCAAGTTCTCGATGTAAATATTCAGCAATATTCAGGCGCACATCAAGTCCAACAAGGTCTGTCAGTTTCAAAGGACCCATGGGATGGTTGTAGCCGAGTTCCATCGCGGTATCGATGTCCTTCGCGCTCGCGACTCCCTGTTCGAGCATTCGCATCGCTTCAAGTCCGAGTGCAACCCCCAACCGGCTTGAAGCAAAGCCCGGCACATCCTTGACTACGATTGGCTCCTTCCGCATGCACCGTCCGACTTCGCTTACTGTCTCAACAATCTCGTTGCTTGTCTCTTTTCCAACGACCACTTCCACCAGTTTCATTATGTGGACCGGGTTGAAAAAGTGCATTCCGATCACTTTATCAGGACGCATGGAAGCCCGTGCTATCTCAGTGATTGATAACGACGACGTATTGCTCGCAAAGATGAATGGCTGGTCAGGTGCGACCTCGAGCTTACGAAGTATTTCCTGCTTCAGATTTAAGTTCTCAGGTGCCGCTTCTATCACCAGATCGACTTCAGCGCAGTGTTCAAGAGTTGTAGTTCCGTGAATCTGTTGCAGAGTGCGTTCGGAATCAAGTTCGGTTAACTTGCCGAGTTGAATTCCCTTGGCAAGATTTTTTTCAATAGTGCGAATCCCTCGGGCGAGCGAATCGCGATCGACATCGTAGAGTACAACGCGAAATCCGGATGCGGCGGCGACCTGGGCAATACCATGACCCATTGTTCCGGCGCCAATCACGGCGATCGCTTCAATCGTTTGGGAACCGCTGCCTCGGGTACTCATCTCTCAAAGAACCGCGACTCTTCGAATGTGCGCAAAGCCTCGGTTCGACTACCGTAAGTAAGCCTAGTTATACTATACGCTCAACCGAAAAGGCTATACTCTCTTGCTCGGAACACCAACATTCCTGACCAAATACGCTAACTCGCGCGAAGGAGAACTAACGTTTCAATGGACGAAACTCTGAAGAAAGATGTCGTAATCATCGGATCAGGTCCAGCAGGACTGACCGCGGCCATTTATGCAGCGCGAGCCAGTCTAAAGCCGCTTTTAATCGATGCTCCTGCAGACCATGTAAAACAAACCACGCCTGGGGGACAGTTGATGATTACGACGGATGTGGAGAACTACCCGGGCTTCGCGAAAGGCATTCAGGGCCCTGAGTTGATGGAGGAGTTTCGAAAGCAGGCCGAACGATTCGGAACTGAGTTTTTGGAAACCTGGATTACGGAAGTCGATTTGAGTGAGCGTCCGTTTGTTCTTTACACAAACGGTCCGACAATCTTTACCCAAACGCTGATAATCGCCTCGGGAGCGTCCGCGAAATGGTTAGGTATTCCTGGCGAAGCGAAAGTGCCTGACGGTCTTGGCGGCAACGGAGTGTCTGCCTGCGCAACGTGTGATGGCCCGTTGCCGGCATTCAGGAATAAAACTCTGGTGGTCGTTGGCGGAGGTGATACGGCGATGGAGGAAGCGACATTTCTGACGCGGTACGCTGCCAAAGTCTACGTCGTACATCGTCGCGATAAACTTCGCGCGTCGAAGATCATGCAGGAAAAAGCGTTTCGAAATGAAAGGATCAGTTTCATTTGGAATACCGCCGTCGAAGAGATACTCGGCACTCACGAAGAAGGCGTGACCGGCGTACGTCTTCGGGATTTGGTAACCAAAGAGGAGCGTAACTTTCCATGTTCCGGGGTATTCGTCGCGATTGGACACAAACCAAACACGGAACTTTTCAAGGGCCAACTTGACATGGATGCTGTCGGATATCTCAAGACATCTGGTCACTCAACGGCGACGAACGTGCCTGGAGTATTTGCGGCTGGCGACGTGCAGGATTCAGTTTATCGACAAGCTGTCACTGCAGCAGGAACTGGCTGTATGTCGGCGATTGATGCGGAACGCTTTTTAGATCACATGCCAGTCGAGATGCCTAGTGGCGAGGAAGTCACCATGGACGGTGAACACATCACGCCCGATCACAAAGCGATTATCACGGCGGATGGACACATGGTTCCAAATCAGGAATAGGTCCTATTAACTCTTCACAACAACACTATCGAATCGTCTTCCTGGTGACGTGAGGGTCTTGGTGGTGGTTCGAGATCGCCACGATGTCGATTCTTCGGGCAGGGCAAACAATAAGCTCCTAAACGTTCCAATCGATCGTCACACTCGTTACATTCCAAATCCAGTCCAAGTTGTCTCAGTGACTCCAATAACGGTAAGAGCAGGCGACCTTTTTCCGTCAGCGCGTATTGGATATGCCGCGAATTCCCTCCGTACACCGAACGATCGATCAATCCATCCTTCTCCATATCGCGAACGCGGCCGAGCAAAGTTCGACTGCTTATCGGGTATAAGTCGGTAAGCAACTCCATCGTTCGTTTCGGACCTGCGACCAATTCACGGACAACCAGCATTGTCCATTTATCACCGAGCATCTGGAGCGCCGCGGTAATCGGACAGCCATCGAGATCGCGTCTAATCATTTCTCTTTGGGCTTTGGACTTCGGACTTTATGCCTATGGTCTCAAGTTGATGTTGTATGTTTTGATTTTTGAGTTCAGTGTAGTCGCGTTCATCCCGAGCAGACGCGCCGCTCGTGATTGATGCCCGCCTGTTTGTTCTAACGCGCGTCTGATTAAATCTATCTCGAAGCGGCGTACTTCCTCATAGAAATTGATACCCCTGCCGATCTCGCCAACTGCTCCAGAGCTTGCGCCATCATGCGAAGTGGATCCAGCGGATTTGGGATCGCTAATCTCAGGACGCAAACACTCCTTGGTAATTTCATTTCCCGGAGCAATCACAACTGCACGCTCGACCGTGTTCTCTAATTCGCGAACATTGCCCGGCCACGAGTACGCTTCAAGCAACGCGAGCACTTCCGGACCTAGTTGATCGGACACCTCTCGAGCGTTTTCATCATTGTATTTCTGAATGAAGTGCTGTGACAGTGGCAGAATATCTTCACGCCGATCTCGCAACGGCGGCAGCTCAATGGGCACTACTGCGAGCCGGTAGTAAAGATCCTCTCGAAAGCTTCCTTGCCGCACCGCTTCCTTCAAATCAATGTTGGTGGCAGCAATTATTCGCACATCAACGCGACGCGGAGAAGTGTCGCCCAACGGCGTGAACTCTCGCTCCTGAATCACACGGAGCAAGCGAACCTGCGTTTCCGGAGGTATATCACCAATTTCATCGAGGAAGATTGACCCGCCATCGGCTACTTCGAACAAACCTTTCTTGGCAGCAATCGCACCAGTGAAGGCGCCGCGAGTATGGCCAAACAACTCTGACTCGAGTAGTTCAGAAGGAATATTTGAGCTATTAACTGTGACGAAGGGACGACCCGCGCGCGTACTCGCTTCGTGAATAGCTTTAGCGATCAGTTCTTTTCCAGTTCCACTTTCACCCGTAATCAAGACGGTTGATCGAGCAGGCGCGACTTGTTCGACCAATCGAAAAACTTCCTGCATGAGATCGGAGCGACCGATGATCTCTCCGCGATCGACGGCCTTGCTCATGGCGCGTCGCAACGTGCGCCGTTCTTCTTCTTTGCGACGTCGCTTAATTCCAGCGGCGATGGTGGCGGTGATTTGTTCGTTCTGGAATGGTTTGCGAATGCAACCGAAGGCGCCACGTTCCCAGGCGGCAATGGCGGTATCAAAAGTCGCGTAGGCAGTGATCATCGCGATCACCGCTTCCGAATCCATTTTCAAAAACTCTTCGAGAGCACGCAGCCCGCCGATTCCCGGCATCGAAACGTCCAACAGCACTACGTCGAAAGCGCGGCGTCCGTATGCTTCCAGACCTTCTTCGCCAGTCTTTGCGAGATCGACACGATAACCTTCCGAAGTGAGAAGTGTTTCTAACACCTCCCGCATGATCTCTTCGTCGTCAACAACCAGAACTGAGCCTTTTTTTGCGTTTCGTCTTTCGGTCTTCATCTATTAAGAGCTACTTGAGTGCGACGGCCTGCCGTCGCTTTGTTACAGCGGATTCTGGCAAATGCAAGGTTTACTAAAGTGACGGCAGGCCGTCGCACTCCAAAGACGCGTGATCTTCAAAACGGATTAGTTTAGGCGACTTCTTCATCTAAAACAAAAGGCCTGGCCAACAACCAGACCCGAAAAAATTTAAGATTTCAGATTTCAGATTGGCCGCCCTTATAGGTCCTATAGGTCAAATAGGTCCGATGGATGACGCGCAAATCTTCAATCTTAAATCTGAAATCTTAAATCCACTGTCAGTCGCCAACAGCTTGCAAGCGCGCTCGTGTGCGAACGCTGGGGAGAGTTATATGGAACGTCGTCCCCTGACCAGGCGTGCTCTCGACGCTGATCCGGCCGGTATGCTCTTGAACGATTCCGTACGTAACAGCAAGACCCAAACCAGTGCCCTGTCCAACTCCCTTAGTTGTGTAGAACGGATCGTAAATCTTTGCAACGTTCTCAGGAGCGATCCCGATGCCGCTGTCAGAAATCTCTACAAGCAATGATCCGTCGTCTGAAAGACTCGTTGAAATCTGTATTCGTCCGCCGTCAAGAATCGCATCGCGAGCATTCAGAATCAGATTTGTGAACACCTGTTGAAGCTTACCCGCATTTCCAAAAACCAACGGGGCTTCTTCGTCATACAAGCGGACGATCTGGATTTGGCTACGACGCAGTTGAGGCTCGAGGAGCTGCAGAGTGTCGTCGAGCACTCGTGAAATATCGAGTTCTGCGAATTCGGTTGCACTGCCCGTGCGCGAGAAATTCAGAAGATTGTTGACAATGTTGGTTGCTCGTTCGGCTTGTGTTCGGACTTTTTGTAGCAGGGCGTGTTTCGGATCATTCTCGCCTAACATACCCAGAAGCATCTGAGTGTAGGACGAAACGCCGGTTAAGGGCGTGTTGACTTCGTGAGCGACTCCCGCAGCGAGCAATCCGATCGACGACAGTTTCTCGCGTTGCTGCAGTTGTTCTTCGAGACTGATGCGAGTCGTCACGTCTTCAAGAACAACCAGCGCACCGGTCTGACCTTGAGCATCTTGCAACGGCGCCAAAGCGATATTGAGCACCAGCGAACGATTACCGCGCGTCGCCGTATGGAGCTTATAGATATTGCGAATCTCTTTGAGTCGCCAACCGTCCTTGCCAAGGACCTGAGTCAGAGTTTCCGCGAAGTCTTCACTAAACAAGTCCTCGACGTATTTGCCGACAGCGGCGTCGCGTCGAAGATCCAGTATGTGTTCCAGCGCCGAATTGAGGCGCGTCACGCGTCCATCGAGGTCCACAGCAAGCAAGCCCACGTTAATTGACTCGATGATCGATTCGTTGAATTCCTTGAGAAGCTTCAACTCACTTGCGCGTTCCTGCTGGTCTTTGTAAAGCAAACTGTTTTCGATCGCGACGGCAACATATCCGGAAACGGTCCTTAGAATTTCGACGTCTTCCGATGAGAGCAGAGCGCCGTCAACCGAACGTCCCAATCCAATAACAGCGACCATTCGACCTCGCACAACGCAAGGAACGAAATAGTGAAGCGCTCGTTTGACCACGCCGGAGATTTCGGCGGCAGGATCCAAATCGTCAACCCGAACGATACCCATCTCAGCAGATTTGACGCGTATCATTTCGCGGAAGTCAGGCGGGACAATCACCTCATTCTCGAGATCTGCGGCACGAACGACGGAATAACCTGACTCGGTGTGCTTGTCTTCGACGAAGATCGCTATGCGGCCCACGTTCATCACTTCCTGAAGCCGTTTGATTAAAGAATCGAGAAGCGGGTCCAGAGCAGTCGTTGCCGAAAGCGTGCGGCCAAAATCAAGCAAGCTGTTTCGCAGGTCGTATCGTTCACCATAAAACAATCGATCGACATGTTCCTGTAGAAAGTTCTTTACAGGAGCCGCCACCATCACGATCACCGCCATGGCGAGCACTGCAATAACAACTCGCAAAGTGATCTGGCCGAAAGTAAATCCCGCATCGGTTCCAAAGGCGTACAAGCCACCCGTATAAACAACGACGCCGATCAGCAATGAAATTCCGAGTGTCGTTAACGCATAGACGAAGACACGACGCACCACCAGCTCCACGTCCATGAGCCGATAGCGGAGAACTGAATACCCGAAGGCAAATGGAATTAACGCGAGCGGAAGGATTGCGATGTCCGTCAGCCACCGATCAGTGGGAAGACCGAAGAGGTACACCAGCGCGTAAAGGAAAGTGAATGGTGCAACAGCGAGAGCAGTCCCCCACACGACCCACTTCACTTGTTGCCTGACTATCGTCGCTCTCGCAGTCAGATAGGTTCGAATCAGCAATAGCGCGCTAACCAGCAGTGCAATTACGAAATGCACCATGCTGATGCCATAGAAAAATCCGAGGACACCCTCGGTTACCGGCATTTGATGTAACGGCGCAAAACCTTTGGCGATCTGATCGCGGAAGAAAATTGGGACCGAAAGAACGATCAATAAGAGTCCCGGAATGTACAACCCCAAAACACGCCAGCGCCGGCTGGCAAACAGCTGCTGCTTCGTCGGGTAAAGCAAGCAGAAGTGAAGGAACAACGGCGGAAACAGGAGAAAGGCCGCATTCCTCAGAAAAGCGATGCCTAAATCCAGGTCTCGATAGGTTCCGGTTGGCGTGTAGAAATGGAAAACAAATGCAGCTAAACACAGCGTTGCAAAATGCAATGCGTAAGGAGCGCGGCCACCCTGTTTGAACAGAACAAAGAAACCGACGAACAGGTACACCAACCCGAGCAAGTTGATGTAAATGACTCGCGGTGTCCACTTGTGAACAGCGCCGAGGTCATCCAGGTCGGCGTAGTAGAAACGAGTTTCTTCCGGATAAGAAGGTCGCTCCATTAAGTAGTGAAGCTGACCTCCCACTCGCGCCTGATCCAGATAAATCTGGACATCTCGCGCACGAACGATCTCTTCCTGCTTGCTGTTTACATCCAAACTAATTCCCAACAGTCGATCGCCGGCAAGTAGCCACGCTCTATCGCCGGCAGAATTCCGTTCGATAGATTTCGCTATTACGCCGTCCTTCGTATCGATCCACTCAACACCGTCGGACGCCGGTGTTTCGTGTCTGATCCTTTGCCCGAAGTTAAGGACACCAGCGCTAATCAGGAGCACCGCTCCGATTAGCAACAGCCACGTCCTGTTTGTTAGTACCGATCCCTTCACTTCGCTGGTTTCCTCTGGGCCTAATAAACGGCCAACTTACTGATTAGGCAAGGTATGTTCCCGTCAGCCAATGTGCTTAGCCATCAGGCTTGATGTTTGTCGCGCTCAAAAAGCTGCAAAGAAATCATGAGCTCTGTCGAGAGCACATAAAGGACGACCAAAGTTCAATCCGACATTTCGGATTTTCCGAGAATTTGGACGGTATTTTCTTGAAGGTCGGGTCGAAGTGAGCAGATGGACTTTTGTAGACGTTTCGGTTAACTGCTCGCTTCAGGTTGCCATCAAAACCTGACCGAGATACCGCCTCTAACAGAACGTCGATTGTTACCGACTATCGTTAGGACCTCTCCATTGTCCGAACTCGCTTGAACGTCCAGAAGATTGCGTGCATCGAGAATCGCTGCGGCACGAAGAGGCAGCCCAAAGCTCGGGAGCTCTTGTGTCACCTGAATGCTCAATGACGGATCGTACACACCCAATCTTCCCGCGAACGGATCGATTGCAAAGACCGTAGCCTCGGGAGAAAAACGAAGCACGGTTCGAATTTGCGTTCCGGTTTGAAATCCTGCTGCCATCTGCAATGCTGCAGTTTGGAAGAGTGCGCCTGCAAACATATCGGCCGGATTCGTAAATCCTTCCGGTGACAGCCGCTGGCCATGTCCGAAAGCATAACCGGCTGATGCGGTCCAAACTCGATTCAGACGACGGGTATAAACTACGCGCATTCCGCGAGCTGAACCCTGCTGATTAGCAACTCCAAGAAAGGGCTCACCAGCAGCGCCGGCGAACGCGGTCGACGGCGTGCTTAGAAAACCAACTCCTCGTCCGGAGGTTGTGTCGAAGAAGGCGGTAGCTTCGACGTTGGAGCTATTGTCGATCACCCTCTCTACACCAAACTCCAGGCGATGACTTCTTTCGAGTACTGCTTGTCCGTCAACATACGCAACGGGGCGAATCGATTGTTGCCGGAAGACGACCTGATCATCTTCAAATGATGCAACACTCTGAATGCCGTCTTCGTCGCCACCAGACGCGAACGCAGCTTTTACTCTCGTGCGAGCATTAGCATCGAATTGCACTCCGAGCCGGGGTGTTAACGCATGCGCACCACCGTTTCCAATGAATCGCGAGTAATCAAGTCCCATCACGATGACGATGCCGTCTCGGACGATCCATTCATCAACAGCTCGCATCGACATCTGACCTAACAGATCAGATTGCTTATTCCGATGGTTTACCCAAATGGGAGTTCCAAACTTCAGACCAGCTGCGGTGACTCCAACTTTATGCCGCTCACCAACGCGAACCCGTGTTGATGCTTCAAACCGCTGCGGAGCTTCGGGTCCAACTCCAGTTTGACCAGAGAAAATAAGTTCTACTCCATCTGAAACAGGCGTTGAGATAGCAAAGTTGAGTCCTGTATACGGAGCTGAGTAAGCACCGCTTGAAAAGTAGGTCTCAAGAACGCCGTGTGTCTTGGATCGCGAGTTATCTTCTGTTGTTTGGGTCGCTGATTCGGGCGCAGTTTCCTGCGGAGCGGCTTCAGCGGTTTCAGCGGTTGCCGCCTTAATAGCGGAGTCTTCACCTTGTTGAATCTGGAATATTGAACGGCGATTCTGCGCTGACCGTAACGTCCACTTGACGTCGTCTCTGTCGCGCCGGCGTTCGGGCAACGTGTTGCCCGCGCCAACGGGCTCGAGGTTGAATCTATAGACGAGTTCCTGTGAAGCCCTTACTTCCACCGAAGCAAAGATGACAGCGTTGAACCCGGTCGCAATTGCCTTAATACCATAGCGCCCCGGCAACACACGGGCGATGAAGTTTCCGCCGGCGTCTGTCATTGCCTCTTTCGTAGTCTGCCTGCGACCTTCTCGTACTAACGAAACCAGCGCACCAGCCAACGGATTGCCTTTGTTATCTCTTACGGAGCCAGTGATCGTCGCGAGGCTTGAGGCCTTTGGAGTACCGGCCCGGGCGTCGAGCGCCAAAGCAGTAAAGGCGATCAGAGATAAACTCAGGCTGATAGCTCTTCTCATGTTGCTGGATCCTCCGGGAGTTGACTCCCTATTGGAAGCGATTGGTACTGGGGAGCACTACACAATACTGCCGACTTTTTAAAAGTTCCGCTTGAACCGATCGTCCGTGTTCGTTGCGTCACGACAAGCTGAAGCATATCGGACATTGACCGGAACCCACAAAATCAGGCGTTTATTGTCGGTCAGCCACGGATTTGCTGTCAAGATTGGGGAGGTGTTTTGCGCGACTTTGCCCAGTCTTTTCGGGCGTGCTAGGATTCAGTTCCCCTATTCCCACTGACCGGTTTTCGGGCTCAAGGTTCCATTGGATGATAGACGAGGTTCAATCTACCAGACTCCCTAACGGGATTGCCGTCCTGACAGAACATATGCCGGGGCTACGCTCTGTGACTGCCGGGATTTGGGTCCGACGCGGTTCTCGTCACGAAAGCCCTGAGCAGAATGGCATCTGTCACTTCATCGAACACGCCGTATTTAAAGGAACTCAAAAGCGATCCGCTCGCGATATTGCCGCCGAGACCGATCGACTGGGTGGCCATTTTGACGCCTACACGACACATGAGATGACAGGTTTCGCAATAAAGGTTGCGGACACGTCACTCGCAGAGGCGATGGATTTATTGGCGGATCTGGTGGCACATCCACGATTTGACCAGCAGGATCTCGAACGCGAGCAGCGGGTGATTCTTGAAGAGATGAAGATGGTCGAGGATACGCCCGATGAGCTACTAGGCGAGCTCTTCAATGCAGCTTACTTTCCGAATCAACCGCTCGGACGGCCAATCGAAGGGACAAAGGAAACGGTCCCCACCTTTGATCACAAGACAACGGTTGCGTTTCACGCTCGCGAGTTTTCCTATAGCAACCTGGTCATAGCCGCAGCCGGCAACGTGCATCACGAGCGTTTGCTCGATCTGATTGGAAGATCTCTCAACGGCTGTGAAAGCGGCGCCAGTGCTCGACCAACCGCGGTAACAAGTGGCCGGCCACGTCCAGCGTCACCAATTCTGATTGAACAGAAAAGCGAACTCGAGCAAGCTCATTTGGTTATTGCAACACCCTGGCCGGATGCACTCAGTGATGAACGGTATGCGGCGAGTCTTCTGGCTTCAGTGATTGGCGGGGGTACATCAAGTCGGTTGTGGCAGAAGGTCCGCGAAGAACGTGGGCTTGCATATTCGGTCGGTGCAGGTGGCAGCGCATTTTCAGACGTTGGTGTTTTCAACATCTATGCAGGCACATCACCAGAACAGCTTGATGAGGTTGTCGATTTATCGGTTGAAGCCTTGCGCGACACTGTTAACGAGGACGTATCGGGCGATGAGTTACGAATCGCGAAGGAGCAGGCCATTTCCTCAATCCTGTTAGGGCTCGAATCATCGAGCGCACGCGCCAGCACCCTCGCGCGCCAGGAGATCATTCACGGCAGACGCATTTCACCGGATGAAGTTGTGGAAAAGATTCGCGCGATCAGTCCTGACCAATTGAGAGAAGTGGCGCAGAAGTATTTTCGTTCAGAAGTGCTCTCACTCGGAGCGCTTGGAAATCTCAATGGCTTCGAAGTTGATCGCTCCCGCCTCGAGATCTGATTTGATCTGTAAATAATAGGTCCAATAAGTCCTATAGGTCCTATTCTTGCCATTACTTTTCTCACCCAATTTTCTCGATAGCCGTTTCTCTCGTTAAGTGCTAAATTCACGTTGCCCTTCTTTTTTGATGCAAGAGCATGCTTCATGAAACTAACCGTTCTCGGTAGCGGATCAACTGGCAATGCGGTCCTGATCGTTGCAGGCAACACACGCGTACTTGTCGATGCGGGTTTAAGTGCAAAAGAAATAACTCGTCGCCTCGCAATGATGGGCGAGGACGTTCAGCGCCTCGACGCAATCCTCGTAACACATGAACACGGAGATCACGCCGGCGGCTTGCGCGTCTTACTCGGAACGATCGACTGCCCTGTTTACATCTCAGCCAAAACCTGCGACGCATATATCAGCGAGCGTTTCAACGTAACGAACGATGAACCAAAGCGTCGTTCAAAAGCGCTGCGTGATCGTGTTGAACCCATAGAGTCGAGTCGCGATTTTCGCATCGGCGAAATTGACTTTCATCCGTTCACTGTTCCTCATGATGCTGTAGACAATTTTGGTTTTACCGCTACTCATCAGGGAGTGAAAATCGCCACATTGATGGACTTCGGACATATCACAACGCTGGTAACCGAACGTCTTCGTGGATGTGCGGCAATCGTCATCGAATCCAATCACAGTCGCGACATGCTCAAGGCGTGCGACGATTATCCGTGGGAACTTAAGCAACGGATCTTGTCGCGACTCGGACACCTTTCGAACGAGGACCTTGCTGATTGGCTGAAGGGTGGTTTCGATGGTTGCGCAAGATACATCGTCCTGGCACACCTCTCTCAACGGGCGAACAATCCGTATCTCGCAAAGATCAATGCCGAAGTAGCTCTTTATGAAAGGGCGCCACTGTTTCCGACTGAAACACAAATCAGTTTGTCATATCCAAAGGAGCCAACACCCTGGATCGAGGTTTGAAACAGGCGGCCGGAAACAGGGGCAGGAACAGGTGCGGAGCGTTAACCTTTGGATTGGCTCTGCTCCTGACGACGAGTTGCGGATTGAAGAATGCGGGAGCTGGAATTCCACCGGAAGTTGAGTCGGTCATTGGCACGGTAACTGACGACATCGCTCAGGAACGATACGACAAGGTTTACAGTGAATCATCGGAATTATGGAAACGCGACGCATCACAGGAGCAATCCACCGAAGTACTTAGGACTCTTCACTCCAAACTCGGCAAAGTCGAGAGCCGTGCAATGAATTCAGCAACCGAACAACAAAACTCCGGAGGAGCACTCAAGGGTCACGCATTCATCGTCAGCTACCAAACCAAGTTTGAGCGAGGCGAAGCAATGGAAACGTTTACCGTCATCGAAGAGAATGGGAAATGGAAGCTGGCGAGATATCTGGTGAATTCGACATCGCTTCGGTGATCACTTAACTGTATAGGTCGAATAGATCCTATAGGTCCAATACTTGTTCAATCTTGTCATCCAATCATGATTAATCGTTACACACTCCCCGAAATGGGGGCGCTTTGGTCCGAACAAAACAAGTTCCAGAAATGGCTGGATGTGGAAATCGCTGTGTGCGAGGTTCACGCAGAGGACGGCGTCATCCCGCACGACGCTCTTGAACAAATCAAGTCGCATGCGAGTTTCTCTGTCGATCGCATAAACGAGATCGAAAAGACGACAAACCACGACGTCATTGCGTTTACGACGAATCTTGCGGAATCGATTGGCGAAGCATCCCGTTTCGTTCACTATGGTCTAACGTCATCAGATGTTGTCGATACCGCGAATGCCCTGCTTCTTCGAGACTCCTGTGACATCCTTCTTAAAAAGATCGCTGCGTTAATGGATGCACTCAAACGCCGCGCATTCGAGTTCAAACTCACTCCACAGGCTGGGCGAACACATGGCATTCATGCCGAGCCCACTTCCTTTGGATTAACTTTCGCGCTCTGGTTCGATGAGATGCGCCGCAATCGCGAGCGTTTGATCAGGGCACGTGAAGCAGTGGCCGTCGGTAAGATTAGCGGCGCAGTTGGCACATTTGCCCATTTGGATCCCTCAGTTGAGGAACGAGTTTGTTCACGTCTCGGCTTGAAAGCGGCGCCTGTTTCTACGCAAGTGATTCAACGTGACGTTTACGCCGAGTATTTGAACACTCTCGCACTGATAGCTTCATCGCTGGACAGGATTGGGTTGACTGTTCGTCACTTGCAACGCACTGAAGTTCGTGAAGCTCAGGAGAAGTTTACAAAAGGTCAAAAGGGTTCCAGTTCGATGCCTCACAAGCGCAACCCGATCATCTCGGAACGCATTTGTGGAATTGCTCGAGTAATTCGCGCGAACAGTCTTGTTGGCTTGGAGAACGTCGCGCTCTGGCACGAAAGAGACATCTCCCATTCGTCTGCCGAACGAGTGGTGTTGCCGGATTCCAGCATCGGCCTTGATTACATTTTGCAAAAGGCAATCGGATTAATCGAGGGGCTCGCGGTTTATCCGGAGCGCATGTTGGAAAACTTAAAAGCAACTCGGGGGTTGATCTTCAGCGGACAACTACTCCTGGCATTAACCAACAAAGGTTTGTTGAGGGAAACTGCTTACGAGTGGGTGCAGCGAAATGCGATGAGGGTTTGGGACGAAAACAAAGACTTCTTTGAGTTGGTTCAGGCAGATTCAGATATTCGACAACACCTATCTGAAGCCGAGATAAAACAGGTGTTCTCGTTGGATCATTACTTACGGAATGTGCCGCTGGTTTTCGAAAGAGTTTTCGGATGATTCTGAGAAGCAGTCAGTACCACCTCGCGGTAGCGGGTGGGTGCGCAGCCTCAAGATCCACCAGAGACCCAAGCTGCGCACCCACCCGCTACCGCGAGGTGGTACTGACTCCATCCAAGTGAGGTGGTACTGACTGCTTTGAAAAGAAGATGGCTAGGCAGTGGCGGAACCGCCCGCAAATTTTTCCGCCATGTTGCCGATGATTGGAAGCTTAAAAGCTTTGCCCTGGTAGGCTTTAATGGCGCATATGACGAGGCCAATCACCCAAACCAATGGCAAGAACAACCAGACGATCATCGAGATCAGCCACAGCAGCATACCAATCAAACCGCCCGCGTCGCCCGCAGCGGCGGAGGCAACACCGCTAATAATGGCGATAACTGTGCTCAGGATTACCAGAACAATCATGACTACAAACCACAGAACTCCATAGAGCACGGACTGCATACCATGAAACCGGATGAACTTATTTTCTTTCTCGATGAAAAAGAAAATCAGTCCAACAATCCAGATATATGACAGTGCGCCTGCGACATTAGGGGCCAGTCCCGTGCTGGACTGTTGGCCGGGCGGAGGATTTTGCATTATAAGTTTCTCCTGTTAAGAGTTTCGAAATTGAAACTGTCTTCTCGAATGTCGGAAATGGAAGACAGATGGCTGTAGGTCCCACGTTACAAGGCGGAGATATTATGCCAACAGGCAGATTGCCGCAATTATTTTGTACTGAGAATTCCGGAGACACTGCAAACGCATGAAAGCCAAAGTTTACGTCAGCCTCAAGCCAGGAGTGCTCGATCCCCAGGGTAAAGCTATCCAACATTCAGTTGAGCTACTCGGATATTCCGGAATCTCGGATGTGCGACAGGGAAAATACTTCGAGATCGCGCTTGATGGTTCGGTGGACAATTCGCAGGCCCGCGATTCAGTTGAAAAAATCGCGCGCGAAGTTTTGTCGAATCCGATCATCGAAGACTATCGAGTAGAGATCGAGGGCTGAACCAGTGCATCCGCAGATTACACCGATTTCGCCGATTTAACCGCTCTTTCATTCAAGACAGAATCTGCGTAATCTGTGTAATCTGCGGCTAAGAAAAGGAGATTCAACACGTGAAATTCGGCGTCATAGTTTTTCCAGGATCCAATTGCGATCACGACGCATATCACGTCATTTCCAAACAGGTCGGGCAACCGGTCGACTTCATCTGGCACCGCGACACCGATCTGAGTTCGTACGACGCGGTCATCATCCCGGGTGGGTTTGCCTATGGAGACTATCTCCGCGCGGGCGCACTTGCCCGGTTCTCGCCCGTGATGAACTCCGTCAGGAAGTTTGCTGATAGCGGGCGTTTCGTCCTGGGTATTTGTAACGGGTTTCAAATTCTGTGTGAGGCCGGTCTGCTGCCAGGCGCGTTGATTCGCAATCGCGATCTGCATTTCATTTGCGAACATATCTTCGTGCGCACGGAAACGTCCGACAGTCCTTTCACCAACGAACTTACCCGTGGAAGTGTGTTGCGAATTCCAATTGCTCACGCAGAGGGAAACTACGTTTGTGACGACTCCACTCTCAACGAACTGCAGCGTGAGGACCGGGTCGTCTTTCGTTATTGTGACGCTCACGGCAACGTGACCCCGGAATCAAATCCAAATGGCTCCCGTGACAACATCGCTGGAATTTGCAGTCCGGGTCGGAATGTCCTGGGCTTGATGCCTCACCCGGAACGCGCCTGTGAAGACTTACTTGGATCGAGCGATGGCCGCGATATCTTCAGATCTCTTGCGGCCACGCTGGCTGCGGCCGTGGTTTGAGGAAGAAGCTTCGAAACATATGAAAAAAATACTGCCGTTTATCATCATCTTACTTGTTCTCGGTGTCGCACTTGTCAGTGCCTGGGCCTTGAAGAAGCGCTCCTCAGGCACAGTTACTCCCATTACGAATAATCCAAACAGCCCGCCTCACGCCAATACAAATGACACCGTTGTTACTGGCGTTGCAGGCGCTGAGCCGCCGCATATTCTTGGCCCAAACAGCGCCCCAGCCAAGCTGGAAGAATTTGGGGATTTTGAATGTCCACCGTGTGGCGCGCTCCATCCCATCCTTGTTCAGATGCACAAGGAGTTCGGCGATAAGCTGCAAATCACATTTAGAGAGTTTCCCTTAGCACCAGCGCATCAACACGCAATCGCTGCCGCGAGTGCCGCCGAAGCTGCCGGTTTGCAAGGCAAGTTTTGGGAGATGCACGACCTTCTGTATGAGAATCAAAAAGCGTGGCATGAAGCGTTCGACGTGCGACCAATCTTCGAAGGCTTTGCGAAACAGATTGGGTTAGACATGAACCGTTATCAGAATGATCTCAACAGCGATCAAGTAGCTGAACGCATCTTGAACGATGGGAAACGCGGTCACTCCATGGGTGTAAAAGGAACACCGACGGTTTTCTTGAACGGCAGGGAAGTGCCTTTCGAATCTTTACCGTCTGACAAACTTCGCGTACTCATTAATCTGGAACTAACGAACCATAGATGAGCAGCGAAAGTTCAACGGTGTCTCCTGAGGTCACTGCCAAACGTAGAAATCTCCTCTTCATCGTGATTGCTGTCCTGTCGCTCTGCGGTCTCGCAGATGCGATTTACCTCACAATCGAACACATCACCGGACAGAGCGTTCGCTGCACCATTGTCGCGGGCTGTTCTGAAGTGCTGAGCAGTTCGTACGCAGTCGTAGGTGGATATCCGTTGGCGTCAATTGGAGCGCTGGCCTACTTCACGGTTTTTAGTTTGGCAATCCTGGCACTGTTTGGTTATCGAATCGCCTCGCAGTTACTGATTCTCCTTGTGCTGGCGATGTGTTTAGTAAGTCTGTGGTTGATCTATCTGCAGGCTTTTGTGATTCACGCTTTCTGCCAGTTCTGTTTGCTGTCAGCGATTATTACTTTCAGTCTGACGGGGCTGGCTCTGTTTTTGTGGAAGACGCGGTAACTTTGGAGTGCGACGGCTTGCCGTCGCTTTGTTATAGCGGCACCCTCGACTAAGTAACGCCGTAGCAAAGCGGTGGCAGGCCACCGCACTCCAAATTTGTTCTTGCGGTCCGAGGCGTGTAAGGTATCCAGCACATCAATCGACAATAAAGGTGGCTGCGGAATGGATCAGGATCAAGTGACTGTCGCCGATATTTTTCGCCGTGCTCAGGCTGCGCGACGCGAGCACACCGATTGGTCTTACAAACAGATCAAGGACTCTTTGGTTAAGGAATTTTCTGGCAAGCCCTTTCCGCCTTTGAATAACCTGACCATACCAGAACAGGACGACAAGGCGCCCGAAGAAGATTGGACAGCCGGGCTGCCCATCGTCAGACGCGGCATTCAGTTTCAAGACTGGAAGGAGATTGTCGAAGGTATCGTGCTAAGTCTTGAACAAACTGAAAACTATATGAGCGCTCGCGGTCCAGAGGGTGATCACGACGATTGGCATAACCGCAACGTTGGCATCGAGGAGGCGACTTCCAAAGGCGTCGGTAAGTGGATGCCGGAAGAGTTGGTGGCGCTTGCGGAAAGGAATGCTAAGAAATAACTGGTCTTTGGTTTTTGGCCTTCGGCTTTGCGATCAGCCACATGATCAAAACCAAAGACCAAAAAGCCAAAGACCAACGTCTTATGAGTTTCCTCGACAATCTAATTAAAGACCCAAAGTACCAGACAGCGAACCCGCGTGAGCCGGAGGAGATTTCTGATTCTGAAATCATCATTAGCCCGGACACGCGGCGTGAGAAAAGAATTCCACCCGGACAGTCGCGCACAAAGAAATGGCCCGTGCTTGATGCACATGGAACACCTGACATCGATCTTGCAACCTGGACCTTTGAAGTTGAAGGCCTGGTCGAGAATAACGTGAAATGGTCGCTTGATGAATTCATGCAGCTGCCGGCGGTTCGGGTCTATGCGGATTTTCACTGTGTTACGCGTTGGTCAAGACTGGACAACATTTGGAGTGGAGTTTCGGCTCGCGAGATAGCGCGACTCGCGGGCGTCAAACCTGAAGCGAAGTTTGTCCTTGCCCTGGCCTATGACTACGGCTGGACCACAAATGTTCCCATCGAATATTTTCTAAACGAAGACTCGTTATTTGCGTGGTCGCACGATGGTCAACCTATCCCACCAGATCACGGCGGCCCCGTCAGACTAATCATTCCACAGCTCTACGCATGGAAATCCGCTAAGTGGATCAAAGGCGTCCGTTTTCTCGAACACGATCAAGCAGGTTTCTGGGAAGAAGGTGGATATCACATGCGAGGCGTCCCGTGGGGGCCCGGAGATGGGGAGCGGTTTAGAATTTAAGGTTTCAGATTGAAGATTTAAGAATAGGATCTATATGACCTATTGGACCCATCAAATAAAATCTTCAATCTGAAATCTTAAATCTTCAATGCCACCCGTCGACGCTTCAGCCATCATTCTTCTTCGCCACGACACCGATCCAAACTCACCAGAGGTGTTTCTCGTTAAAAGGAGCGATACGCTCGCGTTCCTTGCAGGCATTCATGCTTTTCCCGGCGGGCAAATCGATGACAGCGATCACGACGTAGAAGTTCGAAACTGTGACGATCGGCAGCTGGCCACGATGATCTCGGGAGCTGCACGAGAGTTGTTCGAAGAGCTCGGCGTACTACTGGTTCACGGTGGCGAACTGCTTACAAAAGGTCAGCGTGCATCTTTGCTGGACGATCTCGAAGCGGGGCGTATGTCATGGCCAACGCTTCTGAGGCATTACGAATTGCATCTGGACGCCAACGATTTCACGTTTGTAGGTCGTTGGGTGACGCCGCCGTTCAGTTTGCGCCGATTTGATACCTGGTTCTTCCTCGCCACCTGTCCACCCAGGCAAGAGCCCAAAGTAATTCCCGGTGAATTAGCCAGCGGCGAGTGGATTGCCGCCAGTGAGGCCTACAATCGCTGGTTACAATCTGAGATCACCGCAGTTCCACCAACTCTCCACGGCCTCAAAACTTTGTCCGCCGGACTAACATCGGATTTAGTGAAGCGTTTCTTATCAACGCCAATCGCCCAGGGTGAACCTGTTCGCCGGATCGAGTTTCGTCCAAACTACATTTGCTTCCCTGTTCGTACACCGACGAGACCACCAGCCACACATACGAACTGCTACATCGTTTACTCATCTACGGAGATGCTGATCTTTGATCCGGGTTCACCTTATGAAGATGAACAGCTGGCACTTGCTTCTACGATTGATGAACTGAGGTTGGAAGGTCGCAGCGTTCGCGAGATTGTGTTGACACATCTTCATCCTGACCATGTTGGCGGCGTTGATGCGTTACGAAAACACCTCGGTGACAACGTTCGTGTTGCAGCACACAGAGCAACTGCCGAAGCGCTCAGTGAAATAGAAGTGGATCACTTGATTGAGGACGGTGAGTTTCTGACTCTGCAGGGCGAACCCACGATTAACCTTCGCGCGCTGCACACCCCGGGCCACGCACGCGGTCATCTTTGTTTTCACGATGCCGATCGAGGAATTCTTCTGACGGGAGATAATGTTCTTGGTCTTGGCTCCGTCTTGATTGACCCTCCCGAGGGAAACATGATCGACTATATGAAAACGCTCGAACGCCTGCGTTCGCTTCCGCAGGTGACAATTCTGTTTGGCGGCCACGGACCTGCAATCGCCACTCCCTACAAAAAACTCGATGAGTACATAAATCACCGGCTCGAGCGCGAGCAAAACATTCTTGCGGCAGTTGAGTCTGGCATAACACAACCGTCAGAAATCGTCGCCTTCGTTTACACCGACGTCTCTCCCAAAGCCTATCCATTGGCCGAACGTGCCGTGATCGCACATCTCGAGAAATTGAGAGCGGAAGGGAAGATTGGAAGGCGGAAGGATGAAAGATGAAGGCTGAAGGCGGAAGACGCTAAGTAGAATTAGTGATGAACATCCGCCTTTCACCTTCATACCTCATCCTTCCGCCTTCATCCTTCATCCTTCTACGGGTTACACTCTCCTCACTCAACCATGGATCATCCAAGAACTCTACGCGAACTAAAGGCTGCGAGGTATCAAACTCTTTCCGTTAAAGACGAACTGCGTTTGAACCTGATTAGAAAACTGCGGGCGGGCGAAAAGCTGTTTCCGGGAATTGTTGGCTATGACGACACGGTCATACCGCAATTAGTGAATGCGATCCTTTCGCGTCATAACATCATCCTTCTCGGACTGCGTGGTCAGGCGAAGAGCCGTATCATTCGTCAGCTGACCGAACTTCTCGACCCGGCTATTCCAATCATCGCCGGTTCTGAATGTAACGATGATCCTTTCCGACCAATCTCCGCATACGGCCGCCACCTCTTAATGCAGCAGGGAGATGCCACTGCTGTCACATGGATCGATCGCGATGCTCGCTTCGTTGAAAAACTAGCGACCCCGGACGTAACAGTGGCTGACATTATCGGCGACGTCGATCCCATCAAAGCGGCAAAAGGCGGGCACCTGCTGAGTGACGAACTGACTATTCATTACGGCCTCTTGCCGCGCGCCAATCGCGGGATCTTCGCAATTAACGAGTTGCCCGACCTTGCCGGAAAGATTCAGGTCGCTCTCTTCAACATCATGCAGGAAGGCGACGTGCAGATTAAGGGTTATCCGATCCGGCTTCCGCTCGATGTAATGCTGGTCTTCTCCGCCAATCCGGAAGACTACACCGCACGAGGAAAGATCATCACACCGCTGAAGGATCGCATCGGCTCCGAGATCATGACGCACTATCCAAAGGAGTTGCAGACGGCAATTGAAATCACAAAACAAGAAGCCTGGACCGATAGGTTCGCTGACCGTGGATTAGTTGTGATTGCTGACTTCATTCGCGAAGTAATCGAGCAGATCGCCTTCGAGGCGCGCGACGACAATCACGTGGACAAGCATTCTGGCGTTTCTCAGCGTTTGCCCATTACTGTCATGGAGTCTGCGGTCTCGAACGCAGAACGGCGCTCACTACTGACTGGCGATGAAACAATCGTTCCGAGGGTGGCCGATATCTATGCTTCAATCCCGTCGATGACTGGCAAAATGGAGTTGGAATACGAAGGCGAACAACTTGGTGCAAATAAGATCGCTCGCGAACTGATAAAACGCGCTGCCGGTGAAGTTTTTGAAGGATACTTTGTCGGAATCGACTTCTCGCGAGCGGTTCAGTGGTTTGACGAAGGTAATAAGTTGTTACTAGCTGATACTGCTTCAGGAGAAGAATGCCGAATGTTGATCGAAGCGGTGCCGGACTTGCTGGAGACTACGCTGATACCGTTTGACTATCATCAATCAGACACCCCTCGGATCGTCGCTGCTTGCGAGTTTGTACTCGAAGGACTCTACGCGCAGAACAAGATCAGTCGAAACGAAGAAGGCGGCTACGCAGCGGTTACCAAGGCTAAAAAGGATCGGCGCGGAATGATCTATGACGATCTGACCGAAACGGGAAAGTTTAGTTGATTGCCGATTTCCGATTGCCAATTGCCGATTTGATCTTTGGTTTTCGGTCTTCGGTCTTCGAATGAGCGCATTTGTTGGAAAACAGAATGATCCAAACCTAAGCCAAAGACTAAATTGGCAATTGGCAATTGGAAATCGGCAATGAAGTTCGCTCGCTACTCAAAATTCAACGGCTTCGACATTTCATCAATCAACCTTGGTGAGTTGATGGATGCGATGGCGGATGCGTTGTTGGATTCCGGCTATCACGATGATTATTACTGGACTCGCCGCCGTAATCAGGTCGATACGTCTCTCGACGCTTTGCGGCGAGCACTGCTCCAGGCGTTGATGGAAAAGGGACTCGTCGATGAGCAACAGATCCGCGAGATGCTTGCGCAGAACGAAGGCAAGTTTAATGGCTCGCTGCTTGAAGAGTTGTTGAATCAGTTGATCGAGCGGCTCGTCGAGGAAGGTTACCTGAGTCTTCAAGAACAGCCACAACGCCGAGACGACCGTCAGCGTCAAGGGAATGGTCACGGCGAGATCTCCGATCCTCTGCCTCGCGACGTCCATTTTGAGGTCACGGAAAAAGGACTCGACTTCCTTGGTTATAAGACGCTGAGAAGTCTGTTGGGTAGTTTGGGGAAAAGCGTCTCAGGCCGGCACGATACCACGTACTTATCAACTGGCGTTGAAGCTGCGGCGGCCAGTAAATGTTACGAATTTGGCGACACCATCAATCTCGACGTTAACGCCACCCTGTTGTCGGCAATCCAACGCGAAGGTCTGAAGGTTCCATTGAATCTGGAATATCAGGATCTCTTTGTACATCAATGCGACTACCAGTCATCTTGCGCAACCGTGGTGATGTTGGACTGTTCACATTCAATGATTCTCTACGGCGAGGATCGATTTACACCGGCTAAGAAGGTTGCGCTCGCTATGTCGCACCTGATTCGCACTCAGTATCCGGGAGACTCTTTGAAGGTTGTGCTCTTTCACGACACGGCAGAAGAGCTTCCGTTAGGCAAGCTTGCGGTAACCCAGGTCGGTCCGTATCACACAAACACTGCCGAAGGTCTCCGTCTTTCTCGTCGCTTGCTACAAGCACAACGAAAAGAGATGAAACAGATCGTGATGGTAACTGACGGTAAGCCGACGGCCTGCTTTATCGGCGACTCGGGCGCGCGCCCTGGTAGTACGCGGCGTCTTTACAAGAACTCAATGGGCGGCGATCCATTTGTGATGGCTGAGACGTTTAGAGAGGTTCAGGCTTGTCGCAAAGCCGGTATAATGATCAACACATTCATGTTGGCCAGTGATTACTACCTGGTTGATTTCGTAAAACAGATGACTGCGATGACCAATGGTAAGGCATACTTCGCCAACCCCGACAACCTGTCACAGTTTGTTCTGATCGATTTCCTTCGTCGTCGCACACGAAAGATCAAATAGATTTAATTTGCCGGGTTTTCCAATAGGACCTATTTGACCTATAGGACCTATTTGCAATCTGAAATGACCAGCATGTCGTCTCCTCGCACAATCAAAAGCCCCAGAGCATTTCGCGCTGTTCTGCCCTACATGATTCTGGCTTTGGGATTGCTCTGTACGACTATTGTTTCCTACTACTTCTCGAAACTCTCAGCTGCTCAGGACCAAACCCGCTTCGACAATTCAACACAGGAGATAACAGCCCGCCTTAGAACTCGCATTCAAACATCGATTGCATTGTTGCGTGCGGGCACCGGCCTCTTCGCGGCAAGTGAGGATGTGGATGCGCATGAATTTCAGCACTTCGTTGAACAGATCGAGTTGCAGAAGAACTATCCAGGTGTGCAGGGAATCGGATTCTCTCGCCGCATTGAACCTGCCGAATTACCCACGCTCGCTGCAACGCTGAAGCGCGAAGGAGTCAACGATTTCAAATTGTGGCCCGACTACACGCGCAGTGAATACCATACGATCATTTACCTGCAGCCAATGGACCATCGAAATAAGATTGCCATTGGTTATGACATGTTTACGGAGGCTGTTCGACGGCAGGCAATGGAGAACGCGCGCGACAGTGGCTCTCCGACTGCATCGGGTAGAGTAGAACTGGTACAGGAAACAGACGCACAGAAGCAGTCAGGCTTTTTAATCTATGCGCCTGTCTATCGGAAAAACGCCAACTCATCCTCAATCGAAGCCCGTCGTGCGGCCCTTCTGGGTTTTGTTTACAGTCCATTTAGAGTCGATGACTTTATTGATCCGATCCTTAAGGAGAAGGAGTTCGATGTAAGTTTCGATATTTATGACGGCGACCACATCGATCCCGCTCAACTCCTGCACCGGTCACCGTTGGAAACGGCCAAACCTCGTCTAACAAAGGTTTCCACTTTCGATTTAGCCGGACGCAAGTGGACCATTGCATACGCAACTGTCCCGTCCTTTGATGCGGCCTCGAGCCGGATTTCGGTCCCATTCACAATCGCCGCCGGTTTGTTGCTAAGTCTGTTGTTCTTTGCGGTGACCCGGGCTGAAGTTCAGGCGCGCGGACGTGCTGAAACCGCTGCCAGAGAACTTGCCTGGTCGGAAGGAAAGATCAGAAACACTCTCACCGCCAGAGAGCTTGCCGAGGAAGCATTACGTGAGAGTGAAGAGCGTTATCGCGAGTTAATTGAGAACGCCAACGATATCGTTTACATGCTCGACTTCGATGGTCGCATTACCTCAATCAACGCAGCGGCAGAAACCATCCTTGGCTATTCTCAAAGTGAATTGCTGGAGATGAATATTACTGAGGTTCTGTCTCTGGATTCTTTCATCGTAGGCGAGCAGATGCTTACCCCAGGCCATCAGCGCACTAACTACGAAGTTGATGTGATTACGAAAAGCGGTCGTGTGCTCCGGCTCGAAACCAGCAACAAGCTGATCACGAAAGGATCTCAGCCAGTCGGCATACAGGGAATAGCCCGCGACATCAGCATTAGACGACGCACCGAGGAAGCGTTACGCGAAGCCGACCAGCGTGCGCTTTCCGAATACGAACGATTATTGGAAAGAATATCGGGACTCGCTCAGGCATTAGGAACCGCTCGAGAACTTAACGTCATTTTCCGCGGGCTCCGAGAGTTCACCAACGCTTCGGTGCCTTGCAATGGCTTCTTCGTCTCCTTGTACGATCCTATTCACGATATCAGAACAGCGTGTTACGCCTGGGGCGATGGCGAAGAGCTTGACGTGTCGAACCTCCCAATAATGCCAGTAACATCGTATGGACCAAACAGCCGCGCTATACGCACCGGACAGGTAATCATCACCAACGATTACATGGCGGCGACTCGAGGCCATCCGACGGTCATAGTTGGTCCGGACAATGGTCTAAGACCTCAATCATCGCTTGCCGTACCAATGGCCGTAATGGGACACATTATCGGAACGATAGAGGTCCAAAGTTACGAGCCAAATGCGTACCACCACGAACATCAAACTGCCATGAGCATGGCCGCAAACCTGACGGCTGTGGCGATTGAAAACGTTAGGTTGCTCAGTAGAGAGAGTCGTGCACGCGAAGCCGCCGAAGAGTCGAATCGACTCAAGGACGAGTTTCTGGCAACAGTTTCACATGAACTGCGAACACCCTTAACTGCGATCCTTGGCTGGTCACGATTACTGGATTCCGAACCACTAGAAGACAGCGTAGCAAGACAGGCCATTGAAACGATCTGGAGAAACGCGAAAGCTCAATCGCAAATCATCGATGACATTCTCGACGTGTCGCGCATAATCACGGGCAATCTTCATTTGGAGCTTCATCCAGTCGAACTCGCTCCAATTGTTGAAAACGCCATCAATGTTGTTAGACCGACCGCCGATGCAAAGGGAATTCGCATCGAAACAAGAATCAAGAATGCGCCCATAGTGGTGTCGGGAGATTCAAATCGCCTCCAACAAGTTATCTGGAACCTGCTTTCAAACGCCGTGAAGTTTACGAACACCGGCGGTGAAGTATTAGTGACCGCCTCCCAGAATGATACTGAGGCTGAGATCAAAGTTACCGATACCGGGCAGGGGATCAGTCGTGAATTCCTGCCGTTCGTCTTCGATCGGTTCCGGCAAGCCGACAGCAGCACCACCAGACAACATGGTGGTTTAGGACTGGGATTGGCGATTGCGCGGCATCTGGTTGAGATTCATGGCGGTTCTATTAGTGCTGACAGTCCCGGTAAAGGACAAGGAAGCAGTTTTACGATCAGCTTACCTTTGCTCGATTCCAAAATTAAGGTTGCCGACGAGGTAAAACCAGAAACCGCCCGGCTGGCTAATCAACAGAGTCTTTCCGGTCTGCATGTGCTTCTTGTGGACGACGACGAGGACACACTCGAACTGATGACTACAGCGCTGACCAGCAGAAAAGCAAACGTCACTGCAGTTGGAAGCGCGGGCGAAGCAATTGATGCCATCAAGGTTAGAGCTCCGGATGTACTCATTTCTGATATCGCGATGCCGGAAGAAGACGGTTACGGACTGATAGCCAGGGTACGATCTCTGGACGGTGAAGGGCAGTCTTCGATTCCTGCGGTTGCGATAACCGCATATGCGAAGGAAGAAGATCGACAACGCGCTTTGGCATCAGGCTTTCAAATCTACCTGGCGAAGCCGGTAGAACTGTCGGAATTGATCTCGGTCGTTGCACGTGCGGCACGAAGGGATTTTTGAGATCTCAGTGGCAAGCAGTCAGTACCAACTCGCGGTAGCGGGTGGGTGCGAAGCCAGGATCTCAGAGTTCGCAAAAAGCCTCGCACCCATCCGCTACCGCGAGTTGGTACTGACTGCTTGCCACTGAGGGGAAATATATGACTCAGGTAAACATCGACGGCATCAATGTCGCATTTGACGACACCGGTTCGGGTCGGCCGGTGATTCTTCTGCACGGTTATCCGTTCAATCGAACACTCTGGGATGGTCAAGTTGCGGCACTCAAAAACAGTTTCCGGGTAATTACGCCGGATCTACGAGGCTTCGGCGAGAGTGACGCTGCTGAACCGGCAACCATGGCGCGCATGGCGCAAGACGTTGCTGCCTTGATGGATGCTCTCGACATTCCCACTGCGATCATCGGCGGCTTGTCGATGGGTGGCTACGTTCTTCTGTCGTTCTATAAACAGTTTCCGAACCGCGTCGATGCCTTGATTTTGGCCGACACTCGTCCACAGGCAGATACAGAAGAAGGCAAACAGAATAGAGTCAAACAACGCGAACAGATATTGCGCGAGGGCATGTCGTTGACGGCAGACTCGATGTTACCGAAGCTGTTAACGCCCGAAACCGTTAGCACTCGACCTGATATCGTCAACCACGTGCGCAATATGGTTATCAACACGAAGCCTGCTGGTGCTGCGGCAGCACTGATGGGGATGGCAAGCCGCGAGGATCAGACTGACCTCCTGCAACAAATAAGTGCCGCTACTTTGATTGTGGTAGGTCGCGAGGATCCAATTACTCCAGTTCAGGACAGTCAGTTGATGCACGAACGTGTCCAGGGTTCACGATTGATAATTCTAGAAGACGCAGCACACGTTGCGAACCTCGAACAAGCCGAGTCGTTCAATGGCGTGTTGAAATCCTTTCTGGGCAAATTCAATTAGCTGAGTTCATGTCTGAGTTTAAAAAGTTCACAATTGAGGAACGTGTACGCTGGGGAGACGTTGATGCAGCGCGAATTATTTTCTATGGCGCTTACATCCGCTTCTTCGAGTTTGCGGAAACAGAACTGTTTCGAAGTGTCGGGCTGCCGTACGGTGTAATGTTCGACGAGGCGGATATCTGGCTGCCACGAGTGCACCTGGAATGTGATTTTCATCAGGCTGCGCGTTTGGACGATCTGCTGGAAGTGAGTGTGTACGTGGGGCATGTTGGGAGATCCTCGATGAGACTCAACTTCGAAGTGCGAAGAAAGGGCGAAGACTCCCCGGTGGCTACGGCTCATTTTGTCCTTGCGGCAGTTCGCAGAGATACTTTCGAGACCGTGCCGGTGCCTGAGGAGTTGCGCGCTCGTCTTGCCCCCTACACAGCCGATGACCCGAGATGACAAACACTCAAGAGACTCTCGATGAACAATTGATCGATCGCGATCCTGTTGCACAGTTTCAGCGCTGGTTCGCTGATGCGGTTGCCGCCGGATTGCCACTTCCCGAGGCAATGTCGCTGTCAACAATTACTCCTGAAGGCAAGCCAGCTGCGCGAATGGTGCTGCTGAAGAGAGTGGACGCTGAGGGGTTTGTTTTCTTCACAAATTATCGTAGCGCAAAAGCAGGCGAGCTGGCCGCAAATCCCAATGCATCCCTCGTATTCTTCTGGCCTCCACTGGAAAGACAAGTACGAGTAGAAGGAGTTGTCAGCAAGACCTCGGCAGCCGAATCACGTGAATACTTTGCTTCTCGTCCACGTGGCAGTCAGATCGGCGCCTGGGCATCGCCACAAAGTGAGGTCATTCCAGGACGCGAGGTTCTGGAGCAGCGCCGTGCAGAGATCGAGGAGGCTTACCGCGATCGTGAAATACCATGGCCCGAACATTGGGGTGGTTACTGTTTGAAACCAGAAAGAATCGAGTTCTGGAAAGGACGTCGAGACCGTCTTCACGATCGGATCTTGTATGTGACGCAACCGGACGGCTCGTGGGCAATTCAACGTTTAGCACCATGATCCCGTCTCTTATTTTCTCTGTGGTTCTCTGTGCCTCTGTGTTGATTGAGCCCCCTTTTTTTACCACGGAGACAGAGAGAACCACAGAGAGATCTCATAAGGGTTTCAACGCACTCTTCACCAGCTTCTTCTTCAAATCAACATAACCTTGATCGCCTGCGATGAGTTCACCCAGGACCCCTCTGACGCCGCGGTGTCCTTTTGCGAATTCAATCATCCTCTCTGTGAAAGGCGCACCCCAGAAGTTGCCGTAAAACCGTCGTCGCATCTGTGCAGCTCGACGCAGATCCGCGCCGAAGTCTTTCCGCCATGCCGACTCGTAGTCACTTACCACACCCTCCACATAACATTTTGCAAACAGTTCCGCTGAACGCAGCGCGTAATAGATTCCTTCGCCGGTTACGGGATCCGCAAAACCAGCGGCATCTCCCAGCAATGCCCAGTTTGGTCCACATACTTTGCGTGTTGCCCACGTCGCATCGGTGATTCCAGGGATGCGCGCAGCGTAACGCTCAGCAGTTTGCTCCAGATGATTGCGGATGCTTCTGGTGTTTTCAGTTTCGATTTCACTCCAGAAGGTCATCTTATTTCCCGTTTGCGGTGTGTAGTACGCAATCATGAACTGCCAGAGCAAATCATCCAGCGGTCGATGCTCAAATGCATCCTGCGTTGTAGCGATACCGAATGAAATGTGATCCGGACGCGGAAATGCCCATGCATACCCGACCCACTTCGGAAGAAACGCAACGACTGTCCGCGCTTTAGCATCACCGGGAAGAGGGGCACGATAGCCGAAAGCCACTTCCATCTCGGACGGCGGCAATGGTCCAGCAAGCTTCTTCGCAATGCCACTGTTCGCGCCATCAGCTCCCACCAAAACACGGCCCGCATATTCGTTGCCGGCTTCACTCACTAACGTCCAGCCTTGTTCCGATCGTTTTATCTTTCTGCCAGAGACCTTCTCATGAAAAACTTCAGCGCCCTCGTCTCGCGCACGGTCGCGAAGATAGTTATCAAATGCGAGACGCGAGTAGATTGCGAATGGCTCGTCCAGCTGTAAATGAAGTTGCTTGCCCGCAGGTGAGTACAGGTCTAGCTCGCTAACTGTGCGACCAACGGCATTCAAGAGGTGTGGCCAGGCCTTCAATGCCTTAGCGGTCACACCACCGCCACACGCTTTCGGTTCTCCCTCGGGACGGCCATCAAAAAGCGCGACACTCACGCCGTTCTTGACGAGCAATTCGGCTGCGAACGAGCCAGCTGGTCCCGCACCGACAATTAAGACATCAAAGTCGTTCGGTATCATTCGGAAGAAATACTAACCACCAAGTCTCAAAGGCACAAAGGTGCCCATTGTTGAATCGTCACAACGGAAGGCACAGCCATTATTCAGGAACCGCTCCGATCAACCGAGCGTCATTGTTACCAGCAGCATGCGGCGCTAGAATACCTACGTTCCCATCAGGCATCCCAGAGTCTTCTCGCTTGTTCAGACGTGGATCATCCACTATGAGCACGGATAGCTTCTTAGTTTTTACCGGCATTGCTCCGCATCCACCGATCATGGTTCCCGAGGTGGGTGGCGAGGCTATCGTCGAGGTGCGCAAATCGATCGATGCGATGGCTGAGTTTACCGAACGCGTTATAACCAGTGGCGCCCAAACCGTAATACTGATTTCACCGCATGCTCCGTTGGAAGTCGAGTCGTTTGTCGCTTACAACGGGCCAACTGTCTACGGTGACTTCAGTAGATTCCGCGCTCCTGATTGTCAATTCACCACTTCAGTTGACGACGAACTGTTAACCAGGATAACCGCCGAAGCTCGAAAAGAAAGCATCGATATCACACGGTTGGGTGAGCGTGTGTTGGATCACGGAACAGCCGTGCCTCTCTATTTCCTGATCGAAAACGGTTGGCAAGGAAGCATCGTAGCCCTTGGTTATTCTTTTCTGTCGAACGACGATCACAGAAGATTCGGCAGTTGTATCAAACGTGCAGTGGATGGAATCGGCAAACCAGTAGCTTTTGTTGCGAGTGGCGACCTGAGTCACCGGCTGAAACCGGAAGCCCCAGCTGGTTACGATCCGAACGCGCATGTTTTCGATGAGGAAGTTGTCGATGCAATTCAATCGGCGGCCCCTAACCGAATTGTTGAAATCGATCATCAGTTGCGTAAGCTCGCCGGTGAATGTGGCTATCGTTCCATGCTTGTGGCAATTGGCGCCTCTGAAGGGATGCGGCATGAATGCGAAGTGATCAGTTATGAAGCGCCATTCGGTGTCGGATACATGGTTGCGCAGTTGACTAACGTCGCTTCGCAATTGCCGGAAGAAGACGGGTCATTACCGGCTCTCGCACGAGAAGCAGTTGAGACTTTTGTTACTACGGGAACAATGCTGAAACCACCCGCCGAGTCGTCAGGAATACTTGCTAAACGTGCTCCCTGCTTCGTGTCGTTAAAGACGAGCGACGGCGAATTACGCGGGTGTATCGGCACGATCGAGCCAATGAAAACCACTCTCGCCGCGGAGCTGATAGCAAATGCCATCAGCGCTGCTACACGCGACCCGCGATTTCCGCCCGTGAGCCAGGATGAGCTCGCTGATCTTCGATACTCGGTGGATGTGCTTCTGCCGGCCGAACCGGCGACGATCGAACAGCTGGATCCGCGAGTGTTTGGAGTTATCGTTGAAGATGAGTCAGGTGAACGTCGAGGGTTGTTGCTACCGGATATCGCTGGTGTTGATGATGCGAATCAGCAAATAGAGATTGCTGCAAGAAAGGCTGGTATTCCTCCAGGGAGACCTATACGGATCTGGCGGTTTAAAGTTGAGCGGTACGGAGAATAATGTCCGATATGCTTTAGCTTGTCGTGCGATTGTAAACGAGTTCGATGATGTCCAAAGCTACTCTGAACGTCGCTCCGAAATCAGCGGGCTCGTGTGCAATCTCACGACAAACTGAAGTTTATCGGACATCAAACATCCAAATTGCGCACGTCGAGCGCGTTGTCTTCGATGAACTTTCGACGCGGCTCTACGGCATCACCCATTAGCACCGTAAAGATTTCATCCGTCTCCACCGCATCGTCGATCCTCACTTCGAGCAATGTCCGCTTATCGGGATTCATGGTTGTTTCCCAGAGTTGCTCGGGATTCATCTCACCCAGGCCCTTGTAACGTTGGATGGTCAGATCTTTTTTCGCGGCGGTCAGAACTTTATCGAGCAGCGCCTCGCGAGTCGGTACTTCTTCACTTGTTCCATTCTCTCCAGAGACGAAAGGACCAGAGAGGTTCTCTTCCAAACTCTTGAAGAGTTCAACCGCCTTCTGGAATTCAACATAACTCGCGAAGTTCCAGTCAATGGCAATGTTCACGCCGGCTCGCGTCGTTGTTTCAATTTCCCAGAGTCCGTGTTCTTCGTCCGGCGTTAGTTCGGTTTCATAACCGGCTTTGTTGATTGCGTTGTCGATCTTCTGCATCAGATCTCCGTCCTGGAAGATTTTGCGAAGCGTCAAGCCTTCCTTTCGGAGAAGACCTTTTCGTCCAGCCAACACTTCCAACAGAACGTCGAGAAGATTTCCGTCGCCCGTTAAACGGCGGGTCGCGCGTTCACAATAATTTTTGAAGTCAACCATCTTCTCCAAAGAGTTCGCGAGCTCCTTACCTTCGATCGCCTCCTTTGCGCCAACCGGCTTTACGGTCATATCGCTCGTCGCCTGTCGCATCAAATAACGAATCATCGACCCTTCATCTTTTATATACTCTTCCTTTTTACCTTTCTTCACTTTGAACAATGGTGGCTGAGCGATGAAGACATGTCCACGTTCAACCAGCTCCGGCATCTGCCGATAAAAGAAGGTCAAAAGCAATGTTCTGATGTGTGAACCATCAACGTCAGCATCAGTCATCAGGATTATCTTGTGATAACGAAGCTTCGTGATATCGAAGTCGTCTTTACCGATCCCGGTTCCCAGAGCTGTGATTAGAGATTTGATTTCACTATGACCAAGCATCTTGTCGAACCTGGCCTTTTCGACATTAAGAATCTTTCCTTTGAGCGGAAGAATTGCCTGGTTTTTGCGGTCCCGACCTTGCTTCGCGGAACCGCCTGCCGAATCACCTTCAACGATGTAGATTTCAGATAGTGAAGGATCTCGCTCCTGACAGTCAGCGAGTTTTCCAGGCAACATGCTTGAACCCATTGCGCCCTTGCGCACAATCTCACGCGCTTTTCGCGCAGCTTCTCGAGCGCGCGCTGCATCAAGAGCCTTACCGACGATCTTTCGTGCAACCGGAGGGTTCTGTTCAAAGAATTCCGTCAGCCGGTCGTTCAGAAACGACTCGACCGCACCCTTTACATCTGAATTGAGTTTTCCCTTGGTCTGTCCTTCGAACTGTGGCTGCGGCAGCTTGACTGAAATGACCGCAACGAGACCTTCCCGCACATCATCACCTGTCAGGTTGGCTTTAAAGTTTTTCGCCAGGCCCGACGATTGAGAATAGGCGTTAATTGTGCGTGTAAATGCCGAGCGAAATCCTGATAGATGTGTACCGCCGTCGACAGTGTTTATGTTGTTTGCAAAAGAGTAGACCTTCTCGTCGTAGCCGTCGTTGTATTGAATGGCAACCTCGATTGAGAGCGCATCATTTTCCTTCTCGAAATAGATTGGCTTGTCGTGAAGGGTGCTCTTGTTCTTATTAAGGTGTTTGACGAACTCGGCGATACCACCCTTGTAATAAAACTCGTGCGAGCGTTCGGGTTCTTCTCGCTCGTCCTTAATCGTGATCCGAATACCCTTATTGAGAAATGCCTTTTCGCGAAGTCGTTCTGACAGTTTGTCGAAGCTGAAAGACGTTTCTGTAAAAATCTGCGAATCAGGCTTGAATGTTATTTTGGTTCCGCGCTTCCTGGTCTTGCCTGTTTGTTTCAACGGCGCCACTGGAATTCCACGCGCGTACTCCTGTTCGTACGTCTTGCCATCGCGCCAGATCTCAAGGTGAAGCCGTTCTGAAAGGAAGTTGACGACCGAAACGCCGACTCCGTGAAGTCCACCTGAAACTTTGTAAGCGTTTGAATCAAACTTTCCGCCGGCGTGCAGTTTGGTCATCACCACTTCCGCCGCAGAACGTTTTTCTTTCTTTATTTCGTCAACGGGAATTCCTCGCCCGTTGTCGATCACGGTTATTGAATCGTCTAAATGAATTGTGACTTCAATTGTGTCGCAATAACCTGCCAACGCTTCATCGATCGAGTTGTCAACAACCTCGTACACAATGTGGTGCAGACCTATGTCACTGGTGGATCCGATATACATTGCAGGGCGCTTTCTAACCGCGTCGCGCCCCTCGAGAATTGTTATGGATGAAGAATCGTAAGCCATGCTTTTCTTTTGCGTAATTTTAGATTCAGCTGTTACCAATAGTTTCTCCTACAGTCTTAACCGGCCAGTCACAGCGATGAAGCAATTGCGGCAGTCGAGTTGCTGCTACACACTCGGCCGTCATCAATTTCAAAAACATTTGCTGTCGAAAAGAAGCCCTGAACGTGAGTCCGTTTTGAGGTCGTAATGAAGGTTTGGGTTCGATTCTCAAGGTACTCAAGTAGCCTTCTAATGCGTCTTTCATCAAGTTCTGCGTCTACATCGTCAATGATGAAAACCGGCTGATCATTCGACCTCGAATTATACAACGAAATCGCCGCTAAGTCTAATAGTAACAATGCGCTACGCTGTTGACCGGAACTGCCAAAAACCCTGATTTCCCTACCGTCCAACAGCACCTCGAGATCGTCTCTGTGAGGACCGATCAGAGAATGACCGGCGGCAATTTCAGCGGACAGTCTCAGTGTGAGGCGCGCGCGCATAACAGACTCGAAGTCATTCAGATCACCTTTGCCTTCTAGCTTCGATAAATACCGTGTTGTTAAGTCGCGTCGATCAAAGAGTTGGCGCTCCAGTACTGCATTAATACTCTCCACAAATTCCATTCGCTCGCTGTGAATAACTGACGCCAAACTCACTAATTGATCGTTCCAGGGGGCAATCAACTCCGACACCTTGTTGAGGCTCAGTTGTTCTTCATCGGCTATGTGAAGCAGTTTGTTTTTCTGTTTCAGGACACGATTGTAATTAACAATCGTTTGTAGATAGGACGGGCGAAGTGAAGCGATACCTCGATCAAGGAACCGCCGCCTCGCTTCTGGCATCCCGCGCACGACGTCCAAATCGGTGGCGGTGAACGAGAATACCTGTAACTGAGAAAGATAACTTGTGAAGGATTCTCGCTTGGAGTTTACGAGGATTGATTTGGAGTTCTCGTTTATCGCAACTTCCAGATCGCGCTCTAAGTCGGAACCGGCAATAACACGACCGCTAACAGAGGCTGATGTTTCACCAAAGCGAATCGTCTCCTGAAGTCGCGTTGTGCGAAACGACTTCGTGCGGGCCAGAACATGAATCGCTTCCAGCCAACTCGTTTTGCCCTGGCCATTGTTTCCGTAGATGAGATTTAAGTGAGGTCCAAAAACGAGTTTTCCAGTCAAGTTGCGGAAATTAGTTACTTCAATTTCAGCAAGTAGCATCGATGGAGTTTAACACATCAAAGCGCTGCGTATTCGACCTTCCATTTAGAATCTTCGCCGACGAATTCGTCCAGGCAGGCATTCGTTAGTGTTACTTCGTGTGATTCGTGGATTGTTCTTTGGATGTCCGATGAACTTTAGTTTGTCGAACGGTTTGGGAAGCGATCCCTGGAATCGCAGAGCCTTGAACCACACACATCTATAAACTAAAGTTCGTCGGACATCCAAAGAAGAATGATCCATGAAAAACGCTCTTCTGTGTTGGCAGAAGAGCGCGGTAAGGTAATACTTTGTTCGCCTTTATGTTTCAAATCCTCATCGGCATCACGATGTACTTGTAATCGTACTCTGCCTTTTCGGATGGCTGGAGTTGAGCCTGCGAGTTGCCATCTTTGAATTCAAAAGCAATCTTCGCATCACCAATCACATTCAGAAATTCCTGTAGATATTGAGCGTTGAAACCAATGTCAGTTTCCACGCCGGCATACTCCGTTTGCAGTGTCTCGTTTGCTTCGCCTTCTTCGGCGTTTTGAGAACTAATCACGAGTTGATTCGGTTCTAAGTGAAAGCGGATTGCATGAGATCGCTCGTCAGCCATCAGTGCAACTCTTCGAATTGCAAGGTTCAATTGACCACTTTCAAATTCAACCGACTTGTCGTTGTTCTTCGGCATTACCATTTCGTAGTTTGGAAACTGTCCGTACAGCATTCGTGAGATTAGCAGCCGTGTTCCAATTTCGAAGTAGATGTGGTTTTCGTCCATTCCCAAACTGATGTCGCCATCAGAGCCGCCCGTTAGTTTCGTCAACTCCGCAAGAGTCTTTCGCGGAATAAGAGTATCGATTGATTGGGTGCTTCCGTTTGTAGCGACATTTTTTCGCTCGACGTAGGCGAGTCGATGACCGTCAGTCGTAACCATCTTTGCGCTCGCATCGTCTAAAACAAATTTGGCGCCAGATAAGGTATAGCGTGACTCTTCCTGAGTTATCGCGAAAATAGTGCGGTCGATAAACGTCTTCAAAACAGCCGCAGGGATTTTAGTTGGCGCTGACTTGAATGAAGGAACTTCGGGGAAGGCGTCTCGGGCGACGCCAACCAGTTTGAAGCGAGCTCGATCACATTTCACGGTTACCCATTCGTTGTCTTCTTTGGTGAAACTGACTGGCGCATCCGGCAGCAAGCGTGCGATCTCGAAAAGCTTCCTTGCTTGAACGCAGATGGCGCCCGGAATCTTGATGTCCTCCGCATCCATATCGCAACGGATCGTTACGTCCAGGTCTGTTCCCGTAATCCGGATCGTACTTTCACCAACTGATTCGATAAGAATGTTCGAGAGGACTGGGATAGTGTTCTTTCTCTCAACAACGCCTTGCACGAAAGCAAGTTCTCTTTGGAGATTTTGTTTGCTAACTACGAATTGCATCGGATTACTCCTTCAACACGCGAAATCCACCGCGCATATTCTTCTGCTAATCGAAAAACTAAATCATATAAAGATCTAGTAGTACTAGTAGGAGCCTGTGAATCTGTGAATAAGCTTCTAAGTAGCCGATTCGAGTTAACTTAGTTTCCCGGAAACACTGTGGAAAATCTAAGTTAGTATCTCTCCTGCCTTCGGAAAACTTTGGTGGAAGCCAAACCTTACCATATTTCCACAAAACGTTCTTTGTGGACTGTGCAAAAAGTGTTCGCCGATCCTATTTTTGTAACGATTCGGAAAGTTCGGTGATTAGTCTCTGAAGCGTTTCATCGCTGCCGACTAGCGACTCAATCTTCTCAACGGAATGAATCACCGTGGTGTGATGCTTTCCACCAAATGCACGACCGATCTCAGGATAACTATGTTTGGTGAGGTTCTTGCAGAGATACATTGCAACCTGCCGAGGATGCGAAATATGTCGCGCATTGTTCTTCGATAGCAATTCGTCGACACTCAATTTGTAGGTCGACGCTACCAACTTCTGAATCTGTTGAAGGGTTACGACTCCCGCCTCTTCTTCTCTTGCGAGATTGCGAATAGCGTTCTGCGCCAACGACTTGGTAATTGGTTCCCCTCTTAACGAAGCAATTGCGATCAACCTCACTAGAGAGCCTTCCAGCTCGCGTACATTGCTCTTCACGCGGCCGGCAATGAACATCGCGACGTCGTCCGGAATACTCACATTCATCAAATCAGCTTTGCGTTTAAGAATGGCGACCTTGGTTTCGAGATCCGGAGGCTCTATGTCTGCAATGAGGCCCCACTCGAAACGTGAGTGAAGGCGTTCTTCGAGAGTGGGTATCTCGCGCGGCGGACAATCGGAGCTGATTACGATCTGTTTTTGCTGGTCGTAGAGCGCATTAAAAGTGTGGAAGAATTCTTCCTGGGTTCGCTCTTTGCCGGCCATGAACTGAACGTCGTCGATCAGCAAAACATCAACGGACCGATACTTCTCACGAAAACTTTGGGTCTTGTCGTATCTAATCGCATTGATTAGATCATTCATGAACTTCTCTGACGAGAGATAGCAAAGCTTCAGATGATTATTTCGTGCTTTGATCGCGTGACCACACGCGTGCATCAAATGCGTTTTCCCGAGTCCCACACCCCCATACAGGTAAAGTGGATTGTAAGTACGACCTGGCGCCTCAGCGACGGCCATCGAAGCGGCGTGTGCAAATTGATTGCACGAGCCTACAACGAAACTATCGTAGGTATAACGAGAACTGAGACCCGGCTCATAGTGGCCGACATTGTCGATGATTGCCTCAGTCTGACGCTCATTCGATACATGTGCAACGGCAGGTGCGCTAGGTGTGGTTTCGAAACTGTTGCCCCTGGCATATGAAGTAGAGGGAAGTTGACTGATCTCCGGGTTACCGATTTCCCAGCCCAGAGAATAGCCATTCAGCCGGAGGTCGTTTAGAGACTCGTCCAGCAGCTTCGAATAATTGCTGACGACCCAGTTCTTGATCACTTCGTTTGGAGCTCGTAGATGAATGACCTGTCCGGTACTATCCAAACGCTCAAACTCAATCGGACCAAACCATCTTTCCAAAGTCTGCTGGTTTAGACGGCCGCTCAATGAATGGAGAATCTCACCCCAAACATTGTTTTCAACTGATGGGTTCATTTGAAGACTCAGATCTGGAGGGGGTTCAATTTTGACTAAAGCCCGCGCGATAGAACCCTGTGACGGTTCTTCGAGAACTCTAACCTACCCTATCCCAGTTATTCCTTGATTTTGATTAGGCGAAACTGCCCGGCCATGATTTCCACAATGTTTTCCACAGGTAGTGGAAAAAGCATCCGGCCGTTAAAGTGATGCATTAAAGTCTTTTCCTATCAATCACTTACACGGGGTTGAATCGGAAAACCTGCGGAGACTAACACAGAACTTTTCCAATGATCAAGCGGCAACACTTTAATAAAACAACACAACGTTAAATGCGTTAAAAATGGCGGAATGACACGGTGCGCCGAGCCGTTCAGCCGTTCAGAAAGAACTGCATCCGTTATGTGGAAGAGTAGTCGAAGTATGAAGGCAAGCGCTTTCTTGACATAACCCAAAGGCGCGTTTAGTCTTACGATTTTCGCCAAGAGGAGAAACTTTAGACTATGTCGAAACGAACGTTCCAACCCAACAATCGCCGCCGTGCTAAAACGCATGGCTTTAGAGCCAGGATGGCCACCAAGAACGGCCGCTTAGTGCTAAAGAGGCGGCGCGCCAAAGGGCGGAAGCGTCTTACTCCCTCGCATTATTAGGTCCCCTTTCCAGCCAATTAAGGCATGCGTAATTATTTGCGAGACTCAACCGAGTTCCAATACGTATATAAGAAAGGCAGACGATACGACGGAAGGTTTATTACGGTCTTTGTCATCAGCAACGACGAGCAACATCATCGTCTGGGGGTTACAGCCTCGAAGAAGGCGATTGGGAAAGCTGTCGATCGGAACAGGGCGAAGCGGTTGATGAGGGAGGCCTTTCGCTTCAACGAGCATTCGTTGCTAACACTAACGAGCAAGTACGATTGGGTGTTGAATGCGAAGCCTACACTGTTGAGCGTTAAGCTCAAGTCGCCGGCAGAGGAATTTGCGGATGTAGTCGGCAAAGTCGGAGAGTTCGAACGAAACGTACTTTAGCGGAGACACGTATTGACAAAGCGATATTCGAGTGAAGACCGTTCTAATATCACTTCTGAAGTTTTATAAGTTGGCGATTTCACCGCTTCTACCTCCCTCTTGCAGATTCATTCCTACATGCTCGGAATACGCTGTTGACGCAATTGCTCGCTACGGTGCGCTACGAGGTTGCCGGCTCGCGCTCGGCCGCCTACTGCGATGTCACCCATTCAACCCAGGCGGCTACGACCCGGTAAAGTGAACGACCGAGCTAAGGATTAGATCAGAGACTTATGCAACAGAAACGATTAATATTGGCGGTGATACTTTCATCGGCAATTCTGTTTATTTGGAGTTATCTGTATCCGGTAAAGCCGCCTCAGAATAATCCGCCGGCGGCCGCGAGCCCCCCCGCGTCACAAAACTCGTCGACTATTAACAACGCAAGCCCAGCTACTCAAGCTTCGAGTTCTGCGCCAGTGACGGTTGCTCAAAACACAGCGCCAGAACGAATCATTACTATCAAGACGCCTCTTTACGAAGTGAAATTTGATACGCGTGGAGCTGAGCCGATCAGTTGGATTATCAGGAGCAATAAGAATGGAGGTGCGGAGATTTTCTCGGTTGCCGGAAAAAAGAGTGACCGGATTCCATTAGAGCTCATTTCACCAGAAGGTCTGAAACGTCAGCCTCGTGAGGTGCCGCTACAGATACAGACCGGAGATCCTTCGTTAGACGGCACACTCATGGCAGCGACTTATCGTCTGGAAGGATTGGAGAGTAACAGCAACGGCAACCTCGAAATCAATCTCTCTTCAGGTCAAAAGAAGGCGCTGGTCTTTGCTCTCGATGACCCAAGTGGCGTTCAGGTTAGGAAGGCTCTGATCTTTGATGCCGATACTTATGCCACGGATCTGAGTGTCACCGTAAAACGTGCCGAACAGCCTGTTCCTGCTAAGTTGACGATCGGCCCAAGCATCGGCGATCAAGGGGTTACCCACCACACCTTTTATTCAGTTGCGCCTGAAGCCATTGCATTCGTAAACGGCAAGATTGAACGGCATCAAGCGGCCTCAATTAATGGAAACAAAAACAGTCCTGATCGACTGGTCCAAAGTGGATCAGTGGATTGGGCAGGTGTCGGTGATACCTACTTTGCGATGGTCGCGGTCCCTCTAAAGCCCTCGGAAGGATTGGAGTATCGGACTATCGCTTACGAACATCCAATCAATGGAAGCAAACCAGAAAAGCGATTTCTAACCACCGGTCTGGTAGCCATCCCTTCAGACGGATCGCACACTCTCATTTATGCTGGGCCAAAAGATCATTATCTTCTGACGTCCGCCAGCCAGGAGGTAAGCAAGCTAGCGCAGCGTCCGATCGATTTGGAAGGCCTGATTGATTACGGGTTCCTCGGTTCGATTTCGCGACCGCTCGCCGTGCCGATCCTGATGGCGATTTCGTATCTCTACAAACTTACGAGCAGCTATGGCGTAGCAATCATACTTTTCACGATCGTCATCTACTCGTTGTTCTTTCCATTGAAATGGCGCTCATCGAAATCAATGAAGAAGGCGCAGAAGCTCGCGCCGAAGATGAAAGAGCTGCAGGAAAAAATCAAAGGCGTCAAGCAGAACGATCCGCGTTTGAAAGAACTGCAGATGGAGCAACTGCGCTTGATGAAGGAAGGCAATCCTCTGGGAGGCTGTCTTCCGCTTTTGATCCAGATGCCATTCTTGTTCGCACTATATCGAGCGATCACCATCTCGCTGGATTTTCGACAAGCGAGTTTTCTGTGGATTCCGGATTTGTCATCAGCAGAGCCATACTTGATTCACCTTCTTCCGATTCTGATGACGGGAACAATGGTGGTCCTGCAATTAGTTACCCCAGCACCGTCGGCTGATCCTTTGCAGCGCAAGATGATGGCGGTCGGAATGCCGCTGTTCATGCTCTACGTTTTATGGAGTGCGCCTTCGGGTCTGGTTCTTTACTGGCTAGTTGGCAACATCGTAGGATTCACACAGCAATTCTTAATCAACCGTTGGACCAAGACAGACGAAGATGAAACGCCGCCGGCCGATGGAAAGAAAGATCCTCGAGGAGGAAAGAAACCTGCCACGCCATTAGTGGCGCGTGCTTGAGGTGATCAATGAGCGACGTGCCGCAACAAGCGAGTGAGTTTTTACAGTCACTGTTTGACGGAAGTGATCTGCATCTCAGTGTGACCGTCAAGCCGGGTCTGACCGGGCCTGTTTTAGATCTCGACGGTCGAGATGCGGAACTATTACAGAGTCAGACCGGAGAACTGCTGGAAGCTTTGCAACATCTGGTGAATCAAATATTCGGTCGCAATTTGGAGAACGGTGAGCGCTTAGTTTGTGACGTTCGCGGTTTTCGTGCGACGCGCGAGGCCGAACTGCAGGCAATGGCAAATCTTGCAGCAAACCGGGTACGCCAGACCGGCATCGCTTTTACATTTGAACCGATGAACGCCAACGAGCGACGAATAATCCATCTGACTCTGGCCGAAAGTGCGGATCTGTTTACTGAATCTGTAGGTGAAGGCGCCGATCGAAAGTTAAGAATCGGACTAAAGCGTTCGTCGTAAGCGGATCCTCTTCCTCTGCTGCAAGGCAATCTTCAAGCAAATGAGCACTATAGTTGCGCTGTCCACTCCGCCTGGACGTGGAGCAATAGCCGTTGTCAGGCTGAGCGGGCCTGACGCGCTTTCGATCACGAAGCAGCTAGCCGTTGACTTAGACAATGTAAAAGCTCGGCGGGCAACGCTTTCGAAAATCAATTTGCCGGGGACACAGGAGACGCTTGATGAGGTCTTGATAACCTTCTTCAAAGCGCCCGATTCAGCAACCGGTGAGGACGTAATCGAGATTAGTTGCCACGGCTCCCCGGTGATCGTTCGTGAGATCCTCGATTTGACGGTTTCAATGGGAGCCCGCTTAGCGGCCCCGGGTGAATTCACTCTTCGTGCCCTCACAAATCGCAAGATTAATCTGGTCCAGGCGGAAGCGATTCGAGATTTGATCGCGGCGCAGACTGAAGCTGCAGTCAAACAAGCGGCCAGGCAGATTGGTGGAGAGTTGTCACACACAATCACGAGCCTGGAAGAAGAACTGATCGGGGTGATTGTATTGCTCGAATCAGCAGTTGAGTTTGTTGAAGATGATCTGCCGGCAGCTGAGTTGGGATCGGTTAAAGCAACGTTGACATCCGTGCAAAAGGGTATTGGCGATCTTGCAGATAGTTATTCGTCTGGTCGCCTTCTGCAGTCGGGAATCAAGGTCGCGATTATTGGTAGTCCCAATGTCGGCAAGTCGAGTTTGTTCAATCGGCTAGTCTCACGCGACCGCGCCATCGTAACGGACGTTCCCGGCACAACGCGCGACACGCTATCCGAAACCATTGATCTTGAGGGAGTCCCGGTTTTCCTAACCGACACGGCTGGCTTGAGAGATACAACGGATACGATTGAGAGTTTGGGGATTGAGCGCACACAGCGAGCGATTGTGGATGCTGATCTCGTACTCGAAGTGATCGATGCAAGCGATGCAGTCGGTGAGCAAGTTAGTCGAGATCGGGACGCGAGCTCAATCCGCGTTCTCAATAAGTGTGACCTCGCGGTCGCAAACCGTTTCGTAAGTGAGAAAGATTCGGTCCGGATATCGGCACTCACCGGAGAAGGCATTGAATCGTTGCGTACTGCTATACTCGCGTTTCTTCATCGGGGCGATGTCGATAATGAAGGCTTGTTGGTAACGAATGCCAGGCACTACGATTTGCTGAAAACCGCAAGCTACGAGTTAGGCAATGCGATCAGTGCTTTGAATGACGAGTTGAGCGAGGAGCTAATCCTTGTGTCTCTTCACAACGCACTTAAGTTTCTCGGCCAGATAACGGGTGAGACGACCACCGAGGATATTCTGTCGCAAGTCTTCGCGACGTTTTGTATAGGTAAGTAAGAATGTCTTTCGACGAATCATTTGACGTGATTGTGATCGGCGCTGGACATGCCGGCTGTGAAGCGGCTTCCGCTGCGGCACGACTCGGTTCGTCGACCGCGCTCGTGACTCTTAATCTGGATCTCGTAGGGCAAATGTCGTGCAATCCGGCCATCGGTGGAATTGCGAAGGGCCACCTGGTTAGAGAGATCGACGCGCTTGGCGGAATCATGGGGCGCGTAATCGATCGAACCGGAATTCAGTTTCGGTTGCTCAATCGTTCACGAGGACCTGCTGTTCAATCGCCACGCGCGCAAGCTGATCGGATGCTATATCGCAGTGAAATGCGCCGCGTTCTGGAAGCAACCGCCAACCTGGCTTTGAGACAAGGCAAGGTCGTCGACCTTGTGATTCACAATGGCGAGGTTGTTGGAATCGATCTGGAAGATGGAAGACGATTCGGCGCCGCGGCAATCGTGATTGCGACCGGCACGTTCTTGAATGGCTTGATCCACACTGGACGACGGACGTATAGCGGCGGTCGCACAGGAGAACCTGCTGCTACTGAACTGGCAGAATCGTTGAAGCGACTCGGCTTTCCAATCGGCCGTTTGAAAACGGGTACACCACCAAGACTCGACGGTCGAACGATCGATTGGGATCGGTTTGAGCCGCAACCTGGTGACGTAGAGCCAATCCCGTTTTCATTCGCCACCGATCGGATTGAGCAAAGGCAGATTAAGTGTTATGTGGGTTACACCACATCAGGGCTTCATGACGTGATTCGCGCGAATCTATCGGAGTCCCCGCTCTACTCAGGAAAGATCAAAGGCATTGGACCGCGCTACTGTCCGTCTATCGAAGACAAGGTCGTCAAGTTCTCCGACAAATCTCGACATCAGTTGTTTCTAGAGCCTGAGGGCCACGACACGAACGAAGTCTACCTAAACGGTTTTTCTACTTCGTTGCCGGCTGAGCTCCAGCAGGATCTGATTCGGATGATACCGGGATTGGATGAAGCGAGAATCATACGACCAGGATATGCCATCGAATATGACTTTGTGGATCCTCGAGAGCTTGGACCAGATTTGCAGACGCGTCGGGTGAGAGGTCTATTTCACGCGGGGCAGATCAACGGTACCACGGGTTACGAAGAGGCTGCCTGCCAGGGCTTAATGGCAGGCATAAATGCAGGCATGTTTGTCCAGGGAAGGTCCCCGTTCAGGCTGCTCCGGAAAGAAGCCTACACGGGAGTGCTGATCGAGGATCTGATAACACAGGGTGTCGACGAACCGTATCGAATCTTCACGTCACGGGCCGAGTATCGTCTCGCGCTTCGCTATGACAACGCTGACGAGCGATTGGAGAAATACGGTAGGGATATTGGGCTGGTTGGGGACTCTGATTGGGATAGATTTAACGCTCGTCAGGACAGACTCGCAGAGCTGCGTCAGGCTCTCGAGACGACTCGGTTCCGACGATCGGAAGCCAAGCACGCGGCGTTGCAGGCCCAACTACAAACCGATTTGGGCGATGTCATATCGTTAGCTCAGCTTGCGAAGCGGCCAGGCGTCACACCGGATTTTGTGTGCCGGTTACTTCCCGTTTCGGTTCAAGCCAATCTTTGTGCACCGGATCTGGAGACAGCGCTCGCCGATAATCTGTATGAGGGCTATTTGAGGTCACAGGAGACGGCAATCGAACGTCTCTATCAGCACGACTCCCTTAGAATACCGAACCAGCTAGGTTTCCGAGCACTCAGCGGTCTCTCCAATGAAATAGTTGAAAGACTTGAGCGGGTCAGACCATCAACGTTTGGTGAGGCTCGGAGGATACCGGGAATGACTCCGGGCTCCTTATCAACCCTGCTCGTGCATCTCTCAGCGCACCAGAAGAGCGTTTGAATGTTTCACGTGTCCCCCTTCCGTTCGGGGGACACGTGAAACGTCCCCGTCCTCATAAAACCTAGTTCAACATCGAATCGGTGGCTCGTTGCGTGGGGGTTGTGTTAGTTTAGGCCGACCAAGCGCAACGAGGATTTGCTCGCCATTTATGGCTAAGACTATAGCCGTAGCCAATCAAAAGGGAGGAGTCGGCAAGACAACCACTGCCGTCAATCTGGCCGCTATAATTGCGACCTCGGGATTTCGCGTGTTGCTGGTTGACGCGGACCCGCAAGGCAACGCCACGTCCGGAGTTGGCATTCAGCGAGGAAGTTTCAGGCGAAATCTCTATCATTCGCTCGTTTTGGACGAACCTCTAGGCGGGCTGATTGTTCCCACCGAAATCGCGTCCCTCTTCGTCGTCCCGGCAAACAGGGATTTGGCGGGAGCCGAGATAGAGCTGGTCGAAATAGAGCATCGTGAGTCGAGGTTGAGACGAGCCCTGACACCAGTTGAGGCAGATTTCGATTACTTCATAATCGATTGCCCGCCGTCGCTAAGCCTTCTGACTCTAAATGCCTTAACTGCCGCGAAGTCCTTACTCGTTCCCATACAGTGCGAATATTACGCGCTTGAGGGTGTCACCGAACTTTTCGATACTCTCGCAAGGATTCGACGGCTCCACAATCCAAGCCTCACCATTGAAGGCCTGCTGTTGACTATGTACGACGAAAGAACAAACCTCTCTTCGGCGGTTGCTGCCGACCTCCGAGATTTCTACGGCCAGCAAGTTTTTCAGACAGTCATCCCGCGGAACGTTCGGCTCGCGGAGGCTCCAAGCTATGGAAAACCGATCATCGCCTATGACCCGCATTCAAAGGGTGCGGAGGCCTACTCGCAATTAGCGCGTGAAATTATCTCCAGGGAGATTGCATATGAATCGAAAGGCGCTGGGCAGGGGACTGGGAGCTCTGCTGGGTTCGGATCAAATAGTTAGCACGGGCCAGGAGGCTCTCGAGTTGGATCTGGATCTTATTGATCCCGGTTCCGAGCAGCCACGAATGCGTTTCGATGAAGAAGCGCTCGAACGGCTCGCCGTATCCATTAGAGAGCATGGCGTTGTGCAGCCAGTGCTGGTTAGAAGAAAGGGGAGTCGTTACGAGTTGATCGCCGGCGAACGTCGCTGGCGGGCGGCTCAAAAAGCCGGACTAAGCACGATACCTGTCGTCGTTAAAGAGGTGGCGGATAGCGATCTTCTGGAAATTGCTCTAACAGAAAATGTCCAGCGCGAGGATCTTAATCCAATAGAAGAAGCGCAGGCATATCAAAAGCTAATAGAAAGAGTTGGGTTAACTCAAGAAGCTCTGGCGTCACGTTTTGGTCGCGACCGTTCATATATAACAAACTACCTGCGATTACTGCGGCTACCTGATGATCTTCAGCGATTGGTTGAAGATGGTCGCCTCTCCACTGGTCATGCGCGTACCGTTTTAGGGTTGCCACATATAGATCAGCAAAGACGAGTGGCGAGACATGTCCTCGAAAAAGGACTATCAGTTCGAGCGACGGAGGCTTTGGTGAAGAAGCACCTGGATGAAACTCCTGGTTCGACCCGCCGCTCTACCTCTCACACGGCGGATCCAAATATTCGAGCCGCCGAAAACAAAATGCGCCGCGCATTTGGTACTCAGGTCAGAATCCTTCAAGGCTCACCGAACGGTCCCGGTAGAATCGAAATCGCGTTCTTTAACGATATGGACTTGGATCGCATTTATTCCATTCTCACCCGGAACCAGCATGACATGTAGATTATACAAGTTAGCGTAGATTTCTTGAGTAATGACTTGTAGATTGTAGCAGCCAGATGCCGAATCAGGTTTTCGGTTTCGCGCTTGGTCGACTCCTCAAATGCCTCAAGATGCTGAAGTGTAGTTCGGTTGACCGACTAAATCGGCGAATGTTAGACTCGCGCGCTTTTCAGCAGCCTGTTTTTCCCTACTGTTGAGGATTCCGAAAATGTTTTTGGCGGAGAGCTCTATTCAGCTGGTGCCGGATGGCACATTACTCGTTCACCTGGTAATGGTGGCGGTGATGGTGGCTATCCTCAATCGAACGTTGCTGAGGCCAATTAACAAGATCCTTGCTGACAGAGAAAAGCACATACTCGGACGAGTTGATGAAGCTCAGGAAATGCAGAAACTGACCGACCAGAAGCTCGCGGAATATGACTCCGCATTGCGCGCGGCCAGAACCGAGGGTTATCAATTACTGGAGAAGGAACGATCCCAAGCGGTCCGAGAGAAAGAGGAGAAGGTCCGGGTCTATAAGGAAGAGATCAGCGCGACGCTCGCGGAGGACATTCGAGCGACTCACGATCAAGAGAAGGAAGGCCAGAGACAATTAGAGGCTGAAGCAGAGACTCTAGGCGCGATGATCACGTCGCAGATACTTCGCCGCTGAACTAATAGACGAGCGCGTCACTATTCTCAAAATGCTGTCACTTATTTTTCTGCCAGAGTGGTTGATGGAGTGGCTGGATAGGTACCTCAACTATCCCGGTCTTGAGATATGGAAGCTCCTTGATCTGGCAATCTTTGTTATCGTTGCGATTTACATTCTCAAAAAGCCTATCGCTCAAGCTTTGGCTTCACGGCGGGAGACGATTCGAAAACAGATTCTCGAGGCAGAACAAGAGCGCGACAGGGCGGCTGAGATATTGGCGGTGGCAGAAGCGAAGTTGGCTCGTCTTGATCATGAAGTCGAGAGCGTTAGAAAGCTGGCTCGCGAAGAAGCTGACCTCGAGCGTGAACGCCAAGGTGCTGCCGCTCAGCAGGAGAAGCAAAGGTTGAAGGCGCAATCAGATCGTGAATTGGAGATCGCGCGTAAGACCGCTCGTCGAGAATTACAAAAATTTTTGGCGACGCGCAGTATTGCAATTGCGAAAGAATCAGTTACGAATCAGCTGCGTCCCGAAGACGATGTGCGGCTCGTCAGAGAGCGCGTAACTGAACTCAGGGGGGCGAGAGGATGAGCCTTCAGACGATCGCAAGAAGGTATGCATCGGCTCTCGCTGAAGTAACAGTCGATCGCAATGAAGAAGCTCCCGTTCAGCAGGAAATCAATTACTGGGCAGATTTAATCGCGAACAACTCGCAATTGCGTGAGGTGTTTGCCAATCCAACGATTCCTTACGATCAGAAACGAAGAGTTCTGGAAGAGTTGATAACGCGAACGCGGATCGGCGAAACGTCTGCGTCTTTTCTCCGTGTGTTGTTAAGAAACCAACGTTTGGCCGAGCTGAAATATATTGCCGAACGATTTGGTCACGTTCTTGACGAACGACACGGCATAATCGGGGCCAACGTTACCACCGCGCGTCCTGTCCCAGACGACGTGAAGACCGCACTTCGGGACGCATTATCGGCTAAGACTGGAAGAAGCGTTCGGCTGTCATTCTCTACTGATGAATCGATTATTGGTGGTGTTGTGGCACAAATTGGCTCGACTATATTTGACGGCTCGGTCCAGGGGCATCTTGATCGTCTTGCTGGTGAGCTCATGAATCGTTGAAGTGATCGATAAAGATTGAGGAAATCAATGGAACCTTTAAGACCGAGCGAAATTAACGACATCATTCGCAAACAGATCGAAAACTTCGAGGCTGGTGTAACGGTTACGGAAGTTGGAACGGTAATCAAGATTGGCGACGGCATTGCCGAGCTTCATGGGCTGGAAAAGGTAATGGCCGGAGAGCTATTGGAGTTTCCACACAACGTTCGCGGTCTCGCGTTGAACCTTGAAGAGGATAAAGTCGGCGCTGTTTTGTTTGGTGATTTTCAGACAATATGCGAAGGCGATCTGGTAAAGCGAACTGGACGAATTATTCAGGTACCAGTTGGCGATGCGTTGGTCGGCCGAGTCGTCGATGTGCTCGGCAATCCGATCGATGATGGTGGTCCAATAGTGACTGATCACTATTATCCAGTCGAGCGTATTGCTCCGGGCGTAGTTGATCGTCAACCTGTGAAAGAACCTTTACAGACTGGACTCAAAGCAATCGATGCGATGGTACCGATCGGCCGTGGACAACGCGAACTGATCATCGGTGACCGGCAAACGGGAAAGACCGCGGTTGCTGTTGACACCATCATCAATCAAAAAGGCAAGGATGTTATCTGCATCTATGTTGCCATCGGACAAAAAGCCTCCACTGTCGCCCAGGTCGTAAAGACGCTTCAGGACTTTGGCGCGATGGACTATACGATCGTGATCAAGGCTACTGCTTCTGATCCGGCTGCGATGCAGTTTCTGGCTCCGTATTCCGGCGCGGCGATGGGCGAGTATTTCAGAGATACTGGACGTCATGCGTTGACTATCTACGACGACCTTTCGAAGCAGGCTGCAGCATATCGCGAAATCTCGTTGTTACTTCGTCGTCCACCAGGCCGTGAAGCTTATCCCGGCGATGTTTTCTATCTGCACTCGCGATTGTTGGAACGAGCCGCGAAGCTGTCTGACGCGAAGGGCGGCGGCTCGCTTACGAGTCTTCCAATCATCGAAACGCAGGCTGGCGATATTTCTGCGTACATCCCGACAAACGTCATTTCAATCACAGACGGTCAGATCTTTCTCGAAGCGGATTTGTTCAATAGTGGTTTCAGGCCAGCGATCAACGTCGGCAACAGCGTATCTCGTGTAGGTGGCTCAGCTCAGATTAAGGCGATGAAGCAGGTTGCTGGCACATTGCGTTTGGACCTTGCGCAGTTTCGTGAGTTGCAGGCGTTCGCACAATTTGGTTCTGACCTGGATAAAGCGACTCAAGCCCAACTTGCACGCGGACAACGGTTGACGGAGATTCTGAAACAACCTCAATACCAACCAATGGACGTTGAGAAACAGGTGCTGGTGATTTGGTCAGCTACTAACGGTTATGTTGACGACGTTGCCGTTGAAGACGTTCGCAAGTTCGAAATTGAACTTTTGGATTTCGTGCAGAACTCACATCCAGGACTCCTGGCGAACATTAGTGAGAAGAAGAACCTGACGGACGAGATCAAAAAGGATCTGAAGCAGGTACTCGAGGACTTCACTCACATGTGGAAACAGGAACGGTCTAAAGGATCGACATCCGAACTTGCGCCGCCAACACAACCAAGCCCATCCGCGACGCCTGCAACAGCGGGGGCTTAATTCTTAAAAGATGCCGAATCTCTTAGACATCCGCCGGCGCATCAAGTCGGTTAAGAATACGCAGCAGATCACAAAAGCCATGAAGATGGTTTCTGCAGCGAAGCTCAAGCGCGCGCAAGATCGCGTGGTCACTGCTCGTCCGTTTGCGAATAAGATGATGGAAGTGTTAGGCGAATTGGCAAAGCGAACCGATGAAGACTTTCATCATCCATTGTTGGACCTTCGTGCCGATGAACGATACGTAGTCGTGCTGATTACGGCCGATAAAGGTTTGTGTGGGGCCTTCAACACTAACCTCACGAAAGCTGCGCAGTCGTTTATCAAGGAGCATCCTGGCAAAGCGATCGAGATCTTTGCGGTCGGTCGGAAGGGTCGCGACTTCTTCCGTAATCGACACGCGGTGATGGCCGGTGAGTTTATCGGGCTAACTGGAAAGGGTCGTGTCGATCTTTCAGAAGCGCTCGAAGTGGCAAGATCAATAATGAAGCTTTATACGGACGACGAGGGGATCGATAAGGTTTACCTGATTTACAACGAGTTCAAGTCGGTTCTTCAACAACGTGTTGTCCTCGAACAACTGTTGCCAGTCTCTCGCGCCAGGGAAGAAGAAGCTGATCCTAAAGCTGCGGTTTCGTTGGTCGACTATGTATACGAACAACCACCGGCAGAGATGTTTGGACAGCTCTTGCCACGATTAGTTGAGACACAAGTGTTCAGGGCGATGCTGGAATCGGTTGCCTCGGAACAAGGAGCCCGAATGACAGCCATGGATTCGGCATCGAAAAACGCGAGTGAATTGATCGACAGTCTTACACTGAACATGAATCGAATCCGTCAGGCTGCAATCACGAACGAGATTATTGAAGTGGTCTCAGGCGCGGCAGCGCTTTAACAGGAAGGCCTTTGGTCTTCGGCCTTTGGTCTTTGATCTTCGCTAGGTGGAAGCAACTTGAGTCTGTCAAAGTCGAAGGCCAAAGATCAAAGGCCAAAGGCCGAAGGCTCAATGCAGAAGCAGTCGCTCAGGAGATTCTTCAATCGTTGGTTACCGCTCATTGCATGGATGGGGTTCATCTCGTTTGCCTCCTCAGCTGAATTCTCTGCAGCAAACACCTCTCGCATCATTGGTCCGCTGGTGCTTTGGTTGTTCCCAAACACGTCGCCGGCTTCTCTCGAACTAATCCACCTGGGCGTTCGGAAGCTTGCGCATCTCTCTGAATACGCGCTGATGGGAATTCTGGCGTCGCGTGCTTTTCGAACCTCCCCAAAGACTCTTTTTCAGCGAAGATGGTTCCTGTTTTCGTTTTGTTTGGTTGTGGGTTATGCGCTTCTGGACGAGTATCACCAGTCTTTTGTGCCTTCGCGGACGGCTTCAATCTTCGATAGTTTGATTGACACAATCGGTGGATTATTTGCCCTTTTCGTCATTTGGCTACGGTCGGAAACTAAGCACTCATCAAATTCGTTTGTCTCAGCGTATAATCGCGGTGACCCGAAGAATCTTTCGAACGAATGAGAATCAAAAATGGGAATACTTGACCGACTCAGCCCTAGCTCGCAATTCATTGAAGTAATCGAATGGTTGGATGAGACCAGCAACACTCTCGTGTACCGGTTTCCCGTCAAGGACCAGGAGATCAAAAACGGCGCCCAACTAATCGTCCGCGAATCGCAATCCGCGATCTTCGTTTCTGAGGGGCAGATTGCTGATCTGTTTCCACCAGGTCGCTACACAATAGACGGAGGCAACACACCCATTCTTTCAAAGCTGGGTGCGTGGAAGTACGGGTTCAACTCGCCGTTCAAAGCGGAAGTCTACTTCGTCAATACGAAGCAATTTACCGATTTGAAGTGGGGCACGCCGAACCCAGTGATGATGCGTGATACCGACTTTGGCATGGTGCGACTGCGCGCGTTTGGGATCTATACGGTTCGTGTCTCGGATCCGAAAGCGTTCATCAAAGAAATCGCTGGGACCAACGCCCGCTTTGTCACTGACGATATTCAAGGGCAATTGAAGCGAACGCTTGTCGGTGGATTCAGTGATGCATTGGCGGAGTCGAAGATCGCGGCTCTTGATCTCGCTTCGAATTATGACGAGCTCAGCAAGTTCACTCGCGACAAACTGAACGATGAATTTAAGACGCTCGGCCTTGAACTGACGAAGTTTGTTATCGAAAACATTTCATTGCCGCAGGAAGTGGAAGCTGCAATGGACAAGCGAACTTCGATGGGAGTAATTGGCGACGTTGGACGATATACGCAATTTCAGGCAGCCGATGCGATGCGTGATGCGGCTCAGAATCCAGGCGGTGGAGCTGGAACAGGAGTAGGACTGGGAGCTGGTTTCGCAATGGGCAATGCGATGGCAGGCGCCATGAGCGATGCCATGAAACAGCCGCGACAAGGTGACGGTGAACAGATTGCCTGTCCGAAATGCAACGCTGCGAATACTCGCGGAACAAAGTTCTGCCATGAATGCGGAGCAAAGTTAGAAGTAGAGGCGCAGACAGTGCCGTGTGTGAAATGCTCGGCTCCATTGCCTGCCGGCGCGAAGTTCTGTAACGAGTGTGGAGCAAAACAGGAAAAGCTCACTTGTGCTAATTGCAAAGCGGAACTAGGACCCGGCGTTAAGTTTTGCAACGAATGCGGTCAAAAGGTCGAGTAGTCGACCAATGAATCGCGGGGTCCTCGCCTGGAGTCTTGCCACTCGAGGCGAGGACGCTCGTCCTCCCCTGCGTTACACGTGGCATCAGACCACGTGCTATCCTTTTTCCTCCCCTAAAGTAGACCTCGATTCGAGAGGAACTCTGCATGCTAAGAGCGCTCAGGCGTCCACGCCGTGTTGTCATCACAGGCATGGGCTGCGTCACACCGCTGGGAATTGGCCGCGAGAAGTTTTGGGACAGGCTGGTGGCGGGCAACAGTGGAGTTCGAAAAATACAATCGTTCGACGTTTCAAATTCACCAGTCAAGATTGCTGCTGAAGTCCCCGATTTCGATTGGGAAGCCCAACTAAATCCGCGGGATCGCAAGCATGTTCCGCGCACAGTTCCACTTGCACTTGCCGCTGCACGCGAAGCACTAGAAGATGCGAAACTCTTTACCAACGATTTAGCACTTGATGATCGACGAAGTATTGGCGTGGAGCTTGGTACTGGCGGAGGTGGATTAGCGTTCACTGAACAGCAGTACGAGTATTGGTACGTTGGTCCAACATACAAGGCCAGTGTTTACACAATCCCTGCTTCAACACATGGTGGTCTCTCAAGCGAGCTCTCGATGGCGTTTGGCCTGCGTGGACTGTCGCACATAGTTTCGACCGGTTGCACGAGTTCAACCGATGCGATGGCGTATGCGGCAGAGCATATCGCCGTAGGCCGTCAGGACGTGATGATCTCAGGAGGAGTTGATGCTCCGATCGCGCCGGGAATTCTCGCAGCGTTCAATCTGATGACTGTGCTAACGAGTGAATGGAACGACGAGCCTCAACGTGCCTCGAGACCGTTCGCGCGCGATCGCTCTGGAATCGTTCTCGGCGAAGGAGCCTGGATCTACGTACTCGAGGAACTCGAGCATGCGACTAAACGTGGCGCAAAGATTTACGCAGAGATCACCGGTTATGGCGCGACTTGTGACGCTTACCATCGAGTTCGATTAGCAGAAGATGGCGATGAACCCGCGCGCGCGATGAAACTTGCACTCGCCGATGCCGGCCGTGAGGCGAAAGACCTTGATTACGTGAATCTTCATGGCACGTCGACGCTCTTGAATGATCGCATCGAGACAAGTGCATTGAAATTAGCCTTCGACGGATATGCGGCACGGATTCCAATGTCGGCTACCAAGTCGCAGATTGGACATCCGCAGGGCGCGAGCGGCGCAGCAGGCATAGCGGCCGCGCTCTGTGCGATGCAGAGAAGCAGGATTCCTCCCACTATCAATCTCGACGAAGCTGATCCAGCCTGCGATCTCGATTACGTCCCCAATCAATACCGTGAAGCAGAGGTGCGCGTTGCTCTTTGCAACTGCATTGGCTTCGGGTCAAAAAACAGCGCGTTGGTTATAGAAAGAATGAACTGAATTTAAGATTGAAGATTTCAGATTTAAGATTTGTCAGTGGTCAGTGGTCAGTGGTCAATCGTACATAGTCTAATTGGTCATATCGGGCCTATTTCCCCTACTGACAACTGACTACTGACCACTGACAAATCTGCAATCTGAAATCTGCAATCTGAAATGCACCGCCATGTTGGAAAAGTTCAAGCAACGAAGTTACGAACTCGAACATATAGACACCGGGAACTACACACCCGAAGAATATGAGGGATGTATCGTTGAACTTCAACGCGTTAATCGGTGGCTGGGTGACTCCAACGTTTTGCGCAACACACTCTTGCGTGACGTTCAGTCGAAAGACTTAAGACGCTTTTCAGTACTCGATGTTGGTGCTGGGTCGGGTGAATTGCTGAGAGTCGTTTCGAATTGGGCGCAAAAGACACGCAGAGTCGTTCACGGTGTCGGCTTGGAGCTAAACGAACGATCGGCACAGGCGATAATTGAAGAGTCGCAGAGCGAGATCAATGCAGTGCGAGGCGATGCTCTGCGTTTGCCGTTTGCTGATCGTCAATTCGATTACGTTATCTGTTCACTCTTCACTCATCATTTTGTGGATGAACAGGTGATTCAGATCTTTCACGAAATGAGCCGCGTCGCTCGTTACAGAATTTTCGTGATCGACCTGCATCGTCATCCAATTGCCTATTTCCTTTACACAACTATTGGCAAAGTCTTTCTTCATACGCGCCTGCTTCGAGAGGATGGAGCGCTTTCGATTCTCCGGAGTTTCAAATCAGAAGAACTCTACGACCTTGGCGCTCGTACTGGTTTGAAGAACGTGTCAGTAGCCCGACATTTTCCCTTTCGCTTAGTACTCAGCGCGGAGGCACTAGCGTCATCGTCCTATGCGTCACCGCATATCCGCAGCGACCGAGCCGCATGAAGTATCAGTGAGCAATTCCTCGAACAAATACGATGTAATCGTTGCAGGCGGTGGTCCAGCGGGCGCAAGCGCTGCAATTCATCTGGCGAAGGCTAATCTCAAAGTTTTACTGATCGAACAGAAGACTTTCCCTCGGGCGAAACTCTGCGGCGAGTTCATCTCACCGGAATGTATTGCACATTTCGAGAAACTTGGTGTCGCGCTCGATATGATCTCTTCACAGCCGGCCCAAATACTCGAGACCGTTTTCTATTCACGTCGTGGACGAAAGATAGTTGTACCGAGTCGTTGGTTTGGCGGTAACGCGTTGGGATTGAGTCGCGCGGTGATGGACCATCATTTGTTGGAGCGCGCTAAAGCTCTTGGAGTGAATGTTCTCGAGAATTCAACAGTCAGCGATGTCGTTGAAGACGGATGTGGTGTAACGGGAGTGATAGTAAAAGCTGCTGATGATCCGGAATACCGGGCGTCTGTAGTAGTCGATGCCACCGGCCGGTCTCGCGTGCTGGCGCGCAAGACTAGTTCGATCCAGTCAGTCAAGCCGAGTCTTGTCGCGTTCAAGGCTCATTTGGCCGGCACTCGCGGTGAGATGACTGCGTGTGAAATCTATTCCTATCCAGGCGGATACGGTGGATTGAGCACTGTTGAGAACGGCCGCAGCAATCTTTGTTTCATCATGCAAGCCTCTCGCGTCAGACGCGCGCACTCGGATCCGCAGACCGTGATACGCGAGAATCTAATGCTTAACAGACGGGCTGCCTTTACACTCGAGCGTGCGACAGTTGAAACGGACTGGCTGAGCGTTGCCCTCGAGAGTTTTGGTCGACGGCAACCAAGTCCGAAGCCGGGGCTTCTCGCGATCGGCGACTCAGCGGCGTTCATCGATCCATTTACCGGCAGCGGGATGTTAATGGCGCTCGAGAGCGGACAACTGGTCGCGGAACAAATAGTTCACCACCTGGCCAAACTGGATGAGCGAAATGGAATTGCCAATTTGTCTGAAAGTTATACGCGTGCCTATCTGCGCACCTTCGATTCGCGTCTGCGAGTTTGTAGCCGGCTGCGACGCGTAGCATTTCGTCCTCTCCTGGCACAGTTGGCAATTTCGGCGTTCTCTTGTAGCGATCGATTTAGAGGTTGGCTCGCGCGTTCAACTCATTCAAGCTCCCGAGAACGTGCTTCTCAGGAATTTCAGATTTGAGATTTGAGATTTCAGATTAGTCAGCAGTGAGAAGTCAGTGGTATAGGTCGAATAGGTCCTATACGTCCTATACGACTGGTCAAAAACAAATGTAATAGCCCTATTTACGCAGAATATAACTGCTTGCCACAATTACTGTTTTTGGAGTAAAAAGGCTGAGCGGTTGATTGTCTCTCTGTCATCGCTCCAATCTCCTAGGGAGCCACAACATTTTCGGACGCACTCCCACGCGTCATAGCACTTAAGGAGTGAAACTCCGAAAGAACTTCTCGTCCAAGCAGGTCAACAGAACAGATCTGGATTCTAAGCTGACTTCACTCGCGTCTTGTACAGCCTTCGAAAACGTCAGGAGAGTACGACGATGTTTGCATCCCTAAAGACCTATCTCGCCATTTCAATTCAACTGGCCGCGGTACTCGCAATCGTTTTAACGTTTGCGAACGTCACTTTTGGGCAAGCGCAAGCCGCTGCAGCCGACCTGCAGGGCGTCGTTAAAGATGCTACGGGCGCGGTGGTGCCAAATGCCACAGTCACAGCTCGAAACCCAGCCACGAATCTAAGTCGGAACGCGACGACGAACGACGAAGGCTTTTATCGGATCGTCAACTTAACGCCAGGAGACTACGAGATCACGGTCGAAGCAACTAATTTTAAAAGGGCCGTATTGCCCAGGGTCACAGTTACTGTTGGACAGTCCGCAAATGTAGATGTGTCGCTTGAACCTGGACAGCTATCGGAAAGTGTCACAATTTCGGATGCGACCTCCGAAATTGTCGAAACCTCAAAGACTGCAGTCTCTACGACGATCGATCAGCAACGCATTAACAATCTACCGATCAATGAACGGAACTACCTTTCATTCGCACTCACAACTTCAACTGTCGGTCGTGATAATGGCCGGCCTATCGGACCCGCTCCAACTACGGGATTGAACTTTGGTGGACAGCGTGGCCGCTCAAATCTCGTGCAAGTTGACGGAGCTGACAACACCGACAATTCGGTTAACGCATCCAGATCAACTGTCAGTCAGGAAGCGGTTCAGGAGTTCCAGGTCGTTACTAATTCTTTCGCGCCTGAATTCGGTCGCTCAGCGGGCGGTGTAGTTAATGTGGTCACGAAGTCGGGCTCCAACGACCTACGCGGAAACCTCTTTGGCTTTTTACGACACCGAAGTTTCCAGGCGCGTAATGCTTTTGCGCCTATCGAAGATCCGCCTTTCACGCGAACACAATACGGGTTCACGCTTGGCGGTCCGTTCGATAGAGATCGCACCTTCTTCTTCTTCGCATTTGAGCAGCGGCGACGAAACGAATCAGGGTTCTTTACTAGTAACGTTTCACAAGGAATTACTTCCTCAGCCACGATTCCAGTGATCCCCGGTCTCAATCCGATCGCGAGAACTTTTACGAATCTCACATCCGCGCAAGCGGGTTTTGTAAACACATTGGTAGCCAGTGGAAATCCAACGGCAATCTGTGGAGCGCGGGCGTACGCGTTCTTTGCTTCAAGTGGTGGAGTGACGGCGTTGACGGGATCTAATCCTTTGTTGTCGCCGAATGACGGTAGCCTGTGTCCGGCTATAAGCCCGATCCTGCCGGGCGCGATTGGACCACGGTTCATACTGTCAGGCGCGCCGGTACCAAGCGGCACCACCAATGCAGCTGGTCAATTCATAGCATTTCGTCCACTCAATTCTTTGCAACGTGTTTTTCCAATCACTGATCGCACTACGTACAACTCGTTCCGTCTCGATCACCTCATCACTTCAACGAACCAGCTGAGTTTCAGGTTTGGATACAATCCAAGCACACTCAGTGGAATTCAGGTTGAGTCACAAAACCAGTCGCTCGGCCAAAATGATTTTTCACGCACAGGGATTCAGACACTTCGCGATTTTTCCGCAGTCACCACCCTGACTTCGACTCTATCTACGCGCGCAATCAATGAAGCACGAATAAACTTCGGCGAGAGACGAGCAACGTTCAAGTCACAGAATGGCGACGCTGTTGCTTTCAACATCTCCGGCACAGCGTTCATCGGTCGTGAATTGTTCTCGCCGGTAGTTCGGACCGAAACGCGTTACGAATTCACCGATAACATCAACCTCGTCTCCGGAAATCACAACTTCAAATTCGGTGGAGACATCGCGTTCGTAAGAATTCCGGCTGCAATCTTCGAACTGAATTTTGCCGGCTTATTTAACTTTGGAGGTTTGTCAGCAACGACGCTTAATCCTGCGTTCGCCGGGGCCCCGGACTTCACGCCCGTTCAACAGTATGGACTCGGCTTCCCCGCAAACTTCATTCAAGGGTTCGGCAATCCGGTCAGCAAGATTGGCAACAAACCACTGGCATTTTTCGCTCAGGACTCCTGGAAAGTCCGGCCAAACTTAACGTTGAACTATGGCGTGCGGTACGACTACGAGATTACCGAGCGAATTCCAACACTACCGCTGCGAGACCCGTTGTCCGGGATCACGTTGACGGCAGAACAGGTACTCGCGGCACAGGACGCGATGGGTGTTCAGCAGGGATTTCCACGCGACAAAAATAATTGGGCGCCCCGACTGGCGATCGCCTGGGATCCCAAGAATGACGGCAAGACTGTGGTTCGTGCGGCGTTTGGATTGTTCTACGATCACCCGTTACTGGCGATCGCTTTCAACTCCGATATCGCTGATGCGGTCCAACAGCAGCAAGGGATTCTGACGCCAGGTAGTCCAAGCCAAACCGCATTGTTGAATGCTGTCCAGGTCTTCCAGGGCACCGTGTGCCCGCCAGGAGGGCCCATTACTCCAATTTGTCCTGCCGGCGTAGTGACTCCCGGAGTCGCTGCTGGTTCGCAATATCAATTTGGACGACAGCGATTCAACGACCAAACCTTCCCGGGATTTGGCCCAGTACTTCCCTTCACGCTTCACGTGCAGAAGGACTTTGAATATGCATATGCGAATCAAGGTAACTTCACGATTGAACGTGAGCTGACAAAAGATATGACACTCTCAGGAAGTTACATCTTTGTTGGTGCACACCATCTACCACATCCTCTCGACATCAATGCACCACGAACCGATCTGCAGATTCAGAATTTCTTCCGGTTAGCCGGCAGAAATCCCGCAAATACGACTGAGGCACTGGCCTTCTCAATTCCAACGAGTGGCGCACCGTGCCCGTTCGGAGTTCCGTTGCAGTGCTTCACTTTGGCAACTCCTACGGGAGCACCCGCATATCCAAATGCAGGACAGACGTTTGCGATCATTATTCCGGGAATGATCACAGCACCGCTCACCAATCTCGGCAGCAGAATAGTCAATGCCGGTATCGCGAATTTCTTCCGGCCAAATGCGCCAAACTATTTCCTGGCCCAGGCATTATCAGGCGGTTTAGTGACTCCGAGTGTTCTCAATGGAGCGCTCGCTGGCTCGCTTCGCACTCCCGGCACGATCTCACCGTTTGGATCAATAAACGCTCAAACGTCCGATGGTAATTCGCTCTACAACGCATTGAACGTGGATTTGAAGAAGCGTTTCTCGCACCACTTCCAATTCCTCGCTTCATACACATGGTCTCACTCGATCGATGATTCGTCTGACCTGCAAACTCTCCTGCTTCCTCAGGACAATCGTAACTTCGGAGCCGAGCGCGCAGACTCACTGTTTGATCAGCGACATCGATTTGTCTTCAGTGGAATCATTGCTTCGCCAAGCACCTGGAATTCTGCTGACGGGTTTCATCGATTCCTGTCAAACTTCACAGTAGCGCCCATCGTTGAGGTCTCATCGGGTCGCCCGTTCAATATCCTGAGCAATCAGGACACCAACAATGACCAGTCGAACCAAACCGACAGACCAACGGTATTGTCTGATGGCACGCTTTGCGTTGCAGGTACTACCGGGTGCGCTGGTTTGATAACCAACGGTGTTTTCACGAGCGGCAGCCTTGGTCGCGACTTTGGTATCACGCATCGGTACATGTCAGTTGATCTACGCGTGGCGAGGATGGTGCCGTTGGGCGAAAGACTAAGGCTCGAATTGATCGCCGAAGGCTTCAACCTCTTCAACCGGTTCAACGAAGGCGCGGCCTCGCCGTTCATCGACGACGTGAAGGCTTTCAATCAGAGGGCAAGCAACGGACGCTACTACAGTCGTCCAACCGCAGCGTTCGATCCGCGCCAGTTCCAGTTCGGTGTGAAGTTAAACTTCTAGGCTGAAATGTCCGATATGCTTTAGCTTGTCGTGACATAACCAACAAGGCCGCTCGATTTCAAGTCGGGTTCGGGTTGGTTATGTCACGACAAGCTAAAGCATATCGGACATAAGGCAAACCTGAGCCATTTTCGCGCATCGGAATGCGTGTCTGAGCTTTCAAACCGAATCTCTCCCGCTTACAATCTCGGCCATCATGAATAGATCTATCCTTATTCGTACGCTTTTTGCCGTTATTGCCCTCTTATCGCTGATGTCCGCTAGTCTGCTCGCGCAAACCACACGACCGAGACGAGCGTCCAAACAGTCTCAAAAGAGCACTGCCAGCGCTGATAAACCCGCGTCCGATCCATTACTGCGGCCGGAACCGGTGACATCTCCAACTGCGCGCAAAACCAATCCAAACGACCCGTTGTTGACGGTTCAGCCTGTTAATCCGGTCGCGAACACGGTGAGTCCCGCAGATACTCAGCACGCATACAGTCTTCTCGAACAGAAACAGTTTGCAGCTGCCGCCAAAGAGGCGAGGGACTTAGCCGAGCAACATCCGAACGATCCGGAAGCCTGGAAGATTGCCGGTTTTGCTGAACTGAATTTGAAACAGTACGTAGATGCCGCTACTCATCTCGAGAAGGCGGTGAGCCTGCAACGACAGTCGAAACAGACTGATCCGAACACTGAAAGTGCATTGGGCCAGGCTTACGTTTTATCTGAAAAGTATCAGGAAGCACTGCCGCTCCTCATTGCTGCAACAGATCGTCCCGGAGCCCCGCAGGATGCCTTAATGACCTACTATCGCGGTATCGCCGAATACAAGACAGGCAAAGCCACGGATGCCGAGAAGAGTTTCAATACGGTAATAAAACTAAATCCCAAGGATTCGTTGTCTCTCTTTTACCTGGCACAGATCAACCTCACGAAAAATGATCTGGATGGCGCGATTGCGTATTTGAACAGAGCAACGATGAACGATGCCCGGCTGGTCGGTGCGTGGACCTTATTGACCTCTGCCTATCTTCGACGTGCGGCAACCAGTTCTGATCAAGCGAAAGCGGATGCTGATTACCTTAACGCGGTTCGTGCTGGTGAAGGATTGATTAAACTAAAAACAGATGTGGAAGCCGTAACTCTTTTCGGTCAGGCGTTGATTGGATCAAAACAATATACGCGCGCAGCGTCAGCACTTGAACGCGCGTCAGCGGGAGCCGATGCAACGGGAGTTACGTTCTATTTACTTGGAGTCGCACAATCGCGCGCTACTAACTTTTCAAAAGCCATAGCGGCATTGGAAACTGCAGCCAAAAAATCGCCCGACGACGTGAACGTTTATCGAGAGCTAGGCTACGCATACGAGGTTACTAAACAATACGCTAAGGCTCGTGATGCTTATCAACGCGGAGCAACACTAGCTCCCAATGATCCAGACTTCAAAGAGTCTCTTGAGCGAGTGAAGCCGGCCGTCAAACCTTAGACGGTGAGATTGAAGTGCTTGTGATAGGTTGAATAAGTCTTATACGTCCGATAGTGTCGTGCCTCCCCAGCAGAAAAACATAGCCGCGACTGCTCGAGCGTTTGCTACATATTCATTGATCCCTTATCTCGGAATTCTGTTTTGTCCGGGAGCAGTGTTCCTCGGCGGCGTCGGAGTTTTTAGATCATATCGAGAAGCGAGTAACAGCGAATCCAGACTCACCTGTTACTTTAGTGTTCTCGCAGGAATCATCATTGCAGCAGTTCAGCTGTTCTTGTGGTGGATTCTTTATAAAGTTCCTCTTTGGGCGCGAGGCGTCTAAGGAAAAGTTGTTGCTGGGTGCGCCGGCGTTCTCGCTCGTACGCTCATAAGACCATCGACATGCAGGCGAGGATGCCTGCGCTTCCAGCACGAAGATATGTAGTTCAAGGAGAATAGAACATGAGATTTATTGGCAGCCTCGTGCTACTAGGGGTTTTACTCACCGGCGCTTACGCTCAACGCCCGCGATCAATGGAAACTGAGCCACAGCAAAAACCGGCCACTCCTCCGGCGCCTTCAACGGTCAAAGCAAAATATGAAGGCGGCGTATTTGGTTACACCAAGGCCATGGATGGCACTCTGACTTTTGACGACGCAAATAATCAACTTCTTTTCAAAGATAAGAAAACTACCAAGCAGATCCACATTCCTTATGCGGCTCTGACCTCGGCTTTCGCCGATACTAAGAAGCGTCAACCGACCGCAGCAACTGTTGCGAGTGCGGTACCATTGATTTACACAGTGCCCGCACATTTCATCAAGAAGAAAGTTCGCTATCTGACTTTGCAGTACAACGATCCAGATTCTCAGCAGGCGGGGATCACGAGTTTCAAAATTGAGAATAAAGAGCTTCTTGAGTCAGTGCTGGTCACCCTTGCAGGGAAGAGCGGATTGACTTTACGCGGTGATATATACGTGAAGAAAAAAGATGTCAGCAAGCTCGCACCGTAGGGATAACAAGTCAGAACCGAACGAACAGGAGCAGTAGGCAGGAGCAGGTAATTGAGTTTTCAAAAAAGAGATTGACTCTACGAGTACGCGGAACTAGCCTTCGCTGCTCCTGCTCCTGCTCCTGCTCCTGCTCCTGCTCCTGCTCCTGTCACAGCTCGATCTTAAGAATGATCGGATACTTGAGTTTGTCGTCCGGAGCCAGATGCCCGGCTTCGTCGATCGCTCCCCACTGACTATTCGCGATTACGTAAAAACGATCCTTAAGCAATACCCCTAAAGTTGGTTCATCGAACGCAGGGTTGTTGGCTTCGAGCGTCTCGAAATGATCGAAGCGAGTGAGATAGCGGTTCAGCGAAAGCTTGATGACCCGCTCCGGGTTCACGCCATTCTGCACGCCTATCAATGACCCTCTGTAGTAATACAAACCGTCAATTCCCAACAAAGTAAAATCTGCCGGAATACTTGTAACCTTCTTCGTAATCAGATCGATCAGAAAGACGCCCTTGGCGTAATCCGCCAGGAAAAGTTTCTTTTCATCTGGAGTGAAATCTAACCCTTGTGGGGAAACAAACGGTTCACCCTCCAGAAGTGTTTCGAGCTCGTTACCATCATGTCTGACAAGATAAACGGCCGGCGTCACGCTATCACTCGTGTAAACGTCGCCGGCGGAATTTATCGCCAGGTCGCCGAACCAATGCGGTTGGGTTGAATCGTTGGGCTGGAACTTTGCCAGCAACTTGCCGCTTCGTAAGTCGTACTTGATTAGCGCCGTCTTGCCTTTGTCCTGGGGATTGAAGTTAATCATTTGTGGATGCGCAGTCGTGCACACCCACAGCAACCGACGCGCAGGATCGACCTTCATGCCCATGACACTCCAAAGCCCATCTGCGTCACGCGAAAATACCTTCGCATCACCTGCTTTCGTAACGCTGAGAATCTTGCGCTTGTAAACGCTGCTCAGATAGAACGTACCGGTTCGTTCATCGTAAGCAATGCTTTCAGGAACCAATCCCTTCTCGTGAACAGTGAAGGCTGGAACGCTACTTATCTTTGGTGTCTTATTCTCTTCAATCTCTTTCAGAATTGCCGTGAACTCCGGCAGCCTTCTAACTGAATCAAAATCATGATCGGTCGCAATCGGGAAGACCAAACCCATATCGCTCGCTCGTTTGAGAAGCGATAGTGCTTCGTTCGATTTGCCATTTAGTGCATAGGCGGCCGCAAGCTTGTACATGAGCCGCGGGTGATTGACTCGCAAGTCAGCCGCGAGTTGCATGTTCGCAAGAAACGAAGGGTAGTTTTTTTCCTGGTAAGCCTTTCGAGCGAGCGTCTCGTAATAACGACTGTCTTTTTGATCTGATTGAGCGAACGCGGCGAGGCAAGTCAATATGAGAAAGAGTAGGATTTTTGAGCTTCGAGCTTTGAGCTTCGTGCTTTGTTTCAGCGGTGGCATGGGAATGTCCGACGAACTTTAGTTTGTCGTGCTTGGCCAACGCAATAGATTATTCATTATTTCGACGCTTCGCTTTGGCACGTTTCGACAAACTAAAGTTCGTCGGACAAACTACAACACTTACTTCGGTAAAAGTTTGAGCACCTTCATCTTTGAATTCAACGTGGTAGGTTTCATCTTCAATAGACGCGCGGCCTTGACCTGAGAACCACCGCATCTTCTCAAAGCGTTTTGAATAAGTTTCCGCTCATAACTCTCCACCTCTCGATAGAAGTCGAAGTCATCGTCCATCTCAGGCAAATTGATCATCTGTAAGTTCTCGAGTTCGGCTTGCAAAGATGTAATGAGGTTGCGCATCGTGGCGAGCTTTGTATGGAGCTCCTGGGCATCTTTATGACCATGGAGTCGCACAGCAGGAGGTTCGGTAGGAATCGAGATGGAATATCCGTTTTGCATAGATCTACCTCAACACTTTAATCCGACCAGGCGCAGGTTAGACGTCTTACGCGACGCATGTCCTAGAAATTCGCTGATAGATTGATGATAGATTTCTAAAAGGGTCTTTGGTCTTTGGCTTTTGGTCTTGGTTGACCTGCTACTTGATATGGAGGCTTGAGACCAAAGACCAAAGCCAAAAACCAAAGACCGAAGCCCATTTCCAACCATTATTTTGGAAATTCTCCGATTCTTCGTCGTCGCTCTGCAAACTGCGAAATTTTAGAGACGCAGTTCAGCAAACCGGAGTTAAACTTAGCCCATCTAAGGTTCATCTTTCGCTGATCCGATTTCTTAATTTCGCACAACCTGATTGTCCCAACCAGGCGTTCGGTCAAATGGAAAATGATCAAGTCCAATGACCGATGAGAAATGCCATGATCCAGCGCTCTCTCCACTTCTACGAATTTGGTCCTTTCCGACTCAACGCCACGGAACGTTTGCTTCAGCGTGGTAGCGAGATCGTTGCGCTCACGCCGAAAGTGCTCGACACCCTCCTCGTGTTAATTGAGAACAGCGGTCACATCGTCGAGAAGACACAACTCATGGAGCAGCTATGGCCGGATAGCTTTGTCGAAGAAAGCAGTCTCACGCAAAACATTTCACTACTGCGAAAGGCCCTTTCGGAGGGAGACACTGAAAGCAATTACATTGAAACGATTCCTAAGCGCGGATACAGGTTTGTCGCGCAAGTAAGCGAGCGTCATGAGCTGACGAATTGCAACCCGCTCCTCGATCTCGAAGACGTGTTTGAGTCGGAGAAACACTTCGCGCCAAAACTCACGCCAGCACGACAATGGGAACCATCACGGTATTACCTTCCCATATTCGTCGTTGCTACGCTTTTCGCCACTGTGACCTTCATCTATTGGTCGCGACATAGAACAACGCAGGAGACGATCGGTGTTCGCTCAATCGCTGTTCTTCCATTCAAGACAATTGGAACGAACTCTCAAACAGATCTGCTCGGTCTCGGCATGGCAGACGCGCTGATTATTAAACTCAGCAAACTCGATCAACTTACGGTCTTACCTACAAGTTCAGTCTACCGCTACACAAGTCGCGATAAAGACGCAATTGATATTGGAAGTGATCTCGGTGTTGAAGGCGTTCTCGACGGGACCGTGCAACGCGACGGAGATCTGGTTCGTGTTACTGCTCAACTCATCAGATTGAAAGACGGAAAGACTGTTTGGTCGGGCAAGTTCGACGAGCGTTACAGCAGTATTTTTCTTCTGCAGGACTCAATCTCTGAACAGTTATCTGCTTCTCTGCGTCCGCAGGTCGATCAAGGTAAACAACCACAGAGCAAAGCACACCCCACTGATAATGTGGAGGCTTATCAGTCTTATCTGACGGGTTTGTACTTTTGGAACCGCCGCACTCATGAGAATTTGCCGAAGGCTATTCACTATCTCGAGGAAGCGGTAGCACGCGATCCTAATTTCGCAACTGCGCGTGCGATGTTGGCTGATTGCTATTACCTTTCAGCAGAAGGTGAATACTTAGTTGCGACACCTGAAGAGGCCCTCGAACGTGCCACCGACGCCGTCTCCAAAGCACTACAGATCGACGATAGTCTCGCGGAAGCTCATACAGTAAAAGCGGGGATCAACCTGGTTCAGAAACAGTTCGATGAAGCTGGCCGCGAGTTCCAGCGCGCTTTGGAGTTGAACCCAAATTACGCGGTCGCCCATCTTCGTTATGGCTACTATCTCTTCTATGCGTTGAAACTCGACGAGGCGCTCGTCCACATGCGGCGAGCACAACAACTCGACCCAGCCTCGCCGATAACAAACGGCGCGCTGGCAGGAATGCTTTACAACGCGCACGATTTCGATGGTTGCATCGCTTATGCGAAACGCTCCGTGGAACTCGAGCCAACGGTCTTTGGCGCTCATTTGAATCTGGGAGAAGCTTACGCGCAGAAGCGGATGTTCAAGGAAGCCCAGGCGGCCTTCGATAAAGCGGGCGATGTAAATCCCGAATACGTGCTATGGGAAAAGGCTTACGCATTCGCGCTGGCCGGTCAACGCGCAGAAGCGCTACGAAGTGTCGCACAAGCTGAAAAACAGAATAAGCGCGGATGGCGCATGCACATCAACTATGCGCAGCTTTACGCGGCGCTGGGAGACAAAGACAAAGCCTTTGCTGAGATGGAACTTATGCAGATGGGTCGTTTCATGGCAGCGCCGGTGAAGTACGACCCCGCATTTGATCTAATCCGTGACGACGCCAGGTTCACGGATTTCTTGAGGCGACACAACATTCAGTAGGCCGACGCCTGCGACAGTAGGCAGTAGGCAGTAGGTTGGAGCTTGGAGACCGGGGTGCGGTTGTTTGCGTTAACTGCACCTGCTTCTGCCTACTGCCTTCTGCCTACTGTTATGATAACCGCCCTGTGACTCCGATCAAAAAACGCAGGCTGGAGTTTCTCACGTTATCGCTGGCCCTTGGCATAAGCGCAGCGGTGGCCTCTTTGATCTTTTTCGCCTGGTTGACTAACGAAGTGCTCGAGGGTGAAACGCGACACTTTGACGAGGTCACGCGCGCAGCAGTCCATCGCTTAGCTTCGCCAACCATGACCGCCATCATGCGAGGCATCTCTTTTACTGGCTCGAGTCTCTTCCTCACTACCGCGACCATTCTTATGTTTATCTGGTTTCTGACGCATCAATGGCGTCGTGAAGGATGGTTGTTGGGTATCACGATGCTGGGTGCTTCCATTCTCAATACGACACTGAAGTTAACATTTCAGCGACCTCGGCCCGAACCATTCTTCGATTTGCTTGCGCCAAGAACTTATAGTTTTCCCAGCGGTCACTCGCTTGCGAGTTTCTGTTTCTTCGGCGCGCTCGCGACGGTTCTAACCGCGCGCATTGAGAACAAGAGGATCAATTTCGTGACGTGGCTTATCGCAGGCCTAATGGTCCTATTGATAGGTTTGTCGAGAATCTATCTAGGTGTCCACTACACGACAGATGTAGTTGCAGGCTATGCAGCGGCATTGATTTGGATCGCGGTGATTAGATTTTTGGAGATGCAGTTGGTGCGGAGGAGGAAAAGAGCTCTCAGTAAACCAGAGGATGTATAGGACCTTTTGGACCTATTTGAACCCATTGGCATCAACTCGTCCCGGCAAGAGCAACTTCATCTTCACAGATAACCCACCACCGGGCGCATTTGTCGCTTCAACTGTCCCACCATGCATGCGCACGGCCCGCTCGGTAATCGCCAAACCCAAACCAGTGCCACCCCCGCTCTGTCGATCGCGCGCATCTTCAGTTCGATAGAACGGACGGAAAATCTTTTCAAGGCTTTCATCAGGCACGCCATTCCCACGATCCCGCACACTGATTACGGCAAAGTTGTCGGCGGCGCCGTTCTGCCTGGTCAACGCAACTTCAACGGCAGTTCCTTCCGGCGTGAAGCGAACTGCATTTCGCACGACGTTCTCAACCGCGCTTCGAAGTAACTCTTCAACTCCATTAATCGAGCACTTATCACTGGCAACAACCTGAACGGAGCGGTTAAGACTACGTGCCTCAAAATCTGCATCCTCAGCAACGTCATGAACGAGTGCGGCAAGATCGACGTTGGTCCGCTTACGAGTGTCAGTGCCACTCTCAAGCCGCGTTAGAGTCAGAAGCTGCCTGATCATTTCATTGAGATTGTCTGATTCCCTTTCGATGCGATCGAGCGAACCAGCTGCTTCAGGACCAGAACGTTGACGAGCCAGGCCAAGGGCCACACCGAGTCTCGCGAGCGGAGATCGCAATTCGTGAGAGATGTCGCCCAGCAAACGCTGTTGCGCTCTTACCATTGTTTCGAGACGCTCGGCCATGCCATTGAAGTCACGACCTAGTTGCCCAACCTCGTCACGGCGTTTGGTCAATTTGGCTTCAACGCGCGCTCCCAGGTTCCCTTCGGCAAGTTGATTTGTGGTGGCCCGGAGATTCACGAATGGCTTAGTCAAATACCGAGCTAACCAAAAGCAAAAGATTCCGCCGACCAGCAAGACCACGAGAAGTCGAAGCCCCTGGGTTTGCAAACTCATTTGATAAGGTTGTCGAGGAATATGAGCAACGTACGTGTAGTGTTGACCTTTAGCACTAACCAGCGGTCTTGCAACAAGCGTATTTCTGCCGGCGAAGTTAAACTCAATCTCGTTACTCTTTTCTGCTTTCTGAATTAACTCCGCTGTTCCCGGTTGTACAGATCGGCCAGAAAGTTCTCGCCCATTTTGATCGAAGAACGCTGCAGCCACGCCTGAAGTTTTTTCAGTTTCCTGTAATGTTGCCGCCAATGCCGTCGCGCCGCCCTGCTCGTACACCTCTGCCGCCCTGGCTGCGTTTGGCCCAACCTGAGTGAGATCACGCCACGATCTTCCCGTCGGTGTTGGTCTGGTTATCGCGACAGCGGCAAACAGTGCCACGTTGATCAGAATCATGGCCAACCAGAACGCGATAAAGATTTTTAGATACAGACTACGAAACGGAATCTTCATTGATTACTCAGGAGGAGCGCCATAGATGTAACCGACGCCGCGAATTGTTTTGATTCTTTCGAGACCATTTAACTGGTGCCCTAATTTTTTGCGAAGATTGCTGACGTGCATGTCGATACTGCGATCAAAAGGTGAAAGTTCGCGTCCCAGCACCTCCTTAACTAGTTCTTCTCTTTTCACAATCTGTCCCGCATTTCGCAGCAATATCTCGAGTAAGTCGTATTCGACTCCAGTCAGTTCGACAACCTCGCCAGCGCGGCGGACATTTCGCGTGTTGCTGTCAATTTCAATATCACCCACCGAAATCAATTCGCGTGGCGTGTTCGCCGACTCGGCTGGATGAGCGCGTCGGAGCACTGCGCGGATTCGGGCCACGAGCTCGCGCGGATTGAATGGCTTGGGAAGATAGTCGTCGGCACCGATCTCAAGCCCGACAATGCGATCTACATCATCGCCACGAGCAGTCAACATCAACACAGGAATTCGTGACTTCGCGCGGATGCGACGCAGCACGTCAAACCCATTCGTTCCTGGCAACATCACATCCAACACTACCAGGTCGTGCTCACCCGCCAGTGCACGATCCACTCCGCGCTCGCCATTGTGTATGGCTTCAACCGTATAGCCCTCAGGTTGAAGATATTCGCCGACCAACTCGCAGAGGCCAACATCATCGTCAATCACTAATACCTTTTCCATCGGCTGTTGGACGTAATTGAAGGACATATGGCGGACCCTTGGCAAGTCTGGCGTGCTGGTCAGTCATATAGGACCTATATGACAAATATGACCTATTCTCGTGACCCGGACGTAATTCGCGGAACCCCGTCGCGATGCTACAGCAATGTCGATTTTTTGTGCGTAAAGAAGTGTCAGCAGAAGTCTTTAGGAAACTGACAAAACTTTACAATCCATTGACAGACTCTTTACGCCCGATTTCGATACAATTCGGCTCCTGTTGCAGGGCGGAACTGTATTCGTCGGCCGTGCTGCAAAGAACCCAAAGAGGAGTCCTGAATGAGAAGAATATTGGTAGCGATCACTTTATGCCTGGGCATGGCAGGAATGTTGTTCGCTCAACAGCGTAACGGTTCAATCAAGGGCCAGGTTCTTGATGAACTGGGGGGCGCGATCATCGGCGTAACAGTGACCGCCACTGATAGCAGTGGCGTTGAAAAGACCGCAACGACAAACGACGGAGGCTCCTACACGATCAACGGACTAGCGCCCGGTCGGTACATCGTCAGGGCACACAATACCGGGTTTGGTATTTACGAGAATACGGAAGTCGATGTCGTTGCGGGAAAAGCTTTGCAGCTCGATATCACTCTCAAAGTCGCAATCGAAGAGCAAAAGGTAATGGTTGATACCGGCGCTTCGTCAGTAAGCACCGAACCTGAGAACAATGCCGGCGCGGTAGTCCTGAAAGGCGACGATATTGATGCGCTGCCAGATGATCCGGATGATTTAGCAGCGGCGCTACAAGCGTTGGCCGGTCCCTCCGCGGGACCAAACGGTGGCCAGATTTTCGTCGATGGTTTCACCGGTGGACGTTTGCCGCCTCGCTCGTCCATTCGTGAAATTCGGATTAACTCAAATCCCTTTTCGGCTGAATACGATCGGCTGGGTTTTGGGCGAATTGAAATTCTAACGAAGCCAGGCACGGATCGTTATCGTGGCCAGGCATCGTTTAACTTCAACGACGACGCTCTGAATTCTCGCAACCCGTTTGCTCCGAATCGTCCTCCACATCAGTCGCGCCAGTATGGCGGAAACTTTAGTGGCCCTATTTCCAGGAAGAAGGCATCGTTCTTTGTTGATTTTGAAAAACGCGACATCGACGACCAGGCAGTTGTAACGGCGTTGGTACTTGATAGCAGCAATAATATTTCTAATTTCAGTGACGTCGTTCCGATCCCAAGTCGCCGGACCTCTTTCAGTCCGCGTGTCGATTATCAGATCAACGCCAACAACACCCTGGTTGCTCGTTACAGTTTTACCCACAATACAAACGTCCAGGGCGTTGGCGGATTCAATTTACCTTCGCGTGCTTACGATTCGGAGAACACAGAAAATCAGATCAACCTGACTGAAACAGCGGTCATCAACAAGAGCATTGTGAATGAGACTCGCTTTCAGTTTGAACACCAGCATCGGAAGTCAAACGGCAACAACACAGATCCGACGATTCAAGTGCTCGACGCTTTTACCGGTGGCGGTAACCAGGTTGGACAAGCATCGAACACAACCAACTCGTGGGAATTGACGAACAACACTTCGCTCGTTCGGGGAAGGCATTCGTTAAAAGTTGGTGCTCGAGTGCGCCACGTGAGCATCAGTGATTTTTCACCAATGAACTTCGGTGGAACTTATACCTTCACAAGCCTGGCCGCGTACCAGGCAACTGTGAATGGTGTGATTCAGGGCGCGAGTCAATTCAGTATTGCCGGTGGTAATCCAGAGGCCACAGTGAGCCAGTTTGACTTTGGAGGTTTCGGACAGGACGACTGGAAAGTGAGACCAAACTTAACGCTAAACCTGGGTTTGCGTTATGAAAACCAGAGCAACATCAAGAGCAATTTTAATTTCGCACCCCGCGTCGGTTTCGCATGGTCACCGTTTGGCGGGCCTCAACCAAAGACAGTAATTCGGGGCGGGCTTGGTATTTTCTACGATCGAGTCAGCGAGAATCTGACGTTGACCGCAAACCGCTTGAACGGCGAAAGCCAGTTACAATTCATCGTTCAGAATCCCAACTTCTTTCCTGCGATTCCGTCAGTTGCAGCCCTTCAAGCGTTTGCGCAACCAGTCTCGATCTATCGTCTCGCCGATGACATTCGAGCGCCATACACCACTCAGGAAGTAATCAGTGTTGAGCATCAACTGCCGCATAATCTGACAGTCGCGGCAAGTTACATCAATGTCCGAACGTTGCACACTTTGCGAACGCGTCCAATCAATGCGCCGCTTCCAGGGACATTCCTTCGGCCACTAGGCGTGAACGACAATATCTTTCAATATGAGTCGAGCGGTCGCTACAACCAGAATCAGTTCATCGTCAATGTAAACAATCGCATCAGCAGGAATGCTTCATTGACCGCCTATTACGTTTTTGCAAAAGCAAACAGTGATACAGACGGAACCGGAAGCTATCCTTCGAACCCTTATGACCTCAGTCTCGACTATGGTCGTGCCTCGGGGGATATCAGGCATCGATTTGTGATGACTGGTAACTTCCGAACTTACTGGGGAATCACCCTGAATCCGTTTGTTATTTTGCAGTCGGGACGCCCATTCAACATCACGCTTGGTCGTGATTTGAACGGCGATACCATTTTCACGGATCGACCAGCATTTGCAACTGATCTCAGTAGACCGAGCGTGGTTGTTACTAAGTATGGCGCATTCGATCTTTTGCCTATGCCTGGCCAGCAAATCATTCCCAGAAACTTTGCCGAAGGCCCAAGCACGTTCACTGCGAATCTTCGCGTCAGCAAGACCTGGGGCTTTGGTAGCGAGGGTCGGAGTTCAACCCAAAACAATCGTGGTAACAACAACGACGGAAATCCACAACGCGACGCACAGCGCAACACGATGATGGGTGGCGGTATGGCCGGTCGAGGTCCGGGTGGACCAGGTGGTGGAGGACCCGGCGGTGGAGGACCCGGCGGTGGCGGTCGAGGCGGATTCGGCGGCGGTGGTTTTGGTGGGGGCGGTGGAAACCCGGGAAGCCGTTACAGCCTGACGTTCTCACTGAACTTCAACAACATTTTCAATCATGTGAACCTCGGTAGTCCGGTTGGCAACCTGAGTTCCAGATTTTTCGGTGAATCAACTTCGATAACCGGAGGGTTCGGTGGGTTCGGCTCAGTACCGGCTTATAACAGACGTATCGATGCGCAGATACGCTTCAACTTTTAGATGTGCATAAGGCCTTTGGTCTTTGGCCTTTGATCTTCTACTAGACTTAAGAGTAACGACTCATCCAGGATCAAGGGCCAAAAGACCGAAGACCAAAGACCAAAGACCGCTGTGCTAACCTAAGGCGCGCTTGATCCATCAATCGATGCACGCATCTCACCAACATACTTGTCGGAGTTTCTGATACTCTCCAGCACAATCTTGATCGCCTCATCCGGAAATCCCGATTCAAGCGTTAATGTATATCCGGAGAAGGCATCACCAGTATCGTCAGCTCCCCAGAAAAGAAATGTTGAAGAATTGAGTTGCACCAGCTTTCGCAACAGTTGTGCTCCATTCCTGGCTTTGTCGATATTGATATAGGCGTTGTTGTAGTGAGGATAAACTCTGACGCCAATTGTTTGTTGAGTCGATAAATTGAGGTGAACCTCAAAGCTGGTAGGTTTTGTCTAACCTTCCTTCAACCAGCCCACGCAATCAAAAGGGTTTTTGGTATTGGGGTAGCTTTGCCTCAAGTAGATTTCAGTGGTCACGAGTTTCGTGTTGTTTCGTGTGTTTCGTGGATCGTCTGGTTCTCCTGGACAAAAGCAACGATCCACTAAACAGACGAAACAACACGAACCAGAAAACCCTTCCTTACTTGTTCTTGTTCCTGGGGCTTTTTATTTTTCTGAGTTTCATATTTTGTTCTCAAAAGGAATCTATGCGTCGATGGTATTTGATCAGAGCTTCCTAAAGTTCAGGAACCTGCCGATTGCCTTTCTAAAAACAATCTGTCTAAATTGCGTAATCTACGGATAACTCGATTAGCCATGAATAGCAAAGTCGCTGAAACTTTTTTGCAACGGTGTATTGAGCCGGACTGCGGACAAACTTATGACATTGATACACCGATCTATACGTGCACCATCTGTAATGGCTTACTTGATATAAGTTGGACCGAACAGCAGAACGAAGATCCTGAGCGTCTCCGATCGCTTTGGTCAAATCGAAAGACATCAAACGATCCGCGCGATCAAAGTGGAGTCTGGAGATTTCGAGAGATACTGCCTTTTGAACAAAACTCCGCAGTCGTCTCCCTCAAAGAAGGAAACACTCCACTCTATAATGCGCCCAAATCAGCAGCCTATTGCCAGCTCGATTCGTTACAACTGAAACATCAGGGCGCCAACCCCACAGGCTCGTTCAAAGACACGGGAATGACTGTCGCGACAACTCAAGCCTGCGTGTTGGGCGCTCGTCTCGTTGCTTGTGCGAGTACAGGAAACACAGCAGCAAGTCTTGCAGCTTACGCCGCTAGAGCGGATCTTCCTTGTGCCATTCTTGTTCCTACCGGGCAGGTAAGCCATGCCAAGTTAGCGCAGGCCCTTGATTACGGAGCCCGCGTCCTTGAAATCGAAGGTAACTTCGATTCCTGCATGCGATTGATTCGCGCACTCTCTGAAGATGGATCGCTCTATCTTGTAAATTCAATCAATCCATTCCGTATTGAGGGACAAAAAACCGTAGCGTTTGAACTGGCTGAGCAGTTGGAATGGGACGTCCCCGATCATCTGGTTGTGCCGGGTGGTAACCTGGGCAACAGCTCCGCCTTCGGTAAAGGATTCCGCGAATTGCTGGCGCTTGGACTGATCAAACGGATGCCGCGCATCAGTGTTGTCCAGGCGGCAGGCGCGTCTCCATTTGCAAAGTTCTTCGCCGCTCACCAACATTCTGTGAACCTTCAGTTTGTCGACGAACTAAATCCCCGAACACTCGCGTCAGCCATTAAGATTGGTGCACCCGTCTCCTGGAAGAAAGCTTTGCGTGCAGTTGAGGAAACAAAGGGAACTGTTTTGACGGTCACGGAACAAGAGATCGCCGATGCGAAGGCAGTCATTGGCACCGAGGGAATTGGTTGTGAACCTGCGTCCGCAACAACGGTCGCGGGAATTCGGAAGTTGCAACTCGACGGATTCATAAAAACCGACGAGAAGGTCGTAGCAGTCTTAACCGGCCACGTATTGAAGGATACTGACTACGTAATCGACTATCACAACAATTCGCTTCGAGCGGATTCTGACGAACTGATCACTAGCAAGTTCAGGAACAGGCCAATTCAAGTTTCAGGCGGTAGAGAAGAACTACGAGCGGTTCTAGCGTCACTGACGAAAGTCTAAATCTTCTTTGGGTTAGCTCTACGTTTGTTTGTATACGAAACATCACAAAGCGCACTCGAGTTCGGGGCCCATGGGAATTTCAGTCAGGTTCGTAGTTTCTAATGTCCAAACAAAAACCTAAAGCTCATCGCCCGTGTTTTGAGGTGCGATTACCAGCCTCGACGTCAAACCTGGGTCCTGGGTTTGATTGTTTTGGACTGGCGCTGAAACTCTACCTCACGATCAGAGCAACGCCGCTTGAAAAAGCGAGCGTTGCGTGTCGAGTGCGGACCACCGGCGCTCGCGAGAATGCAACGCTTCCTCGCAACGCCACCAATCTCATCTATCGAGCAATGGCGTTTGCTGCGCGACGCGAATCTTTAACGCTGCCTCCTGTCGATCTCGCGGTTCACAACGAGATACCACTCGCGAGCGGATTGGGCAGTAGTGCTGCAGCGATTGTAGGTGGAATTAAATTATGCGGGTTGCTCTGCGAACACGAGATTCCTGATCAGGTGGTGCAAAACTATGCAACTGAGTTTGAAGGCCATCCTGACAATGTGGGTGCATCATTGTACGGAGGGTTTGTCACTAGTTGCATAGGAGAGGATTGGACCGTGCAGTCGGTAAAGTTTGATTGGCCGGGCGAAGTTCGAATGGTTGTCGTTTCTCCTCAATCACAGTTACCAACACATGTGGCTCGAGCGGCGCTCCCCAGAATGATGAGTCGCAACGACGCTGTTTTCAACTTACAGAGAACATCATTGTTCACTGCGGCACTCGCGAAGAAGCGATACGATCTTTTCAAAGAAGCGATGCGAGACCGGTTACATCAACCGCGGCGTGAATCTTTGATTCCCGGACTCGCAGAAGCACTCGCGCTTCCACAACAAGATGGATTGCTGGGTCTGGCACTAAGTGGCGCTGGTCCAAGCATCATTGCGTTGGTTAAGGATCATGAAAAGGAAATAGGAGAAAGTATAGCCAGGTGTTTCTCATTGAAGAAAATTCGCTCCACGGTGCGGATGCTGGAAGTTGATAATGAAGGTTGTCAGATGGTTGTTCGTTGAATGTCCGATATGCTTTAGCTTGTCGTGTGATTCCAAACATGAGCGATGATTGATTCGAAGCTCGCAGTCAATGATCGTCCGTGTCCGGCAACACACGACAAGCTAAAGCGTATCGGACATTTTCTTTATCACCCGAAAAACCGGATAACTCACCGCCAGTATGATCAACGCGTAGAGGCTATTCCTTGTTTGACTGGCAATGGCTCCAGCGAGAAACAGCACTGAACCTCCCAGCACTAATGCAGTAGTCCATGGATATCCCCAGGCTCGATACGGCCGCTCTTTTTCTGGCTCGCGTCGCCTCAGAACAAACACCGAAATGAACGATAGGCTGTAGTTCGCAACAAAGAAGAATGCGACCACTGCAATTACCTGTTCGAAGGTCTGCCCGAAAATGATGAAGACGAGCGCGCCGAGAACATGAATGAAGAGCGAAAGTGTAGGTGTGCCGCCCTCGTTAACTACTGCTGCTCGCTTTAGGAACAAACGATCGCGCGCCATGGCAAATAGCACGCGCGTGTTCATCAAATGGCAGGCGTTTACGGCACTCAACATCGAAAGAATTGTCAGCCATCGAAAAATCGGATCACCATAACGACCAAACAGAACTTTAGCGGCCTCTCCCGCCGCAAATTCTTGCCCAACAAGTTGCGACATCGGAAGGACATAAAGCAATGCCACGTTCACCAAAACGTAAATGACAATGACAGAAATAACCCCGCCAATCATCGAACGCGGTATGTCTTTGCCCGGGTTAGTCACCTCTTCGGAAAAGTAGACGATTCCATACCAACCGTCATACGTATAAATAGCCGCTTGTAGCGACAGAACGATTGCAGCGACAAGGCCAGCGCCCACGATTGGCGCTTTCGGCTCCGCAAAGCTACCTCCACTTCCCCAAATCAGTGCCGCGCCGATAAGAATAAGAAACGCGAAGGCTTTCATCAGACTCGTGACGTTCTGTGCCGTGCTGCCCAGGATGATTCCTCGCCACTGGAGCAATGCAAAAAAGACCGTAACCACGCTGGCAATAATTAGAATTCCACGCGTTCCGCCGAGGGTGGGAAACAATGCAGTTGTGAAACTGCCGATGACGATCGAGATTGCAGCAGCGGAACCGCAAGTGGAAAGCCAATCAGTCCAGCCCACTATGAATCCCGCGTATTCACCCAAAGCATAGCGAGCAAAGACGTACATGCCGCCGGATTTGGGCAACATCGCGCCTAGCTCGGCCATCGTGATTGCGCCGAGCAACGCATAAAGGCCGGCAACAATCCAGATTGCGAGAAACAACCAGATGTTCGGCAGGTGTTCCGCGATTTCACCGGGCGAACGAAAGATTCCCGCGCCAATCGTGTTTCCAATGATTACAGCGAGACCGAAACCGAGGCCGAGAACACGTAAGAGATGTCCGTGAGATTTGGTTTGTTTATGGTCGGGAGTCACAATCTAATGAGCCACAGATTCACACAGACGACACAGATAAGATTGAGAAATCAAAGTCTTAATTTCTATCTGTGTCATCCGTGTGAATCTGTGGCTAATCCGTTTTTGAGATCCGAATACAGCAAACGATGAAAGAGATGTTCACCGGCTTCTCGTCTTACGGAAAGACGTCCTGCGTTGTAAGCTCGCGAGTTGAGTCCGCGTTGAACGGACTTGCAGATCGCCGTGTCTTCGTCCTGAATTCGTTGGCCAACCGAAATGCTTTGAAGATTGCGTTCCCTCGCCTCCGCGGAAGTTACATCAGGGAAGTAGAAGTCGAAGATCACTTCAGTTTGATCGACACCGCGAGGAATCACGAGGTTTGTGTCCAGGACGCCGTCGTACCAGTTGATCATGAAGTTTGGATAGATCCAGTAATAGAGAGCACGATCTCCCTTGCGCACTGCTCCAGTTTGCGTCTCAGCACCTTTGCTCACCATCGGACTCCACTGCAAACAGAAGTGCTCCCCGTTCTCGATCTGATAATTGGGGTAATCCAACACGCTGTCTAAACCTTTGTGAAGATATGGCACGTGATAACCGCCGTCGAGGTAGTTGTCTACAAATACCTTCCAGTTGCAGTCAAACGAGTAGTGACGTCGCTCGAGCCAATGGAGATTGTGAAGCTGTAATGGACGAACCTGCTCGATTAAATCCGGTCCGAGAAATTGATCCAGGCGCCCGGGTGAAGTTGATAAGTTTACGAATACCCAGTTCTCCCACACCGAAACTTGCACCGGAACGAGCCCGTTTGTTTCACGTTCGAATTCGCACACACCGGCGAAGTCTGGGGTGCCTTTCAACTCGCCTGCGAGCGAATAGGTCCAGCCGTGATAAGGACAACGAAGGTGTGGCGCCGAGCCTTCTGGTTCAGTCATAACCGCGGCGGCGTGGTGACGGCAGACGTTGAAGAATGCGTGGAGTACATTGTTGTTATCACGTACCGCGACGATGGGTTCAGTACCAACATCGGTCGTAACATATTGCCCGGGTTTTTCAAGTTGGTCGCGCCGGCCGGCAAGGTGCCAGTTATCGCTGAATACAGTGCGCAGTTCGAGATTGTAGAGATCTTCGTTGACGTACCACGATGCGGGAATGGTGTAAGCCCGATCGAGAGACGAGTTAGGATTGTACGAGTCGATGATTCTTTGGAGGTCGTCGATCATGGGGATCTTAGACGGACTGAGGGAATCTCTCTGCGCCATCTCTGCGTTCTCTGCGTCTCTGCGGTGGATTTAGGCCGACCCCTTTTGAAACCGCAGAGACGCAGAGAACGCAGAGATAACGCAGAGAATCTCAAACTGGCGTCGCTGTCTTTCTTTTCGGATTAAAGAACGGCGTCTTAACTACCGTTGCACGAACCTGATGTCTAACGGCCTCAACCGTGATCTCAAACTGCACTCGTGTACCTGGTCGAGTGTACTCGCGTCTCAAAGTCGCCAACGCGATCATCTTCTTCAATGTTGGCGACCACGTGCTCGTGGTTGCCTTGCCTATCTGCACACCCTCTTTATAGATCGGAACGGCTACGCGAGAAGCTATCGGTGACACCGCGGGCGGCAAACCAACGTCCTCATAAATACTCTCAACCTGTGGCCAATCGATCTCTAACCCAACAATATCTCGCGCATGGCCGCGCTTTTGTTCCGCAATCAACGCGGCTTGTCCGACGAAGCGGCTCTTATCGAGATTCACTAAACGACCAAGGCCCATCTCGTAAGGAGAATACATCTGTTCTTCAACCAGGGCTTTCTTACTGCTGTTGAAATCGACATCGATCAACAAGAGTCCTGCTTCAACTCGCGCGACATCCAGGGCGAGCATCCCGGCGGCATGGATATCGAATGCGTGACCCTCATTCATCAATACGTCCCAAATCTTCACTCCATTTTCCGAAGCCATCCAGATTTCATAGCCAAGATCGCCTGTGTATCCAGTCCGCGACACTTCAACCGGCACGCCTGCTATGCTGCTTTTCGTGACCCGGAAGTATTTCAAGTTTTCAATGTCCGCGTCTTTAACGATCGCTTTCAACAGTCTGCCCGAGGTCGGTCCTTGCAAAGCAAGAGCAGAAACACTCTCCGAAATATCTTCAATGTGAACATCCATTCCGGCGGCGTTTTGCGTAAACCACCGCAAGCTTGGATCGGCCGCGGTCCAGCGATATGTGTTCTCCTCGAGTCGCGATACAGTACCATCATCGATCACTTTGCCATGCTCGTCGCACCATGGTGTGTAAATAACCTGGCCGACAGATACCTTTCGCATGTCGCGAGTTATCACGCGATCCACCAAACGCGTCGCGTCTTTTCCAGTCAATCGATATTTGTAAAGCGGTGAGATGTCGATTAGGGCAGCAGCGTTCCGAATTGCGTTGTATTCGTGTTCGTGATGCGGTTCGTAGGAGCTAACAGCGTAATAACCGGACCATTCGCGATAATTGAGACTCTGACACAGTGCGAATGTGCGTTCATGAAAGGCGGTTCCGATTGGCATTGATTAACCTTAAGAGGAATTGTCAGGGCGAGCGATTATAAGTATGCTAACGAGTCTTCAGCAACACCGGCGATCAGAGCAGGAGCGAACACGGATCTCAGATCTCAAATTTTAGATCTCAGATGTGAAACAGCGGTGCCAACTAATTTTGAATGGAGATTGGTGATCTGAGATCTCAAATTTGAGATCTGAGATCCGTGTTCGCTCCTGTTCTGATCCATGCTTTACCCAACACAAATGCATGAATAACAAATTCGACGTCGTCGTTATCGGTGGCGGACACAATGGACTTGTGAACGCTGCGTATCTTGCTCGTGCGGGCAAGAAAGTTTTAGTTCTGGAACGCCGCCACGTGCTCGGCGGCGCGGCGGTCACAGAAGAAGTCTTTCCGGGATTCAAGTTCTCAGTTTGTTCTTACGTTGTCTCGTTGTTGCGTCCGGAGATCATTCGTGAGCTTGACTTACCGCGACATGGACTGGAGATCCTGCCTCTCGACGGTACTTTCACACCAATGCCAAATGGTGACTACCTTTGGCGCGTCAATGATCACGGCCGCACGCGACGTGAGATCGCTCGTCATTCGAAACTTGATGCGGAGGCCTACGACGAATATGGCAAGGCGATGATTGAAATGGCCCATTTCGTCAAGCCGATTATGAGCATGACGCCTCCCGATCCAACGACGCTGAGTCCCCGCGGGTGGAAGAACCTTGCGTTTCTGGGCCGGCGTTTCCAGAAACTGGCGGACGACGACAAATACAATCAGGTGCAATTAATGACGATGAGCGCGGTTGATTTTCTCGATCAGTGGTTCGAGACGGATGTGCTCAAAGCAACAATGTCAGCATCGGGCATTATCGGCACGTTTCTTGGCGTTCGTTCACCCGGCACCGCTTACGTTTTACTTCATCACTACATGGGTGAGATCGATGGCGCGTTTCGTTCCTGGGGTTTTGCACGAGGTGGAACTGGCGCGATCTCGAATGCGATCGCCGACGCGGCGCGCGAAGCCGGAGTAGAGATTCGCACCGAAGCGCCGATTGAAAAGATTCTTTTGAGCAATGGCCGGGCGACTGGCGTGGCGTTGAAGAATGGCGACGAGATACTTGCAAACGTCGTTTCTTCAAGTGTCGATCCGAGGTTGACCTTTACAAAGATGGTTGGTGAAGAACACTTGCCGAGTGACTTTTGTGACGACCTTAAGCGTTACAAATATCGTGGCTCTTCAGGAAAGGTGAATCTTGCGCTCTCCGGTTTACCTAACTTCAAATCAATGCCGGGTGAAGGTCCACATCTTCGTGGCGCAATCTCGATTTCCCCAGGCGTTGATTACATGGAACGCGCTTACGACGATGCGAAGTATGGGAAGTTCTCGAGACGTCCGTACATCGACATGGTAATTCCCAGTTTGACTGATCCATCGGTAGCACCACCAGGCAAACATGTGATGTCGTGCTTTGTGCAATACGCACCGTATAACTTGAAAGAAGGAAGTTGGGACGATAAGCGTGAAGAGTTTGGCAACACGGTAGTGGACACCATCGCCGAGCATGCGCCAAACATCAAGGATTTGATCATCGATCGACAGGTGTTAACTCCATTGGATCTTGAACGCGACTTTGGACTATCCGAAGGAAACATCTTCCAGGGCGAGTTGACGTTGGAGCAACTATTCTTTCTGCGGCCTGTGCCTGGTTGGGCGCAGTACAAGACTCCGATCAAGAACCTCTACATGTGCGGATCGGCAACGCATCCGGGTGGAGGAATTATGGGTGCGCCGGGAAGAAATGCGGCGCTGGCAATGCTGAAGGAAATAAAATGAGCTTCGATTTTTTGCTTTGTTGGTTGTCAGTAGTCAGTCGTCAGTGATCGGAATAGGCCGTATAAGTCAAATTCGTCCTATCTGACAAAAGTTCAAGGCTAAAACACAAAATCAAATGACGCTGGACGCAATCATCGTAGGCGCGGGACACAATGGTCTCATCACAGCTTGCTACCTGGCCAGGGCCGGGTTCAAGGTTCTGGTGCTGGAGCGACGCGAGACTGTTGGTGGAGGTGCGATCACCGAAGAGTTTCATCCAGGCTTTCAATGTTCGACTCTGGATCACACAACTGGACCACTGAACGCTCAGATCGTAAGCGATCTGAATCTCAGCCAACACGGATTGGAATTCATTACTCCGCCGGCGCGCGTCTTGAGTTTCAGCCCGGATCACCGGCCGCTGTGTGTGTACAACGACACGTCGCGAACAGTCAGCGAGATTGAAAAGTTTTCGAGCAGGGATGCAGCACGTTACCCTGAATTTCTAACCAGCTTTTCTCGTATCGGCAATGTGCTCGCGCCGGTGTTATCGATGACACCGCCTTCAATCGATCATCCAACGGCAAATGATGCCTGGCAATTTGGAAAGATCGGCCTTGCATTTCGAGGCTTGGGAAAGAAAGACGAGTACCGTCTTCTTCGTTGGGGACCCATGGCTGTTGCGGATCTCGCAGCAGAATGGTTCGACACAGAGGTTTTGAGAGCCATCGTTGCATCGCGCGGAATTGCCGGAGCATTCGCTGGGCCATGGTCAGCCGGGACAAGCTTAGGCCTCTTGTTTCAGTCAGCACTGGCCTCAAACCCGATCGCGCCTTCAATCTTTCCTCGAGGTGGAATGGGTGGCATCACGAACGCTCTTGCCGCTGCTGCGAAGGCTATCGGAGTTGAAATACGAACCGGTGCTGATGTTGACGGCGTTGAATCGGTCGATGGAAACGAGTCAAAGGTTCACCTTCGTAATGGGGAGGAATTAAGAGCACGAGCTGTCGTTTCCAACGCAGATCCAAAAACAACTTTCCTGCGGTTGGTTGATCCAATCGATCTCGATCCAGGTTTTCTGCTGAAGATGCGAAACTATCGTGCCCAAGGTACTGTGGCCAAGATGAACCTGGCTTTGGAACGCCTGCCTTCCTTCACGGGCATTGATGACGGCGAGGCGCAGACAAAACTGTCCGGTCGAATTCAAATTGGAACCGAAATCGATTACCTGGAACGCGCATTCGATGCTTCAAAGTATGGTGAGTTTTCGCGTGAGCCGTTGCTTGACGTCACGATTCCAACCTTGACCGATCACGCGTTAGCGCCTGATGGGAAACATGTCATGTCGATCCAGATCCAGTTTGCTCCTTACAAGTTGAGAACCGGCGATTGGAAGTCGCGCGCTCAGGAGTTTACTGATACGGTTATTAATCATCTCTCAAAATTTGCGCCTGGTATTAAGGACTCGATAATTGCCGGTCAAGTTATCACGCCTCTCGATTTGGAAGAGACTTACGGGCTGAGTGGTGGACACATTCATCATGGCGAGCAATCACTCGATCAGTTTTTTACTTTCCGTCCGCTGATTGGTTTCGCGCAATACCGAACGCCACTGAGGGGCTTGTATCTTTGCGGCGCGGGCACGCATCCAGGAGGAGGAATCACCGGATTGTGTGGAGCGAATGCGGCTCGTGAAATCGTGAAGGATCTAAAATCAGGCCGGCCTTGACTTATCTCTCAGCGCTCCCTCTGCGTTCTTTGCGTCTCTGCGGTTTTAGAGTGGAGCGTTTGACGGCACCGCAGAGACGCAGAGAACGCAGAGGGAGAGCAGAGAAAGAACTAAGGTCAGAAGAAAGACTTTAAATGAAACGAATTGCCTCCCCATCCAGAAGCTTCGCCAGCGACAACAACGCCGGGGTGCATCCGGAAATGATCGACGCCATCACCGCCGCGAACCAGGGACATGTTGTTGCCTACGGCGACGATCCGTTCACCGAGCGAGCTGTCAAGGTTTTCCAAAAACATTTCGGCCGCGACATAGCGGTTTACTTTGTGTTTGGTGGAACCGGCGCCAACGTGCTTGGGTTAAAGGCGGCGACTAAATCTTACAACGCAGTCATCTGTGCAGAGACAGCTCACATAAATGTTGACGAGTGCGGAGCACCGGAAAAGTTTACAGGTTGCAAGCTGCTCTCAGTCTCTACTCCTGACGGAAAAGTCACAGTCGAACAGATCAAACATTTCCTGCAGGGGGTTGGCTTCGAACACCACGTCCAGCCACGCGTGATCTCTGTTTCGCAAGCGACTGAGATGGGCACCGTCTACAACCGGAGCGAGTTGAAAACGCTCGCTGACTTCGCACATCGAAACGATATGTTGCTGCACATGGATGGTGCGCGAATCTCAAATGCGGCGGTAAGTCTGAATGCAAACTTCAAAGAAATAACTCGGGATGTTGGTGTTGATGTGATGTCGTTTGGCGGGGCAAAGAACGGGATGATGTATGGCGAGGCAGTTATGTTCTTCGACAAAAAAATGGCTGCCGATTTCAAATACATTCGCAAACAGGGCATGCACCTGCCATCGAAGATGCGTTTTATCTCAGCGCAATTTGAAGCTTTGTTGTCTGGCGATCTTTGGAAGCGCAGCGCAATTCACGCGAATCGAATGGCCAGAATTCTTGCAACCGAGCTTGAGAAAGTTCCACAAATCAAACTTACGCAGCCCGTTGAAGCTAACGGAGTGTTTGCAACCGTGCCAGGTAAATATATTCCGACGCTTCAGAAAAGGTATTTCTTCTACGTCTGGAACGAAGAGATCAATGAGATCCGGCTGATGACTTCATTTGATACTACAGAAGACGACATCGCGCGGTTTGTTGAGCTAGTAAGAAAGATTGTGAAGTGAAGAAGGTACTTACCAGAATCGAACCAGTCTAGAACAGAACCAGTCTAGAATAGAACAAGTGAGGAAGGGCGGGTTACCCCCGCTGATGGCCAACTAAAACCATGAAACTCTTTGCCGTCAGCGGGGGTAAACCGCCCTTCCTCACTTGTTCTATTCTGGTGAGTTCTATTTTTGGTGAGTTCTGGAATGCCGGTTCCATTCTGAGGACCCTTCACAGCAAGGGGGATCATCATCATCCAAAAGACGTAGCGCAGCCTGAATAGGGCTCCTGCATTAGCTACTACGAATCCGAGCCCAATCATGCTCGTCAGTGCGAACAAGAGAACGAGCCACATCCTCAAATTTCCTCGCTGCTTCCAAACACAAACAGCAGCCGGAATATAGAAGAGATACATGACTAAGGTTTCGATGCCGGCCACAATCCTCGCCATGCGTCCTACTGTCCCTACCTCGAACCACATCCGCGGAAAAGGAGCGAACAAGCCAATCTCTGCTGCTCGAGGTACATAGCCGAGCAGGTCGCCGGCACTGTCGAATCTGACACCCGAATCGATGTTTGAGGTGTTGCCCAAATAACGATTAAACGCCTGCCTGCGTCCGTTTATTTGTCCCAATAACCTTTCCCATAATGAATGAGTCTGGACTCTTGATGATGTGACATCGATCAGGGGAGTTGGTGGGAGAGAACCGAACACAGTGCTGCTCTCAACCCGAGGAGGAACAAACAATACAGCAGCAAAGATCAGTGCGAGTACTCCGAGATTCGTTAGCGGCGCCTTTCTCTCTCGGATAATCAAAATCGCCAGCAATAAAGTTGTGAAGGCGAGCTCGAAGAAGACAAGGGTCCACATGTTGCCGCGCGTCACCCAAAACAGAGTTGCTGACGACGCGCCCGCAATGGCCATTAGCAACGCGCTTCGCCACTTGATCTGGCCGCCGACGAGCCGCACCAGGATTAACAACAAACTCAACATCGCTACGATAGCAAGTGAGTCTCTGGTCAGCTGCGTCGAATGCAAAAGGAACGATGGCCACATGGCAATCACAACTGCCGCGCAAACGCCTGTTGTTGAGTCAAAGATCTCCCGGCCCAATAAATAGACGAGAGTCAGAACAGCAAGGAAGTAAATGAGACTTAGTGGCTCAGCGGCTAGTATGTTGTAGCCAACAATACTTCCTGGAAAGACAAACGCAAATGAATAGAGCCGGCAATGGAATGGCGCCTGAATTTCAAGCCAGGTGCGAAAGTCACCCTGACGCAGCGCGTTCGCGAGTGCCGAGATTATTCGTTGATAAAGAAGACCATCAGCTGCGAATGTTAGGCCGATGCCATTTTCGTCGAACGTGTTTGGTAATAGATGAAAGTGACCGATGAGAAAAACGAGCAGGGCGATCAGTACGTGAAAGGCGGCGGCGGTAAGGAGCCAACCACGGAGACTGAGGCCGTTTGAGTTATTGATTGTCGCTCCCCTTAGCGTGCGGAGCAGGCGTTGGCATAAAGGCTGGGGAGTGAGCCCTGGCATTTTGTGGATCAGGATTCGAGGCCGTGGCACACGCCGACTTCGCGGGCTTCAGGCAAAAAGTTCAACCGAGTAGAAATTTCAGCAAATCACGCGTAGAGACGATACCTGAAATTCGATCCGACTCATGCAAATCGCCCAACATCATTCGTTCTTGCTGGAGTCTCCAGCGTTCTTCCTCGAGCGCATGCTTCTCTTTGTTTCGCGATACTTCGAGTCCACCCGAGCGAATGAACTCCACTATGCGACTTAGTTCATCGCGGTCGAACCAGACTCCGTGACTCTTGCAGACGTCGACGATCACTCCCGAACAGTGCGCGAAGTTTACGCGATTCATTAGTTGTGCACATTCCGGACAAGGAATGTAGGTGACCTTAGCCTCTAGAGTGTCAAGATCGATGGCTTTGATGGATGTAGAGCCGAGCACGGCGGATTGGTTCTCGGTGTTTGCGCAGATTCTTTCGAACGATGGCGTGTCCAACCACAATCCTCCGCAGCGGGCGCATTCCAGCACCTTTTGGTTACCGACGTTTGCAATCGTGAGGTCTTTCCGGCAGCGTGGACAATGCTTTCCTTCTGCGGAGACTTCAGCCTCCCGGGTTGCAGCGGCGCCACATCGAGGGCAATGCTTGCTTCCGACGAACATCATCGCGAAGCAGGATGGGCATGCAACAGTGGCGAGAATCGCTTCACAGTACTGACATCGCGGTTTATCCGTAGACGTCGCGGCGCCACACATCGGACAGTTAATAGTTCCGGCTTCCATTGAACGAGATTCTACAGGAACTTTTGCGCTTTGCGCGTTCAGCTTGATAAGTTGAGTACTCCCGATGTGATTTCTGAAGTAATTTCTCTGCGCTCCCTCTGCGTTCTCTCGGGTCTCTGCGGTTTTAGAGTGACGCCTTCTTAGCACCGCAGAGACGCAGAGAACGCAGAGAAAGCGCAGAGAGGAAACCTAAAGCACAAACGATGATTACTAAGATTGCCGTCCTGGCGCTTGATGTTGGCACTTCCGGTGTTCGTGCAGCCTTGTTCGATAATGAGTCCAACGAGGTCGTCAGCGTTCGGGTCGGTCGTGACGCATCACTACTCTCCGATTTCACTGAACTCGATCCTGACAAACTCGTTGACGAGGTCATCCAGGCGATCGACAAACTCTTTTCAGAAGCGAGCGATATTGAGGGAATCGAAGCCATAGCGATCTCAGCCTTCTGGCATAGTCTGCTCGGCATCAATTCAAAAGGATTACCCACAACGCCGGTCCTGACATGGGCCGACACTCACGCAACCCGATTCGCCAAAACTCTGCGTAATGACTTCAATGAACCTGAAATACATTTACGGACCGGCTGCCGTTTCCACTCGAGCTACTGGCCTGCGAAGATTCTTTGGCTGCGCGACGAACAAAATGATGCGTATGAAAAGACTGACAAATGGATCGGATTTGCCGAGTATCTCTGTCTTCAGCTCTTCGGCAAGATTTGCGTGAGTACGTCAATGGCATCGGCAACCGGCCTGATGAACCAACGAACGTGCGATTGGGATTGGGAGTTCCTGAGTCAATTAGATCTACCTCGCGAGACACTGCCATCGATCGATCACAACATAAACATGACACTACGTTCGACGTTCGTCGAGCGTTGGCCGGCTCTCGTTAACGCCCGGTTGATAACCGTTGTGGGCGACGGTGCCGCAAACAATATAGGCGGTGGGTGCGCTTCAAAGAAAAAGATTGCGCTGATGGTTGGGACATCAGGCGCCATGCGTATCGTGTTCGCCGGTGATCCTCCGCCGGATTTGGCAACATCGATTTGGAGTTATCGTGCTGATCAGCGACGCGTCGCAGTTGGGGGAGCGCTTTCCGATGGAGGCGGACTATATCGTTGGCTCATGCAGTCGCTCGCTGTTGATAACGAAGCCGAATTCGCAAGCGAGCTGGCGCGGCTCGAGCCTGATTCACACGGGCTGACTGTTCTTCCGTTTTGGTCGGGCGAACGAAGCACGGGGTGGACTGGTGATGCTCGAGGCGCGATCGTGGGTTTCACGCAACAGACCAAACCGGTGGAAATTGTGCGCGCGGCGTTGGAAGCCATCGCTTATCGATTTGCATTGATAGCTCAGGCGCTGGATGAAATTTCGCCTGACGCACAAATTGTTGCGACTGGTAACGCGCTTCGTTCATCACCCGTTTGGTTGCAAATTATTGCCGATGTTCTGGGGAGACAAGTGGTGCTTGGCGGCTCGGCTGAGGCGTCGATTCGCGGTGCCGCCTTGCTCGCATTGGAAGCGCTGGGCAAAATAGAGAGCATCGAAGCAGTTACGGTTTCAATCGATCGAGTGTTTGAGCCAAACATGGAGGCACACGCTCGTTATCGAAAAGGATTAGAACGACAGGAAGGGCTGTATCGCAAGCTAATGTCAGGAATGTCCGATATGCTTTAGCGTGTCGTGACGTAACCAACACGAATTATAGTTGAAAATAAAGGCGCCTGTTTGTCACCTCACGACAAGCTGAAGCATATCGGACATTCAGAACGCAGAAAAATTCAATGCTGGCTAAAAGGAATCAGAGAGAACAATCATGAGTGCTCCCGTGCCAACAGAAAACACCAACGCTGAACTAGATCAACTTTGCATCAACACTATTCGAGCACTGACGCTTGATGCCGTACAAAAAGCGAAGTCGGGCCATCCTGGACTGCCGCTGGGTGCTGCACCAATGGCATATGTCTTATGGACTCGCTTCCTAAGACACAATCCACAAAATCCTAAATGGGAAAACCGCGATCGTTTTCTGTTGTCAGCCGGACACGGCTCTATGCTGCTTTACTCGTTGCTCTACCTTACCGGCTACGACTTACCGCTGGAGGAATTGCAGAACTTTCGACAGTGGGGATCCAAGACACCGGGTCATCCGGAATACGGACTGACACCCGGAGTTGAAATCACAACCGGACCGCTGGGCCAGGGATTTGCCAATGGCGTCGGCATGGCAATGGGCGCCGCACATCTTGGGGCACTGTTCAATAAAGACAATCAAAGGGTCATTGATCATTACGTCTATGCCATCGTTTCTGACGGCGACTTGATGGAAGGCGTTGCATCTGAAGCTGCGTCACTGGCCGGACATCTCAAGCTTGGCAAACTTATCTACTTCTACGACGACAATCATGTCACGATCGAAGGCTTCACCAGTCTTGCGTTTACTGAAGATGTGCCCAAGAGGTTCGATGCTTACGGCTGGCACACTCTGACGGTCCACGATGGTAACAATCTCGATGAAATTGAGGCGGCGATCCGCGAGGCGCAGTCAATCACTGACAGGCCTAGTCTCATTTCAGTGAAAACAGTGATTGGTTTCGGGATGCCAACACAAGGAACTCGTAAAGCACACAGTGATGCGCCTGGCGAAGATGCTGTCAAAGAAACGAAGCGCCACCTGGGCTGGCCGGAAGATAAACAGTTCTACGTGCCGGCTGAAGCATTAGCGCATTTCCGCAAAGCGATTGACCGCGGCCGTGACTTTGAGACGCAGTGGCAATCGCAGGTGGAGAAGTATCAACAACAGTTTCCTGAAGACGGTGCACTGCTTGAGTCGATGTTGAGTGGCGAGCTGCCTGAAAACTGGGAGCAACATTTGCCGTCGTTTGCAGATGCGAAACCAATCGCAACACGCGTCGCCAGTGGAGAAGTAATCAATGCGCTTGCTCCAGTGATGCCGATGTTGATTGGAGGCTCGGCGGATCTGGGAGTGTCAAACAACACGGACATCAAAGATTCGAAGAGTTTTGAAGCTGATTCGTACGATGGTCGTATTTTCCACTTCGGTGTTCGCGAACACGCAATGGGGGCAACACTAACCGGCATTTCTTTGAACGGTGGCTTGATTCCATTTGGCGGAACGTTCATGACGTTCTCCGATTACATGCGACCCGCGATTCGGCTGGCTGCACTTTCTGAGGTGCAAGTCATCTATGTGTTTACGCACGACTCGATTGGTTTGGGTGAAGACGGCCCAACGCATCAACCAATTGAGCACCTCGCAGCACTGCGAGCAATTCCCCATTTGTTTGTGATTCGACCCGCGGATTCACACGAGGTACGCGAAGCATGGAGGATTGCTATCCTGCGACGTAATGCACCGACGGCGTTGGCGTTGACACGACAGAAACTCGATTTGATCGACAGAACAAAGTTTGCAAAGGCTGATGGATTGCGGAAGGGCGCTTACGTACTGGCAGAAGCAATGACTAGTGATGGCAACGTGACAACTCCCCGGATCATTTTGATTGCAACTGGTTCGGAAGTGACACTCGCGATGGAGGCAAGAGAAAAGTTGCAGGCCGAAAATACTCCGACGCGAGTTGTTTCAATGCCTTGCTGGGAATTGTTTGATGAACAGACTCAGAACTATCGCAACGAAGTCCTGCCCCCGGCAATTACTGCTCGCCTGGCAATCGAGGCTGGCGTGCGGCAGGGTTGGGACAAATACGTTGGAACCAACGGTGACGTAATCGGTTTGGATAGATTTGGTGCATCCGCGCCCGGTGATATCGCGCTGCGTGAGCTGGGCTTCAACGTTGAGAATGTTTTGAAGCACGCGCGGGAGTTAGTATAGGCAATCGGATCGGGGCTCGACTCTATCCGTGCAGTTTGGCTGAGCGTGAGCCCTCCTTGACAGTCGGGCTACTGCCCCGATTCATGGGGGTACAAATTTAATGCGTATCGCAATAGGTGCAGATCATGCTGGCTACCCTCTCAATGAGAGAGTCATTGAAGAACTGCGCAACGCCGGCCACGAACTAATCGACTTTGGCACACACGACGGCTCGGTCCCTGATGACTATCCGGATTACGCAAAGAAAGTTGGCGAATCGATACAGTCAGGTTCGACTGAAATAGGGATTCTGATATGTGGTAGCGGCGTGGGTGCCGCAGTTGCAGCAAACAAGCTTCGTGGTATTCGCGCAGCGCTTTGTGGAGACACGTATTCAGGCCATCAATCACGTGAACACGACGACTGCAATGTTCTGTGCGTTGGTGCTCGCGTGACCGGTGTAGAGCTGGCGCTGGAAATTATTCGCGCTTTCGTTAACGCGCGGTTTACCGGCGAGGAGCGACACAAGCGAAGACTGGCGAAGGTCGCAGAGTTGGAAAAACAAATGTCCGATATGCTTTAGCTTGTCGTGACGTAACCAACATTAGCCTGGATTTCAAGGCGAGTTCGTGTTGGTTACGTCACGACAAGCTAAAGCATATCGGACATCAAGAAGCGCAAAGCACCCGGCATGATTTGAAACTGCACTGGCGTAACACCTCGAACGTTCCCGTCAGCCTCAATCGGCATCGCATCCTGAATCATGAATGTTTCGATACGAACGATTTTGCCCCTGGTCAACGTCACTTTCGGATTGTTGACATGAGCTCCTGTATGCACGCGCGATAGTTCGGTAACTACATTCGCTCGCGATAAGCCGGAAGCAGTCACCACATCCAGTAGCCCGTCGTCAATCCTTGCGTCGGGCGATAACATCATTCCTCCTCCTGCATACAGACCATTTGCGACACCAACCAGATTCATTGGTGAATCGACAACCGTTCGGCCGTCTACTGAAACCAGCACTCTTCTTTCTCGCCACACGGAGAGCGCACCAACCGCCGCGAACACGAAGCGAAACTCGCCGGGAAAAATTCGCATGAATTTCCCCTGAGCAGCTACTCGTCCCGCAGTCTCACCACCAATACCCATGGTTGAAGCGTTGAGACAAATGAAGGGTTTCTCAAAGTCATCACAACGACCGTACATCACGTCGATGTTTTGGGCGGGTAGTTCGTGGCGAGCGAGCAGGGTGTCAACCCAGGTTGTTAGAGCTCCGCGTTTGCCATGAAGACCTCGTGCAAAATCATCTCCGGTGCCGGCGGGAAGAACGGCGAGCGTGGCAGCGGGGTTAATAGACACGGGCAATAAATCAAGGTTCTCTTGAAATTCGAAAAATCCTTCAGCGGCTTCACTGAGCGTCCCGTCACCGCCAACGACTGCAATAGTTGTCACCCCATCTCGCAATGCAGCTCTAGTTGTCTGCGTTGCATCACCGGGTGCGGTGGTTTGGTAGCAATCGTATTTGAAGTTCGCATCGTTAAGTTGCTTCTTAATATTGGGCCACGCACGTCTTGCTTTGGCTGCAGCCTGGTTGATGATAATGAGCGTGTCCATGTAATGTTGAGGAGATTACAAGAGATTTTATTGGTGAGCCACAGAACTGCGTTTGCGCCACAATCAATGTTTCGATGGAGTCAGTACCAACTCGCATATCTCTCTGTGGTTCTCTGTGTCTCCGTGCCTCTGTGGTAATTGAGGCGCATTGTTCACCACGGAGACACAGAGACACAGAGGACCACAGAGAGACCGGCCTACCGACTTGGGACTTTGAACGAATTGAAGAGAGGTAATTTCATTGAAAGCAGTCGTCATAACGAAACCCGGAGGCATCGATGTTCTTGAGATTCGCGAAGTCGAAGATGCACCAGCTCCGACAGCAGATCGTGTTCGAGTTCGAGTTCGTGCTTCAGCATTGAACCGTGCCGACGTCATACAACGAAAGGGCTATTATCCGGCGCCGCCAGGAGCACCAGCTGACATTCCGGGTCTTGAGTTTGCGGGTGAAGTGGAGCAGCTTGGTCCTGACGTTCGCGAATGGCAAATAGGCGATCGAGTCTTCGGTATATGCGGTGGCGGCGCGCACGCAGGGCTTGTGACTGTACCCTCAAGTCATCTCGCGAGAATTCCCTCGAATCTCGATTGGGCCGCGGCGGCAGCGGTTCCGGAAGTATTTATGACTGCATACGACGCGTTATTCACTCAGGCAGGATTACAACCGGGCGAGACCGTGCTTGTTCATGCAGCTGGCTCCGGCGTTGGCACTGCGGCGATTCAGTTAATTCGCGCTAGTGGAGCACGGAGCTTCGGAACCTCGCGAACTCCTGACAAGTTAGAACGGGCTAAAAAATACGGACTGGATGGGTCATTGGTTGTAAGCGGTGAACCACTTAGCCTGGTTGATCCGGTAAAGGAGTGGACCGGCGGGACAGGTGTTGACGTTGTTCTTGATCTTGTGGGTGCTGCATATCTCGATGCGAATCTGCGCGCCATGGCGTTAAAAGGACGAATGATTCACGTCGGTACAACGTCAGGATCAAAAGCTACTTTTGATCTTGGGGCAGTGATGTCAAAGCGACTAACGTTGAGAGGCACCGTCCTGCGAGCACGATCCATCGAGGAGAAAGCGACAGTTACGCGTTTGTTTGCAAAACACGTCGTTCCGCTTCTGTCGAACGGTTTGGTGAAGCCTGTAATTGATCGAACCTACGAGTTGGAAGAGGCTCGCGCGGCTCACGCAAGGATGGAGAGCAACGAGAATTTCGGAAAGATTGTGTTGACGATTTAAGGCAAAAAAATAGGCCCTATAGACGGATAGGACCTATTCATTCGGATTTGGGCTTTCGTTAACCGCGGGGTTTTACTCTGCTGGCTGCCAGCGCGAGTTCTCGGGCACGAGGCATTGCATCAACCGCGCGCGCTACCTGCGGATCGCCGTCATTGAAAACCTGCGTCGCGGTTCGAAAACCGTAGGCAGCTGAAAGAACGTTGTAACGCAGCTGTCGCTCCGCAAACGTTCGTGATCGATCCAACTGTTCCGCAGTCACCTTGAAGATTGGTTTGTTGGTGGCAAACTTCTTAAGCGCCTGGAAGAGCGGATCCGTAATCGCGTAGTCATCGGCCTCCAAATCGTGATCGAATTCAATGGGTCGTTGAACTTTGTATGAATCGAAACCATCGACTCTTCCGGTGGTCAGCTCGAGCGAAAACGCGAAAATCACGTCGCGTAAATGTCGTTCAGCGGCCGTAATGATTCCTGGCTTCACAACTTCATCCGGGGAAATTCCGCCACCACCGTAAACCGCACGTCCCGTGTCGGTGTGACTTTCAGGACCATTCTGCGGATTCGCCTGCTGATTCTTGTCGGCAGCAAGACCACCTGGGAAGTAGTAGTTGTAGAACCCGCCATTTGAATAGTCGCGTTGAATTAAGCGACCTGAAGGCGTGAAGTATTTCGCGATGGTCAACAGCAGTGCGGAGTCGTAATCGAGTTGGAATGGAAACTGAACCAAACCCTTGCCAAAAGTTGTTTCGCCAACTATCAGTGCTCGGTCATGATCCTGTAATGCTCCCGCGACGATCTCGGCCGCAGATGCAGTTTCACCGTTTACCAATACAACAAGCGGAACATTGTCCGGGTTGTCGTTAACTGCAGCGTACGCTTGTGAACTATCGCGGAATCTACCCTTCTGAGAAACAATCATCTGCCCGTGTTGCAGGAACGTGTTGGCCACGCGCACTGCCTGAATCAGAAGTCCGCCGCGATTGCCGCGCAGATCCAGCACGAGCATGTTCATGCCCTTGCCGTGAAGTTCTTTTAGCGCCTGGTCAAACTCTTCGGCGGTTGTCAGATTGAATCCACCGGTCATGGCTACATATCCCACTCCGGGTCTCAACATGTAAGACTGTGAAATTGAAGGTAACGATACGGCGTCGCGAACGATACTGACTGTTTCGTTCTGGTGAGTTAATGGATGTTCAACCGTAACCTTCACCGTCGTGCCGCGCGGACCGAGTAAGAACTTTCGAACCTCAGGATAGGTTTTGCCCTTCATCGACTGTCCATCGACTGCGGTGATGCGGTCACCGTAGCGAAGCCCAGCGCGAGCAGCAGGTGACTCGTTGAAGGTCGCGCGAATGTAGGTGTTTACATCGGTTCCTTCTCGCATGTCCTCAATCGTTGCGCCAATGCCAAAATACTCTGAACGCTGCTCTGTTCGAAACGATGCATATTCGACCGGATCGAAGTACGTAGAGTGCGGATCCAGCACACTCAGCATGCCGCTGATAGACGACTTGAATATGGCGTTATAGTCGAGTTTCTTCCCATCGATATGGTTGGTTTGAATGATCGACAATGCCTCAGCAAGATCGTTCTTGATAACAGGTGTTGTCGCTGTGGCTTTGCCGCTCGACGTGGTTGAAGTTGCCGCCCGCTCTGGAGTTCCTATGCGCCGAGCTGAACGATTCTGTTGAGCAAAAATGAAAGCGGGAACTATTAATGCCAGAACAAATAAAGTTATGCCCGGGGCAAAGAATCTTTTTGTCACGCAACCCTCCTAAAAACTGTCGCTGCTAATTACCCGCGTGTCTGGGCGCCAAATCCGACTGCCGGTTCTCAGGCGGAAACGGGGACGCCAGAATAACATGAAGCAAGGCTCGTTTTGAATTGGTAGATGCCGAAATCCGCAAATAGGTAGCTTTGGAGTGCGACGGCCTGCCGTCGCTTTGTTCCCACGAATTGTAGTTTTTCAAAGTTCGCTCTAACAAAGCGGTGGCAGGCCACCGCACTCCAAAGTATATTATGACGGCTGTATTCCACGACAATTCGACGGAGGATGGTTAATGCCGGAAACTTTGAAACGGGAGAGTCTGCGCGCTTTTGCAAATCAGCATCGTCAGGAATTTGAGGATTTACTTCGTCAATTCGTTGAAATTCCGACCGTAAGCGTCGATCCGACCCACGCAGCCGACATCGCAAGAGGCGTTGAGCTCACGGCGGAAACTATTAAGCGAGTTGGTGGCGAAGCCCGGATTTACAAAATCGAAAAGGGCAATCCCGTTATCCAGGCTATTTTTGGAAACGATGAAAAACTCCCAACCGTAACCGTCTATAACCACATGGACGTCCAGCCGGCCTCCAAAGAAACTGAGCCATGGAATACGGAGCCGTTTATCTTCACGAAAAAGGGTGATACCTATTTTGGCCGTGGTACAACTGACGATAAGGGCCCGGCACTGAGTGCATTGTTTGGTGCTCGGGCCGCAATCGAGGCGAATGTACCGGTAAACATTCGTTTCCTCTGGGAGTTTGAAGAAGAGATCGGCTCGCCCAATTTTGAAGCAATCATTTCACGCAATGCGAGTGAACTCGGCACTGATTCGGTTGTTGTTTCGGATACGGTTTGGGTTTCACGCAACCGGCCGGCAAGTTCAGCCGGCCTTCGCGGTCTGTTAGGCTTCATTTTGAGATTAGAAACCGCTACCGTCGATACGCACTCAGGGGAAACAGGCGGCGCATCCCGAAATCCAATAACCGAGTTGATGCAGCTAGTCACCGATCTCTACGACGTACGAACCGGAAAGGTGAAGATCAAGGGGTTCTACGATGGTGTGATCCCGCCTTCAAAAAAGGAGTTGTCTGACTGGGCTAATTCGGGCTTCACGGTGAGTGCTTACAAAAGGGCGCATCACTTGAAGAAGATGCGCAGCTCTGATGCGATGGAAGTGATGAAACGAATTTGGGGTATGCCAACTTTTGAGATTCACGGAGTCGTAGGTGGGTACCAGGGACCCGGATTGAAATCGATCGTGCCTCCGCGGGCTGAAGTAAAAGGCTCTTGCCGCTTAGTGCCAGGTCAGGATCCGGCAAAGATCAAAAAGCTGATCGCCGCAGCTGTTAAGGAACGGAACCCGGATGTCAAGGTTGAATTCGAGCACGCCTCTCCTGCATTTCAAACCGTGCTGGATGGCGAGTTGCCGCTAGCATTAAAGCGAGCGATCAAGTTTGCCTTTGGTCGTGAAGCGGTGTTTGTGCGTGACGGTGGAACGATCGGCGCGATGACGAGTATTGAAAAAGTTTTGAAGTGTCCCGTGTTGTTTCTTGGCTTGTCATTACCTGAGCACGGCTATCACGCACCGAACGAAAACTTCGATTGGCAGCAGGCGTCTGGTGGGATGGTGGCGTTTGCGAAGTATTTTGAGGAGATCGCGAACTTGAACGGGACTTAAGTTCGTTGTGCTTTGTTCTTTAGTGGTCTTTGGCCTTTGGTTTTTGGTCTTCCGGTTGAACTCTTATCGGAACCAAGTCTAAGGCCAAAAGCCGAAGACCTAAGACCAAAGCTCAATTAACAATCACGCAGGAAAGTCGCTCTTCGTTAAGTCGCACGAAGCCAGTCTTCTCATAGAAGTGGCGGGCCTCCGGGTTCTCCATGTGAACGGCAACGTCTATGCGAGTGACTGCTTCAGAACGCAACTGAGTTTTTAGTTGTTCAACTAACTCCGTTCCAATTCCCTTCCCACGCCGATCGTCTTTAACTGAAACATCATCCAGCTTAGCTACGATGGACCCCATTGACGTGGATATTGCGTAACAGACTACGCAAACTGCGGCTGCGCCATCTTCGTCAAAAGCCATCCAGACGAAGCCCAGTTCAGGACGTTCGAGAAAGAGATCGAGTGCATCGATCAGTCCCCTCATGCCGAGGTCGCCGTATGCCTTGCTACTCGCAAGGTAGTGCTCGTCGCCGCTGAGAAACTTCGAGAGCATCTCAAAAGCGTCGCGAACATCAGCCGCCCTCATTTTTCTACAAGTGATCACGGAAGCAATGATGCCATAGGAGGAGCGGAGCGTGAAGCTGAGGGCAGGAGAAGGCGCAGGAGCAGGAGCAGTACGCAGGAGCAGGAGCAGTAGATAGGTTTTCCAAAAAAGAGGTTGACCCTACGACTACGCGAAACTAGCCTTCGCTGCTCCTGCTCCTGCTCCTGCTCCTGCTCCTGCTCCTGCTCCTGCTCCTGCTCCTGCTCCTGCTATAATCTCCGTCCGCTCATTCCATCCAATCAACCCGAGGTCGGAGTCATGAAAAAGACAATATCTCTCTTTGCCGCAAGTTTGTTTCTCATCACTGTGGTTTCGGCATTTGGCCGCGAGGCACGGCTGGTCCGCTATCCTAACTACCACAACGGCCGCATCGTCTTTACGTATCTGGGCGACATCTGGACTGCAGACGAAAGTGGTCAGAACATCCAGCGCATGACAGTCAACCGAGCTCGCGATGTTTATGGTCGCTTCTCTCCAGACGGTAAGTGGATAGCTTTTTCCAGTGATCGCAACGGGAACCTGGACGTCTTCATCATGCCTGCAAGCGGAGGCGCCGCCAAACAATTGACGAGTCACTCAGCGGACGACACTGTACTCGGGTGGTCAGCGGACTCGCGATCAGTGTTGTTTAGCAGCCAACGCGGCGAAGACTTTATGCCTCAGCTTTACCTCATCAGTGTTGATGGTGGAATGCAATGGAAAGCCGGCACCGACATGGGAGTCCAGGCTTCATATTCGCCGGATGGAAAGCGACTGGCCTATAACCAGAAGTCACAAGTGTACTGGCGCAAGTATTACCGTGGTGCTTACCAAAGCGACATCATGATCATGGATGTTGCAGCGAAGAAGTTCACTCAGGTAACTGACTTTGACGGACTCGATTCATGGCCCATGTGGGGACACGATGGATTCATTTACTTCGTCAGCGATCGAGATGGAAATGGACTTACAAACATCTGGCGAGTTTCTGATGCAGGAGGCAAAGCGGATCGCATAACCACTTTCAAGGCCGGAGACGTGCGTTGGCCATCCATCAGTTCTGACGGCCGAGTCATCATGTTTGAGCACGACTTTGGCATCTGGAAACTCGACGTCAACTCAAAGAAAGCAACTCAAATCTCTTTGAACATTGACGCAGAAACTGCCGACAACCTTTCCGACCTCCAATCGTTCAATTCACAAGCTGACGATTACGATCTTGCTCCGTCCTCACGTCGCATCGCTTTTTCGATCCATGGCGAGATCTTCACCGCACCAGTTGAAGAAGGGGACATCAAGCAGATCACAGAAAGCCCAGCACGGGACCGCGCAGTTTCATATTCGCCCGATGGCAAGTCGCTCTCGTTTATCTCCGATCAGAGTGGACGTGAAGAACTGTGGATCGTTGCGGCGGATGGCACCGGTTCAGCGCAGCAACTTACGGATCTCGATGCGCTGAAGAACAGTTACTCCTGGTCCCCGGATTCGAAAACGATCGCGTTTGCAGCTTCTGACGACAAGCTACGCACAATAAATGTCGCAACCAAACACACGGCAATCCTGGATAGTTCGCGATATGGCGGCATTGGTGGGGTGGTTTGGTCTCCTGATAGCAAGTGGATTGCATACTCGAAGTCTGACGTCTCGCGGACAACTGACATCTATGTCATTGCAGCGTCTGGTGAAGAAAAAGAACCGCATAAAGTAACTTTCGATTCTTACAACGAAGGCAACCCGATGTTTAGTCCGGACGGACGCAAACTGTTCTTCCAACGAATCGAGCCTGGTAGCGGCAACGCACCAAACTCTTCCCAGGTCTACTCAGTCGGTTTGGAACATCTCGATCGTGACCCGGATGATCCGGAAGAACGCGAAGCGGAACCTAACCAACCACAGCCGCAACCGGAAGGCGCAGCTGAAGGTGCAGCACCTCCTGCCCGTCGCCCTCCGCAAAATCGTCCGCCGCACGATACGAAGATGGATTGGGCCGGCATGAAACATCGCACGCGGCAAATCACGCGCATGCCGTTTCCGATTTTTGACTACACCGTTGCGACCGATTCGCGCACCATTGTTTTCATCACCAGTGAACCCGCAGGCACCGCAAACGTTCCGGTGATCTATTCAATTCAGGATGATGGGCGCCGGTTATCACGGATTACTTCGGGCCAGCCACCAACCGAGGATGCGGAAGGCGGGGGCGGAGGCGGTTTTGGCAGTGGAATTTCACAACTCAGCATCTCGCGTGATGGCCGTACGCTCTTCTTCCGCGAACGCGATTCCATCTACTCAGTTCCAGTGAGCGGAAGTGCGGCGCCCACACTGGCAACAGCTCGGCCCGCTGGTGACACGGGTCGTCGCCGGCTTAACTTCAACGTGCGTGTGCGAGTCGATCGGCAGGCAGAATGGGCGGAGATGTTCGACGACGGTTGGAGAACGATGAAATACCGTTTCTACGATCCGCAGATGCACGGCTTCGATTGGGATGCGGCTCGAGCAAAGTATCGACCGCTTGTTGATTTTGTTGGTGATCGTCAGGAGTTGCTGAACATCATCAACGAGATGATAGGCGAGTTAAATGCATCGCACACAGGCGCGGCTCCTCCTCCCCGTGGTCCCGGCGGCGGTGGTGTTTCTACGGGCAATCTTGGTTTGGAACTGGAACCTGATAATGCAGCCGGCCGTTATCGAGTCACGTACATTTACGAGAGCGGTCCAGCTGACAAAGACTGGGTGCGGGTCAAAGTCGGCGATTACCTGCTTGCGATCAACGACAAGCCCGTTAAAGCGGGAGACGATTATTGGGAACTACTCAACAATCGCTTGAACCGTAAAGTTGATGTCACGTTCAATAACAAAGCGGCAGAGGAAGGTGCGTGGCACACTCGCATTGAAGCTATCTCCACTAACGCCTACAGCCAACTTCGTTACGATCGTTGGGTAAAGGATCGACGAAAAAAAGTTGATGAACTGTCTGGCGGACGCATTGGGTATCTGCACATCCAGGCGATGAATCCGCCATCGTTACGCAAGTTTGAAAAAGAGGTTCGGGAGTTTCGAAATAAAGAAGCTCTCATCATCGATCAGCGCTGGAATGGTGGCGGCAACATCGAGCAGGAGTTGTTGGCGATTCTGGTTCAACGCCAGTATCAGATCTGGCAACCGCGCGGAACCGAAGCAACCGGGCGACCGTTCGCTGGTTTCTTTGGCCCAAAGGTGGTTCTTCAAAATTGGCGTTCGGCCTCTAACGCTGAGATGTTTCCAGCCGGCTTTCGTGCACTTGGTTTAGGCAAAGTCATAGGTACGCCAACCATGGGCGCAGTTATCGGAACCGGCAGTTACAGCTTGATCGACGGATCGACGGTTCGTACTCCGGGCGTTGGTGTGTTCCTGGCGGATGCAAAACATACGAACATGGAAAACTATGGAGTGCAGCCGGACATCCTTGTTGACAACAAACCTGAAGACTATTTAGCTGGGCGCGATCGACAACTCGAAGCTGCGGTGGACGAGTTGTTGAAGGAGCTGAATGGGAGCAAGAGGAATATGACGACGACTGAAGGGCATCTACCCAAATAGCAGTGTGAAAGCTGAAGGAAAGGCCGAGTCATTTTCCATATATCATTTGACATTTTTCAGTTGCCATTGCTTGTTTAATTAACAGTTGGCACCTGCACAAAAAATTAACAACTGAACAATGTCAAATGATATATGGAAAATGACTCGGCCCTTATTCTGCGGACTTGCGAGCCTGGCCTTACTTCGGCAAAAGCACACTATCCACCACATGAATCACACCGTTTGATTGAAAGACGTCAGCGATCGTCACGCGTGATTGTCCGCCTTTCTCATCGGCCAGAATAACCGAACCACCATCCATCCAGGCCGTCAGAGTTCCACCATTAACTGTCTTGAACCACGCCTTGCCCTTTCCCGCCTTGATCTTCGCCACAATCGTCTTCGAATCAAAGCGACCAGCCAAAACATGATAAGTCAGAATGTTTGACAGCATTGCCTTGTTCTCAGGCTTTAACAATGAATCGACTGTACCCGCTGGAAGTTTGTCAAACGCGGAATTCGTTGGCGCAAAAACCGTGAAAGGTCCTTTGCCCTTTAGCGTTTCAACTAAACCTGCAGCTTTGACAGCAGCTACGAGGGTTGTGTGGTCGGCAGAGTTTACGGCGTTGTCGATGATGTCCTTCGACTTGAACATCGGCGCACCGCCAACCATTGGGTTTGTATCACTCATCATTTGTGCTTGAGCACCTGTGTGCCCGAGCGTGATTGATGCCACGGCAAGTAGCACCATGACAAAAACTTTCTTCACGGTAGTTACCTTCCTTGTCGGAACTGATTTTTAGAACTCGATGGGATATACGGAAGGAGAAGAGTGATTGGATTGGTGGTCAGTGAACAGTTATAGGACCTATTCGACCTATATGACCTATTCAATTGACCGCCGCAACACTGGACCAGTGACTATTGCGTCACAATCGTCCCCATCTGTACCACTTCAAAGTCTGATCCCTTGAGCGTCTTGAGCTGGTTCAATTCATCGTCACTCCAACGCATATCGGGAGCGCCACTGAAGTACCAGTTGGAGCCATTGTCAGCCAGGATCATTCCATACTTTTTCATCGCACGCAGAATGACTTGCATCGCGGGAGTGAAACTGGAGATGTTGAAGCCTGCCTTCAGTCGCACCTTCATTCCCATGGGTGGACGATTGACACTCGTGTTGCTGCTGGCCCAGTGACGCGCGGGTGAGACATACGCGCGCCGTGTTATGGAGGCGGTGAATCGGATAGCGTGTTTGATCTCTTGCTGTTCAAACACTTCATCGTAACGAACCAACCCAGGAAAGATCGGCAGACCGGCGGCATCAGCTGAAGTCCAGCCCGCCGGACGCAACGCATTCGAGTTCAGGTCAAATATTGCGCCGCAGTTTGCATTCCAACTGGCGCCGTTATTGATTGGAAACGCGTAACCGAGTTCATAGAGCATCCAGTTGTCGCGATCGATGACAAGGACATGACGATCGCCAGTCGAATTAGGTCCTCCTTCAATCGGCGCGTCGGGAGGAATCGGATACGGACCGGGATCACTCTGGTTGCCATACGCTGTCCAGTTGAGTGGCACTTTGGGTTGGCTTCCAGACACGACGATATATGGAATTCCATTTGGCGCTCCATCCCAAACAGTTCCAAAATCCGGGTGCAGGTTGGTGTTAAGACCGATGCCTGCGATCAGATTATCGGAATTTGGATCAACTGGAGTGTTTGAAATATCTTCATTCCACGGGTTGTCTGGAGGAAAGAGTTGTTTGCCGTGCAAGCTCGCGCCTGGGCCAAGATCCGGCGTGGGTTGAGGGGGCACAATGTCATCGGGAGGACCGCCGCCAACATGTCCGATGCCAATGCGAACACGGTTACTGATCGCACCATGCAAATTAATTCCAACCAATACGTCACCGACATCACCAAGGTTGTCGTTTAAGCGAACTGTTACCGCTGTCATCCAACTGAAATTAGGCACGCTGCCGATGTATTCGACGGTTAGGGGGTAGTGAATGTGATTACCATCTTCTGCATCAGCTGTCACAGATGCAGCCGTATCGCCCTGAAGCAGGTTTAGATTACTCGCGAACAGAATCACTCTCGTACGATTGTCCTGACTAAACTGGACTGGAGATGTTGCTGCGAAGGGCTCGGAGAGAAATGTCGTTGATTCAAGAGCAACCGCGCGCGTTGAATTGTCTTTGGCAATGAGATTGGGAGCGCTCGCGAGTCGAGCTTTCTGAGGCTCCAGGAGAACCGCAAAACAGATAACGGGAAAAAGCAGAAAAAGAGAATGCCTGAGTTTGAACCTGTTGACGGACCGCGGGCTGCGCATGGAGACCGACTCCGGAATCTAAGCTTTTCGAGATCATTGGAGGAGTTAGGGCCGGTGAAGAAAGTGGGCAGCGTCAAACGTAATGCG
>DASYPT010000043.1:0-2842 GCA_036006355.1 Pyrinomonadaceae bacterium | reverse complement strand
GGCCGGCGGCCGACCTCTTCGACCGCTCCGTCACTACAAGGCGAACCATAAACAGCTAATAAATTTTTACTCACTTTCTTGTGAAGTAAATGTGAGTCAACTTTGTAGTTGCGGGGTATTCCGCAACACGCTGAAATTTCGCCCAGCATCGATCCTCTTCGACAGCCTAAATCGCAGAGAACAAGTAACTTGGTTCCTTAGTTCGCGGTTCAGCAACGGCATGGCCATTGCAATCCGTTAGCTCGTTCATTGCCGAGGTATTTTCAGATGCTGTCGTACTGCTGACTAAAGAGTAACCCTATGAATGTGGACACGAACGCTCACGCGCCGGCAATCGAGTTTCGTAACGTTTTTCTGAGTTTCGATGATCATCCGGCGCTAAGCGACATCAGCTTCTCACTTAATCATGGCGAGATGATCTTGTTAACCGGTGTATCAGGATCTGGCAAATCCGTGTTGTTGCGTCTGGCAATGGGTCTCATAAAACCAGACGCAGGCCAGATCTTGATCGAAGGTAAAGAAATTCAAGCGCTCGACGAATCAGAACTGATCGCCATACGAGGGGGTTTAATGGGAATGGTATTCCAGGAGGATTCGCTCTTTACGGGCCTTCCGGTTTATGAAAACGCGGCGTACCGGCTGGAGGAGCACGGGTGGGCAGAGGAAGAAATTGACAGAGCCGTAAGTGAGGTGTTGCGGTTTGTCGGCCTGGATGGCGAAGAAGCGAAGTTTCCCGATGAGCTGTCGGGTGGAATGAAGCGGCGGCTGGAAATTGCTCGAGCACTAATTGGCTGGCCACGAATTATGCTGTTTGACGAGCCAACCATGAGCCTTGATCCCCTGGCAGCCATTAAGGTGCTGGACCTGGTGGTTCGAGCCCGCGATATTAACCATATCTCGTCGCTGTACGTCACCAAGAAGATCCATGAGATCAATTATTTTGCAGATTTCCGTGCAGTAGCTGGGACTAATGGCGAGGTGAGAATGATGGAAGCTTCGCCAACGGCAATGCCTCAAACAAGAGTGATCGTTCTTAGGGATGGAAGAATTGCGTTCAATGGATCCGCGAAAGAGTTTAATGAAAGCCAACTTCCGGCAATCCACGAATTAGCAGCAATTAATGGCCACGACCACTCAAAAGATCCGTACTTCTCAGATCCATGGGACAAACATCGACGACCAGCCGAAGCGATTCTATAGATCGAGGCAATCTCGAAACAAGAATGGTCTCTTGAATACGACTGGACTCGGTCATCGACTTCGTTTGAAGCTGCCTCAAGTTTGCCTTGGTCGCAAATCGTTCCATTAATCATGCCTGGCCTGCGACCATTTTTTGAAGTTCAACTGATGACATCGCCGCGCCAATGCTCGCCGAGAGGCTGGTGTTCCACCGCTATTTGTGACGGACCCGTCCATCGGTGGTCTGTCATCAGCCTGACCTTCTACGAGCCATGGATTAGCCAGTGACCAAAGTGCGGCATCAAGTTGAATTGATCGCGACGAGAGTGTCGACGGGTTGTCACTGACAGCGGTTTTCAATCGAGCTCTCCTTTTAGTTCTAACCTCTCGAGCAACGCGATTGATAACCAAATGTTGGAGGCAGCGTACACAAGAGGCGAGTCCTATAGTCTATGAAATATGCTTCTCAACTCATCGGTTCAACCAAGCTCAGGGAAACAACATGCTCGAAGTATGCGTTACTTTAAGTCGCAACCATCATGCCGCAATTCGGATGTATTGCAGTCTTGCCAATGACGCGATGGCCCACTGTGGATGGGGGAATATAGCCAATGCCAGTGGGGATTATTCCGTATCCTTATTCCTTGAGCACTGCGGGACTGCTCAAACATAGACTCTCGTCAAGACACCTTACCTACCTCAGCGGAAGGAAAGCGTACGGTGAAAACGGCGCCCCGTCCTATCCCTTCACTATGTGCTGTAATACTACCGCCGTGCAGTTCAACGAGATGACGCACAATTGCGAGTCCGAGACCGAGACCGCCTCCAGACCTCGCTTCGGTTCCAGCCTGGCGGAAGCGTTCAAAGACATGTGGCAAAAACGCGGCCTCGATACCACTGCCTGAGTCGCGCACCGAGAGTTCGATCTCGTCATCAACTCGGTCGGCAATAACGGAGATGTGTCCACCATCCGGAGTGAACTTAACTGAGTTTGAAAGCAGATTACCAACAACCTGCTGCAAGCGATCCACGTCACCGCTCAACCGTCCTACATCAGAGTGAATCTCCGTAGAGATAGTGATGTGTTTGGCGTCCGCAACTGGCCGGATACTATTTACTGCGTCATCGATAATCGAAGCCATTTCAAGAAGTTGGCTATCGAGAACTATCTTCCCCGCAACAGTGCGTGAAACGTCCAGCAGTTCTTCGATCATTTTATTCTGCAAAAGTGCATTCCGTTGGATGACTTCCAGCCCCTTGTCGAACAATTGTTGATCCGCCTTACCGCTACGCAATATAGTCGTCCAGCCAACGATTGCGTTTAGAGGAGTACGGAGTTCGTGTGAAATAACAGCAAGAAACTCGTCTTTGAGCCGATTCGCTTCTTCGGCCTGCACGCGTAACTTTTGTTCGCTGCAAGCAAAACAAGCAAGCTCTGCGTCAGTGAGTCGCAGATCGGTGACGTCTTGTCCGACGACCACTCCTCGAACCCCAACGCTCTGCTCATCCTTGATTAGCACTGTTGATATTGATCGCTTGCAGGGATCTTAAGTTGGCCGGTTCTGCGAGATCATTAACCTCGGGATGATTGCTTAGACTACTTTTGGGTTGCGGCGAATTGGATCCTGGGCCGCCTCCGCTCTCCAATTAGCCCCAACCCACC
>DASYPT010000042.1:0-16434 GCA_036006355.1 Pyrinomonadaceae bacterium | reverse complement strand
CTCGCTCGCGAGACAGTTCCTGTTTTGACAGCTCAGGCTTCATTCAAGGGAAAGGGGCACAGGGGAATTCGAACGGGGTGAGATTATCTCATGAGGATTAAGACCGTCTAGACTGAGCGAACCAACCGGTCTGGTGGATGTGTGGCTCAACCTTCCGCACGGCAGTTCGAGACTCGGCCGCCGGTCGTCGATCAGAAGCCCCATCCTCTGACACACGAATGCTCTTCTGTCGGAGCGCGGCCGTCCTCGGCCGCCCCCGTCGATCAGAAGTCAGGTCTCCTAACACACGAACGCTCTTCTGTCGAAGCGCGTCGTCCTCGGCCGCCCCCGTCAAGCAGCAGCCAACGAATTGGAAACGGCTGCGAGAACTTTGTCGTGTGATAGGGGATGGGGCTTCTGTCCGATGGGGGCGGTCGAGGACGGCCGCGCTCCGACAGAAGAGCTCTCGTGTGTTTAGGGATGGGACTTCTGATCGACGGGGCCGGCAGCGGGAGTTTGCTCGGTCACATCTTCCTGACAACCTGCCCCACGCGAATCGTTCCGGCTTGCACAACCCTCGCGTTGATACCACGGAGACATAGTTCCCTGCCTACTTCTGAATTCACGAACATCATCGCCTCCAATCCAAAGCGCGAGACAAACTTTTTACAACCAGTATGTGGAGGCGCTGTTACTTCCAGCACCGCGGTTCCAATTGAAATTCTCGAGCCGGCAGGAAGATTTGCTTTGCTCAGATCCATATCGATGAAAAGCTGATCACCAGCGAGTGGCCAGCGTTCCCGCTCCTGAGCAACCAGGGCGACTGATCGAGAGTTCATAATATTGATTTGCATCTGGGGATTAGGTGAGCCATCCGGCGTGCTCGAGCTTCGGCGGAGCTTCCAGGAGTCGCCAATTAAACCTTCTGTCGTGCTGAACTCCGCCTCTTCAAGTACCTCACGGTCGTCAATGTTCGGCCGACGAACGATCAATTCGACAACGCCCTCGTCCTTTGGAGAAAGACGAATGTGGTCCAGGCCGGCTTCCAGTTCTTCTGTAGTTAAGTGGGTGATCGTGATTTCCATGGCGCTAATGTCCGATATGCTTTAGCTTGTCGTGACTTTCCCAAGCAGCCACCTGAGATGAACACGGATTATACACAATGAGCCAAGTGAAGATATCGGGTCTGCTGATCAACGTCACGACAAGCTAAAGCATATCGGACATTAGTTCGGCACTGTTCCCTTCAATTCGACGATCTGCCCCCCGCGCAAAACCTTCAACGCCACAGTATCGCCTGCGCTCAACTTGCTGAAATACTCAAACATCTTGGCCGTACAATTCGCGTCAGTCGAAACTTCTATTCCGCTAACGGCCAGGATCACATCTCCACCTACCAAAAACTCCGAACCGGCAATATTCGCCGACTGAGTGCCACCGATTAGTCCGATACGGGACGCTGGTGAATTGTCAGCAATTCGTTGCACCAAAAACCCAGCTCGCTGAGGGATATTGAAAATCCTGACCCACTCATCGCGAAGCAACAGACCATCGATTCCAGTCCAGAATCCTTTGCTGTTTACGACTAACTTTTCGGCAACATTAGAAGCGACCGCGAATCCCAAACCTTCAAAGCCTCCAGACTGCGAAAAGATATGACTTACTACTCCTATTACTTCACCGGCCATGTTAAAGACTGGCCCACCGGAGTTGCCTCTATTGATTGCGGCATCCGTTTGGATCAGTTCTAAGTTTACCGCTGCACCGAACGAAACATTGGAAGCGCGTCGTGCACTCACATGACCGACCGATAAGCTATGGCTAATTCCATACGGCGCACCGATGACGAAGACTTCGTCGCCCACTTGCATGTTGTCGGAGTTACCAAGTTTTGCCGCGACCGCGTTGTAAGGCACCCAGTCGAGCTTTAGTAAAGCGACATCTGCGGGCGGTACTGAAGCAATCACTTTCGCAGGCACGGTTTGTCCGTCCACAAACTCGACTTCAATCTTATCAGCCGCCTGAACGACGTGCGCAGCCGTCAAGATTCTTCCGTCGCCGATGAACATCCCGGATCCGAGTCCGGGTGAGCTTACGAAGATTGGCTGTGGCGCGCGCAATACATTCTTTTCGACAGTCTTGACGACCACGACTGAAGCATCAACCCTACGAACAACTTCTCGCATTGGCTGGGCCTTTGTTTGCGCCGCACCGAAGAGTGCACTGGCTATTATTAGTACTGGCAGAATTAACGTTTTCATTTTTCGATCACCTCTTACGGGTGTTCGCTACTACTTATAATCGCGTAATTGAGCCTCACATTGGGCCAATGAATCGCACTCTGGTGCTTTGTTGTTCTCACATCTTTCAAGCTTGCGAGCCGTGTCGTTTCTTTGCCACTCTCTAAGACCACTGGCCAACACCCCTGCAAGGAGGAGAGCAAAGCCAGGCTCGCGCCCCCCGCTTGAAACCTGGCTTTTGCGTTGATGTTTCATTATTGATTTAGCGCTGCACTTTCCGATTGTTTCGACAACGTGTAGTCAAAGTTCTGCGTGATTATCACTAACGAAGTTCCGCTGTAGTTCACCTGATTCCGCGACATGTAAGTTGGGCCACTCGGTCCAATGTCCTGAAATTCCGAGACGACTTTTACCGGTTTGTCATTCATTGACGTTTGGATCTCTACGCGTCGTTGTTTCTTTGAAATCATGTCGAGCCAGATCGTCATTGAATCGCCAGACTGTATTACGTCGTACGCCTTTAGTTGAACCACGTTCTGCTGCGGCGTAGCTTTCGCAGTTGCCATGAATCGCTGCATCGTGTCAGGTTCGCTGTACGACTTAACCAGATGCCGCAAATCCTCGATCTTATCCATAAAGTCCTTCTTCTTGTTCTTGGCAATCAGTCCTCGTATCCCTCTTGTTGGTAGATCGGGTTCAGGACTAGTTGCAATTACCACCTGCTGAAGTTCCCCATTGCTGTCGTATCGCATTAGAACGAGTTGGCCTTTCCTGGTCTCGCCGTCTTTTTGAATTTCTGTTCGCGACTTCCACTCGTACCGCATTAGCGCCCGTGCATTTTCTTTCTGTGCCTGGGCAAATTTCTGGTTTGTTTGGGCAGCGACCGTGGCCGTAATCAGGCCAACGATCGCGACCGCTAAGGTGCTCTTTTTCACTTCTTGCCTTCCTGGTTCTTCTTGAACTTCTGGACGAGCTTGGTAATTCCTTTGTTGACGTCCTTATCAAGATCCTTCGGATTGATGGTGCCGGAGACATAGCCGCGCCAAACTTCCTGATTCGAAACACTGTCAACAAAAACCACAACGATTGTTCCCTCAGTGATCTGATTGACGTTTATGCTGCCACCCATACGTTGAAAGAAACCAAGACGGTTGTCCTGAATGTCGAGGTTCTTTTTGGTTGTCACGAAATAGCTGATGACAAAGTCGGGCTGTGAACTATCAGCCATACCATTCGCTCGCAGCTGAGAATCCAGCGCGTCATGAATGCGGCGATCGTTGATTGAGCTTGCAGCCAGTGGATCACCCTGTCTGCGGACCTGCTGTGCAAACGCATAGGTCTTAAGTTTTGAAAGATTGAAATTGTGGTCGTAGTCTGTTTGGACTGACTGGGCCAATGCACCACCAGCGAAGACCAACAGAAATAAACTTGAAGTGATTAGTGTGCGGACGGACTTCATGTAATGCTCGATGCTCCTCTCGTTTCTGCAAAAGTTTTCAAGATTCGTAAATCGCATGGTTGCCCATTGCGGATAGGCCATAGTGCAAGGGTGAGACCACAGTGCGAAACTGCCGGGCAAAAGGGAGTCAATTCGTTGTAAACAGAGGAGAAACTAAAACGCCCGCTCGCATTGGATGGTCGGTGATTGAGAGACTGGTCGCTGCCACATTCGGCGTCGGATGCCAAATGTGGTTTTGAAGGTTCGAGACCGACACCACCAGGCTTTAGCCGGTGGTCCTTCAATTTCTCAGCTACGACTTGGACAAACCATAACCAGGACACCACCAGGCTTTAGCCGGTGGTGTCTAAACCCATTTGAGATTTCAGCACTTTTGCCTGACAATCCGCGAAGTCATGGATTACACAAATCTCGGCAAAACTGGACTCAAAGTCTCGCGCATCTGCCTCGGCTGCATGACGTACGGCGTGCCCGACCGCGGCGCACACGAGTGGACTCTCGATGAGGAGAAGAGCCGGCCCTTGATCAGGCAAGCACTCGAATCAGGCATTAACTTCTTCGATACGGCGAATACATATTCTGACGGCACTAGTGAAGAAATTGTTGGGCGGGCGTTAAAAGACTTCTCGCGCCGGGAAGAAATCGTTGTCGCTACCAAGGTCTACTTTCCAATGCGTCCAGGCCCAAATGCCCGAAGCCTTTCGCGTAAAGCAATCATGACGGAAATCGATGCCAGCCTGAAAAGGCTCAACATGGATTATGTGGATCTCTACCAGATTCACCGTTGGGATCGAACAACCCCGATCGAAGAGACTCTCGAAGCGCTTCACGACGTGATCAAGGCAGGCAAGGCACGTTACATCGGTGCTTCATCGATGTTTGCCTGGCAGTTTGCCAAGGCGCTGTACACGGCAGACCAGCAGTCGTGGACGAGATTCGTTTCAATGCAGAATCACTACAACCTGATCAATCGTGAAGAAGAGCGAGAGATGTTGCCACTGTGTTCCGATCAAGGGATAGGCGTCATTCCGTGGAGTCCGCTTGCAAGAGGTCGCCTGACGCGCGATTGGGACGCAAAGACAAATCGGACCGAGACAGATGAGTTCGGGAAGACGCTATACACCTCGTCCGTCGATTCCGATCGCCGAACTGTTGAGCGTGTTGCGAGGGTTGCATCAGAGCGCGGTGTGCCCAGGGCACAAGTCGCACTCGCGTGGCTGTTGAGTAAACCGGTAATCACTGCTCCGATTGTCGGCGCTTCCAAACCAAATCATTTGGAGGATGCGGTTGCGGCAGTTGGGTTGAAGTTGACCGATGAAGAGATCAAGCGGCTTGAGGAACCCTACGTGCCACATCCAGTGGTCGGATTTTCGTGATGGTCCGTGGTCGGTGGCGGTCAGTAGAATAGGTCCAATCAGTCATATAGGTCCTATACTGATCTGACTACTGCACCTTCAACAACACCGTTCCATGACTCGGCACAGTCACTCCATACTCCGGACCGAATGCCTTGATATCCTGATGCGACCACACATCTCGAACGGTCTTGACTCTCGTCAACTGCAAGTCAGCCCACTTGACCGTCATTTTTGCGTCCTCTTTGCCTCGGTTGAAGATGGCCACGGCCGTCGCATCGCCTGACAAGCGTCTGGTCCAGATCTCCTGCTCACCTGACTTCCAAATCTGTTTACCTTGCTGTCCAAGCTTGTCCTGGTTGATGGCAATCACCTCTTTATTCGTCAGTATCTCGAGAGTCTCGGGCGCCATCTTTCGCAAGTCGTTCCCCGCAAGAAGCGGCGCGGCAAGGATCGCCCATAAACTCATGTGCGTTCGATATTCGGTGTCAGTCATGCCGCCGTTGCCAATCTCAAGCATGTCAGGATCGTTCCAATGTCCCGGTCTTGCATATTGAGCAAGTTCGTTCTGCCGAAAACCGATGCCAGACATCGAGTCCCACGTATCGCGAATATCACCGGTTGTGCGCCACAGATTTCCACCAACATCAGCGCCCCATTTCCAAACATCAAGCCGTCCATACTGACAGAGGCTGTAGACAATTGGCCGGCCTGTCTTCATGAGCGCGTTGCCCATCTTCTGATAAATCGCGGGCATCTCTTCATCCGTATAGAGTGTTCGCGCACCGCACCAATCGTATTTGAGATAGTCGATACCCCATGCTGCAAAAGTGCGAGCATCTTGTTCTTCATGACCGTAGCTGCCTTCGTATCCAGCACAAGTATTTGGTCCAGGTGAAGAATAGATACCCAACTTCAATCCTTTGCTGTGAACGTAGTCCGCGAGCGCCTTCATGTCTGGAAACTTCTTGTTCGTCGTAATGTTTCCCTGCTTATCACGATAACCTTCCCAGGTGTCGTCGATGTTGATGTACAGATACCCGGCGTCCTTCATACCGTTGGAGGCCATAGCATCCGCAATCCCTCGGACCGTCGCGTCGTCGATACGTCCTGCGAACTTATTCCAACTGTTCCAACCCATCGGCGGTGTGCGCGCGAGTCCATTATCTTTGACAGGGTAAATTGCAGGAGGTTCGATACGCGCGGGCAAGGCGCCTTCGCCTTCCGGAACACGATAGGCTGGTAGAAAACTCACGGGTTGCTCCGGTCGATTGCGACGACCGATTACCAGTTCACCATTAACAAACTTTCCTTCATACGTGACCTTCCGTTCTGACTTTCCATCCATCATGCTGGCCGTAAGTGTAAAGGCCTCCGGACTGCCAGTGCTTTCTTTGATCGTGTAGAAGAACTGGGTAGCGCGGATGGTCCCGGTGATCTTGTCGCCATCGTGTTTGAGATTGAAGTAGGACTTTCGGATGTAACCATCGTTGCTGGGAGTTTCAGATGCCCAGTTGCCAGTGAGTGAATTCTGTGATGTCTGGGTCCATGCAATCGTCAGGAACAGCACTATCAATACCAAAGACAACTGTTTCATAGCTTTCGCTCCCACACTCTGTGTGAATCTCTGTCTCTCCGTGCCTCCGTGGTGATTAAGTCGCTAGTTTATTTGCACCACAGAGACACAGAGCCGCTGAGATTCACAGAGAAGATCAGACTCTTAGTTTTAGTCCTTTATCTGTTGCACCCTCACTCAACAAGATAGGCTTGGCTGCTTTTGAGATATCTCCGCCTTCAACAGTGATGCCAGTATTTTTCGCACCAACCAATTCAATGAACGCAGCGGCAGAAGCAAGCACACGTGCTGCAGTTATCAAAACGTCTCGCGCATCTTTCACTCGTACAACTGACTTCGCATTCGTGTTACCTTGCGCGGTCATCCCGTTGATAGTTACATCCGAAACGTTGTCTAAATCGACTGCTGGTCGCAGGTCGGGTTTGCTAACCTCGAATCGAACGTTGTTAATCATCAGTCCACGAACGTTTCGAGCGTAAAGCCCATAGGCCGGCGGCGTTCCAATCTCAAAATACTCACCAGCAATCCTGGGTACTTCCGCCGCCGCTTCTAAGGCAGTGCCCCCACCTTCAAACGTGAAATGAATATCCTGGAAACTAACATTCTCAATGACGTCATCACCGACTCCGTTGATCACGATGCAGTGACGCGTCTCGCCCGGTCGAAACTTCTGTGGCCACGGGAGGTCAGGGTGTTGTCTTCCCTCACCCACAACAAATCCGCGAATTCCATTAAAGGAAATATTCCGAACGACCCCTTTATTAGCCGGCGGTGTGGATTGATTTGAGGCGCTGTTTCGCCGTGTAGAATCAAGGCCGACCGTGATCGGCCCGGTAACGTTCTTCATAATCAAATTCGAGAAGCTTATGTTTTCGAAACGCGACCGAGCGCCGCATCGCATTTTGATCGGACAACCGAAGGTGTCGTAAATGACGCAATTGCTAATCGTGATGTTTTCCGCTTCGCCACCTCCGAAACGAAAGACTGACCACCGCGTGCTGAAAGTACAGTTGGTAATGGTGACAAACTTATTACTACCAAACAAAGCACAGGCATCATCCTGACACGCAACATCGCAATTGACGATGTGAACGTATTGCGAACTATTGATGTGGAAGCCATCGTTGTTGAGATTTACTCGATTGTAAATCCGAACCGAATCGAGGAATACACGTTCGCACTCGAGAATTCGTGAGCAGTGATAGGCGCTTGCCGTTAGAAACAGATTCCGAATCGAAAGATTCTTGCATTGGTAGAACACAAGCAGGTGAGGTCTTCGGAAATAACCTTCAGCGGAGTTTTGTCCCGGACCCGTCATGTCGCCCTTACCGGTGAAGAACTTCGCGCCGTTTCCGTCGATTGTTCCAGGACCTTCGATCACAACATTCTCAGCATGGGCCGCCGAGATCATCACGATGTTGCCATTGCTTTCTGGAATTCCGTTTCCTGCTCTGTAGTGTTCCGGCTTGTCGCTTCCCAAAAGACGACCTTGCACGGCAAGTTTCAGTGTGACGTTGCTCTTGAGTTCGATTGTTCCCACGACGAACGTGCCGGCTGGAATTAGAACTGTGCCGCCTTGATCTTTATATGCAGCATCGATCGCGGATTGAACCGCAACGGTGTCGAGGTTTTTGCCATCGCCCTTCGCTCCAAACTCACGCACGTTGAAAACGTGCGCACCGGATAATTTGTCGTCAGTAGTTTGAGCCGTACCATTAGAACTGAAAACTGAACCTCCGAGCGAAGCCACTATAGGCGGCACAGACATTTGCGCGATCAGCTTGCGGCGTGAAAGCTTTCCACTCATCGAGAGACCTGATTTATAGGAGTTGAACGAACTACTTCTGGCGTGCGTCTATATTTAGCACAAAATGAGGCGGGTGAAATTGGTTTATTGGTTCAGGTTTCATCACCGGCTCTAGCCCGTGGTACTTCAATTTCATAACTAAATCGACAAGCGACTTCCTCTGGACACCACCAGGCTTTAGCCGGTGGTACTTCAATTTTATAACTACATCGACAAGGCAACTTCCTCTGGACACCAGCAGGCTTTAGTTGGTGGTACTTCAATTTTATAACTACATCGACAAGGCAACTTCCTCTGGACACCACCAGGCTTTAGCCGGTGGTACTTCAATTTCGCGCTGAGCTAATCAGCAACCTTGTATGGTGGCTCTTAAGTTGAAGTACCACCGGCTGAAGCCTGGTGGTGTCTCACGAGCGTTGAGGGCAGCCTTGTAGCTGCGAAGTTGAAGTACCACCGGCTGAAGCCTGGTGGTGTCCAGGTTGCACACAGGGCCGTCCAAAACTCAGACGGCCCTGGCGCTACCCGATTAATGCGACACTTGCTCGGCTTGCTTTGCAGGAGTCTTTGATCTCTTCCGCATTGAGATAGTAAACATCGGACGCCGCCGGCCTTCTGCAAAAATCTCGATCATCTTTTTATTGAACGCCGGTATGTCAGCCGGCTTTCGACTTGAGACCAGGCCTTTATCGACGACAACATCTTTATCAACCCAATCAGCACCTGCATTTCTTAGATCCGTTTTTAGCGAAGGCCATGAAGTCATCTTCCTGCCATCCACTACACCGGCATCGATCAGCGTCCAAGACGCATGACATATCGCAGCAACCGGTTTTCCTGTAGCGAAGAAGCCGTCAACAAACTCGAGAGCACGAGTTAGTTGTCGTAGTTGATCCGGATTTCTTACTCCACCCGGCAACAACAATGCATCGTAGTCATCCGATCGCGCTCGAGTCAGTGGCATGTCGACTGGAAACACGTCTGCTTTCTCATCGTGATTCCAACCTTGAACTTCTTTGTCCGCAGGTGAAACGATTTCGATAGTTGCACCTGAAGCTTCGAGTGCCTCGCGCGGTGCTGTCAGTTCTATTTGTTCAAACCCGTCCGCAACAAGAATCGCAACTTTTTTACCTTTCAGTTTGTTGTCCATGAGGTCCCCCTTTTCATTCCGCACGATGATTAGTGGCGACCCGGTGGCATAACGTCATCGTCATCATCAAGGGGGCGATGCCTTGGTTGATTGACTCCTTGTTGATTGTAATAACCACCCGGCGCGAATTGTCCTGACTCTCCTATATCCAACGAGCGTTCTTCGTCGGCGAGTGCCTCTTCCCCGCCTGGAGCGTCTGGATTCCAACCTTGTTTATTTCTTTCAGGCCTGTTCTTTTCCTCCATCGATCCCTCCTTAACCCCTTGATAATTGCGGCATAAGCGCTATGTCCGCATGTGTACACAGCAACACCGATGCCGCCAGGGTTTTGTGCTCCAATGCTCTAATCGTTAAAGAAGTGAGGACAGACTGGTCAAGGAAAGAGTATTTAACCGTAGTGAACTAACACAGACTGTTCGGACTCGTTACTACAAATGCCGACGATTTAACATGATGTCGACCTTCCCCTTGATCGCCCCGGTCGAGGTTAGACTCGGCGAGTCTTCCATTTCCCACGGCGAAATACGGCGGCACTCACCACCGCTAAAGTTGAGAAGGCTACAGTCATCGCGACAAAAACACCTCGCGGCCCGAATTGAAGTTTGACCCCGAGAACGTACGCAAGCGGGATTTCCCACAGCCAGAACACAAACAAGTTGATGACCGTCGGCGTCCAGGTGTCGCCCGCACCATTGAAAGACTGTCCCAATACCATGCCGTACGCGTAGAAGAGGAAGCCGTACGCAACGATGCGCAGACAATCAACGCCATACTTCGCGACGTTAGGATCGGATGTATAGAACCAAATGATCTGCGGCGCGAATAGGATGAAGAACAACCCGACGATGCCCAGAAAGATCATGTTGTAAAAACCCGCTCGCCATACAGCTTGTTCCGCGCGGTCTGGATTCTTCGCTCCTAATGCCTGACCAACCATTGTCGCCGCAGCATTAGACATTCCCCATGAGGGTAACAGCGCAAATAAAATCACCCTGATACCAAACGTGTAACCAGCAACAGCATTGCTACCGAAACTCGAAATAATGCGCACGAGACCAATCCAGCTGGCCATTCCGATGAAAACTTGAAAAGTTCCAGTTGCCGAAAGACGCACCAAACGCCACATGATGCTCGGTTCAATCTTCAGGTGATGTCGTTTGATATCAAATCGCCCGCCGGGTCTGAACAAACGACTTAGAGCGAAGATGGCTCCCGAGCCACGACCAATGTTTGTTGCGATTGCAGCTCCAACGATCCCGAGCTTCGGAAATGGCCCAAGGCCAAAGATTAGACATGGTCCAAGTAAAATATTGATCCAGTTGGCCAGCCAGAGCGTTCGCATTGCGATGGCGGCATCACCGGCTCCGCGAAAGATGGCGTTGACCATGAAGAGCATGACCACAGTGACATTGCCGGCGAGCATCACGCGCGTGAACTTGGAACCTTCGCTGACGACCCAGGGCGAACCACCCATCAATTGAAGCAGACGTGGCGCAAGCGGAGCACCGATTGCGGCGATTACTAACGACACCAGCAGCGCGATCGAAATTGCCTGGACCGCTGCGCGCGCCGCCCCATCCGGATTCTGTTCACCGATTCTGCGTGCGATCGTCGCAGTCGCACCTATGCTGAGACCTATAGCGAGGGCATAGATCAGCGTCAAAAGAGACTCAGTCAAACCTACGGTTGCAGCTGCATCGGTTCCCAGGTGGGCAACCCAAAAAATGTCAACTACTGCAAACACGCTCTCCATCACCATCTCGAGCACCATCGGAATCGCCAGCAAAATTATTGAGCGACCGATTGGGCCTACGGTGTAGTTGCGATGGGAGCCACGCAACGCTTCTTTGACTGCGGACCAAATACCCTGCTCTTCGCTCGTGGCCCCGACCGCTGATTGCGCGTGCGAATAGTTTTCGTCAGCAGAATCTGCCATTGTTTCTTCCTGACTGAATCGGATAGCGGCGACGCAGATTGGTACGTCGTCGTGAAGTTAAAAGTTTGGTAGGAAAATGATCAGTTAATAGGTCCTATAGGTCACATAGGTCCTATTCTTCAGCCGCGACCGAAGTCGTCGTGCAGCCGAACGATATCGTCTTCGCCAAGATAAGTCCCGCGTTGCACTTCAATGAAGACTAGAGTCTCTGTCATGTCGTTCTCGACCCGATGAGCTGCGCCGATCGGAATATCGATAGCATTACCGGCCGAGACACGAATCTCTTTATCGTCGAGGGTGACTTTCGCTGTGCCCGACACGACGAACCAATGTTCGGCACGTTTCGCATGTTTTTGATAACTGAGCCGTTTGCCCGGCAACACCTCAATTCGCTTTACCTTAAACAGATCTCCCTCATCGAGCACTTCGTAAGTGCCCCACGGGCGCCGATCAAACTCTCGAGGTTTATAACCGGTGTCGTCCAATGACTACCTCCGCCTGTGATTGGTTGCTCGCAACTTATCCGTGCGAGTGGTCGTCGTCAAGTCGTTTATCAAAATTATCCAAAAAGAAATCGAGCCAGCAGGTTGGCTGGCTCGATTAGATTGGCCTTTGAACTTTGGTCTTCGACCTTCGAAAGAACAAAGACCAAAGACCCAAGGCCATGGATCGAAATGGTTTCCGATATTAACGCTGTGCAGTTAGGAATCCTGCCGCAGCGTCACATAGATTACGGCATCACGTCGCTTAATCAGTAGAAGCACTGGACGCGCGCCAGCCTGCTCAACTGCTGCTGTAAATTCAGCAATGGTTCGAACGGGTTTCCGACCCACCTCTTGAATCAAGTCACCCTGTCTGAGACCGGCATTTGCGGCAATACCGTCATTACTGACGCGAGTAATCAGTAACCCCTGGTCGTTCGCTTCCAAGCCGAAACGTGAAGCCCCGTCAACGGTCAAGGGCTGCAGCGTCATACCAAACTTGCCTGTTGTTCGACCGGTGGAGATGTCGCCCTCCGTCTGCTCATCAGAATTCGGCGGCTTCTCTGCCGGAAGTTCAGCTAGGGCAACCTGGAAGTTTTGCTCTTTTCCGTCGCGCAGAGCGCTGACTTTGACATCCGTTCCTGGCGCAATACTCGCCACCAGATTTCGCAATGCATTGGAGTCAACGACGGTGTGGTTGTTTATTCCAACAATAACGTCACCGCGCTTAATACCAGCCTTTTCTGCCGGACTTGCGGACTGCACGTTAGTGACAATGGCACCCTGAGCGGCGGGCAGATCCATGCTGGCCGCGAGGTCAGCATCAACCGGCTGAATCGAAACGCCGAGCATTCCGCGTCGAACCTTGCCGGTCTTCACTAACTGATCCATGACGGCTCTTGCCATGTTGGATGGGATAGCGAAACCAATTCCGATGTTGCCACCCGAAGGCGAAAGAATCTGAGAATTAATGCCGACGCATTCACCTGTGGTGTTGACTAATGCCCCGCCGGAGTTTCCTCGATTGATAGCTGCATCTGTCTGCAGGAAGTCTTCGAAGCTTCCATCGCTAAGACCAGTCTGTCGTCCCTTGGCACTGATGATGCCGGATGTAACGGTCTGTCCAATCCCCATCGGATTTCCGACCGCGAGTACAAAATCGCCCACCCGAACTTTGTCAGAATCGCCAAGACTCAGGGTTGGCAAGTTTGTCGCGTCAATCTTTAAGACCGCCAGGTCACTTGGTTGATCTGAACCCACCAACTTGGCTTTAAATGTTCGGTTATCTGTCAGTTCAACTCGGATGTCCAGCGCTCCATCAACAACGTGATGATTCGTGAGGATATATCCATCTGGACTAACTATTACGCCGGAGCCGACGCCTTGAACGCGCTGAGGCGTTTGATTCTGCGGCTGCCGGTCGCCAAAAAACTCCCGGAACCCCGGGTCATCCATAAACGGAAACTGCTGGGGAGCACGTGCCCGTTCGGTGGAACGAATAGTAACCACCGCCGGCGACACTCGGGATACGAGGTCCGCATAGGACGCCTGGGTGGTTACGCCGGCGGTTACCGCCAGTGGCTGGCCGGACGCTAAGGCTAGCGTTCCTGCCTGCGCACGACAGGAGGTAACTACAAAAACTACCAGCATCAAACTCAAAAATATTTTCACTTGGGTAAATCGCCCAACAAACCAACTGCTCATACTTTCTTCACCTTTCAATGATTACTAACACGGAACACGGATCGCGAACCGTGTACACAAATGAATTGATTCCAACAGGCCTTTCAACCTCTGGCAACTTGATTAGCTGTCCAGTTTTGATTCAAGTTATCCCAATTCGGTTTACTGCCCTGCCCGCCTCTTCTTTATCCGTCGTGGGAATCTTGAAACAAATGAGCGTTTTGATCGAGTGTAAGCAATCATCGAAATTACACGTAAACGACGTTACACAATGCTCATCGTGTTTAGATTTCGAGACTTATCAGCTCGTTTACTGTGTTATACTGCGCCCCTTAAATCCTTTGGATCTCCACCCCCCGGACATCTAGTCCGTTCCGCTGATTTAGGGGCGATCGCCAGCGAGTTTCCAAATAAAAACGAACTATCGAGGTCAGATTTAAATGCATGGGGTAGTAACCTCCGGGCAAGATGACAATTCCGTTTTGATTGTCAATGATGTTCCCGAGCAACTCGTGTTGATGGAGAGCCTTCTCCGCAAGGCTGAATACACCGTTTTTACAGCTGAGGACGGGATTCAGGCTTTGGAATTAGCCAGAGAGACTCACCCGGACCTGATAATTAGCGACGTCAGCATGCCGAGAATGAACGGCCTGGAATTCTGTCAACAAGTTCGAGCTGACACAGAGTTGCGATCAGTTCCAATTCTTCTGATCAGTGCCCATCAGAAAGATACCGAAAGTGTTGTTGCGGGACTCAAAGCCGGCGCTGATGATTATCTCGAGGTTCCATTCGACTCGACCCGCCTCGTAGCCAAGGTTTCTCGTCTTCTGGAACGTGCGCAACTTGAAGCAGGCTACCGAGATTTGGTTGAACAAGCCACCGATCTAATCTTCACCCAGGATTTGCAAAGTCGTATTACGAGTATCAACTCCGCTGGTGCCAGATTCTTCGGCCGCAATGCACATCAAATCATTGGCGAATCATTCTTCAGCTTGTTTGGAATCATTCCTGAGAGCAACGGGTTTGGTGGAGCACTGGGTAATGCACATGAACCGAAAGAATTTCGTCATCAACTGGTAGCACGTTCGAGTTCCGGCGAGGATCGCTGGCTTGACCTGATTATCACTCCAATCAAGCACAAATCGAGCGAAATAGTTGGATTCAGAGGGGTCGCTCGCGACATTACTGAGCGTCGGAATTTCGAGGAAGCTCTGAAGGATTCCGAATCAAGATATAAGCTCCTTTTTGAATCCACGCCGCAGCCGATCTGGGTCTATAACGAAGATACACTCGCTTTTCTGGCCGTAAACGAGGCCGCTACGCGGATATATGGCTATTCACGCGATGAGTTTCTTTCGATGACTATCGACCAGATTCGCGCGAAGGAAGACATTCCAGCGTTATTGATCAAAGGCGCTGCGGCTGCAGATGGATTGGAGCTTTCAAGTCCCTGGCGGCATAAGACTCGAGACAACAAAACCATCTACGTCGAAATGAGTTCGCACCCTGTTGTGTTCGACGGAAAACACGGCAAGTTGGTCATCGTCAACGACGTGACTGAACGAAAGCTACTCGATGAGAAGCAGCAGCGGTTGCATACCTCGTTACAGCAGTCGGCGATGGAATGGCGGCAAACCTTCAACGCGATCGATTTCCCAGTGTTGATTGTCGACCTAAATGGCATCGTAAAGCGCTCAAACGAAGCAGCGGAACGGATCGCAGGTTCTGACCCTGAGCAAATAATCGATCAACCAATCGGCGAGCTCGGTAACCAGGAACCCTGGAAAAAGGCGGCCGAGCTTATCGCCACCATTCGCTCGACGCATTCGCCGGTAACGGAAGAGGTAAAGTGTCAAGCTACCGGAAAAACCTGGGCGCTAACACTCTATTTAATTAATGAGTTTGGCTCCGCTGGCCAACGCGCAATTTTTGTCGCCCAGGACATTACGAAACGTGCAGAGCTCGAGGCTTCCTTACGACAAAGCGAGATGATGTCTTTGCTGGGTTCACTTGTAGCTGGCGTCGCTCATGAAGTTCGCAATCCTCTGTTTGGGATATCTTCAATTATTGATGCGTTTGAAACGAGGTTTAGTGATCGAACCGAATATCTTCGTTATACAAATGTCTTAAGAGATGAAATCGGCCGCCTCACTCTGTTAATGGAGGAATTGCTGGAATACGGCAAACCGTTTCGTGGTGAGTTGTACCTGGTTTCAATGGAAGAGATGGTAACGCGCTCGATTCGTGCGTGCCTGCCGGCGGCGGAAGTTGCGAAAGTTACGTTGGAGAGTAACGTCGAGGAACCATTACCGAAAGTCCGAATTGATCGACGCCGGCTTTCGAAAGTATTTGTAAATTTGGTTGAAAACGCCATTCAGCACTCCCCCGCAGGCGGCACGGTCAGCGTGGAAGCGAGAAAAGTGGTAGATGGCAAACAGGAGTGGGTCGAGTGTGCCGTGCGTGATGCTGGCTCAGGAATTCTGGAACAAGATATTCCGCGTATATTTGAACCGTTTTTTTCTAAACGCCGCGGTGGTACGGGATTAGGTTTAGCAATAGCTCAACGGATCATGGAGGAACATGCCGGCAAACTCATTGCTGGAAACAACCCGGATGTGGGGGCTTGTATGATCGCGAGGTTCCCTGTTCCCACTGAGGGAGATTCGTAATGGCGAGAAACAAGGTCTTAGTTGTGGACGATGAGCCAGGTGTGCGCTTTGGCATCCGCGACTTTCTCGAGCAGCAAGGTTACGAAATTGAGGAAGCCCAA
>DASYPT010000041.1:0-68178 GCA_036006355.1 Pyrinomonadaceae bacterium | reverse complement strand
AGCGCCGCTGTTGCTGGAGTCGTGCGCGACAAGAATCAGGCCGTAGTGCCAAACGCCTCGGTAACCATCACAAATAAGGACAAGGGGCTTAGCCGCAGCACAACGACTAATGCCAATGGCGAATACAAGTTCGACTTTATTCCGGCGGGCCGTTATGACGTCAAAGTCAGCGCTTCAGGGTTTGGCGACAGAGCTGTCGAAAACTTCGATGTGCTCGTAGGCAAAACAAACAATGTCGACTTCACAATGGAACCAGGTATGCAAACTGCGAACGTCACAGTGACGGCAGGCGAAGCGGAATTGGTCAGCAGAGAAAAAACGGACATCGGTCTAAATATCACGCCTCGAGATGTTGAGGACCTGCCCTTGAATGGCCGTGATCTTGGCAACCTGGCGTATCTGGCTCCAGGCGCAAAGCCGGTTGATTCTTACGATCCCACCAAGCGTCGCATTGCAGTATTTGGAATCAATGGCTCGAGCGGACGCAATGTCAACGTAACTGTCAACGGCATTGACAACAAAGACAACACCGTCGGCGGTCCCGTGATGCAGTTCCCACTGGAAGCAATTCAGGAGTTCGTCATCAGCACTGCGCGGTTCTCAGCGGTGAATGGGCGCAGTGAGGGAGCTGCCATTAACGTTGTTACGAAGTCAGGAGCCAGCGACTATCACGGTTCGGTGTTCTACTTCCTGCGCGATAGGAAGCTCAACGCCAGCGAAGTTTCACCTTCCAACACTTCGCTTAAGTCAAAACCTCCTTTCAACAGAAAACAGTGGGGTGGCTCAATCAGTGGTCCACTCAATATACCCAGGTTCGGCGAAGGTGGCCCAACTCACTATCACCCTGAAAACACATTCTTCTTTTTTGCACTCGAACACCAGAAAGAAGCCACGTCAATACCTGTTGCTTCCGACGCATATTCCGAACTGCTGTTAGTGCAGTCGCTTGGCGCACAACCCGCAACTGTGTTGCCTACACCCTATAAAGATTGGCGCGTCAATGCTCGGATTGACCATACTTTCAATTCCAAGCACAACATCTTCTTTGCCTACAATGACCAGACAAACCTTGGGCTCAATGATCAGGCCACTTCACGAGTGGATCTGACGCAAGGTAATTTCACACACAATCGACTAATCCTTGCAAATACGGTCCTGAACTCGAGCTTGAGCAGCAGCACGGTGAACGCGTTCACCTTCGGTTATTCTTACTGGAATAACCTGATTGACAGTGAGAAGAAGACTACGACCTTCACGTTCCCAAACACCATAAGCTTCGGAACTAACGTGAATGTTCCGCAACAGTCTTACCAGATCAAATATCAGTTCAAGGATGACCTCTCAATCAGCAGAGGAAACCATACCTTCAGAACTGGTGTGGACTATCTTTGGGAACCCAAGCTCGGAGGCTTTTTCGAGTTCAATCCAACGTTGGAAATCGATTTCACGCAACTGCCAAGCAAGATTGTGACGTTGCCCCAAACTTTCTCGACACCTGGCCTCGTCGGTGGCATGACAGCGACTGCTGGCAATCCGTATTTCGATCTGCCGGGTGGCGCTAAGATGTTCGGGTTGTATTTCCAGGATGATTGGAAAGCAAGACGGAATCTTACTTTGAATCTAGGCCTTCGCTGGGACAAGGATTTCAATTTGATTGGTACGAAGGCACAGGGGCAGAGCAGAACTTATCTTGCGCTCAAGGCGATTAACCATCCAGCTGCAGCTTCTTTACCACAAGACGACAGTAAGGATTTCAGTCCTCGCGTTGGTTTTGCCTGGGATCTCAAGTCAGACGGTAGACATGTCGTCCGAGGCGGTTATGGACTCTACTACGGCCAAACCTTCCTGAACATTCCTTTGTTCATGATTCAACAGATCAATCCGACGATATTCGTGAGCGTGTTTAGCATTGCCAGTGGGGATCTCGTTCCAGGCACTAACATCCTGCTGTCGAATTGGCGTTTCGGAATCGATCCTCTACCTACAATTCCACCGCCTCCTACTCAGTTACCTAACAACTCGACGGGTCGAATAATGGATCCTGACTATCAGAACCCATTTACCCAACAATGGAATGCCGGTTATGCGTGGCAGTTGAATTCATACTCTGTGCTTGAGTTTGACTATACACACATCCTCGGACTCCACGAGTCCAAGACTATTAACATCAATCCCACCCGGGCGATGTTCCTCGACTCGGCGGGTGCTGAAATTACCTCACGACCGTTGACGGCGGCGTTGACTGCGGCTCACCAGCCAATACTCGGTAGGATCGACCTGGAACAATCGTCTGGTCGCTCTCGTTATGACGGGCTGAATGTTTCGTATCGTCGCCGTTTACATCAGGGTGTAACTGTTAACGCAACCTACACACTCGCGAGAGCGCTGGCTTACAACGGAAACTCTGCCGCATTTCGAAATCGTGCGTGGGACCCATTCAACTTCTTTGCTCCTTATGAGCTTGGGCCGACACCGAATGATTCGCGTCACCGGTTCTCGATGGGAAGCGTCATCAACTTGCCTGCCGGATTTCAGATTGCGCCGATTCTGCAGATTGAATCAGCGCGTTCATACACTTCTGGTTATGGGGGCTCTGTTGACTCGTTAGGTGTTGGTGGCGGACGTGGAACTTCTCACGTCATCGTTTTCAAGGACAGACCAAACGATCTGACGGCCACCTTGAATGCGTTTTGTGTGACTGACAATAACCCTGTGCCGAATACCAAGCACTGCGATCCAGGCTACAGCAATGCCGTACGAGTGCAGTACCGCGACTGTCTGCGCGCCGGTCAATGCACGTTTGCACCTTTCGATAACCTGCGAGGTCAGCCGTTCTTTCAATGGGATATGCGCGTTACGAAGAACTTTAAGATTAAGGAGCGTGCAAATCTGCAGGCAATCTTCCAGGTGTTTGATCTAACAAATCGAGCTAACTTCGGAAACAACTTCAATACAGATGTTCGCCAGACAAACTTCGCGACACCAAGTAACTTCATTACTCCTAGTGGAGTCACAGTGCCGCACAGTTTATCTGCTGAAATAGGAGTTCGATTTAGTTTCTAGAAGTCGGTGGGGGTTTACGGAGAAAACGGGCGGTCGAGAAATCGGCCGCCCTTTTTTCATCCACAGATTACACAGATAGAAGTCATTGCTGATTGCCGATTGCCAATTTCGACTGCCAGGCGAATCAGAACGGGCAGTAGCCCGACTGTCAAGGAGGGTTCATCGTAACGGTTGGCGATCCAGGTGAGCCCTCCCTGACACTCGGGCTACTGCCCCGTTCTGAATGTCTACTTCGTTTCAGTTCCGAAGTTGAGCGACACAATGTCGTGGTTCGGTCCGATTAACTCAAATGCCCAGAACCTAACGCCACTGGACTCGGCAATCTGATTCAGGCCCTGTCGCAGAGTTATGTCGTCAGCAGAAACTGAGACCCTCTTGTCTTGATCCTCAACTCCCCGAATAGGCCCATGGCGGAATCCGGAATTCGCTATCGCCGTGTTTACTTCGTTGGAGTAGAACAAGCGCTGCAGAGCTTCCTTGAGTTTGGTATTACTTATCCGAACTGAGCTAATCCGTGTCTCAAGCAGCGGGTTCGCGCGACCAACAGGGTAGATCTCAATCGTGTTGCCATTTCTACGCCAGGTATAGTTTGGCTTGGCCCTGACGATGGCGTTCATTACGTCGTCCAGCGTAGCGTCCGTGACACGAAACGTGAGACTGGACCGTGGCTCTAACGGATCGATTTCGAAGCTAAAGGAGGTGTTAAAGGTGAATGGCAAGTTCCCTATAAAGGCCAACATATCGCCTGAATAGTCAACAACTCGAAGTGGCTCAGGAACTATTCTCTGCGAGTAAGTTGTGATAGCAATGAGAACGATCACCAGTTGAGCTAACAACAATCTTGAGGGTGATTGGGTCATAATCGATTGCACCTCAAAACTTTTTATTCCGAGATGCATTGCGACGTTCAGACGTTTCCCTGATGTCTCCGAACCTTCTAATTTGGCAGTTCGTCACCGCGAAAGTAAGATATCGAAATCATGACCAACTCAGATCGACAATTGTCAGTCGTTAAGACTTTTCACAAGTTACACGAATCAGGTTGTTTCATCATACCTAATCCATTCGATATTGGTTCGGCCGTGTATCTCCAGCACCTGGGTTTCAAGGCGCTTGCAACTTCTTCGGCAGGTTTCGCTTTTACACGTGGCCTTCCGGATGATGTCAATGCGGTCGGGCTCGATATGATGCTTGATCACTTTCGCGAGATCTCTGCTGCTGTTTCGCTGCCGGTGAATGCAGACTTTCAAAATGGTTGTGCCGATGAGCCGGATGCGGTCGCGGAGAACGTTAAGCGTTGTGTCGCGACGGGAGTTGCGGGGTTATCCATTGAAGATCGCATTCCTGGTGCAGCGCGACAACTTTACGATGACGACATTGCTCTCGAGCGAATCAAAGCGGCGCGAAGGGCCATCGATGAATCCGGCACGCCAGTGGTTTTGACTGCTCGGTGTGAAGTCTATTTAGTTCAACATCCCAACCCATTTGATTTCGCGGTCCGACGATTGTCGGCTTTCGCCGAAGCCGGCGCGGAATGCCTTTATGCGCCTGGTGTAACCGATCCGAAGCAGATCGAAGCAATCGTCAAGGCGGTTGCGCCAAGGGCCGTGAATGTTTTGTCGTTCCGCCCGGATCCAAATCTTTCATTGGCGGCATTGACCGATCTTGGTGTGCGACGGATTTCAGTTGGTGGGGCACTTGCGCGTGTTGCCTGGACGGCGTTCATGAAAGCGGCGAAGGACATAGCCGCAACCGGCGAATTTACCTCTCTGGTTGAGAACTCGTCACTTGGTGAGTTGAATGTCCTCTTTGGCAAAGGCAGAAACGGCGGATAAGCTAAATGTGTTACAGAGCGCTGGGCGAAGTTCACTCCGAAGGAGTGAGATGTTTATGAACGAAACGGACGATAGCTAATCAGGCACTCCTTTAGAAGTGCGATGTCCGTGCAACTACAATCAAGAAACGCTCCAAAACGGTTCGACTTACTAAACGACGATCCACATCGCACTCCTAAAGGAGTGCTGAACCGTGGAACTCCTGCGATCTATAAACATCTCACTCCTTCGGAGTGAAGAGAGGTTGCTGACGTTTTGATTCGCGTCTAGCTCACTAATCCCACCAATGCAGTCGCGATCTTCAACCATGCATCTGTTCCCGCAAACCATATTCGCAATGGTTGCGAGACAATGATGAACAATAAACCCCAAAGGAACACCGGGTGAAGTCGGCGATGTTTGATGGTGTCGAATGCCACGCACCCGATCAGGCACAAGTCAGTGAGTCCAAAGAATGCGAGTGGACCTCCGGCCTCAATGAAATGAAGAGGAATGCGTGCAATTGCAGGTGCCAGCAGATTCACGGCCGCCAACAGCATGAACCGCTTATGTACATCCAGCTTTCGCCGGAAATACAGAGCCAGGCTAACCAAAACGCCAAACACCAACATGTCGGCGATAGGTACGATAAGAAACTGAAGGGCGGGCGGTCCGGATGAAGCTCCGCGGGCGGCAGCATAAATGCCAGTCAGGATCCCTACAATAAAGACAAGTGCCGCTAGCACTGAACCCAACACACCAAGACGTTGATGTGTCTTTGTTCGTCGCGTTGCTACGAGACTTACTTGCGTCACAAAAAGGATCACCCACGCGGACATTACTAACCCGTGTAAGTGAACCAGAGGGCTTGGAATTGGAGGGGTGGCAAAGAGGCCCTTGAGATAATACGTTCGAGCAAAACCAATCAGAACGATAATCGGAATTAGAATTGCGGCCAATATGTAAAGCCGGCGCTCATTAATTCGGCGGTTGATAATGGGAGTTGCAGCCACTGAGGTCTCCTTCTTAAGATTAGGCGGAGCGCATTATAGCGGATCAAGTCAGAACCGAAACGCGGTAGCGTCGGGTTCTAAGCACTCGAACAGTTCGCTTGGTAAGCACCCGACGCTACCACGTTTCGGTTCTGACTTGATCAACGTATACTGAGGTTCATGTCGTCAACCTTAAGCCAACGAGATCTGTATCGATTGCTCAATGAAGCGGGTGAACGCGGTGAGCGTGTTGTTGTGGCAACCGTAGCGCACACGCGCGGGTCTACACCCCAGCGTCGCGGAGCAAAGATGTTATTTTTTGAGAATGGCAAAATCGCGGGAACCGTCGGAGGTGGCTGTATTGAAGCTGAAGTTTGGGCCACCGCGAAGGAAACGATGCGCTCGGGCAACTCTGAGTTACACCACTATTCGTTGACTGCGGATGAAGCAAGCGAAGAAGGAATGGTTTGCGGGGGAACAATGGACATCTTTGTAGAGGTCTTTTGAATACGGCTTTGGGCCTTTGGCCTTTGGCCTTTGAACTTTGGCTTTAGCGAAGAACAAAGGACGAAGATCAAAGACCCAAGGCCAAAGTCCTAAGTCCAAACCCTATGCCTGGCGACTTGATCACCAACTACAAATCCAAGCATCAGCACCCGCTGAACCGTTTATCGCACTCGATCGGAATTCCATTGATTGTCGTAGCGTTGCCCGTTTTTTTCTTTAACTGGCGATGGGCTCTGGCAATGTTCGTCGTTGGTTGGATTCTCCAGTTTGTTGGTCATGCGATAGAAGGGAATCAACCCGCGTTTTTCAAGAACCCGATTTATCTTCTTGTTGGACCGCTGTGGCTTCTACGCCGGGTCGGAGCAGCAATCGGTTTTACCAAACCTCACATTTCCAAATAGACTCCCACAAATTCATGATGAGCGAAAAGAAGGATCGATCACCTTCCCAGGAGTTGTTGAAGGTGATTAATCAGTTACTCGAAGAGGGCTCAATCGCCGCAGTGGTTACCGTCATGACCGGGCGTGAACTTGTCGGCTCAAAACTAATCGTCGAAGAGAGCCGACGGCGTTTTGGAACATTTCACAATGACGAATTGGATTCGGTTGTCACTAATCGCGCGCTGAAATTTCTGGAGGCTCGTGAGGACACTCGGACAATTTCACTAAGGGAGATTGCCCCGCTGCTTTCTGTATCCGAAGAAATCCTTCTTTTATTTGAGCGCTTAGAACCGGCGCGGCATTTGGTCATTTGCGGTGCCGGACATGTCGGGGCCGCGCTGGCAAAACTCGGCAGTCTTCTTGGCTATCAAACCACCTTGATCGACGACCGGTCCGAGTTTTTGACGCCGGATCGATTTCCAGTTCAGAACATAGAACTGGTTGTAGCTGACAACTGGGGCGATTCAGTCCGCACTGCGGTTGGCAATGGAAAGGGTGTCGCACTCGCAGTAGTCACACGCGGACACAACCAGGATGAAGAATGTATGCAGGCAATCAGGGATTTGGAGCCAGACTACATTGGGTTGATTGGGAGTAAGCGAAGAACCAACATCGTAATCGATAATCTGCGACAAGCGGGAATTGCAGAAGAGAAGTTGAAATCGATTAGAGCCCCGATCGGATTGGATATCGGCGCAGTCACTCCGGAGGAAGTAGCACTGGCGATCATTGCCGAGATTGTCGCCGAACGTCACGGTCGGGCCGGAGGATCGCTGTCCGCGTGGCGACGATTACAGTAGCAGGAACAGGAGCAGGGGCAGGAGCAGGAGCAGAACGAAAATAGGACTTATATGACCAATGGGACGTATTACAATTTGCCTGCTCCTGCTCCTGCTCCTGCTCCTGCTCCTGCCTCCAGAAACTCACTTCAAATACTTCTCGGGTATCGGATTTTTTTCATCTTCACCCTGCCAGAATATTGTTACGATCCACCAGCGCGATCCATCGTTCATCAACTGGAAGCTATTAATACCTCTTTGAAACGGTTTCGGATCTTGAGTCGTGTGACGCGACTCGTAAGTGCTGAACACATGAGCGATATTTGCAAACGTTTCAGTCTTTCGTGCTGACTCTTTTTCGTAGAACCCTTCGTTCTCCAGGAGCGGCGCAGATTGGCTGATGAAATCTTCAACCGTCAATACACGCGAGGCGTAGCCGTCATTTCGTCGCTGGAAAGTTGGTATGAGACGCGCTCCCTGAATAAAAAGGGAACGCATTCGATCCCAATCGCGTTTTTTGCCAGCGGGTCCTGAAATGACATCGTAGACGGCAGCGATAATAGAATCGATTGACCCTACGTCCACAGGATTCGCAGCAGGTGGAGTTGGTGTAGGCTGCGCGTTTTGTGCGATCGAAGTAGTTGACAGGAATACGACGACCAACAGAATGAACAAGGATCGGTTTAGTGTGCTCGTTTCCATTCAAGCCTCCTCAAATCTATTAAAAGGTCCATCATTTAATCACATGGACAGTTGGAACCGCAGAGTACGCTGTTAACGTTAGATATTTTTGAGTCCAGATGGTAAGACTTTAACTCGATGCCCGTCGAAGCCCCGCCGACCTTGTCCAAACCCACTGCCGTTCGCCGTCGCATGTTTCGCGCTCTCTCTAATCGAAATTACCGCCTGTTCTGGACAGGCGCCTTCCTTTCAAACATCGGTACCTGGATGCAGGCTGTTGCGCAGGGCTGGCTGGTTCTTCAGTTAACAAACTCTGCCTTCTGGTTGGGTCTCGATGCGTTCATGGCAACGGCGCCGGGTCTTCTTTTTACCTTGGTCGGCGGAGTCTTTGCCGATTTGATCGATCGACGAAGGTTATTGATTGTCACCCAGGTAATCTCGGGTCTGGCTGCGCTTGGTCTGGCGACGCTGGTCGCAACCGGAGTTGTGAATCGTTGGATGGTTCTGGGGTTCTCATTTGTCACTGGATGTTGCATGTCGCTCGCAAGTCCGTCCTATTTAGCGATGACGTATGACCTCGTGGGTCGCGAAGATTTAGCGAATGCGGTCGCGATGAACTCAACGCAGTTTCAACTCTCACGAGTGGTTGGACCTACGTTGGCTGGATTGGGATTCAAGCTGTTTGGGTTGGCAGGCTGTTTTTTTGCAAACGGTCTGTCTTTCATAGCAGTCGTCGTCGCGTTATCAATGGTACGTCCGCTCCAATCTCAACAGCCCGCGGCTCACGCGGTAACAGATCGACGAGCTTTTCTTGGCGACCTCTTTGAGGGCTTCAGCTATGTGCGCAACAGACCGCGAGTGTCTTCACTGTTGTTACTCTCGGCCGTAAACAGTTTCTTTGGCGCGCCCTATTTCACGATGGTTCCAATTTACGCGCGCGATATTTTTCATCTCGGTGAAACTGGTTTGGCGTTGATGATGGGAACGGCTGGTGCGGGTGCGTTTTTCGGAGCTCTGCTGGTCGCGTATCTCGGAGATTTCCGACGTAAAGGTTGGTTAGTACTGGCCGGCGCGGTGCTGTTTGGATTGTGCGTCGCTAATTTTGCGCTAAGTTCGTCACTTATGGTCTCGCTTGTCTTTCTATTTGGGGTTGGCTTCTCCCTGGTGGTTTCGGTTGCGGTATCGAACACGCTCCTGCAGAAACTGGTTATTGACAATATGCGGGGCAGGGTTATGAGCATGTTCATGCTGTCTTTCATTGGCACGATGCCGATCGGAAACATTCTGGCGGGTTGGGCCTCGCATCGTTTTGGCCCCCAGCGGACCCTCGCGTTTGGCGGTCTGGTCGTGACACTCGCTGCAACCGGCGTTGCGATCTTCAACAAGCGACTCAGACAGCTCTATTGAACGCTCTTCTGTCGGAGCGCGGTCGTCCTCGGCTGCCCCCGTCGAACAGAAGTCCGATCCCCTAACACACGAACGCTCTTCTGTCGGAGCGCGGTCGTCCTCGGCCGCCCCCGTCGAACAGAGATCAGTAACTGCGAAGATTCTGAGTAGGGGCGCGTTGAAATCACCAGGGTTGCTATTCGACGGGGGCGGCCGAGGACGACCGCGCTCCGACAGAAGAGTGTTCGTGTGTTAGGGGATGGGAATTCTGATCGACGAGGCGTCCCAGCACGCAAGAATCCATTCATTCTCCCGTTCTACCAACAGCACGGGGTACTACTTTGCTCTTTTCGGAGACTTCTGATGTTCAAGACCAGCCCAATTACTCGCATCCTTCTGTTGATCTCAATTTGTGCTGCAGCCTTCATAAGCATCCACGCTCAGGGTGTGATTGTTCCGGGGCCGTGCGAGAGATGCCCTCGACCTCCCCGGCCATTTCCTCTGCCACGTGCTCTACCAGTTGCTTCCATCCGGATCGACACAAAAATCCAGTCGCAAGTTGCGACTACGCACGTCGAGCAGGTCTTTCGCAACGACAGCGACATGATGATGGAAGGCACGTACTTTTTCCCGATACCAGAATCGGCGTCGATAGCCGAGTTTGCGATTTGGGATGGGAACCGGCGACTGGTTGGCGAGGTTCGCTCTCGTGAAGAGGCACGGCGCATTTACGACGACATCGTTCGGCGCCAGCGCGATCCGGGTTTACTTGAATATGCCGGCAAAGATTTGTTTCAGGCGAGCATCTTTCCAATTCTTCCGCACTCCGATAAGAAACTCGAGCTTACCTACACGCAAGTAGTACACGCAGAGGCAGGAACAGTTGCTTACAAATATCCACTCGGAACGGGTAGACAGTTGACTCAGGTAGGTTCTGTCGCAGGCAAGATTGAACTGGAAAGCAAGGATCCTTTGCGCAATGTCTATTCACCAACTCACCAGATTGAAGTAAAGCGCAGTAATGAACGCAACTCCGTAGTTTCGTTTGAAACTGAAAAAGGAAAAGAGCTTCAGGATTTCCAACTCTTCTACACAATATCCAACGATGACTTTGGCTTGACGCTATTAACGCACCGGGAGGCAGGTCGTGATGGTTATTTCCTCCTCATGATTTCGCCCAAGGACGACTGGGCGGAGCAGGAGTACTCGGCTAAAGACGTGGTTTTCGTCGTTGATACCTCCGGGTCGATGGCTGAAGAAGGAAAGATGGAGAAAGCGCGTGCGGCATTGTTGTACGGCATCAGAATTCTGCGCCCACAGGATCGATTTAATGTGATCTCGTTCGCTGGTGAGGAACACCTGATGGAACCGTCTCTGGTATCGGCTGACGAACGCGGCCGGCAGCGCGGTGAAGCATTTGTGAAGTCGCTGAAGCCCGTTGGCGGGACGAATATCAACCAATCGTTGTTAGCATCGCTCCGTCAGTTTCGAGAAAGCGATCGACCGAAGATTCTGGTATTCATGACAGATGGATTGCCGACCGTTGATGAAACTAATGTTTCGAAGATTGTCGATAACGTCCATCGGGCAATCACCTCCGGAATACGGGTGTTTACATTTGGTGTGGGTTATGACGTCAATACGACGCTGTTGGACAAGATTGCGGCGGACAATGGCGGAGTAGCCGATTACGTCGAGCCCAAGGAAGATCTGGAGGTTAAGGTTTCAAACTTTTTCACAAAGGTCAACTATCCGGTACTGACCGATCTCAATCTGGACATCGCTGGTGTTCGTACCGATCTCGTCTATCCCCGCAGCATGCCAGATATATTTCGCGGCTCACAGGTAACTCTCATCGGTCGTTATAACAATCCAGAAAGCCTGGAGGCACTTGGCATAAAGTTGAGTGGTAAATCGAATGGCGTTCTCAAAACTTATTCCTACGATAAGCTTCGATTTCCGTTACGTGAAGAGGCCAACGATTACCTGCCGAGACTCTGGGCCACTCGGCGAGTTGGTTGGTTGATGGAACAGGTCCGAACCAATGGCGAACAAAAGGAGTTGAGGGATGAGATTGTCGACCTGGGGACTCGTTATGGAATTGTTACCCCGTACACGTCTTATCTGGCGTTGGAAGGCCGAGAGACAACAATGAATATGGTTCCTGGCGCAAGTGATCAACCCACGTCCAGGACACGTCTTGGAGCAATGAAAGCACAAAAATCAGCTCCGTCCATGGTTGCCGAAAGTGTGACTGTGACCACCGGTGCTGGCGCGGTACAGCAAAGCAAGATGGTGCGAGATCAGAAGGAGGCGGACGTGATAAGAGCGGATGACGCTGGGAGCGCGGTCCGCCGAGTTGCTGGTAAGACATTTTACCTGCGTGATGAAGTTTGGGTTGATTCGGAACTGAAGCCTGACACGAAACTACCAGAGACATCGCTAACGTTTGGTACTGATGCTTACTTTGAACTGCTCAAACAAAAGCCAACCCTCGCACAATACTTTTCGCTGGGAGAACGCGTCGTGGTTGTTTTCGAAGGGAGGATCTACCGGGTTAACGCCGCACCATAAGAGCAAGTCGGAACCTCAGCGATTCGGATGAAGGATGAAGGATGAAGGCGGAAGGATGAATTTTTTCATCCTTCACCCTTCCGCCTTCATCCTTTGCTTTTCTGAGCTTGTCGAACATAGCCAAACTAAGGTACAAAATTCAAAACCCCCAATTTGGATCCCAGCAAGTATCTGCAATGCTGAAGTATGTTTTGGATGAACACATGAGAATCGAACTCCCGAACACTTTGTTGAAGCTGAAGATATTGGTGTGCCTTTTTGTATTTGCAGGCCCCGTCTCTGCTCAGTCGTGGGTAAGTATGAAGGTCGGTCCAGCTGGCCATGATTTGAATACTGTCTATTTTGTGGACAGCAAGAGAGGATGGGTTGGAGGCGACGGTGGTTTTCTATCGCGCACCGATGATGGGGGCGCAACCTGGGCACCTCAGGCTGTCAGTACCAAACAAGCCATCAACGATATCTACTTTCGAGATAAGGAAGCAGGTTTCCTGCTTGCCGGTAACACAATCTTCATAACACACGACAACGGGACACGTTGGGACGTAGCACGAAGTTTTCTCCCAAATGAATTTGAGGGCGCTGAAGTTGAGTTGTACAGCGTGCGGTTCTCCAGTAAGAAGAAAGGATGGGTCGTCGGATCGGTCAGCAAGCGAGATGTTGTCATCGATAGCATTCTCGTCTACACGGATGACGCCGGTGAAAGCTGGAGTCGAAAGCGAGTGCCGACCAGGACCGAATTAATTCACATCGACTTCGTCAGTGACAAAAGGGGTTGGATTGTCGGCAACGGTGGAACAATACTCCACACAGAAGATGCCGGCGAGACATGGCAAATCCAAAAATCGGGAACGGCGGAGACGATCTACCACATTGACTTTCGCAACGATAAGAAGGGCTGGGCCGTGGGTGAGAAAGGATTGATTCTTCGAACCAACGACGGAGGAGAAACCTGGACCTCGGTTCCTACCAGTGCCAAGGCAACGATCCTGAGCGTTCAATTCCTAAATGATGAGGATGGCTGGGCGGTCGGAAGGGGGGGAACCATCCTGCGGAGCGAGGATGAAGGACTCACCTGGTTGCAACAAAATTCTTCAACGAAGCAAAACCTTTACGCATTGCATTTCAACAAGAAGATCGGGTGGGCAGTCGGCGGTGATGGAACGGTCTTACGTTTTGAGAAGTAAACAGTTGAGGGCAACCTCTCGATTTTACGAGCCATCTGAACAAATGAGGTTATTTGGATAGTCGCAAATAATAGTGACTACCATAACACTCGGTTCCTCCTGTGATTTACGCCCGGTATGTCGGCCATATCGGGCGCTTTTGTTTTTGGCGGAAGGGAATGAGTCGTATAGGACCTATCGGACCTATGATTTTGTCCCGCTAAACGGCAAAGACGTCTCCTGCATCACCAGCATTCCTTCAGTTGATTGCCCGTCGAAGCTGGCTGTGATTTCGACATCAACAGAATGACCGTCCATATCAATCGAAGTCGCTTTGTAAAACCCGTTGTCCTTGATTTCAATCGCACCTAAATCTGCATTGCCCATCTCGGATTCAATCTTCGCATGTAAGGCTGAACCGTCTTGATGAACCGATAAAGTTGCCGGTATCGATTGGCCAAACGGTGTTTCAACGTGAATCTGCCATGCCCCCACGATTTCAGTCGGAGTTGCAGGTTGAATGTCGTCCTTGCGCTTGCCCGAAGTCGTATAGGTCTCGATGTTTTCACAATATGGTTTGATCTGATCAAGGATGGAGGAACCATCGCCGACAACGATAACAGCTGCCTCGTCAGGTCTAACGTAAAGTTTCGCTACCCGTTGAATCTCTTCGACAGTGACTTGCTGGATTTGGTCTCGGTAAGTTTCCAGGTATTCGGTTGGTAGATTCAGCATTTTTATTTGAACGAGTTGTTCGATCAGTCCCTCCTGAGTCTCAAGCCGAATAGGAAAGACACCGGTGAGATATGACTTTGCGTCGTTGATCTCCTTTGCCGACACCTGCTCGTTGCGAATGCGTTGTAACTCATAGAAGAACTCCTTGAGAGAGTCGCCGGTGACTTGTGTTCGAACTTCAGCTGTCGACCTAAAGGTACCAGCTGTACGTCTTGCATCAAGATTGGAATATGCGCCGTATGTGTAGCCCTTTTCCTCGCGCAAATTCATGAACAGACGAGACGACGCAGTTGCTCCGAAAACGGTATGCATTAGCAGCATCGGAAAATAATCTGGACTCGTGCGCGTGATGGCCGTATTTGCAATGACTATATTCGACTGTGCGGAGCCTGGTCTATCCACAACATAAGCGATGCGCTGAGTTCGCGTCGGAGGAGACGGAAAATCAGTGGTGAGGCCTACTCCTCGTTCCCAACTACCGAACAGCGACTCCAATCGAGCCTCTACTTGCTCGAACTTCACATCACCGACAACGATGAACACCGCATTGTTTGGCACGAATGTCGTCCGGTGGAAATTGACGAAGTCCTCGCGGAAACAGTGATCAATGGCTTCCGGTGTCGGTGCGACGACCGCGTACGGATGATCGCCAAAAACAACTTGAGACACTTTTTCACTAGCTAGAAACGAAGGTTGTGCTCTCTGTTGACGGAGACTCTCTTTGGTATTTTGCTTGGCTAGTTCGACTTCGTTCTCCGGAAACGACGGCTGGAGCGCCACCTCAGCTAAAAGTTCCAACACCTCATCGCTAAACTTATTAAGTGACGACGCAGCGACGATTGTGTAGTCGGAAGTAGCACCAGCCGAGAGGCTTGCTCCAACGCGTGCAATCTGATCAGCGATCTGGCGACTGGTTCTTGAAACCGTACCCTCAGGAAGCAAACCGGCTAGAAGATCCGTGAGACCGGGAAGTTTTGGCGGATCGTAGGATGTGCCAACGCGCAGCGCTAAACGATAACTGACCAATGGCAATCGCCCATCTTCAACCACAACGACACTCAACCCGTTAGACAAGACGGTCTCTCGTAACGTCGGGATTATTATTGGCGAAGCGGGTAATGGCGCGGGTGCTTGACTTCGAAATGTTTCGGATTGGCTCATTTTATACATGCAACGGTCCTGAACCCTCTTCCGGTTGTGTGTTAGCGTCCGCTGGATCGCTTGAAGCAACCGGGCTCGAAATTGGTTTTATCGGCGAAACGTCAGCTGGTGAGCCCGGAGCTTCGGGATTTGGCTTATCTGGTATCTGTGGCGCAGGTGCCGCTGGTTGTTGCGGTTCTCCTGGTGGTTGTGGAGAAGCTACGGCCACCTCAGTCTCACCGGCTGAGGTTTGAGCCGGCAAGATATCCAGTACGACTCGATTGTCGACATCAACGAATCGTGCCACCGCCTCTTTGATTTGATCGGCCGTTACATTCAAATAGGAGTCGAGTTCTGCGTCGAACAAACTCGGATTCGAGTCGTACAGCGCAAACTCGGCGATGCGTTGAGCTCGATACATCGTTGATTGGCGTCCACGCACGGCATCGTTGCAAAGGGAGTTACGGAGTTTTTCCATTTCTTCCGACGTTGGGCCAGACGTACTAATGGACTTGATTTCAGTGAAGATCTTTTCACGAATTGCGGCTACGGCTTCACCAGGTTTCGGTAGTGCAAAAATATAAAGTGCCGATGGTCCGCGCCGTTCATCAATCCCACCTTCGATGGAAACCACAGATTCGTCGCCTTTGACGAGCTTTTGATAAAGCCGAGAACTGTCGCCATCGAACAACAGCGTGCCGGCAAGCGACAGCGCGTAAAACTCAGGTGTGCGACGAGCTGGAATCTTCCAGCCCAAAACAAACGCTGGAGCCGGCGCGAGGGGATCGTGATAAGTCTCCGACTTGACGGCGACGTCAGTATTTTCAGAAACGTCCACCGGAGGCGGCAGTGTTTGAGCGGGAATACCACTAAAGTATTTCTCGATTAACTCCCGGGCCTTGTTGTTGTCGAAGTCTCCTACAACGGACAAGACAGCGTTGTTCGGCGCGTAATAGACACGGAAGAATTCACGCACATCATCAATCGTGGCGGCGTCGAGATCCTCCATTGAACCAATTGTTGAATGAGCGTTGGCTGGATTTGTAAAGATCAGCTCGTTCATCAAAAGGAACGCGTTAACGTAAGGCTGATTGTCGTAACGAAGTCTTTTTTCTTCCTGCACTGCATTTCGCTGGTTGTCGAGATTCTCCTGCGTTACTTTGAGTGAACGCATGCGATCGCTTTCCAACCAAAATGCCAGAGGCAAGTAGTTCGACGGCAACGTTTCGAAATAGTTTGTTCGTTCGGTTGAGGTCGTGCCATTCATTGTTCCGCCAGCGTTGAAGATGTACTGGAAATGGGCTGCCTTGGGAACATTCTCAGAACCTTGAAACATCATATGTTCGAAGAGGTGCGCGAAACCCGTGCGACCTGTCTTTTCATTTCGCGAGCCTACGTTGTAATAGACCGCGACGGAGACTACAGGGACTGACCGATCCTGACTAAGGACAACACGCAAACCGTTGGTGAGAGAAAATTCTTCAATTGGAGTTGATGGTATTTGAAATTGTTCAGGCACTGATGTTCTCTGGTTGTAATAAAACGTGTGCTTTACCTCCGGGAGGACCGAAGGTAAAGCACTTCGAAGGGGAATAATTTGTACTTCGTACTTTATGTTTTTCGCAAAGTACAAAGATCCAGCACAAGGTTCTATGTTGGCTTGTTCGCAATCAAGCTACGCAACTCTGATCGCAATCGCTCGATTTCACCGAGTTTTGTTCGCACCCGCTCAAACAGCGGCGCCTGTGTTTTGATACCCTCGTCGATTAGAAATCCGGCAGCTTCGGCGCGGCTGCGAAATACTCCAGCCTGGACCAGTTGCTCCAGCTTGTCCTGAGCCTCAGGTGAAATCTTCACTGCGACAACATAATCGTCCTTGGCCGAAATAGCTTTTTCAATTGTGCGACTAATATCACGCCCGATTGCGCTTAGTGATTCTGGAATGCGTGATGCGATATCGCGGACTGATGATGCAGTGCGCGTGTTTTCCTCATGAGTGTCGTCGTCACGCAGCATCAAATCGTCGACTTGCTCGGGAGGGTTATTTTCTTCTCGCTGAAAAGGACTACTCATTTTCGTAAAGACTCCTTTGGTGCACGAAATACTATCAGCACGTCTTACGAGCATTTATGGGGGTAAGTTCATTCTAGGGGGCGGTAGGAGGGAGGTCAAGTTATTGAAGATCTAAGATTTTAGATTTCAGATTTGATAGGAGTCCGCAGTCAGTTGTCAGTGGAATAGGTCGCAAAGGTCGAATAGGTCCTATCCCTGACTAGGGACAATCTGAAATCTTAAATCTTCAATCTTAACTCTTAAATATAACAACCTTGCCCACCCTTGTTGCATCCGTTATATTGCGGTTCAGGTACTCAAGCTGAACCGCGTTGAGTGTCACGAATCTGTGGGAAGTTTCAGAGGACTGTGGTGAAAAGAATTTCGAAATATCTAAACTTGTTCTTGTTGATAACCACTTTGGTTATTCCGGGATTTGTGTTCGCACAACAACGCGCACAAACGCCAAACAGCCCGACAGTGTGGGGCTCAAATCCGAATCGCAGAACTCGGCCCGCATCCAGCAATGGAACGGGCGCGGTGGAGCGCGATTTTGGTGAGGCCTTGAAGGTAATCGAAGAACAGTACATTGATGGTCGAAAACTCGATTACAACAATGTCTACAAATCGTCGATCATCGGCATGCTGCGCTCGCTGGATCCCCACTCTAACTATTACGACCGCGAGGAATTTGACGAACTGAAAACGGATCAGCGCTCCGAATACTTTGGTATAGGTGCTTCAATTCAGAGCTACGTCTACGGAGATGATGTCGATACTTACATTACTTCCACATTTGAGAAATCACCGGCTGAACGGGCAGGACTTAGATTCGGCGATCGGATTGTGGAAGTTGACGGAGTGGCGATGCGCGGCAAGCAGTCGATCGAAGTCCGCGACAAGATCCGAGGTCCCAGGGGCTCAACAGTCAGATTAACTCTCGAACGAGCAGCCGACAAAAAGATCGAAAAGGTGGACATTGTCCGTGATGCGGTTCCGCAGCCTTCGATCCCCGACGCTTATATGTTGAAGCCCGGTGTTGGTTATATCGACATGACACGCGGTTTCAACTACACCACAACTGACGAGTTGCTGGATGCAATCGAACGTCTCCATGCAAAGGGAATGAATTCCCTCGTGCTTGATCTACGAAACAATCCGGGCGGTTTTCTCGATCAAGCAATTCACGTCGCCGAAGTGTTTTTACGGAACGGACAGTTGATTCTTACGCAAAAAGGACGAAACGGATATCGGGACAATTCATACGAATCGCGCAACAGTTCTCCGGATCTAACACCACTCGTGATCCTGGTGAACGAAAACACAGCCTCTGCTTCGGAAATCGTGGCGGGTGCGATGCAAGATCATGATCGCGCGCTCATCGTTGGCCAAACTAGTTTTGGCAAGGGGTTGGTTCAGAGCATCATTCCACTGGAATATGGCGCAGGGCTGACGTTGACCTCCGCGAAGTATTACACACCATCCGGCCGCTTAATTCAGCGCGACTATTCAAACGGTGGTTTCTACGACTACTACACCCACGGCGGCGTGACTGGAAAAGATCCCAGGCAACCGCAAAAACAAGCGGGTGAGCAGACGAAGACGGACACTGGCAGGGCTGTTTATGGCGGCGGTGGAATCGCTCCAGACGAAAGCGTCGAGGCGAAAACAGTGACACTGTCCCAACGTCGTTTATTAAGCCCTGCTTTCCTTTTTGCTCGTGAGTTAGTGAACGGACGAATCCGAGGGTTTGAAAGCAGTCGGATAACTGCCGCGAGCTTGAGTCATGAACTTCAAAGCGATGAATTCGTTGTCTCCGATGCGCTCTTCAAAGCCTTTCGAGAGTTTGTGTTGAATGATCCGTCCTTCAAAGTGACAGCGGCGATGCTCGATAAGAACCGAGATTTTGCAGCTCTGCAGGTTCGATTCAACGTAGTCACCGCGGCTTATGGTCGAGTGACGGGCGATCGAGTTTTTATCACGCAGGATGATCCACAGGTAGCGAAGGCAGTCGAGGTTGTGCCAAAAGCTCGTGACCTGGCCATGAGCAGCCGACAGTCAAAAGCCGCCCGCTAAGGCTATTTAGGGTTTAAGATTTCAGGGTAGTCAGGTGGATAGGACCGATTGGACCTATAAGTCCTATTCCACTGACTACGGACCACTGACCAAATCTCAAATCCTAGCGAGCCTTTTCCCATCCATACCCACCTTACCCCATTGTTTCAAGCATAAGACAGAGTCTTGCGCCTAAAACCGCGCCTGTGTTAAGTTTCTTCGTGGAGGTGAAACGATGAGCAGACCAGCAAAGGCGCTTGTTAACACTGAAGAGTTGGGACGTGCAATTCGTCGCCGTCGTGAAGAGCTTGGCCTGAGCCTGCGCGATGTAGCTCTTGAAACCGCTGTCTCCGCATCGACCTTATCTCGAATAGAGAACGGTACCGGAAAACCTGATGCTGACAACATCGCGCGCCTCACAACCTGGCTTAATGTGCCAATGGAAAGAATCCTCAGCGGTCGCCAGTCTCACGCTGAGTCATCACAAGCAGTTGTCTATTATCCGCAGGAACCAATGCCTGAAATTGTTGAGGCTCACCTTCGTGCCGATCGCAACCTAACGCCGCAAACGGCCGCAGCTTTATCCGAGCTTTTCCGGGTTGCATACAACCAGTTCAGCCGAAACGACACAACGAAAGTACCGAAGAAGAAGCGCTAGTTTCTATCTCACATTAGTTATACTCACTTTGTGTTGGCCAGCGATTTACCTCCCGGAGAGAAGTGGCGAAAATTTGAAATCAGAGCTCTCGGCTTGCGTGATTTTGCTCTCGTCGCCCGCCATCAGCCACTCAACCCTTTTGACCTGGCAAAATTCGCTAATCTAATTGTGGTCAGGTTCGATCAGATCGAAGGTCTAAGTGATAGCGCTCGAGAACATTTACTCGGAGCTGCGGTTGATAGGTGGTCCGGGGGCGCCTGTACATTACCGAATGGATCCAAACTCGTTATTCTGAATCCGAACCATGGCAGAGCACGAACAAACGCGACGCTCATGGAAGAGATTTGCCACGTCTTTCTTGGACATCAACCCAACAGGCTATCTGTCGTTACCAAAGACTCTCGTGGCAGGGTAATGGCCCGCGATTATAGGAAAGCGGATGAAGAAGAGGCATACGGCGTTGGCGCGGCCAGTTTAGTACCATACGCCTCGTTAAGAAGCCTCCTACGAAGGGGAAAGAACTCGCGTGAGATCGCCAACCATTTCAGAGTGAGTAGGGAGCTGGTCGAATATCGTATGAAAGTGACTAAGCTATGGAACGACTACAAACAGAATGTCCGATAAACTTCAGTTTGTCGTGACGTGACAAAGCGAGACTGGATTTCTAACGCGCCTCTTGTAGTTATCCGGCCTTTTAGTTAACACACGACAAACTAAAGTTTATCGGACATAATTCAGCGCAATGACAGAACAGCTCAAAGAAGCACCTTCGCACGGTCTAACAACCATCGACAAGTTGCGAATGCTGCTTGATATCACCAGCAAAATAAGTCGCTCCCTGGATCTGCAGGAAGTCTTAAATCTGGTGATGGATACGCTCGACTCGTTGATTCCGTACGACGCGGCAGGGATCTTTGTCCTTCAGTGTGTTGGCGATGAGCCTTGTACCTTCAAAGCGGAAGCGGTCCGTGGATATGACATTGACGAACTGTCTGAGCTGCACTTGAAACTCGGCGAAGGTTTCATCGGCAGTGTGGCAGTAACCGGCAAGCCGATAATTTCTCACGACGTGCGCGAGGATCCGGTCTATGTCAATGCACGCGATCGAACACGTTCCGAAATGGTCGCGCCCATAATCTCCAACGATGAGGTTATTGGAGTGTTTGATCTAGAGAGTGACGAGCTCAATGCGTATTCTGACGACGATCTGCAGGTGTTGACGTTGCTGGCATCGCAGGTAGCAATAATTATTGAAAAGGTGATGTTGCATGAACAGCTCATCGAGAAGAAACGTCTTCAGGGCCAGCTCGAAGTAGCCAGACAAGTGCAACTGGAGTTGTTGCCTCCGAACGATCCAGAGCTCCCTGGCTTTGATATTAGTGCGTATAACTTTCCTACCGAAGAGGTATCTGGTGATTACTACGATTGGGTCCGCATCTATGACGATCAGATTGGTTTGGTTATTGCGGATGTAGCAGGTAAAGGCATACCCGCCGCATTATTGATGGTCTTCTTACGTGCGAGTTTGCGGGCCGCCACTCATATCGGCTACGCAACCCACATCTCCATGGCGAAGGTGAATTTTCTGCTCTGGGAGTCGATCGAGCGCAATCAGTTCATCACTGCCTTCTACGGAATTCTCGACGCGTCAAATCGCACGCTGCATTACTCGAACGCTGGTCATAATCCACCACTTTTGATTGATGCACAGGGCACAGCTCGGTTTATTGAATGGGGCGAGCAACCACTCGGAATGTTTCGCGACACGCGCTACCACGAACATTACCACACGTTTAGACCGGGCGAGATTCTAGTTCTCTATACTGATGGCGTAACAGAGGCCTTGAGTCCAAACGGGGAGGAGTTTGGCCGCGATCGCTTAATAACAGCAGTGAAGCGTGGATCGACCCTAAGCGCTCGAGAACTAATCGCAAGTATGCAACGCGACGTTTACCAGTGGACGGACGGAGTTGGCCTAACCGATGACGCAACGTTCTTTGTAATCAAGGCGGTCAAATAACAAACGCGGGAGATTGCTAATCTCCCGCGCTTGCCAATACTGAAACTACTTGGTGATTCTAGTGTGCGGTTAGCGAGCAATGGGCATGATCGCCGCCTGGTGCGAGGGGAGCCCGATAGTCGCCAAAGTGAAACTCAGCTTCGGCCTCCGATAATGCATACACATCGAAGCCATATGCATCGAGATAGTCTGCCAAATCATCGGGGGAAAGAAGATAGACGGCAGGCGAGTAACCCGCTTCAACACGAATTTCCAGCAGGCGCTCGATTACTTCAAGTGGTGCAAAGCAGCTAACAGGATCTCTGTATGTTGCCATGTTTTCCAGCGCCTTTCTTTTCAAACTTCGGACTCGGTCTAATTTGCAACCGCGTCCTTGCCGAACATTTACTTTGATGTACGCAACCGTCGTTGAGTTTGTTCTTATTATTAGTTTCTTTACTCATCTGCGCGCGTACAAAATTTTGACGCTCGAATACTGAAAAAAGTTCCACAGAAAAATGAGTAGCGAACAACCAACTACCTCAAGCGCTCCGCCGCCAGCACCACCGACACCTAATTTCGTCACCGTGTTGCGTGAAATGTTGCGCGCTTCCGATAAAGTAAGCGATCTGATATTCAGTCCGGGCCGGCCACCTCAGATTGAACTATCGGGCAAACTGGTCCCCGTCCATATCAACGGCCTGGAAAAGCTCACCCCCGCGCACACTGCCGGTATCGCGAAGTTGATCATTGGTAATCAACAAGCTGCCGCCGACAGCCTTGAGAAGTCAGGTTCCGCCGATGTGTCATTTGGCGTACCGGGTGAAGCACGATTTCGCGTAAATATATTCAAACAACGGGGAACGCACGCGATCGTGATGCGAGTCATACCCATGCGGCCGCCCCAGTTCAAGGATTTCGATCTTCCAGAACAGCTCAAAGAAATTGTGGATATCAAGAACGGGATAGTTCTTGTGACTGGGCCAACAGGCAGCGGGAAGAGCTCAACACTGGCAGCGATTATCGATCTGATCAATGAAACTCACGCTTACCATATCGTGACGATTGAAGATCCAATCGAGTTTCTCCACAACCATAAGAATTCCACAATCCACCAGCGTGAACTCCACTCGGACACGCCGAATTTCGCAGTCGCCTTGCGTGCTGCGTTGCGTCAGGCGCCGAAAGTAATTCTGGTCGGAGAAATGCGCGATAGGGAGACCATTGAAGTAGCTTTGGAAGCCGCAGAAACCGGTCACCTGGTGTTATCCACTCTGCATACCATCGACGCATCGAAAACAGTGGATCGCATCATTGGCGTGTTTCCCAAGAATGAAGAGCGAGTGATTCGAACGAGAGTTTCACAGTCTTTTCGTTTCATAATTTCGCAACGCCTGATTCCGCGAGCTGACGGCAACGGTCGGGTTGCAGCAATCGAAATTTTGAAATCAACGATGCGGACCCGGGAATATATTGAGAAAGGTGAATCGGAAGGTAAGTCACTGCTCGATGCAATGGAACAAGGTGATCAGGAAGGAATGCAGACTTTCGATCACGTCCTGGAAAACATGATTCGCGAAGGCACTTTGACTATTGAAGGTGCCCTTCCTTATGCCACGAACGCAAACAACCTGCTGTTGAAGATCAGCGATCTGAAGGGGGCGCCGCCGGTAACGAAACCGCAGCCGGCTAAGGACGAAGGCTCAATGCTCGACCTGATTGAAAGATAGTTTTCCTGTAAACTTGCGATTCAACTCGTAGTCAGTTACGGTTTTTCTATGTTTTGGAATGCGCGCAGGCGTTCATCCAGCCTGATCGTTCTTGCAGCACTGCTTTTCTCCCCAGTTTCACTTTTCGCCACCACGGTTGATGACGACCTGCGGATTGATCTGCCCGCGGACGGACGCATCCATGTTGAGAATCGCTTTGGGGATGTAATTGCAGAGGCTTGGGATAAACCGTACGTTTCAATTTCAGCGGCGGTTACGAGTCCCAATCCTTCCACCTTGACTCGATCGCCTATCGTGATCGACAACAGAGGCAATTCTCTTTCGGTTTCAACCCAAAGAATCCCGCCCACCGCAATCGCGGCAATCGATCTGAAACTTCGCATTCCACAAAATGCGAATCTGGAGGTGAGTACGGGCAAAGGAAAGATTTTTCTTCGAGGGCTTTCGGAAAGCGCCGTCGTCAAGACGGTTTCCGGAGATATTGAGGCCGTTTTGAATGAGCCGCTGGACATAAATCTAACCGCGCGTTCAACAAAAGGCGTGATTGCTTCTGACCTAACCGTGAAACCTGCAGCGGACGATCACGTGTGGCAAGTGCGTCTGGGAGAAGGAAGTAAGCGACGTACTCTCGACGCGCAGAGCGACACGGGACGAATATCTGTGACGCAGCAGGTTGTTAGCGAAAATGATGTGGCGCGAAGACAACCCGAGTTGTCCGGTCCAAACAACGCGCGTACCTCGGGAGTTCCGGAGGATCCAAATGCCCCTGCGGAGCTGGATGAAGGCGACATCATTCGAGTTGATTCGCAACTCGTTACGTTGAATATGAGTGTCGTCGATCGCGGCACGAGTCGTGGAGTGATGGGACTGCGGCAGTCTGATTTTCGCTTATTTGAAGACGGCGAAGAACAGAACATTCTACAATTTGACTCCTCCTCAGCTCCGTTCGACTTAGTGCTGCTACTGGATCTATCAGGTTCCACAAAACAGGTGGTCAAGTTAATTCGGGATGCCGCTCTTCATTTCGTTGAGGCCGCACGGCCGGCAGATCGAATCGCCATCATCACGTTCGCGGCAGACCCAAGAGTCGTCTCAGACTTAACTGCCGACCGGGAACTGCTTAGACAAAGAATCGATACCATCGGAACCGAACGAGGCGACACCCGTCTCTACGACGCTACCGCTTTTACAATGGATCAAATCAGTAAGCAGGCTAAGAAGTCGCGACGCACAGCGATCATTCTTATGAGCGATGGCCTCGACGGAACGATTCCAGGTGTCAGCGGTCAATACGGCTCGAAGCTCTCGTATCGAGAAGCACTTCGCGCTGTGCAGGAATTTGACGGAGTTTTGTATACGCTCTGTCTTGACACGTACTATCAGGCAATGAATCCACAAGATACACAACCCGAAGCCTTCGATATGGCCTACGACCGGATGAAAGAGATGGCCGATGTTGGCGGTGGAATTTTCTACGAAGTGAAGAGCCTGAAGGATCTCAGTGGTGCTTACGAGCAAGTGGTGGCTGACCTGGGGACCGTCTATAGTTTGGCTTATCGGCCCTCGAATAAGACGCGTGACGGAAAATGGCGGGCCATCAAGATCGCAATCGATCGGTCCAATGCAGTTGCGAGAGGTAAGCGCGGCTATTATGCAAATTAGTTTTACTCGACGGCCGAATGTCGCAAACACACTGGCGAGTTTGCTCGCCATACTGGTTTTTTGTGCGCCAGCTCGCAGTCAGGATCCAACTGAAACGATTCGTATAGATTCTGATCTTGTTGACTTAAAAGTTAACGTGCTCGGATTCTCGCCGAATTCACTCGCGCCGTTGCTCGGCCAAAAGGACTTCGTAGTTCTCGAAGATGGCAAGGAACAGGAGATTGCGTTCTTTGCAGCGGCCGACGCGCCTTTCGATCTTGTACTCCTACTCGATCTCTCCGCGTCCAACGCGAAGAAACTCAAATTGATCAGGAATTCCGCCAAGAAATTTGTCGACGCGGCCAGGCCTATAGATCGAATCGCGCTCGTGACATTCACCGATCGCGTGTCTCTGTACTCACCTTTTACGCTCGATCGTCAAAAACTAAAGAAGAGCATTGATGAGATGGATGAAGCGATCGGTGGCACGAACTTCTGGGATGCCCTCAACTATGTGATGACAGAGATGATAGTTCATGGACCTAATAGTCACCGAAGTGCGATCGTGGTTATGACGGACGGCATTGACAATGCCTTACCCGATGTTCTGGGTGTTGGTTCAAACATTACCTTTGACGCGTTGCTCGAAAACATACGCAACTCAGAAAGTCTCATATTTCCAATTTACCTTAATACCGAGCAGGAAGCTGTGAAGCAATATCATGTCCCTCGTGCGGCCTGTGCCATGGCCCGCGCCCAGTTGAATGAGATCGCCACAACGTGTGGAACAACAATGTACAAGGCAGAAAAGCTTAGTGATCTTGAACAGGCATACGGTCAGGTAATTCGTGACTTGAGCACCGTATACAACATTGGGTACCGACCATCAAATCACCGGTTGGACGGCAAATGGCGATCAGTCGAGGTTCAAATCCCTCAACGTCCAGACCTTCTTGCCCGAACAAAGAGAGGGTATTTCGCTAAACTCGAGACTGATCAATGACGATGGTTGTGACCAACGTACCCTGGCTTTATATGCCCATCTGAGCTATCTGGGTACGGGGATGGTGAGATTGGCGCTGACTTGGCAGTGACTGCTTGTGGCTTGCCACCTTGAGAAATATCTTTGAGGATTTCTTGAGGACTTGCCACACCATAATCGCTAGGATTCAACATCCATCGTCCCGACAAGCCTGTCTGCTGAGTCCAGGGCTTTGAAGGCACGCGCGACAAACTATCGTTCAATCGTACTTTTCGTGACGATTTGACAATACACTTTTTTGAAACCCGCCGGAGAAAAGCTTGTAAACTTTGCGGGCAGCACTATAATGCCTTTGAGTCTACCGGCCACATTTCAATCCCATCGGAGGGCCCTTCCGTGAAACGAACATCTAACCTCCTGAGCCTGCTTGTCTCCACTGCGATTCTGACCGCTTGTGCAATCACCAGTGTCGGCCAAAATCGCGAAAAGTTTGTGATTTCAGCCAAAGCTGGAGGAATTAATGCGATCACAGGACAGGCCAGCATTCACGGAAAAGGTGAGACCGACTGGCAACAGTTGATGATCACGGATGACCTGCAAGCGGGTGACCGCGTTCAAACGGCCAGTGATGGGCGGGTTGAGATTCTGCTCAATCCGGGCTCCTACCTGCGAATGGGTGGAAATTCGGAAGTCGAGCTTTCAGATACCTCGCTCTCAAACCTGGAGTTTCGATTGTTGCGAGGCACTGCGGTAGTTGAGGCAAGTGGCGTCGAAGAAACGCAAATGCTAATCAACATCAGTACGCCCCACGCCAAATTGGCCATTGATCGCCAGGGCCTCTATCGTCTCAATGTCGTGCCTGATGATGCGACCGTACTCATCGTTCGAAAAGGTCGGGTGATTCTGGATTCTCACACGAAGATAAAAGGAGGGAATAAAGTAATTTTTAGTGCAACAGCGGTTTCCGTCGCTAAGCTCACCGAGGGGGAAAAGAAGGCGGAAAAGGAATTGGCAATCGAACAGTGGAGTCAACATCGAGCTGAAACCCTGGCGAAAGCTAACCGACGCATCGACAATCGTATGCTAAGTTCGGCGTTTTCTGCTGCTAATTCCGATTTCTTATTGTTCGGTGGATTTCGTCGTTCAGGCCTCTGGTTTTATAACTCCCGCGCGGGCTGCTACACGTTCCTGCCTTACGGTTATTACTCGTCGTCTTCGCCGTACGGAATTTCCTATCCCACGACCGTGTATGGTGGTTCTGGCGGCGGCAACACAGGATTCGGCGGCTACAACCCGGGAAACATCTCACCCATTGCTACAAATGGAGTCCCGGTTAGTTCTGGCTCGAGCGCGCCGAGTTCATCATCGATGCCAGTAAGAACAACACCGATCTCGGCCCCAGCCACAAGAGTTGAGCCTGACGCTACTCGCCCCTCGCGCGAACGACCAGAACGGCCTTAGGGGCGTGAGTCTTTCATAAGATCTTCGAGTTCCTGATTAATCATCACCTTGATTTCTGGCTGTTTTAGTCCAGCCAGGACGAGTTGCGTTAGAGCCGTTCTTAGTTGGACCCTCAGTCTATCTTCTGGTTTTTCCCGCAAAGTCTGCGAAATAACAACGGCGCCTGATCCATGCTTGACCCTGATGAGCCCTTCTTTTTGGAGGCGCCGGTAAGCAAACGCCACCGTATTCAGGTTAACGCCGAGGTCCGATGCTACCTGCCGAACTGGCGGAAGCATTGTGCCCTCGGTCAGTTCTCCGCGTGCAATTAAAGTCTTAATCTCATCCATCAGCTGCTGGTAAAGCGGCCTCGCGTCTCGTTCATCAACCGTAACATACATAATTGTCTGTTGCCTGTATACAATAGACAATTGTAGAAGTCTAGCGGTTATTTTAGCGTGAGTTGATCCGCGAGGTGCATTGAGGAGCTAACGACGGCGGCCACACTCCCATCTGAGACAGTGTCTCCTACGATGAATACGTTGGTGAAAGGAAGGCTTAGAGGTCCGTCCTGCATCGATTCGACTCCCAGCACCATACCGAGCTTGCGTCTTGTCTGATCGTAATAGGTTCGGGGGTTTGCAGTTTCGATGACTTCGATTCCTGATCCAAATTCAGGCACCGCGCTGTGTAGTCTTGACCACACATTTTCAAGCGCTGATTGGTCCCATTCTTCGTAATCCGTTTCGCTTGCCTGGTACGAAAACCAGGGTCCGACTTCCGTGCTGGTTTTGATGGTTGCGGCACACATGCCATCTGATTGTGGCTTGCCAATTGAAACTGTTAAATCCCCAGACAAGTTGATCTCCTCATCGGAAAGAACCGCTACCAGAAAGTTACTCGCCGGCAATCGTTCGAGCGCTAGCGCTTCAACCGCGGCGTAGATCACGTATGCACCTTGACCTTGAAGCCTTGCTAATAAACTCTTGATGGCCGACGGTGTGCGATTTAGTCCGATCAATTTTCCGAACGTATCCCATACCGTGAGATTACTGACAATTGCCCTGCGAGCTGAAATCGTTTCACCGCTGAGCAAGTCAACGCCGGTGGGTTCACCCCGTTCACTGTAGGACAGACGAAGAACCGGTTGGTTGAAGCGAATTCTACCCCCCGCAGACTTAATCGACTCGGCCAGTCGTTCAGCCAACGTGGCGATACCACCTTCGATGGAATACAACGGCTGACGCGGAAGACCCAGCACGCGGCTTGCTGACGCAAGAGAGCATCGATCGATGCTTGAATGTAAGAACGCTCGAAGTTGCGCATCGATAAAATCCTGGAACCTTGCTGATGTCTGTGATGCTGCACTGAATGCTGTTACTTGTCCTGGGTTCTGCAGATCGTGATCTTTCCTCCAGAGTCTGCGAACTGAGGTTGCGAAACCAGGCTTATTGCGCTCCGACCGAAGTTCATTAATCCGAATTACCTGTTCGTAGAACTCGACTGCCGCCTCGGCAGATTCAGGAAATGCTCCACGTAGCTCATCGAAGAAGTCGTTCGCGTCTCGCTTCAACCGGATGTCTTGACCCTCAAAACGGACAACATAATCGCTTTCGATCAGAGATGCTTTTGGAATCTCCATCTGCAATTCTGAAAACAGTTGGTCATAGATCTCACCCGAACCCCAACCAGGATAAATACCCATACCCGGTTCAAAGTCGAGGTCTCCGAATTGAACGCGCCCAATGCAGCCGCCAACCTGTGATTGCCTCTCAAGAATGCAGACATTCATCCCGCGTTTGGCCAGCAACGCCGCAACGGTGAGTCCACCAATGCCTGCACCAACCACGACAACGTCGTAACTCATAATCAGAACAACAAGTGGTGAAGAGATTGATAGAGTTCAAGCAGTGCAGGAGCGGGTTGAACGTTTTCTGGTTTCTTGAAATATGGTTCGAGAATGAGATAGAGCGATTGGAGCCCATTGAAGACTAGGTGAATCACAACTGACGGAAGTAACCTGCCACTGAAAGCGCGCACGGCGGTCAGGGTGATGCTTAGGATTGTGATCGCGAGGATGACGCCGACGTTATTCCAATACTGATATACGTGGACGCCGGCAAATAAGAATGAAACTATAGCTATAGCCACACCCATGCCCGTAACTCTCTCAAGCGCTGGGTACAACATGCCTCGGTATATGACTTCTTCGACCAAGGGCGCCGTTAAAACAGCGACGACGGCAGTGGCTAGTCGAGCCTGGTAAGAGCTTTCAATCAGTTTATCGAGGTCAGTTTTGCCGCCGCCCATCAGGTTGGTAATTAGTGCTCCCACACCTAACAGCACGATGGCAACCAGGAAGCAGACGCTAAAACCCCTCCACGCCGGGAGGCCCGGCGGCCAGGATAATCCGAGTGTTTGGGCGAAAGGCCGGCGGCGACGGTTCGTGACGAGTAACCACGCTAAACCCAAGGTGAATAAGTGGGCAGGAATTACGGCGAGTATCTGAAGTAAAAGAAAAGTCTTGTCTTGAACTAGCTGCTCGGCGGTTGGGATCCGTTTGGAATAAACGAGATAGGCGAAGTAAGGAATAGCAAAGAGCAGCGGAATCAGAATTAAAAAGGCTACACTGCCACCCCAAGCCCCAAACGCTTTGAAGAGTTCTAACCAGCGTCCGTTAGTTGATGGCGTTTCAACGGCGCTCACCTCTGTCTGGGTCTGAGGCGTAAGAGCGCTTTCGTTTGAGAGTGGCGAAGGTTCGTCTGTAATCACTGAACTCCGAGTTTAGGGGAGCCACCAAGTTGTGGTCAACCTGCATTATTTCAGATTTAAGATTTCAGATTTAAGATTGGCCTTTGGTCTTTGATCTTTGGTCTTCGGTCTGAGCGGAAACTTTCCGATAAACAAAGGCCAAGGCCAAAGACCAAAGGCCAATCTTAAATCTGAAATCTTTAATCTGAAATTCTTTACACAGCCGGATACATTGCTTCCAACAGTGGTGAACCAATGCGCGGTGCGGCGAGCATCAATCCGATAATTGTTTTGGCGTCTTCAATCTCGCCGGCGCTGATCATTTCCAATGCTTCAGAAAAACTGATCCGCACCACCTCAATCACTTCATCATCGTCAAGCTTTTGTTTCGTTTGGGTAAGGTCAGTCGCGAGATAGACCCACATCTTCTCTTCGCAAAAACCGGGTGAGACAAAAAATTCGCTTAACTTTTCGATTTTGCCGGCCACAAATCCGAGCTCCTCCTCCAACTCGCGAGCTGCGCCAGCTTCTGGTCTCTCTCGATTATTCAACGTGCCGGCAGGTATCTCGAGTAGGTACTTCACGGCAGGATGGCGGTATTGTCGAACCAGGGCGACGGTCTCATCCGCAAACACAGGAACAATGACGGCGCTGCCTGGATGTCGAACTACCTCTCGCTGGTATACAAGTTCGCCCTCCTTGATGGTGTCGACAGTTACGTCAAACACTTTTCCCTCAAAAGCTGTCCGACTGTCGATGACGTTAGGTAGGTCTCTGTTTGTGCTCATGTTGTTTTCTGCAGTCTCTTCTCACTATGTCGAAGCTCGGTTCTGATTTCGCCGATAAGATAAAGCGAACCGGTAATACAGATCATTCCGTGCGCTGGTGTTTTCTCAATAGCTAACTTCAAAGCGTCGCGACTCGTTGTCGTTGAGGTGACGTTTGTCAGTCGTAATTTTTTCGCAACGTCGAGCAACGTGATACTCGAAGCGCTCCGCGGGTTATCGATTTCCGTGAGGATCAGATCGTCAGCCAAAGGGAACAGGTATTCAGCGATCTGATCGATTCGCTTATCGCGCATGGTTCCGAAGATGATTGTCAGCGGATGGCGTCTGAATGTTTGTAGAAACTCCTGCAGGGCCTGAGCTCCCGACGGATTGTGTGCTCCATCCAATAGAAACGCCGGCTTATCCCCAAAGAGTTCAAGACGACCCGGATGCGAAGCAGTCTCAAGTCCTTCGACGATGGTTTCTCGAGTTATTCGGTGTCCTCGTGTCCGCAGAATCTCTGCGAGTTGGATAGCTACGCCCGCGTTTTCAATCTGATGGCGGCCGCGCAGACCAAGCCAAATACTCTCGTACGTGTCGTTCGGAGTTTTAAAGGTGACTTTGCATCTGCCATCCTTCGAGAATTCCTCGATACGTTTCGTACACTCCAACACAGGTGTTACATTCACTTCTTTGCAGCGATCGAGAATGACCTTTAGCGCCTCGGCTGTTTGCGGAGCTATAACCGCCGTCGAGCCTTCATGGATGATGGCTGCTTTTTCAGCTGCGATGCTCTTAATTGTATTGCCAAGGTACTCTTCATGGTCGAAGCCAATATCCGTGATGGCGCACACTGGTGCTTCAACCGCGGTTGTCGCGTCCAGCCGGCCACCCAAACCGGTTTCAAGTATCGCAAATTCAACTCGTGCGTCACGAAAAGCAACCAGGGCAATCGCAGTCACATGTTCAAAAAACGTTGGCAGCGCTTCGATGTCACCAGTGCGCAAAAGTCGATTCGCAGTATCACGCACTGTTGTCGCGCAATCAGCAAAGTCTTCGCGTGATATCTCGGATCCGCCGATCTTGATGCGCTCAGTAATCGACTCGAGATGTGGCGACGTGTAAAGACCGGTCCTGATACCTGCGTGACGACATATTGAGTCCAGAAAAGACGCAGTTGAGCCTTTTCCATTGGTGCCAGCGATTTGCACTGCAGGAAATGAATGTTGAGGATTATTTAGCGAGTTGAGGAGTAGCTTTGTGTTACGCAGGCCTAACTTGATTGCAAGTGTTTCATGACCAAGACTGAGCAGATACTGAAGAGCTTCATCGTAATCCATCTCGAGCAAAACGTTGGACAGCTAATTGCGGGAAATTGCGCGACGGCGTGCTCGTTCAATGTCTGACTCACCATGAATTTCTGGGTTCATCATGAAGTTGAGCACTTTGATGATGTGTGTTCTGAGTTCCCGCCTGTCCACGATGTCATCGATCATTCCGTGCTCGAGCAGAAACTCGGAGCGCTGAAAGTCCTTTGGGAGTTTCTGTCGAATGGTTTGTTCGATAACTCTTGGACCAGCGAAACCGATCAATGCTTTCGGCTCAGCGATTATTACATCACCGAGCATGGCGAAACTTGCCGTGACTCCTCCCGTCGTTGGATCGGTCAAAATCGAGATGAAGGGAAGTCGCGCTTCGTCGAGCGCGGCGAGAGCTGCAGATATTTTCGCCATCTGCATCAACGAGAGGGTGCCTTCCTGCATGCGGGCGCCACCCGAAGCCGAAAAGATCACAAGCGCACTGCGTTCGTTCATCGCGCGTTCGATTAATCGCGTAACTTTTTCGCCGACGGCGGAACCCATGGAGCCCCCGATAAAGAGCATGTCCATCGCGCCTGCACATACGGGGTGATCGCCGACTGTGCCTCGCGCGTTAATAATGGCTTCAGGAAGTCCAGAAGATTCTTTTGCCTGGCTTAATCTTTCCGGGTAGGGCTTATTGTCGGAAAACCCGAGTGGATCTATCGAAATTACTTCTTCATCAAGTTCCTCAAACTTGCTGTCATCAAACAACAAATTGAGTCGTTCGCGGGCGCCGATGCGAAAGTGATGACCGCAGTGCTTGCAAACCTGAAGACCGTCCTCGAGTTCGCCTTTGAAGAGATGAGCCTCACAACCGTCGCATTTTACAAAGACATTCTCCGTCTTTACGACGCGTTGTTCCGGGGGAACTGCTTCTATTCGCTTTGTCTTTTTATTGAACCAGGCCATTTAGAGGGTCTGAAGGTTAGCACAAAACCCTGGATTTCCGAATTGTGGATTTGTTGTCGTTGGGTTTCGCTCAGAACTCGATGCCTTGTTGCGCCCGGATTCCAGCGCTAAAAGGATGCTTGATCTCGGTCATCTCGGTCACCAGGTCAGCCGCTTCGATTAGCTCAGCCGGTGCATCCCTACCTGTGACGACTATGTGTAATGCAGGCTGTGCTGCACGAGCGTCTTTTATCTCGCGGAGAATTTCATCTACTGGCAGCCAGTTGTAGCTAAGCACATAGACGAGCTCATCAAAAACCAGCATGTCGTAATCGCCCGACCTCAGTTTCTCAACACATAAGCCCCATGTATCTTTTGACGTCTTGATATCCTGTTCCGGATTTTTTGTATCCCAGGTGAAGCCGTCCCCCATGGTGTGGACTTCAATGCCCAACTTTTCCGCGGACACATGTTCGCCGTAGCGATCATTACGTGACTTCATAAACTGAATCATGCAGCACTTCAGACCCCGACCGGCCGCTCGCATCATCAGTCCAAGAGCACACGTCGTCTTACCCTTGCCGTTTCCGGTGTGAACCATTAACAGTCCACGAGTGTGCTCCTGATAGTCAGCACGACGCCACTTGTATCTTTTCTCTTTGGTGGACATAAATGAAGGATGAAGGCGGAGGGATGAAGGATGAAGGACCTTTACCGACTCAAAAAGCGAGACTCGGTAACACCTTCATCCTTCATCCTTCCGCCTTCATCCTTGTTTTACTGCATCCTCAGTAATGTCCCTGGATCCATTCGCGCGTTTCACCGCGTCCTGCAACAACACAACGATCTCCGATTCCACTTCTTCCCAACTTCCCCGCAGGGTACATCCTGCTGCATTACGGTGGCCGCCGCCTCCAAAACGCTCAGCAACTTTGGCGACGTTGACGTCACCTTTGGATCGTAAGCTCGTCCGGTAAATTCCTGGTTCGCATTCCTTCAACATTGCAACGGCTTCGACTTCTTCGACAGTGAGCGGGTAATTCACAAAACCATCAGCATCTTCATCAGACGCTTTCGCCAGTCGTTGCATCTCGAGAGATTGACGCATACAGGCAACGTGACCAGTTTCATCTCGTCTGGCTGTTGAGAGAACGGCCGCCATTAACTCAATTCTGCTCCATGGATAACTCGCAAACACCGCTTCGGCTGTTTTTGCCGGCTTCACACCTGTGCGAACCAGTTCAGAGGCGACTTTGAATGTGCGTTCAGTGGTATTTGAGTAATGAAATGATCCGGTGTCAGTGATTAGCGCGGTGTAAACGCACTCGGCAATTTCCTTCGTTACGCGAACGCCTGTTGCTTTGCACAAGTTGTAGATCATCTCGCCGACTGCTGAAGCAGTTGAATCGATCCAATTGATTGTGCCGAAGAGTGCAGTCGTTGAGTGATGATCAATGTTCACGACAACTTGCTTTTCCAAGTCAATCAAACCTGGCCGCGTTATGTCAGAACACTCGATCACAAACACTGCATGATACGAAGGATCAACAGCCGGGACGACTTTTACATTCTGGGCGCCGGGGAGTTGTTGGTAAGCGTGCGGCACTGGGTCTCGCATAATCACCTCGACTTCTTTGTCGAGAGCTCGTAACAACCAGTACAGACCCAGTGAAGATCCCAGACTGTCACCATCTGGGCGGATATGCGAGGTGATCGCGAAACGTCGTTTCGATTCGATCAACTCAACGACTTGACTAAGCATCCATTAAATAAGGATGAAGGCGGAAGGATGAAACAATTTCAGATTTATAATTTCAGATTTAAGATTGCCCAAGCCACACGTCTAAATCTGAAATTTGAAATCTTAAATCTGAAATTCTTCATCCCTCATCCTTCATCCTTCATCCTTTCCTTTACTTTCCCACTCTGCCTCGATCTGTTGCAGCAATTGATCCACGCGTTCGCCTTCCTCTTCAACTCGATCACGCACGAAATGAAGTTCTGGTGTGCGCGGCAAATTTAATGACAAACCAAGCTGCTTTCGCACATACGGAGCGGCATGTTTCAAGGCTGCAAGAGCGAGCTTATGTTCGTTCTCATCGCCGGCGACAGTCACGTAAACTTTGGCTGCACGTTTATCGTCGGACAACCTGACGTCGGTAACAGTGACTGTGCTCAACCGCGGATCCTCGAGCTCATACCCAACAATCTGAGCAATCTCCTCGCGAATCGTATCCGCTATTCTTTCCGAACGATGCATCTTCAATTAGCAGAAACAACTAATCCTGCTCCTGCTCCTGCTCACTGCTCCTGCCTACTGCTCCTGATTATTGCCCTGACTACAACTCGGTCGCTGCCACTCGCTCAACGACGTACGCTTCGATCTGATCCCCAACCTTGATGTCGTTGAAGTTCTCCAGACTGATACCGCACTCGAAGCCTTCACGAACCTCAGAAACGTCGTCCTTGAAGCGTCGTAACGAACCGATATTGCCTTCCCAGGAAACAACGCCGTCGCGAATTAGACGAGCGCGTGCGTTTCGTCGAACGGATCCATCAATGACCATGCAGCCCGCGACGCTTCCGGCTTTAGGAACACGGAATACTTCGCGGACGTCAGCCTTGCCAATGATCTTCTCTTTCTCGATTGCTTCGAGCATTCCAATCATCGCGGCCCGAATCTCTTCCTCGACCTTATAGATGATTGAGTGTAGCCGGATATCAACAGCTTCCTGTTTTGCCACATCAGCGGCGCGCGCTTCCGGGCGCACGTTGAAGCCGATAATCACCACTGCGGAAGATGACGATCCTGCTTGAGTGGCTGAACCCAGCAGCACGTCTGATTCGGTAATCGCCCCGACGCCTGAACGAATCACCTTTACCTTGACCCGATCGGTTGAAAGCTTTTGCAAGGTTGATTTGAGTACTTCGACCGAGCCCTGCACGTCAGCCTTAATAATGACCAGCAGTTCTTTGACTTCACTTTCACCCAACGCTTCGATACCACGCTTCGTTGTTTGCAGAAGCGCAGCTTGTCTACTGAGCATCTGGCGATGCTGTGAAATCGATTGTGCCTTTGTTATGTCGGAAACGACCTGGAAACTTTCACCAGCCTGCGGGACACCCTGCAAGCCGAGGACTTCGACAGGCGTCGCGGGACCCGCTTCGATAATCGGTTCCCCACGATCGTTGAACATTGCTCGAACCTTGCCGGAGATTTGTCCAACGATAAATGGCTCGTGAATCTTCAACGTACCTTGCTGCACAAGCACAGTCGCAACCGCGCCACGACCACGATCAAGTTTTGCTTCAAGTACGACACCCGATGCCAAGCGTGTCGGGCTCGCGCGCAGGTTCAGAATGTCAGATGTTAAGAGAATCGTTTCGAGTAATGTGTCGAGGTTCTGTCGCTTCTTCGCCGAAACCTGCACCATTTCAGTCTCGCCACCCCATTCGAGAGGCGATAGCCCGTGCTGGGAGAGTTCCTGTTTGACACGATCGGGATTCGCATCCGGTTTGTCGATCTTGTTTATCGCAACGATGATGGGCACATTGGCAGCGCGTGAATGTTCGATCGCTTCAATTGTCTGTGGCATGACGCCATCGTCAGCAGCAACTACCAGCACAACGATATCCGTTGCTTTTGCACCGCGGGCACGCATCATTGTGAACGCTTCGTGGCCTGGTGTGTCGAGGAAAACGACGCGTCGCATTTCCTCTGAATTATCGGGATTCGGAACCTGCACGCTGTACGCGCCGATGTGTTGAGTTATGCCTCCAGCTTCACCAGCTGCTACATCCGTTGCTCTGATGCCGTCGAGTAGCGAAGTCTTACCGTGATCGACGTGACCCATCACGGTTACGACAGGAGCTCGCGGTAATTCAACGTCGTCCGCATCAGTCGCAATCAGTTCTTCAAACTCTTCTTCAGCGACCATCTCTTCAAACGGCACAAACGAGACCTCGTAACCAAAACGTTTGCCGAGATCCGAAGCCACATCATCCATTAATGGTTGATTAATCGTGGCAAAGACTCCGCGTTGAAGTAACAAGGTCACTACATCTTTTGGTTTGATACCAAGCTTCTCGGCAAACTCCTTGACCGTCGAACCTTCGATCAGGCGAACAGACTTCAGTTCGCCCGTTGATGGCATATCGAGCCTCCCGGCAATGCGATCTTCGAGTGACAGAGCTTTGGGAGGTGGAATGAAATCGCCCTTATCGAATTTTCCAGCCTTACCTTCAATCTTCCTTCCACCGCGTGGGCTGCTGCGACGAGAACGTCTTCGACCAGTGTCGGGAGGTGGAATGTAGGTCGTCTGCGGAGTGGCCGTTTCACCAGGGGTTCCCAGTCGTTCGGAACGCGGCAGGGAAGGTCTTTCCCTGAGTCTGTTTCGTTCGGGACGGGGCGCTAGCGGCGGCGGTGGTGGAGCAGGCGCTGGTGCTCGTTCGCCCGGCCGTATTCCTGCGTTCAGTGCTGCCGCAGTCGGCCGCAAAACTCTGACTTGGCGTGACGGCATGGCCGGAGCGGATTTAGTCTCAGGAACCTCAACAGACGCTGGCGCCTCGGCGGCCACAATTTCGGTTGCCGGCGCAACTTCGATTGATATCGGAGACTCTTCGGCAATTGTCTCAGGTGCAGCCTCTGCCGGCTTTTCGGCTCGAACGGCAGGCGTCAACTTCTTGACCAGTCTCGCAGGAGTTATTGGTTTCGGCGCAGCTGGTTCGGCCGCCTGAGGACTCTCAGGAGGCAGCTCTGTCGGCGCTGGTGTTGGCTCTGGTTCGGGAGGCGCAGGCTCAGGCTCAACAGCGGCGGGAGTCTCGACCTGCGGCATTGCGGCACGTTTGACCACCTTAACGGCGCGCTTAACCGTAGTTTCCTTCTTCGGAAAATACTTATTGCGGATTTTCTCGGCGAGCTCTTTCGAGACAGAGTTTGATGGAACACTAACATCAACACCTTCACGACGAACTTCTTCAATCAATCGTTTAGTGTCGAGTTTGAGCTCTTTTGCGAGATCGTATATGCGAACTTTTGAGGAAACTGTCATGCACTCCTTCTTCTCGGCTACTTCAAAGTGATTAAGAGCCTCGCTCTTAATCACTCTCAAAGCATCGTCAGAAGTGCGACGTATGACAGCGATAGCGGAACGAGGAACGCAAACACGCCTTGTCCGACAAGTTTGCGTTGCTACACATTTGCTGCATCGATGGAAGCATCAGTGCTTCTCTTCATCCGGACTCCCGCTTGATGCAGCATCTTCATAAACTGCAGGAGTCAGGTCCGTTGCTTCGTTGGCATGTTCCGCAGAAGCAATCTCTTCATCGCTCGCCATTATCTCGGCGGCAATTGTTTCAACATTCTCCAGACTGGGAATCTCAGTAGCGCCCAAATCCGGAGCAGGCGTAATCGTGTCGGGACGAAGATCACGCGAAGGTTCCTGCAGAACGATCTCGTCCGCCGCTAAATCCGTTTCAGTCATCGGCGGTGGATCAACAACGTCGAGATCGGCAGAGAAGGGAGCGCCGCTTTCAACAGCTTCGTCATAACCTTCAGCAGTCATTTCATTAGATGGTTCCACCTCTGAAGCTTCAACGCTTTCGTCGAATTCTGCAGACACGGCATGCTGTTCAGTATCAGCTTCAGTGGCACCCTCGGGATGCAGGCTTCGATCGCGCATTGCAATAACAGCCTTAGCAGCGTCAAGGATGACTTCAGCTTCGTCAAGACTCAGATCGAGGAACTCGACCAGATCGTCCACTGAAGTATTTGCGAGAGCATCGATGTCGTTAATGCCATGCTCGGATAATGCTTCAGCCTGAAGTGGTGTAACGCCTTCGATCGCGGAGAGCGGCACTGCTTCTCCCGAGGCAATGAGCGCACCCATCTGCTCGGTAACTTCGCGCTTGATCTCTTCTTCACTGCGAATATCGATGTTCCAACCGACGAGTTTTGTAGCGAGCCTGACGTTCTGCCCGCGCTTTCCAATCGCCAGCGACAACTGATCTTCGTTGACGATAACTTCCATCTGGCGGTTTTCAATGTCCGTAATTCTGACCTGATTCACTTTCGCGGGCGATAAAGCATTTGCTGCGAATACCGAAGGCTCGTCTGACCACTCGATGATGTCGATTTTTTCTCCGCGAAGTTCCCGAATAATTGCCTGCACTCGCGAGCCCTTCATACCGACGCACGCGCCTACCGGATCAACGTCGCGCTCGTTTGACATGACCGCGATCTTCGCGCGCTCACCCGGTTCACGCACAGCAGACTTAATCACAACGGTGCCGTCGTAGATTTCCGGGACTTCCATTTCGAACAAGCGGAGCAGCAGTTCAGGCGATGTACGCGAGACTTCCACTTGCGGACCTTTCGATTCCTTAGAGACGTTGTTGATGACGACGCGAATTCGTTCGCCCTGGTTCCACTGTTCACCACGCGATTGTTGGGAGCGGGGAAGTATGGCTTCAAGATTACCGAGATCAACTATGATGTTGCCCCGTTCAAATCGCTTGACGTAACCGTTGACAAGATCGCCTATCTTGTCGATGTATTGCTCGTAAACGTTGCTTCGAACAGCATCCCGAACCTTTTGAAAGAGAATCTGTTTTGCAGTCTGCGCGGCAATTCGACCAAGCTCTTCCATCGGCAAAGGCAAAAGCAGAGCATCCCCAAGTTCAACTTCGTCACCGGCGAGTTCACGAGCCTCTTCAATTGAGAGTTCGGTTGCGGGGTTCTCGACCGCATCCACGACTACCTTTGAAGCAGAAAGTTCAATTCCAGTCTCGGAGTTCCAGTCAACCTGGATGTCCTCGCCGGATTTGAATTGCTTCTTCGCCGCCGCACGAACGGCTTCCTTCATCGCGTCGATTACCAGATCACGTTCGATGCCCTGTTCCTGGCAAAGTGCTTCGATGTTTTGTGCTATGGATGAACTCATGAAACTCTTTCTATCTAAGTGGCTCGGCGTCAGATTTGAGTCTGCGTCGTTGAGCCTATTCAGTTGTTGTAGTTGCTGTCAGTGCAACCGGCAAAGATGACTATCGACCACCGCGGCGAAGTTCCTGGCTAAGATCAACCTCAAGATTTGCCCTGGTGATGATGTCGAACGGAATTCTTACCCTCCCGTTTGTTCGATCTTCAAACAACACGTCGTTCTCATCAACGCCTAATATACGACCGCGGAAATTACGTTGACCCTCAATCGGCTGTCGGGTTTTCAGCTTCGCATCGCTGCCAGCAAACCGCTCGTAATCAGCACGTTTGTAGAGCCCTCGTTCTAGCCCGGGCGATGACACTTCCAACGTGTACGAAGCGTGAATAAAGTCTTCCACGTCGAGGATGGTCCCCAAATGAAGACTCACATCCGAGCAGTCATCGTGGGTCACACCGTGGGGTTTATCAATGAAAACACGGACAATCGGCTTGTTTTCGGGTCCGGCCACCTCGGCGTGAACTAACTCGAGGCCATGGTCGATTGCTACTCGTTCAGCCAGTTCCTGAACCCTTTCTGCAATCGAATCCTGCCCCATTGTCACCCTCCGAAGAGGCTCTCGCGCAAAAGAAAAAGTGGGCGCGAACCCACCGGACGAGACCCCCGTGCTTCGAGCAAGCGTCGAATTATACGGAAAGCACTTAGCACAAGCAACCGGAGGTCAAACTAAGCGTCCAGCCCGGAGTTCACTTGGTTTTCCGCCGTTTTGCAAGCCAGGCGTCCACCGAGATTTGGTCGTCTGCAGCCGGAAAAAGGAGGACGAAAAGCAATAGGGCAAGACGAGGAATGACGTGTTCGTGAAAGGGGTAGAGAGGTTCTTTTAAAAGGTGTCCGAACGTGACGATGACAAGCACGAACCCGAGCGCGATAAGCGCCTCCCGTATTCGCAAACCGATCAGCAGGAGTCCGCCAGCCACTAACTCCACAAACGGAATCACAGTGCCCGTCGCCCACAGCGACCACACTGGCAAAAAGGTGTCGGCAAATGGCAGAAAGTATTTACGAGCATGTCCCAGCGGACCTAGCTGGAAAACTTTGTAAACGCCAGCCATAAAGAAGATGAACGCGAGAACCTCACGAGCAAAGAAGATGGTCCAGGCTCGGCGGGTGATGTTTGGCATGGTTCGTGAATCGTGAATCGTAAATCGTCGTGGGTAGTGAATAGAATAGGACCTATTTGACGTATGTGACCAATTCGCGATTCACGATTCACGATTTACGATTCACGTTATAATACAGGCCACACATGAAACACACCCTACCGTGTGCATTAGACTGGCGTCGTTGGTTGGCGCTGAAGTCTCTGGTTACCGTTTTTGCGACGATCGCAAGCGCACAATCTCAAAACCACCGGTCCTCATATCCGAAAAAACTCCACACGTGCCATCGCCTTTTTCGCAGAATACAAATGCCACGTTCATAGGAACGCTTCGTCAATATAGTATTAGTGGTCACGTCCAACTTGGGTCTTCGCCCTATGCGAGTCAACCGGTGACGCTGTCTGGCGGGCAAACGACAGTCATCAATACAGACGGAAATGGTGACTTTGTCTTCAATGGTTTGACTGCCGCTTCAAGCTATGTTGTTTCTCCCGATCCAACACCACTAAGAAGCTTTCCCCCTCAATCGGTTCCTTATCTCAGCGGTAATCAGTTTCTGAACTTTGCTGACGTTCCTCGCAAGTACTCGATTAGCGGAACGATTAGAGATCTGAACGGCAAACCTGTTGTTGGCGCATTCGTCAACCTTTCGGGGACTGAGACCGGGGCGACACGATGCAACAGCGACGGACGATTCACAATTCAGGCAACGGTGCTTGGCAATTACACGATTTCGCCAGATATCGAACAGCAGTACTACTCTTTTATCCCGTCAAATCAAACCTTGAATTCGTTGCTCGGCGACCAAACGAGGGACTTCACCGCAACGCTATCACCACTGCCGAATCCCAGTCAGGTTTTGGAGTTTGATGGAACGCCGAAGTCTGTTGACTACGGAAATTTCTGGCCGGCCTTTACCAATCTCGGCCATTTTTTCTGGGAGTTCTGGTCAATGCCAGGCAACAACGCAGGCGCGACGTACTTGCTATCTGATGGCTACGGTGGGTTACATGCCTTATTGTTTGGCTTTGCTAACTTCAACACAAGTGAGACGAATCGCTATCAGCTTCTCGGCAATATGAGCGATGGTACACTCGACGCATCTCACCTGGTTTATTTCGGCAGTGATCAGGGGCCCTCACCGGGTGAGTGGGGACACTTCGCAGTTGGTTGGGATGGACAGAACATTGTCACGTACATGAACGGTGTTCCCATTGGCCGAACGGCGTATACCCGTGTTCGCCAATCCGTTGGACCAGGGCAAGGTAGCGGCAGATTGCTGATTGGAGGCTCCGACCATAGCAATTTCCAGGGTCGGATTGCTGAAGTACGCGGGTTCGAAGGATCGAATCCACGCGAAAGCACTTCTGTTGAATCTGCTTTTGCGCCTCAAACAGTTTTTGCTCCGGACGGTAACTTACTCAATTTGTATTTCACGCCGGCGCCATACGTTGCGGATCTCTCTCGGGGATACGTGACTGGTGCTCATATCGGTTGGCTGCGTAGCACCCTGAACGGAGTGTTCGGACAGTGTGACGGTTGTCCGACCCCACAATTCGTTTACGATCCTACAGCCCCTAACTTCGTAACGAATACTCCAGGTCAACCGCCATCGGCGCCAACACCTCCGCCGACGCCCGCTAATGCACTTGTATTTGATTCTTTTTCGCGAGCGAATTCGACGTACGTCTTTGGATCGAAAGGTGGATTAGGTTCCACAGAATCTGGTTCAGCAGGTGTCCAGAGTTGGCAGATGGGCCAGGATCAAAACCAGCTGCGTCCGTTTGGCATTCTCAACGGTGTAGGTGTTGTATTAGCAGATTCAGCAGCAGTGACCTGGGTGAATACAGGATCGAATACTGCGAACCTTCAAATACAGGTTGATCGAAAACCTGGCCGGGCGGGTAGCGGTGTGTCTACTGGTCTTAGCTTCAGAGTTAAGGATACCAACAACTATTTCTTTACATATACCAGCGGAAGTCAGATTTCACCTGCAACACAAACACTGACTCTTGGCTATTACTTCGAAGGCGTCAGAACAACGATCGCTAGTCAATTGCCCATGCCCGCAACCTGGACCAGACTGACCGTCGTGACACTTAGCTCAGGCAGCTTCAAGGTGTTTGCTGATTCAACCGTGGTGTTTTCCGGGACTGAGCTCGTTCTTTCCCAGGAGACAAAAGCCGGACTTTATAGCAACGATCGCGGAATGGGTTTGGTAAACAGGTGGGACAACTTCGCGGTGTTTGGTGTGAACTAGTAGTCAGTAGTCAGTGGTCAGTTTAACTATAAGTCCAATAGGTCGTATAGGTCCTATAGTACTGACTACTGACTACTAACTACTGACAACATCAATTCAGCTTGCTCTTCACAATCTCACTCACCACACGACCGTCAGCATTTTTTCCTGCCAGTGCGGCCTGAGCAGCTTTCATTACTTTGCCCATGTCCTTCATCGAATTCGCCTCAGTTGAAGCAATTGCTTCGACGACGACAGCCTCGATCTCTTCCCGCGATGCAGCCTGAGGAAGATATCCTTCGATGACTTCAATCTCGGCGGTCTCTTTATCGACCAGTTCCTGACGCCCGGCTTTCTGGTACTGTTCGATTGAGTCGCGTCTTTGCTTCACCAACGACCGCAACAGTCGTGAAAGCTCCTCGTCATCCAATGGACCACCTTTTTCGATCTGCCGATTCATCATTGCAGCTTTGACCATTCGCAGGGTTGACGTGCGTGGGGCATCCTGCGCCTTCATCGACGCAGTTAGATCAGAAACGATTTTTTCAGCAAGTGTCATTTTCGGTAACCTCGAGTCCGATATGCTTTAGCTTGTCGTGTCACAACCAACCCAGCCCGTATTATCAAGAAAGATCAGATCGTTGCGCCTCGGTTGGTTATGGCCCGACAAGCTAAAGCATATCGGACATTCTGTTAAGGAACTAAGTGGGGTATTTTCAAATCGCCGAATAAATTCTTTTGCTTCATTAGGTCTAACAACTCAGATGCAAGCAAACGATGGCCGATGTGGTTAGGATGGATAAGCTCACCGAAGAAGCCTTCGTTAACTGAACCCGCAGCCTCTGTAAGCTCGAGAACCTCGAGATAGGGAACTTGTTTTTGCTCCATCGCACTTTTCAGGCTTACCCGGTACTGCTTCATTAACGCAGCTTCTGGTGGATTCGTCTTCATGTCGCGATAAGGCGCTCCGATAACGATGAGTCCAGCGCCTTTGGCACGGACCAGTCGAACAATTTCCCCGAAGTTCTCGAGGTACTCTTGTTCAGACACGCGCGTTACCGGCTTGACGGGTTGCCTCTGCGCGACAGGCTGGTTTTTACTGCGAAGCCAACGCGTTGCATGTGCAAACGCCTGACTATGATCAATCAGCCATCGCACCGCAACAGGGTACCAGTCTGTACGAATCGCGTCCCTATCCGGCACATCGCTGAAACTAACATCATTCCAACCAAAGCTTGCGATAACCAGATCTGGTTGTAACCAGCCAATGTCACGCCGCAACCAGGCAAGTCCCTGATGAGACGTGTAACCCGGTACGGCCATTGGAAACACTTCGATCTTTCTATTGGGATTTGCAGCACGGAGCTGCTTCTCCAGCAGCATCGGATAGGGAAGCCACTCAGGATCGTACTCCGTTGGCTTATCAGGCCAAACCACAGGCACTCGATAGCCGAACGTAACCGAGTCGCCGAGACAAACGATGCGATAGGTTCCGTGTTCTTTGCGACCGATTGGGTAGTCGGCTCGAAAACTCTGCGCGTTTGTTGAGAGGACGGTGTAGTCCCAGACAGCGTGGTCAAGATTTGGTTTCAGACGCCAGAGCAGTAGTGGATCACCTTCAAAAATCCCAGACTGTTGTGAATTCGCAACCTGCATTTTCTGCTGAGGTGTCGAAACAAACAGATCAAGACTGGAGACCGGAGTCATGGTGAGGCGGACGATCACTTCTACTCCCAGGAGCAGTAAGAGAAAGACACTGTAGATGATTGTGATGTAAAGAAGCCGGCGGCGGAGGGAAATAGGCGATCGCGATCGAGGTTGATCGAGGGAAGAACCGCTCATGTCAGAATGTCCGATGTGCTTTAGCTTGTCGTGTCGCAACCAACAGGGCTCATTCATAACGTTCGGGCTTTTTGGTTGCGACACGACAAGCTAAAGCATATCGGACATTTTTGAATAGGTCCTATGCCTTAACTCGACCATTGGATTTGGCGAGATACTCGCGCAGGAACTTACCAGTGTACGACTCTCGTATTCGCATTATGTCTTCGGGCGTTCCGACACCAACGACATATCCACCCGCATCCCCGCCTTCAGCACCCAGGTCGATAACGTGATCGGCAGTCTTGATCACATCAAGATTGTGCTCAATGACCAGCAGGGACCCACCCGCTTCAATTAACGCGCGAAACGCTGCAAGGAGCTTATTGATATCGTCGAAATGCAAACCCGTTGTTGGTTCATCGAAGATGTAAAGCGTCTTTGCCCCAGTTCGCTTCAATAAGTGCGCAGCCAGTTTGATTCGCTGTGCTTCGCCACCGGAGAGTGTCGTCGCCGACTGGCCCAGGCGCAAATATCCGAGACCAACATCGTCCAGCACCTTGAGACGGTTTGTTATCTTTGTAACTTCACGAAAGAAACTGATGGCCTCGCGAACCGTCATGTTCAGAATTTCATGAACATTCTTGCCTCGATAGCGAACATCCAGAATCTGTTGTTTGAACCTGGTCCCTTTGCACTCCTCACAAACCAACTCAACATCCGCGAGAAATTGCATCTCAACGGTAACCGTGCCGTCGCCCTGACACACCTCGCATCGACCGCCCGGTAAGTTAAAAGAAAAGTGCGAAGGATCAAATCCGCGGGCCTGCGCTTCACGTGTTCCCGCCAGTACTTCGCGAATTGCGTCGTAAACTTTTATGTAGGTGACTGGATTCGATCGAGGTGTGCGCCCGATTGGCGATTGATCAACGAGGATCACGTCGTCGATGAACTGTGCTCCTTCCAACCTTTGAAACGCGCCCACATGTCCTTGCCACTCGCCCCGCAGCTTCTTCAAGCCCGCGTAAATACAATCGTGAATTAGTGTCGACTTACCTGAGCCAGACACTCCCGTGATGCAGACCAGCATGTCGAGTGGGATATCAACGTCGATTGCTTTCAGGTTGTGTTCCGAGGCACCGTGAATGGAAATCTGTCGTTTCTGCAGAGTCCGACGCTGTTTCGGTTCCTTAATCTCGGCATCACCGCGAAGATATCGAGCAGTCAAGGAACCTTCTTCTTCCAGCAAGCCTGCAAAGTCGCCTTCATACATCACACGGCCACCCAGTTCACCAGCTGAAGGTCCTATGTCGAGAATGTGATCAGCAGCACGCATCATCTCTGCGTCGTGCTCAACTACAAGGACCGTATTGCCTATATCGCGAAGGTTTTTGAGGAGACGGATCAGCCGATCATTGTCGCGTGGGTGGAGTCCGATTGACGGCTCGTCGAGAACGTAGAGCGCGCCGACAAGCGATGAACCGAGATTCGTCGCTAACTGAATTCTTTGTGCTTCACCACCAGATAAAGTTGACGCGAGACGATCGAGAGTCAGATAGTCAAGACCTACTTCAACAAGGAATTTAAGGCGACGCTTGATTTCAAACAGGATTCGTTCCGCGATTGCCGTTTGCTCTATTGACAGTTCGAGTGATGCAAAAAAGACATCGGCGTCTTTTATTGACATCGAACAAACATCCGGCAATGTCCGATTACCAACTCTTACATCGCGCGCTTCCTGGCGAAGCCTGCCTCCGCCGCAATCAGGACACAGCGTGTAACCGCGATACTTCGAAAGAAAAACGCGCACATGGAGCTTGTACTTCTTGGTTTCCATCCACTCGAAGAAACCGCGAACTCCGGCCCAGTCGTCTCGACCTTCTATGACCGCTTGCTGGTCTTCTCGTGAGAGTTGAACGAAAGGCACGTTCATCGGGATTTTCTCAGCACGGCAAAACTGTTTCAGTTCACTCATTGCCCATTCGTGCTGCGGTTTGGTCCACGGCTCGATGGCGCCGTCCTTTAGAGACAATCCTGGATTGGGAATGACCAGATCCAAATCCAATCCGATCGTGTTCCCGAAGCCCTGGCATGTAGGACACGCGCCGTAAGGATTATTGAAGCTGAACAGACGTGGTTCAGGAGTGGCATACACGGTATGGTCGTACTTGCATTCGAAACGTTCTGAGAAGTGAAACTGCTTTGACTCGGCGTCAGCGGTTTCGATGAGCGCTGTTCCGTGTCCTTCCTGAAAACAAATCTCGAGCGAATCGACCAGCCGTTGACGGACGTCTTCACGGGCAACCAGACGATCAACGAGAACACAGACATTCTTGAAATCTGTTTTGTGATAGTCGTCTGGTGAGTTCAGTTCGACGACGCGCTTGTCAGCGTACAAGCGCGTGAATCCTCGCTGCATCAAACTCATTAGGTGCGCAGTTACGTGCTGACGCGATTGAGCTTGTCGAGCAGACTTACCTCGGCGCTTCTCCTCCCTTTCAATATCGTTGCTGCTGAGTCCGGCAGTCGCAGGGAAAAGCACGTAAAATCGCGTGCCCTCTGCCAGATTGTTCAGGACCTCATCGGCAATCGATTCTGGCGAGTCGCGATAAACACGTCGTCCACAAACTCGACAGAACGTTTGTCCCACACGAGCAAAGAGCAGCCGCAAATAGTCGTAGATCTCGGTTTGAGTTCCGACTGTAGACCGAGGATTACGCGTCGAATTCTTCTGGCGGATGGCGATTGCCGGAGCAATACCGCGTACCTCATCGACGTCAGGCTTGTCCATTCTTTCCAAAAACTGTCGGGCGTAGGCAGAGAGCGATTCGACATACCTACGTTGACCCTCTGCATAGATAGTGTCGAAGGCGAGCGAAGACTTACCGGATCCGCTTACGCCGGTCACGACCGTCATTTGATTTATGGGGATAGAGAACGAAATGTTCTTGAGGTTGTTGACCCTCGCTCCCCTGACTTGGATGGCTTCGTCCGGCATGTTTCCTGGCGGCGACTCCACAGAGACGAATCTTGCGGTGGTCGTAAACCTCGCATAATAGCTTAGGGCTGACAGGATGCCAACCGAGGAAGTCAGAGAGTCGTATAGGACCTATAGGACTTATTCGACCAATACATTTACCAAAAGCAGATTGACACTCCACAACGCTTGCCCGACAATCCCAAAGCTATGAAGACTTCCAGATTCCTCTTACGCGGATTTAGGCGGCCTCGCGAGATAGCCTGTTTTGCTCTTGGTAAATTAGAACGTCAGGTGCTCGAAGAAGCCTGGCGGCAGGGTGAAGTCAGCGTTCGCGACATTTACCGGGCTTTTGGCGAACGGATCGCCTACACCACGTTAATGACGACACTCGACAGGCTGTTCAAAAAGAATTTGCTGGAACGGCGAAAAGATGGCCGGGCATTTCTTTACGCACCATTAGTTTCACCCGACACGTTCGATCAGGGAATTAAAGAGGATGTTATCGACGGACTGTTGGGGCACGGCGCCGATGGAGTTGAGCCAATTCTCGCTTGCATAGTGGACACGATCAGTCAACGCGATCGTGAACTGTTGGACGAACTCGATCGTCTGGTTCAGGAGAAGAAGAAAGAACTAGGTCGAAAGAGTTAATCATGTACGAGTTGCTCGGCATCACTCTGGTTCTGGCGATGTTATTAGGGGTTAACGCCGTCGCTACGGCAGCAGCGGCCGGCCTGTGGCATGTGTTCAAGCGACCGTTGCTACGGTGCAGTGCCAGAACACGTGCAGAACTTCTATTCGTGATGCGCATGGGTCCACCGGTAATAGCAATCATCTGGATCGCGGCATTCATGATTCCGTCGTACCTCGAGTACGAGCCCTACACAACGAATGAATTCGTGAGCAAGAAACTGGGAGCGCTGGCAGCCATCTCTGCGATTGGCGTAACGTTCGCAATATGGCGCGGATTATGTTCATGGCAGGCAACGAGGTCGCTGTTAAAGAAGTGGTTGCGTGACGCCACACCAGTCAAACTTGACAGTGTTGATGTCCCGGCGTTCCGGTTGCCGCATTCGTTCCCAATTATCGCTGTGGTGGGAACACTTCGACCTCGACTGTTCATTGCGGAGCATGTTCTGCGCTCGTTGAGCAGAGATGAACTCGTTGCGGCAATCGCTCATGAGTACGGGCATATGGCAGCACGCGACAATCTGAAACGGTCGTTGCTTCGCGCGAGCCGAGCAGCTTTGCTGATTATTCCATGTGGTCGTTCACTCGACCGTGCGTGGGGTCAAGCTTCAGAAGAAGCAGCTGACGAGTATGCGGCTCAACAGAGTTCAAGCGTGGCGTTGAACCTCGCCTCAGCCCTGGTTCGAATTGCACGCTTGATACCAACCGACGAGCGAGTAGTGATGCCATCGTCGGCATTCCTTGTAGGTGGTGAAGAAACTCGCGGCGTTAAGGCGCGAGTGAAGAGATTGGTTGAACTGGCTTTCGTCGATCCGAAGTCACTGGTTTCCAGTGCGCCGCTGATTCGCCTGATACCGTGGTTTGTGCTCGTGGCGGTGGTAGCGATGGGATTGACAATCGAGAGCCGGCCCGCTGTTCTTGCCACCGTTCATTCGTTCATAGAGAACGTTGTATCAGTTCTCAGCTAGTCCAAATATTCTCACCGCCGCGCGACCTGAGCTAACGGACGTTTGATCCAAACGAAGATGCCCGCTGATATGAGTTGCACCACAATTCCAAATACAACCAAAGCCATCAGAGATCGGTCGTAGAGAACTCCCATAGCTACGCTTCCCAGAAACCAGAGCACCCCGTAAACAGCATTAAAAGCGCCGAAAGCGGAACCACGTTTGTTCATCGAAACTACCTGTGCAATACCAGAACGTAGTGTCGCATCTTGCGCTCCCAGGCCTGTGGCCCAACAGACAACGCTTAGATAACCGCCAACAGTACCGCCAAGAAATCCGAGCGGTAGTGTGAGTAACGAAATTACGATTCCCGCGGCGATCACTTGAATGCCGTACCTGTCAAACAGGCGGCCAAATATGAGCGCAGTCAGACCTACTACGCCCATCGCGGCAGCATATAAGAGCGGAATTACTTCGGGCTTGGAGAATGAGGTCTTCTGAAAGTGGTAAGCGAGTAAAGGGAAATCGACAAAACCCAGCGCGAGCAAGCCGGCGGCTGCGACGTAGATCCAAAAAACAGAAGGCAGCTCTTGTTGTGTAGGTGGAGTTGGCGGCGCGCCTTTGTGTGGACTAACGGCGTGGGCGAAAAGTAACGACACAAAGGCACCTGCTGCCGGCAGGGCTAACCATAGGAAAGCGGGTCCAAAATGATGAGTCCGCGCTACTGAACCTGCGACCAGCAATGGTCCGAGAACAGCTCCGGTTTGATCCATTGCGGCGTGGATTCCGAATCCTGCTCCATGTCCCACAACCTCGGTTGCTTCCGAAAGCAGAACGTCTCTCGCTGGTCCACGCAAACTCTTTCCAGTTCGCTCTGCAACGACAAGTAGTGCCGCTGCCTGCCAACTTCCCGCGAAAGCCAATCCCGGAACAACGACCAGATTCAAGAAATAACCTAAAGTGGTAATCGTCCAATATGCTCTTGTTCGATCTGCTAACTTGCCGGAGAAAAAACGTAGACTCGCGGCAATCATTTCACCCAAACCTGCAATGATTCCGACCTGAGTTGCAGTAGCTCCGAGATCCTTGAGAAGTGGTCCGATGACGCTGTGAGCGCCCTCGTAAGTCATATCCGCAAACAGACTGACAAATCCGAGGCAGACGATAAAACGGAACGCCACTTTTCGTTCCTGCTTCGTAACCATCAATGATCAACGCCTCTCAATGACAATCTCAAGCACAGTCAATACACCGAGAAATAAGAGCAGGGCGACAGCCGCGTAACGTACAACTCTCGGCGAAACATGTTGCGTTATCCAACGACGAATTCCAGCTCCCAGGAACGTGGCGAGGGTGCCTTTCGTAATCATTGCGCAAACAGCACCGAGCCAAACGATGAATGGCAAGCGATAACGCGCTGCGAGTGTTGCTGCAGTTACCTGACCAACATCGCCCCATTCAGAAAAGAAGATTGCAGCGAAAGAGAGCATTGCTGCTTTACTGGTTGTATGACTCTTCTCGGACTTCTTCGGTGTGTCTGACTTGCGCCAAAGCACATAAGCAACGCCCAGAAAGCTGATGGCAGTGATACTTGCAACCAGCATCGTTGGCAGCCGGGAAATGGCTTCGCCCACAATCACGGCTACACCCATCTTCGCCATAAAGGCTGCGGCCATACCCAACATTATTGGAACGGTGCGATAACGTGCTGCGAGCACGCTCGTTGTGTAAAGAAGTTTGTCGCCGACGATCTCGGCGACAAACACAGCTCCAAATGTGGTGAAGAAGATGAGCACCATTGAGCAGTGCGCGAACTGCGAACCCAGGTTTTACGAAAGGTGCTCGATTCTAGTGAGCAGAGCTTCAATTCACAATCGACGTTTGAAATGGAACTACGGCGAATAGTAGTAGTTGGGTTTTGGTCGGCAAATCGAGGGAGGAATATAAATGTCCGACGAACTTTAGTTTTTCGTGTGTCGGATGCACGAGGCCTGGTTCCAAACTCGTACGTGACCCTTACCCACGACAAACTTAAAGTTCGTCGGACATTTTCAGCAGCGACTAGACCATTGGTGTTTCTTCGAACGGCAGATCCGGTTGGAAACCCTTATCGCGTCCTGCAACATACAGCCGCATCGCGAACCACAGTATTCCCAGCGCTAAAATAATCCAAACTGCTGCCCAGAAGATGGCAGGGATACCGGTAGCGATTGCCATATTCACTGCGTCAGTATGAGCCGGCAACGCAAACGGTGTAGAAAGGAAGAACACGGTCTTTAGATCGAACAGCGCGTTGAGGACGCACTGCACCGCCAGGAAACTGACAAAGAAACTTGCAACACGCGCGCTGGCAAACCGCGCAATCAAAACGAGCCCAGCTGAGATGAACAGACCGGCGAGTAGCGTGAAAGGAATTCCTGACCAGGCAGTACCGCTAAAGATTGGTTTGAAGAGTCCATAAATGATTGTCAGTGCGAATACCAGGAGTCCCGATCCGAGTAGAACGATTCTGGCCTGGACCGACTTGCGGATTAGTACGAGCAACAGTGCGCCGAAGGCCATCGAGCCAATGTAGCCTGCACTTGAGACGAGCACCTGGGAAATTAGCCCGCCCTTCGTCGTGTAGGTCTCGCCGCTGGCATTGGTCGCGACACTCAGGCTGCTTACCGAATTCCCAGTCAGCAGCGCCGCTATAGCATGCCCGCCCTCGTGGATGAACGTCACGAAGATCCGGAATGGGTAAGCCAGGATCTCAGCGTACGGGATAAACCAAAGAAGTACGGAAATAGTGGCGGCAACCAGAAGGGTCATTGCCTGGGGACGTGCATCTCTTGAAAGGCTAACTCTCATTTTGAAATCTCCGTCGTCGCGCTGTTGAATTCAGGCCTATTGTAGAACCGTTTGGCCGGAAATCTAAAGGTCGTTTTGAATAACGCAGAAAGCCGTAGTGATGTTCCGGCTTTGGAGTGCGGCGCCCTGGCGCCGCTTTATAGGTTACACAGCATTTACTCGACGCTGTAACAAAGCGGCGCAAGGTCGCCGCACTCCAAAGCTTGTTCTAATTCTCAGGATCCAATGCTTCTTTGATAATCGCCAGATTTGCCACCCGTTTTACTTTCCAGCAGGACATCGGTAATGACGATCGACTTGTCCAGGGCTTTACACATGTCATAAATCGTAAGCGCGGCCACTGAAACTGCAGTCAACGCCTCCATTTCTACACCTGTTTGAGCATTCGTGGATACTTCCGCGGTTAAGACGATGCCAGCGTCTTCAATTTGAGCCTGAACATCGATATGGGTTAGCGGCAAGGGGTGGCATAACGGTATCAAGTCGGCAGTCTTCTTCGCAGCCATTATTCCAGCGACGCGCGCCGTCTCCAGCGGATCTCCTTTTGGGTTACGGTGCTGTCGCAGAGCATCAAGCGTTTCGCTTTTCATGAGTACTCGTGCAGAGGCAACCGCCCGTCGGGAACTTATTTCCTTTCCGCCCGTATCCACCATGCGGATGCGGCCGTGTTCGTCGACATGTGAAAGAGGTTTCATTTTGGAAAAGTAGATAACAGAAAGCAGTCTCGAAGCAAATCAAAAACTCTCGACAGGTCGCACCAATTCATCTATTTTTAATCAACACTCAGGGTTAGTCACTTTTTCGTCTCATTCAAGCATTCGTAATAATCACTAGCGTTGGTCAGAGGGTGCGAAAAATCCAATTCGTCAGCCGTGATCGTAGATCTACCAACTTATATTAAGCCCAAGAGGGAGGCTCCCCCGTGTTTGAGACGGACAAAGAAGTTCTAGACTGGTACGAAAGACAGCCGCGGGCATTGTCGAAAGAATACGTCAACAGTATTCGCTGGGACGAAATCAAGAATAATGAGTTGAACGAAGCGTTCGTTCCCGTGCTCTTCTATATGCGCGACATCGAGTACTTCACCGACATGTACTACCGCGAGTTGATGCGCACACCGACAGGCAGGGATCCGATAATCAAAAAGTTCATGGATCGCTGGAGCGTAGAAGAGCTACATCATGGGAACCTCTTGAATCGATTTCTCGAAGAAGCTGGTTACCCGACTGGGAAGAACTGGCAAGCGGAGGCGATGAAACAGATTCCCAAGAGCTACTTGATTGGAAGCTGGGTCACGGATCATGCGTGCAGGGCGTTCGGCAGCCACTTTCATGCGGCTCATATGGTGTGGGGCACAATCAATGAGGTGACCGCAGTCCAGGCTTACCGAAAACTTGGAGAGCTTTCTGGTCATCCAGTATTGAAACAGTTGGTGATGGGTATCGTTCAGGAAGAATCTATTCATTCAAGTTTCTACTGGAACATCGCGCGTCTGAAATTGTCCGAAAAGAAATTTGCGCGCGACCTGGCGAGATTTATCATCGCGCGCTTTTGGACACCTGTAGGTCAGGGGGCAAAGAGAGAACACGAAACCAACTACGTCTTGACGACTTTGTTTAAGGGTGCCAATGGGATTAAAGACTTCCATCGCGCAGTCACGGGCAGAATCGAGCGCTTACCGGGATTCCATGGATTTAACGGTCTGACCGAGCGCATAGCGTCGGGGATGCACGCCGAAAAAGTTGGGGTGTTGTTGTTTACGCTTATGCTCGGAATGTGAGTGAAACAAGAATCCGAATTAGAACGGTGAGCGAAGCGACCGATTGACCTTCCCTTTCTGAGATTTCGAGTTGAGTGAGGTCAATCGGTCGCTTCGCTCACCGTTCTAATTCGACTGCTCGGTTTTACGGCAGCCGCAGGACCTTCACGATCGTATTTGAATTCATCATCTTTACACCCGCCGGGATGATTACCAGTGTCGTTGCGCGCGCGAAAGCTATGAAATCTGAAGAGCCGCCCCACTTCAACGGAAAGGCTACCAACTCTCCATCGTCATTCGTTGTCAGTTGAGCTGGTAAATAGCTCTCGCGATCTAGTGAGCCTTTTACCGGCTTCGCGAGGACACCATTCTCCGCAGTTAGTGCAGGATCGTTCGCACCTTGCATAGCGAGAAGTGATGTTCGCGCAAAGAGATTAAACGTAACAGACACTGACACTGGATTGCCGGGCAATCCGAAGACGAGTGTTCCATTCGGTAGACGTGCGAAGACAGTCGGTTTTCCCGGACGCAACGCAACTCGTTCAAAAAACAACTCGGCGCCGAGTTCCTTGAGAGCGGCTTTGGTAAAGTCATAAACCCCCATCGAAACTCCGCCTGAAGTTACCAGCACATCACAACTCTTTGCCGCGTTATCAAACGCTGTGGCCAAATCCGCCGTGATGTCGCCGGTTAAGGGAAGACGTCCCACCACCGCACCCGCACGTTGAGCATATGCCGCAATCGAGTAATTATTCGAATCTCGAATTTGATCCTGACCAGGCGCCTGGTCCACCGCAACCAATTCACTGCCGGTTGCCATAACAGCAACTCGTGGTTTGCGGCCGACTTCGACTCTTGCATATCCAAATGACGCGAGGACAGCTTGCATTGCTGGATTGATAACAATCCCGGGACGGAGGATGGTTTCACCTCGAGTGATCTCACTGCCACGTTCCACAATTGACTTGGCTAGTGCGACAGTTTCGAGTAGTTCAACGACGGTATTGTCTTTCAGCTCGTGTGCTAATTCGACTTGTTGAACTGCATCGGCGCCTTCCGGGACCGGCGCGCCAGTCATAATGCGAACAGCCTCGCCTTGCTTCAACTGGTGGTGCCAACCCTTCCCCGCAGCGGACTCACCAACAATTCGCAAGCGGACGGGCGCATCGTTGGTATCTTCCGCGCGAACCGCATAGCCATCCATTTGTGAGCGATTGAAAGGTGGAAGATCAGTGTCGGCAACTATGTCTTCAGCTAATACGCGATCTAAGGACTCGTGAATCGCTACTTTTTCGGTAGCGAGTCTGCGAGTTTGTTCTTTAACGATTTGAATTGCTTCTGCTACGGAAATCATGTTGAAAAATTGGGTAGAAAAACCGAAAGGCCGGTTTGGACCGGCCTCTCAAGGTTGGCGGAGGCATTCAGCCTCTGTTGGTCACTGTCCTCACCCCAGCAACCACATGCGCCGTTGGCGTGATTGTAGTCAAAATGAGCGCGTGGTCAAGAGGCTAAAGTGGTTATTTGTTTTCAAAAGTGGCTGTTTTAATGTGTAGGAAATATACAAACCCCGTTATTTCGGATTTTCGATTGGCAATTGTCGATTGGTCTTTGGCGTTTGGTTTTAGGTCTTACGTTGTTTGTTGCCGCTGGCGATTTTTCAAAGGCCAAAGATCAAAGCCGAAGACCAAATCGGCAATTGCCAATCGGAAATCGGCAATGACTTGAATCCAACGCTAGCTTGACACGTCTATCTCGTTCTCTTAGCATGGCGCTCGCTTATTCGGACTGTAGATATTTGAATTTCCGAGCGTGCCACTCAATCATTTTCCGACGGAGTTTCCGTCTCAATTAAGGAAGGCAAGGCGACAGGGCCTCCTTCAAACAGGCACGTACGTCAATGGTAGACGGCTTCCCTTACAAGGAAGAGGTTGGGGGTTCGAATCCCTCCGTGCCTACCAGATTGTTGACAACAGATTTGCGGAGTCGTAGTTCAGTTGGTTAGAACGCCGGCCTGTCACGTCGGAGGTCGCGGGTTCGAGTCCCGTCGGCTCCGCCACTTACTTTGCTGGGTTAGCTCAGAAACAGACACTACCATTAACGTGTCGATAAGTTTCTGAGCTATTTTTCCTTAGGCGTGAACTCAACCGCAGGAGCCGAGACGATGTTGCTCGACATATCTGATGAGGAACGAGCGTTTTTGATTGAAGTTCTGACCGCTAAGCAGAATTCGATGCTGCACGAGATCAATCACACCGACACGCTGGAATTCAAGGAAACGCTCAAACGTCAATTTGAGTTACTCGAGAAGTTTAAGTCAAGAATCGAGCGGCCAGCTCCATCCCCGGCGACCAATTGAGCCTGAACCTAACTCGCAGGCCCACGCTGCCGGCGCCATCCTCTCGAATGCTCGACCCGCGCGTTTGGCAGTCAGTAGTATTAACAGTTATATTCTCGCCAAAGAGAGCCCCATCCGGATTTATCAGCCATGTCAGCAATACTCAAACGTCGAGGTTTGTTCAAACTCACTCTTCTGATTGTTTTTGCAAGCACGGTCTTGCTTAGCTGGACGCTTATCATTAAGGTCGGCGCGCAACAGCCCGACACGCAACAGACCCAGCGACCGAGACGCGTTTCCGGGAGCGATCAAGGAGATCAAAAGAAACCGAACAACTCGTCATCAGAAGAGGTCGACGAAGGCGACGTGGTTCGTGTCGATACTCAGTTGGTGTCAGTTCCAGCAGTGGTAACCGACAGCACAGGTCGCCCGTTGTCAGGCTTACGGGCAGAGAACTTCCAGCTTCTTGAAGACGGGCAACCACAGGCAATCGCAAACTTCGGGACAACAGATGCTCCCTTTGAAATCGCATTGCTTCTCGACACGTCTGGTTCGACACGCGAGGATGTTGGCCTGATACAGCAGGCGGCAAATAGTTTTGTGAGCGCGTTACGAACAGGTGATCGAGTTGGCGTAGTTGCTTTCAATCAAACACAGACAGGCAGGGAGCCAATTGCAGCGGTGGAAGTCTTGTCACCGCTGACTAGTGACCGAACTGCATTGACTAAGGCAATTGAGAACATCGGCAGCAGCAATGGCACTCCCTATTACGACGCGCTCGAAAAAGTTGCTAATGTCATCTTTCGTGATCCACCAACCGATCAAGTGCGACGACGCGCCGTTGTTGCATTGACCGATGGGGTGGATTCGGCGAGCAACTCCGATTTCGGTTCCGCTAAGTTAAAGCTTTCGCAGGCCGGGATTGCATGCTACTTCATTCAGGTGAACACGGAAGACTTCGTAGAAGATCGTTTGATGAAAGACTGCCAGGACGATGGACGTCTCGCGCTTTCTCAAAGACAACTACAACGTTACCGCCAAATCTTCGTTCCACGTGCGAAGGCCGAGGACTACACGAACTTTTGCCAGATGGGTCCATTTGAACGGATGTCGATCAGCAGAGAACTTTACAATCTTGCGCGTCGAGAGATGAACGATCTGGCAAAGGCCTCGGGCGGTCGGACGTTCAACGCAACGAGTTTGTCTGACGCACGTGCTGCCTTTGCGCGCGTCGCAGCAGACATCGGTACTTTGTACAGTCTCGGTTACTATCCGACCAACAAAGCTCGTGATGGAAAATTTCGATCGATTCATCTGGTGGTGAAAGGCCTCAAGGATAAGACAGAGATTCGATCGCGTGACGGATATTACGCACCGACGAAGTAGTCCGACCGCAGATTACACAGATTAAGCAGAATTCTTTTTAGATCTAAGTTCGAGAGCTTCCCTTAATATTCAGAAAGAAATCTGTGTAATCTGCGTAATCTGTGGATATTTTTAGCGACATGCCCCGTTTCAACAGAATCCTTCTAATCGTGCTTGACGGCGCCGGAATAGGCGCAATGCCGGATGCTCCCGAGTGGGGAGATGCCGGCTCTGATACTTTCGGCCACATTCTCGAATCGCGATCTCTCCACCTGCCACATCTGCGAAAATACGGATTGGGTAACATTCGACCGCTGGCCAATCTTCCAGCAGTTGAAGATCCTATTGGCTCATACGGAAAATGCGCGCTCCGTTCGAATGGTAAGGACACAACCACCGGTCATTGGGAAATGGCCGGCATTATTCTTGAGCGAGCATTCCCAACTTATCCAAACGGATTTCCGACGACTGTCATCGATCGCTTTGTAAGAGAGACTTCAGTGCCTGGGATCTTGGGAAACATTCCTGCGTCAGGGACTGAAATAATCAAGGTGCTGGGTGAAGAACACGTCAAGACAAAGAAGCCAATTGTTTACACATCAGCCGACTCGGTTTTTCAGATCGCTGCTCATGAGGAAGTAATACCCATCGACAGGCTTTACGAAATCTGTGAAATAGCACGGCGCATACTCGATGGCGAGCACAAAGTTGGACGGGTGATTGCTCGGCCGTTCCTCGGAGAACCCGGGGGCTTCTATCGCACTGAAAATCGCCACGATTATGCTGTGCCGCCTCCGCGAGAAAATCTCCTGCCGGCTCTTGCGGATGAAGAACTTGATGTGGTCTGTATCGGCAAGATCGCTTCTATCTACGATTCGATTGGCGTGACTCAGGATCTCACCGCGAAAAACAACGAGCAGTCGATCAATCAGACCATTAAGGCCCTAAACGAAAAAACGCGAGGTCTGATCTTTTCAAACCTCGTCGATTTCGACATGCTGTATGGTCATCGACGAGACACGGAAGGTTACGCGAAGGCTCTCGAGCACTTCGATAGCCGGTTACCAGAGATCGAAGCGGCGATGCGTGAAGACGACTTGATGATGATTACCGCCGATCACGGAAACGATCCGACGTTCCGTGGCTCCGATCACACTCGCGAGTACGCGCCTTTGCTTGTCTATGGAAAGAGAGCACGGTCAACGAACCTTGGAACACGAGAATCCCTGGCGGACATCGGTCAAACCATTGCGGTTAACTTTGGGCTGAGATTAACTGCTGGTGAGAGTTTTCTGGAGAGTCTTTGAGGCGCAAAGCTAATCGTGGGCGAAGCGAGAGGCTCACTTTTGAAGGCCCTGGAAATCTTACCCGCAAGTTCAAGACTTCATATTCTTTTTCTATCGAGTTGTTCGCTGCTGGGAACGGGTATTAGCAGAGACTCCAGTTTGAACTCAGGAAGCATTCCGTCAAGCTGCGCATCTCCCGTTAGCTGGTAGTTTGCCTCGGGATCTGACGATGGGCTTTTCCTGTCGAGCTCTTCAAAGCGTTGTCGGGCATTCTCGGCTAGATTTCGGTAACGAGTGCTATCCGTTGTTTGTCCCAAGTCTCTTGCTACGTCAGCTTTGTTCCTCAGTAGATATACCTGATATTCACTTGCAGTTGCGTTAGAGGGATTCAAAGCAATCGCTTTTTCAATCAACTCCAAGCCTTCAGAGAGCAAGCTGTTATTCCTTGCGAGGTCATTCTTCTCGTTGTTGATCAGCAAGTGCTGGCTAGCCAGGATGAGATAACAATCCGCGCGTAACTCCTTTGGCGCTGTTTCGAGTTGAGCTCTCTCAAGTAACCAAGCTCGGTGTAGTTCCTTCTCTCCAAGGAATCTGTATAAATTGGCCACTAACCCGAAGGCCAGTTCATTTTGTGGATCAATAGCTAGATAGTTCTTATAAGAGGAAATCGCACTCTGAGCGAAGGCAATGTTAGACGGTGACGCATCGCCAGGACGATATTCTGCGTTTAAGGCGACAGCTAAGAAGAGTTGGGTATATTTGTATGCAGGATCCAGTTTGGCAGCCTGTTCAAAATGTTGTTGAGCCGCTTTAAAGTCGCCGTCATTATAGGAGGCTGCGCCGGCGCGTAGCTCCAGCGTTGCTTGCGGCGTAGCTTTAGTGGTTACTGTGGGTGTGCTTACTTTGGCAGTTGTCTGATTGGGTGTCTGGCCACAAGCACTCAAGAAGACACTTAATACTAAAAATCCAATTTGCGTCATTCTCATGGACCTGTGGCCCTTTTCTAAAACATGACGTCTTTGAACAAACCAGCTTGAAACGTCTCGCAACGAGCGTTACGGCTTGGATAGACTTCTATACACCAACTCGATCCATTGGTCAGTCTTGATAAACCCTTCGCCCCACGATTTCCACTCTGCCGGCAAACCTTCCTTCTTGATCTGATCCAATGGTTGTTTTGCCGCAATCTTTTTGCGGACGACTTCTGTAGTCTCTATCAACATCCGGTGATAGGCCTTTAGATCGTCGATAGTTGAGATCGGACCGTGGCCAGGAATCAACTTCGTCCCCTCTGGTAGCTTAGGAATGATATCGCCGATATTTTTCAGCAGACCTTGCACGCTACCACCACTGTCAAGATCGACAAATGGAAAGCGACCCGCGAAGAAATCGTCGCCCATGTGAACGACGTTCGATTTGGTAAAAAAGATTACGCTGTCGCCATCCGTATGGCCGTGCGGGAAGTGAATCACACGAATCTCTTCGCCATTGAAATGTACTGAGAGAGACTGATCAAAAGTAATTACTGGCAAAGCCTCTTTTGGCGAAGCTGGTACCGTTTGTTTGAAGAATTCCAAACGCTGTTCAGTAGAAAGCCGTTTCCGTACGTTGTCATGAGCGATGATTGGCGCGTCACGTCCAAGTAGTGCATTGCCTCCTGTATGATCGCCATGCCAATGAGTATTGAGGATAAACCGGAGCTTACCTTCGCCCAGGTTCTTAAGTGCCGCCCTGATTTTATCGGCGAGTGGTGCGAATTCATCATCGACAATCAGGATTCCATCTTCACCGACAGAAACACCGATATTTCCGCCCGCTCCTTCGAGCATGTAAATGTTGCCGTTAACTTTAGTGGCTTTGATTTCAACTTTGGAAAGATCGTCTTGAGCAGCGGCAAGAGAACCAAATGCGAGCAGGGCAAGAACCGCGAAAAGGAATTTCACTTTTATTCCTCCATCCAGTCTTATTGGTCCGATAGGTCCTATATAGGTCCTATTAAGTGAGAATCGGTTTTGGCGCCTTACACTTCAGGATTCTTCAAAACACCAATGTAGGGAAGATTTCGATATCGTTCGGCGAAATCCAGTCCATACCCGACTACGAATTCATCTGGAATCTTAAAACCCAGATAGTCGATCGTCACTTCTTTTTGACGGCGTTCGAACTTGTCGAGCAGTGCTACCAGCTTCACAGTAGCAGCACCGCGCGACTTGAGATTTGCCAATAAATAGGAAAGCGTTAAGCCTGTATCGACGATGTCTTCAACCACCAAAATATGACGCCCTTCAATTGGAACATCAAGATCCTTCATGATACGGACTTCGCCCGAAGTGCGTGTCGAAGATCCGTAACTGGAAATTGCCATGAACTCAATACTCAAACGCGTGTCCACAGCGCGCATTAAATCGCTGAGAAAGAAACACGCGCCTTTCAAGACTCCGATAAGTAACGGGTTTAGTCCGGCGTAGTCGCGAGTAATCTGCCTACCAAGTTCTTGAATGCGATCGCGAATTTGTTCCTCTGAAATGAGAGTCTCAATGTTCGGATTGCTAAACTCGGAGGTCAGTTGAGCGGAAGAAGTAGCCAACTTGTTTCTCCTTAAGCGCTGAAGTTTGTGAAAGCTAAGCTGTTTGCTTATGTGCCGTGTGGTGCGACATACTATTCAAGCTCTTCCTTTAAGGTCAATGCTCATTAGCGAAATCTGCCGAGATAAAACAGAAGTGTTTACACTGACTCGTCTGCTTCGTACAGTCCTCTTTCTAACGGGTCTTTTCGTCGCTTCCACGTCAGTCTTTGCTCAATCGTCGACTGTTATCGAACCATGCCCGGCGACCCCAGCACAAACGCCGCTCAACATCCCGGCGAAGGTTGGCGCCAGAGTTAGTGAGACCGTTGTTGATTCCTCTCTCTCCGACGATCCTGATGTAAGAGATATGTTAGCGCCTTATCGTGAAAAGGTAGCTGCGCTGAGCATGGTTATAGGCAAACTCGAAGGTAACTTGAAGAAGGATGCCGTTGGTGCAGGTTCCGTGGGCAATTTCGTAACCGCGGCAATGCTTCGTGTTGCGAATCAGAAAAGCGGGAAGAACGTCATGCTGGCGCTCACGAACGCGGGCGGTCTGCGAAAGAACGAAATAGCGGCGGGTGAGTTGCGCGTGAGTGACATCTTCGAACTAATGCCGTTTGAAAATTCGCTGCTCGTTTTCGATTTGACTGGAGCGCAGATGCTGAAGATTCTTCAGGCCGGAACGCGCGATCCACAGGCAGGGGCTCGAATTCAGTATCGTTGGAATGCGCAAAACCGAACAGAGGTAATCAGTGCGAAGTTAGTTGATCTGCAGAATCACGAGCGTGCGATCGATCCGAGTGCTACCTATTCAGTTGTCACAATCGATTATCTTTACAACTTGAAGAGTGGAACGTATGCGGTCCTCCAGGAAGCGAAAGACGTCAAGCCACTGAACACAACGCTTCGAGATGCGGTGTTGAGCTACGTCAAAGAGGAGACTGCAGCAGGACGCACGATAAAACCAAAAATTGATGACCGGTTCGTCCAGATTGGTCCGGGTCCAACGAATCCGCAGGCGCCACCTCAATGATCAATCGTAGAAAATTTCTGGCCAGTTCATTCGCTTGCGGATCCGCGTTCGTGGTTTCACGTGCCGTCGGCAATAGTTTTGCGGAGTCGATGGTTTCCTCTCGTGCGGAAATCAAGATCACGATCCTCCACACGAACGATACGCACTCCCAAATCGATCCTTTGCCAACGAACGATAAATATGCGGGGAAGGGCGGTGTCGCTCGAAGAGCAACACTTGTACGGAAAATCAGAAGCGAAAATCCAAACACTCTCCTGATCGATGCCGGCGACGTTTGTCAGGGCACTCCTTACTTCAACTTCTTCAAAGGTGAAGTTGAATATAAAGCGATGTCGATGATTGGTTACGACGCGGGAACATTGGGGAACCACGAGTTCGACAACGGAGTGGCATCGCTTGCTTCAGCCCTGAAGTTTGCGAACTTCGACATTGTCTGTGCGAACTATGAAGTAAGAGGCACACCGCTGGAAGCAATCGTAAAGCCTTACGTGGTCAAGACGGTTAGTGGAATCCGCGTGGGCTTATTCGGCTTGGGTATAAGTCCGGTATCACTAATTGATCCGGCAAACTTCAAAGGTGTCACTTATCTCGATCCCATTACAACAGCCCGTGAGGTTGTGAATACGTTACGCCAAAAAGAGAAGTGTGCTCTGGTGGTTTGTATGTCACATCTCGGTTATTCGGAGCATCCGAGACAAGGCGCCATTATTGACACCACGGTTGCGTCTCAGGTAGACGGCATAGATTTCATCGCGAGTGGCCACACTCACCTATTCATGGAAAAGCCAGTGATGCAACAACAACCGTGTGGAAAGGAAACTGTGATTTTCCAGGTTGGGAAGAGTGGGATTTATGTAGGACGAGTCGACTTCACATTTCGCGATGGCAAAGTAGCGAAGGTTGACGGTCAGCTGCTTGATTTGAGGGAAGTTTAGGCCTGTGGCCGCCTGAGGTCTTTGGCGTTTGGCCTTTGGCTTGGATGGGGTCAGTACCACCTCGCGGTAGCGGGGGTACGCAATCATCAACGAGGCGATCTACAGCTTCGCACCCACCTGCTACGGCAAGGTGGTACTGACTCCATCCAAGCCAAAGGCCAAAGCACAAAGACCAAAGACCAAAGGCCCAAGACCAAAGACAACATGTCAGACGAAACTCGAGATCGAATACGAGCACTGGTTCGAGACGTGCTCGAGAAAGCCGGACCTGAGTCAGGTTCCTCTGCTCCTGTTCCAGCGAGTCGTTTCGTACAGGTGGCGCCCGAGGCTGCTGAATCGAACGCGATCACGCGTGATGAATCATCGAAGAATGTGATTACCGAAGACGACGTTCGTGGGTTGGAAAACGGTGCGGTACTCCGAATCGGTGAACATGCTCGTTTAACTCCCCTCGCCGCCGACATTATTAAAGAGAGAGCAATCCAGATTGTCCGACGACCTGCGCGGCGCGGTTCAAAGGCTTCAAAGATCATCGCGGTGGGCGGTGATCACGGGGGCTTTAAGATGAAAGAGGAACTTAAAGTTTTCCTGAGTGAGCTTGGACATCGGATTCAAGACTTTGGGACTGACTCTGAAGCTGCAGTTGATTATCCTGACTTCGCACATGCAGTTGCTCGAGCAGTTGCCAATGGTACTTGTGATCTCGGGATTGTTATCGATGGCGCTGGGGTAGGGAGCGCGATGACAGCGAACAAGGTTCCCGGTGTGCGTGCGGCTGCTTGCTACTCGGTCGCGGTCGCGAAAAACTCTCGTGAACACAACGGCGCGAATGTTCTAAGTCTTGGTAGCAAGACGATCAGCAGCAAAGAGATGCGTGAAATTGTGTCAGCGTGGTTGGCGACGGATCTCACAGAGGACCGTCACCGCAAGCGCGTTGCTAAGATTGATGCGGTTGAGAAACAGTATCAACGTTAATGCATATCCTCAGCGCCGCGAATTAGAAGAGTGAGCGAAGCGACCGATTGACCTCGGTGACCATGCGGCATTGATTTAGTTTGGGCGAGGTCAATCGGTCGCTTCGCTCACCGTTCTAATTCGCGGCGCTGAGGAAGGGCAGAGACAATGCTAGAATAGCAGTTGAGTATCATGTCTTACTCAAAGAACGGCGATTACGAGTTACTGATCGAACAGATCACCGATGCGATCGTTGCACGTCTGAACGGAGACGGTGCCGAGCAGGCAGCGATGTGCGGTTGCACGTCTGAATGCTTTGACCGTTGCCCTGAACGGATGCATCGGATCGTTGATGCCGGTGCGGCGCGCATCGGCTTGGTGTTAGGGCAAACTGCATCTGCACGCGACTGGGCCAGTCTGGTCGATCACACCCTTCTGAAACCAGAAGCAACTGATGAAGATATTAAGAAGCTTTGCCAGGAAGCTGCGACCTATCGTTTCGCCTCGGTGTGCGTGAATCCAACGTGGGTCCGCGCTGCCTCTTGCAATCTCCAGGGAACCGGAATTCCTGTTTGCACAGTGATCGGTTTTCCCCTTGGAGCAACGTTGGCTGATGTCAAAGCTTACGAAGCGCGCAGATCGATTCTCGATGGAGCTCGCGAAGTTGATATGGTGATCAATGTCGGCGCGTTGAAGAGCGGTGACGACTGTTTAGTCGAACACGACATACGTTCAGTCGTTGAGGTGGCACATGAGTACAGCGTGATTTGCAAGGTGATCATCGAGACTGCGCTGTTGACAGACGAAGAAAAAGTTCGCGCTTGTCAGTCTGCGAAAAAGGCAGGGGCAGATTTTGTGAAGACTTCAACTGGCTTTTCCAAAGGAGGAGCGACAGTTGCCGACGTGGCCCTGATGCGACGAACTGTCGGCTCAGAACTAGGCGTCAAAGCTTCGGGCGGTGTGAAAGGCCTCGAGGATGCTCGAAAGATGGTTGAAGCCGGAGCGACTAGAATTGGCGCCAGTGTAGGTGTCAAGATCGCCCAGGAGGCTGCCGGCAAATCACCATCTCAAGCCACCACCTCTGCATACTAATTCTTGATAGCAGCCTCGCTTTCCGTCTATCCTTCCCCCGTAATCCCGCAGGTTATTTCAGATTTAAGATTTAAGATTTTAGATTTGGTCTTCGGCCTTTGGTTTCGAGTCGAGGTTCTCTCTGCGTTAGAACGCTAGCGATGCTGCCGGTCAAAGACCAAAAGCCGAAGACCAAAGACCAAATCTGAAATCTTAAATCTGAAATTTGAAATAGGTTCAAGAACAATGCCTCCTAACTCAAAATTGTTGGCGATAATTCTCGGTGGAGGTGCGGGGAATCGACTATTCCCGCTGACGCAGCAAAGATCAAAACCCGCGGTGCCGTTAGGTGGGAAATACAGACTCGTCGATATAGCACTATCAAACTGTATCAACTCGGACGTGCTGCGAACGTTTGTTCTTACTCAATACAACTCAGCTTCACTCAATCGACACATCGCACAGACGTACCGCTTTTCACATTTCTCGAACGGCTTCGTAGAAATAATCGCTGCTGAACAAACTCCCGAGAGTCCGCAATGGTTTCAAGGTACAGCGGACGCCGTGCGTCAGGTGCTTCCGCATATTCGCGATTGGGGTACAGACACGCTCCTGATCCTTTCAGGTGATCATCTTTATCACATGGACTATCGAGAATTTTTGGCGCGACATTACAACTCGAATGCCGACGTCACAGTTTCAGTCATACCTTGTGAGGCTAAGCCGGCAAGTGAGTTTGGTCTATTGAAGACAGATGAGAGTGGACGCATTATCGAGTTCAAGGAAAAACCAAAAGGTGATGAGTTGTTATCAATGCAAGTTGATACAACGCAACTCGGGCTCGACGCGGCCGAAGCAGCGCGACGACCGTTTCTGGCTTCGATGGGAATCTATGTGTTCAAGTACGATCGTCTCGAAAGTTTGTTGGCTGAGGATCCGAGCTGGGTTGATTTCGGTCGAGAAATAATTCCTGCCGCTATCAAGAGTGGACATGTTCAAGCGCACATGTTTGACGGTTATTGGGAAGATATTGGAACTATAGGAGCGTTCTATCGAGCTAATCTGGATCTGACAAACAAGATTCCCAAGTTCAACCTCTTCGATGCTGAAGCTCCCGTATACACGCGAGCGCGTTACCTACCGCCTTCCAAAGTTGAAGAATCGCAGATCAACGATTCGATCATTGGTGACGGTTGCATCATCAATGGTTCGAAACTTACGAACTGTGTGATTGGCATCAGGAGTCGTATCTCAAAAGGCGTGCAGATGGATGCGGCTTACATGATGGGGGCTGATTACTATCAAACCTTTGAAGACATGCGTCAGGATCTTACGAAGGGAGTTCCACGAGTGGGGATAGGAGAGGGAAGTGTAATCAGACATGCCATCATCGATAAGAATGCTCGCATCGGAACCAACACCCGACTGTTGAATGAAGCGAATGTGGTTGAAGCTGACAGCCCGGACAAGTCTTATTACATTCGTGACGGGATCATAATCATTCCGAAGAACGCATTAATAAAAGATGGGACGGTGATCTAGATAGGATTTCAGATTTCAGATTTTAGATTTTGATGGTGGCAGGCAGTCAGTACCACCGCGCGGTAGCGGGTGGGTGCGCACCTTGCTTTTACGGTTGGATCTTTGCTGCGCA
>DASYPT010000040.1:0-3474 GCA_036006355.1 Pyrinomonadaceae bacterium | reverse complement strand
CTATGCCCGAGTTTCCCGATATCGTCGTTTACATTGAAGCTTTGGAAAAACGAATTCTGGGTGTGCCGCTAAAACACATCCGAATAGCTTCACCGTTTCTCTTACGCACGGCAGTTCCTCCGCTTAGCGCGATCGAAGGTCGAGACGTAATTGCTTTGCGACGTTTGGGCAAACGGATTTGCTTTGGATTCAAAGACGAACTGTGGCTAGTCCTTCATCTGATGATCGCCGGACGCCTGCACTGGTATTCGGACAAAGCGAAGGGCGCAAAGTCACGTGGCTTGGCATGGTTTGATTTTGCGACGGGAACTCTCGTTCTTACCGAAGCCGGCTCTCAGAAACGTGCTTCACTTCACCTGGTCAAAGGAAACGAAGGATTGGCAAAGCTCGACCCTGGTGGACTGGAAATATTTGACGCCGATCTCCAGCAGTTTGAGTCAGCACTCTTAGCTCGAAACCACACTCTCAAACGAGCCCTTACAGATCCTCGCATCTTCAGCGGAATCGGCAATGCATATTCCGATGAGATCCTCTGGGAAGCGAAGTTATCGCCCTTTGCTCTTACTCAGAAGTTAACCACGGCCGAAATTGAGCGGCTCTTCACAGCGGTGAAAAGTTCTTTGACTCAATGGGTCGAGCGTCTGCGTGGAGAAACTGGAGAGAAGTTTCCCGAGAAGGTTACCGCATTTAGACGAGATATGGCGACACACGGCAAGTACAAAGAGCCATGTCCTCGATGCGGCACAAAAATTCAGCGCATTCGTTATGCTTCAAATGAAACGAACTATTGCCCGAATTGTCAGACCGGCGGGAGGCTATTAGCAGATCGGGCGTTGTCACAGTTATTGAAAAAAGATTGGCCACGCTCGCCAGAGGAATTGGAGAGCCTGGTGTCCGACAAACTCTAGTTTGTCGACTCGTACTACCAGTGCCTCTTAAACTGAGTTTATTGTTTCGTGTCGATTCGTGTGATTTCGTGGATCGTATTAGCCGGCCAAGAAGAGCGACCCACGAAATCACACGAATCGACACGAACAAGAAATGCTACTACTAAACAATCAGTCCTTTGTCTCACCAATTCCTCCGATCCTGGCCTTCGTCAACCTCAGGTAATCTTCAGGCTTCAGTAGTAATTGTAAACCGCGCGCGCCCGCTGAAACCGAAACCACATCAAACAACTCAATCGTCTCGTCAACGTATACCGGGTAGTCCTTTTTCGCAGCAAGTGCAGTCACCGCACCGCGGATGTAACCAGTCAGGCCAAGTAATTCTTTCATCGGGACCAGAGCAATTTTCCGATCTGCGGTGAGCGCCGCCAGCGATTTCAGGTTCAACTCCGCATTGCCGGGAATTACGGCCATGCATACGCCGTTACGATCACCGCGGGCAACCAGTGTTTTGAAAACCTGTTCGGGTGGTAAGCCAACTTTCGCTGCAACGCTCTCAGCCGATAGGTCACTTTCATCAACTTCGTATTCACGGAGTTCGTAATCAATCGATAGTTGATCGAGCAACCTTACAGCATTTGTTTTGTGTGGCATTGATCAGGAGGCGGGATGATAGAGATTATCGCTCCCCACGTCGAAGACTCGATTAAGTCGTGCGCGATAATTCTCAAAAGCTATTTGAGCGCCGAGCTGGAGTAGTTGTTCTTCAGTAAACTTGTCACGCAACTTCGCATACAGCTCATCGGAGATGTTTGATGGTGTGTTTGCCATTGTATCTGCAAGTTCAATCACCAATCTCTCTGTTGCATTGAAGGTAGACAAGTCACTTCCGGTTAAAGCCTGTAACTTCTCGTCAGACACTCCTGCTTTCCTGCCCACGGCAGAATTAATATCAACTCAAAAAGGACAGCCCACTCGCCATGCAGTCCGTACTTTGCCGATCTGAATGTAACGCAATGAAACTTTTCGTTTCCGGCTGAGGCCCGCTTCCATTCCAATCGAGCCCCACACTAACCCAGGCACGTGCATCTGCTGCTTAACTGGAGTCAGGTCCTTCCCAAACATCTTGCGCATGACTCCATAAAACCATCGGAGGTGCCAGGGCGCTTGATTCTTTTCTAACCCCTTGATTCGGTCCATTGTCTATTTCTGATCCGAAACACGAAGGTGTTTGGTTGTTTGATCAGTCACACTGAAAGGTGTTGATAGGAACTCATTGGTATTTGCAGCACGCAGGGCTTGTGGCCCGACGCCTTCTCCAACACTCTTCACATCCTTGTCGCGATTGGCTATCTCGACCAGCTTCTTGCTGACTACAACGCCATTGATTATCAAAGCCACGCCGACAGAGAACGGAATCAAACCCACGGCCCAAAGCCGGGTAAGAATCACTGCAGCGTCGCTTGTAACGTTACTGTTCAAGACCAACCCCTGCATGAATATGAACAGAAACGCTGCGAGTGCTATACCAACGCTCGTAGTGATCACACCTGCTTTTATTTCGTTGTAGCGCTTAACTTCCGGCGTTAAGCCACTAGCGACTTCGATCGCCGCACGCCGCCGTTTCTGTTCTGCGTGCGACATGAACATTTCAGCGAGCCACGTCTTGCTCCAGTCAAAGTCTTCGCCCGCCTCCCGTACGTCGAGTGCCTGGCGAACTGCCAGCAAATTCGCACCGCAAACAGTGCAGAATTTCACATCATCGGTTTGGTTTGAATTGCATCGTGGACAAATCATCGACTATCACTCCTTCCTTGTTTTGAAGGATACGAGAAGTTATATGGAGATGTTCTTCTGCACAGCTGGAAATTCTGTGCGCTTAACCGACTAGTTGCGAATACCCGAGCCATTTCCTCAGATATGCCATCTGACCGACGTGATAGGTCTCATGATAGTTAAGAAAAACAATCGCGCCGCGTTGGGTTTTATCGCCCGTTGGTACAGGAAAGGCGCTCGGCTTCGAGAGTTCCTCTTCCGTAAGCAACTTGAGACGAGCCATCAACTTTTCTGTTATGCCTTCCCATGAAGAGACGATCTCTTGAATCTCCGGGTATGAAATATTCGAATCAATCGTAGCGCCGCGCTTGAAGAGTTCGGGCCAGGGGTTCTCTACGTCTTCACCAATCATTTTGGTCAACGAACCGCGTGAAGTCATTGCATGTCCCGCAATCCAGATGAGCGGATTCGATCCGTCGTGCGGGCGTTGCATGAGATGCTCGCGGTCGATGCCATCGAGCGCTCGATGAAACAGTACGTCGTTAGTGTGAAAGAGTGAGCTGATTGAGGAAATGATTGCATCCATAGATTTCCTTTCAGTGGTCAATGCTCAATGGTATAGGACCTATAGGGCGTATTGGACCCATTCAACTGACTACTCGCCTGCCCTTACAACAACTCGAGATCCTTGCCAAGAAACTCGGCGTAACTCGCCGCGGCTTCGCGGAAGTCTGCTCTGTCTCTACTTTTCAAATGGATGAACGGCTGCAATTTGATCTTAACAGACGACCGGCCGAACACCCGTTCCCAA
>DASYPT010000039.1:0-11812 GCA_036006355.1 Pyrinomonadaceae bacterium | reverse complement strand
TTAATTCCCGAGACGCAGATGTTTGGCCGCTCGTCTTCCGAAAGGATCTTGTTCAAAGCGAGCGTGACGCAGTCGGTAGGCGTGCCATCGATGGCCCAGTGGCGGGCGTCGAGCTGCCGGATACGAAGCGGACGCGCGAGCGTGAGACTGTGAGACGCGCCACTCATTTCCGAAGCAGGCGCCACGACGTAGACGTCGCCAACCTGCTTCAGGGCTTCTTCAAGTTTGATGAGCCCATCGGAATGGATACCGTCGTCGTTTGTCAGCAAGATCCGCGTCATAGCTATTTGGCTAATTATTTAAGACCCACCATACACACTCCAGTTTCGGCGGCTCGCTCACTCAGAAGCGTCCGATTCTGACCTGGTTAAAGACGGCTGGTGAGATAAAGACTAGGCCTGGAGTTGTGCCGGAGAGTTAGTCGCGAGGGATGCGCATACGACCCTTCTTCTTATTCCGTTTGCGGGCCAGCGCCGACTTCAACTTCGCCTTCTGACCTGGAGGAATGAAGAACGCATGCTTTTTTGCGTCTTTGATAATCTCCTCGGTCATGACCTTGCGCTTAAAGCGGCGCAACGCGCTCTCAATCGACTCACCTTGATTAACAGTAACTATAGCCATTCGTTAGTTGCTTTCCTTCTATTCGATCAGTTGAAGCTTATTAAACACGGGGACGATAGGGCCGGTCAAGCTCAGGTCATTTGTTGCCGATATCCGATTGCCTATTGCCGATTACTTTTGTCGGTCTCAAGCCCATAAATGACGAAATTTGCAACAACTTCGCACAGAAAACCCCGCGAATAACCTCTCTCGCGGGGTTTGATTGAAACTCTGAACTACACCAACACCGCTTCAGCTGTCTCTTCTTTCTTACGAGACAAGCCTTTAATCTGAACCGGTTGATCCGCCTCCTTCACATCAAGCTGCTTCTTCAGCACCATCTCCTGGTAAAGCTTACGCATCATTACCGCCTCTTCGTGAGCCGTCTTCGGGCCTTCCATCTCCGGCTTATTGGGCCGAGTCAGGTCCACCTCATTGAGGATTAAACTGTGCGACGGGTCAGCCATTTCCACATTCTTGCCACCAGCAAAAATCTCATGGCGACCATGCTCCTGATACCACTTTGCCACTGTCGCGTTCTGGTGCATGTTCTCAATGATATTTCGCCAACCAATTCCTGTGTTGTAAGCGCAGAACGAAATCTCACCTTCCTGCGTCCCGTAAGGGATGATGCACATTTCGGTGCGGCGGAAATCGTAGTTGAAGAGATCCTGGAACCACATGCCGGCGATGAAAAGGAAGTTCCAACGATCGGAACGGCGTTTTGCGATGTCTTGCGTCTTTCGGTCGCCATCGACCCTGCCGTAATCCTTGCCGGTTAAGCCGAACGACTTGTCAAACTTCTTGAAGAGCTCATAGAGGCTAAACTGTGATGGCGCATTGTATGGAGTGTAGTGCTTCAACAATGCCAGACCCATCATCAAGTTCGACATCCACTTGCCACGCGCCGCGTCGGTGATCTTCTGCATGTCTTTGACCAAACCCGGGATGTTCAAAAACTCCGGAACTGGTCGCATCTCTTTGGTTTCTTTGTCGATCATAACTGCGGTCCCGACTCCACAGTTCGGATGGCAACCGCATGAAACCTGGCCCCATTCAGCTTCTGGTCCATGCACGAGGTCCGCAAAATCGGCGAACGCGCCCATCAGCGAAAGTGGAAACCAATCTCGGGTTGGCTCAGTGATGCCGACCTGATTCTTTACGTCGTGAGCCAAATGCGAAAGTGTATACCTCTGTTGCAATCTACGCTGCGCGGTAATCTCTTCGTCACGACCGGTGAATGACACCGGCTGGAACGAAAGGAACGCAATCTTTTTTGGATTGTCGAGCGCGAACCGGATGATCGATCCAACTTGATCGTTGTTGATTCCATTTACGAGCGTAGTAACCAGAACAATTTCGACGCCCGCCTCGTGAAGATTGTTAATTGCTCTCATCTTCACATCGAACAGGTTTCCAACCTGGCGATGGCTGTTCGCATCGTTTCCGATTCCGTCGAACTGCAGGTAAACGTAACGCAATCCTGCTGCGGCGGCTTCCCGGCAGAACTCTTTGCTCTTCGCAAATTCGATCCCATTAGTTGCAGCCTGAACACTGTTGTAACCAACCTTGCGCGAGTACTTGATTGCTTCGATGAAATGCGGCGAGATTGAAGGCTCACCACCGGAGAACTGAACCGACATTTGACGCCGAGGCTTGATGGTAAGTGCGTTGTCGAGAATCTCCTTAATTTCTTCCATGCTCAATTCGTGCACAAAGCCAACTTGATTGGCATCCATGAAGCATGGGTCGCACATCATGTTGCAACGATTCGTAAGATCCACTGTCAACACTGCGCCACGACCATACTTCACTGTGCTTGAACCGTGATTATGAAGTTTCTCGTCGTTGTGAGCATCGATGTCTCGGCCCGGAAACATCTTCTCGATATGAGTAAGGAATTTCGAGTCGATGGCCATCATATCTTCGAAATGTCCGTGAACTGGACAGTCCTTAACCATCCAGATCTCTCCATCACGTTCGATAATCTGGGCCTTGATCTCGCCAACCTTCTCGTTGATCAAGACGGTGACATCTTTCTTACCGCTCAGAATCTCTTCACGAGCTTCAATGACGCAGTTGGGGCAAAGGGAGTCGGTCGTTCGAGGCCAACCCAGTGTTGGCTTGCTTTTCTGCCAGGATTTCAGCAGCGGCTTGTCTGACCATTTCGGAATAAAGGAAGCGTTGGGCTTATATTTATTTACTGACTGAATTGCATTGAAAAGCCCCCCGGCTACCAGGGTCAAACCTCTCTCCGCGTACTTGATAGGTCGCATCGTTCCTCCGTGAATTTGCGATTGGGAATATGAAATAAATGTGGTCGGCAGTCCCGTACACACCGATCTTCGTAAAACGTTTGGCAATGACTATGCCGTCAAAGCCCAAAGAACCGACAACTTTAATTATTTCCTCAGTTAAGAGATTTGAAGTGCTGGAAGGAGGAGCAGGAGAACTGAATCTTTGTGTGTCTTAATGTCGCAGACGGCGCGTGAGACGCTCGCTTGGGACATTTTGGCCGAGGGGATCTAGCGGGCTGGAGCGTAATAGCCAATTCTCGAAGTAACTACATAAGTTGGGTCTGAAGTCTCAACTCTGACCTTTCGGAATTGACCATCGCGCTTCTTATTCAAAGGTGAATAATAGAGGCCATATTGATGCCGGAGCTCATTTGCGACTTCCGTGTAGATGGCGTTGAGATCCTGAAAAGACTTCGGCCGGTAGAGTTTGCCACCCGTTGCATTGGTCAGCTCCTGTAGATTCTTTTCGCTCGCGTCAAGTGCCGCCAGACCCAATCGCAAACTGTCAATTTGAACCTGATTGAACTTCACTGCGGCCTCTGATCCTGAGAGCAGAAGTGCGAGCTGGTGTTGTTTGTCAGCACGCTCGATTTCAGTGTTGCTGATCACATAGACAGCAGTCTGAGATTGAAGAGCAGTTCGTAACGCAACCGCAAAACTTGTCGCACCTCCATTGTCTATTCCATCAGTCAACACGATGATGGCGTGACGAGCACTCGGTCGGGGTTTCTGATCTTTCGAAGCCAACACAACCGCATCATGAAAGCGCGTAAACATACCGGGAACAATTCTTCGTAATGCACGTCGTAACTGCAGCAGACTTCTCGTCCAATCCTGCAACAACACAACGCGGTCGTCGAATTGAATCAAGCTGACGCGATCGTCCGTTTCCAGATGAGACGCAAATCCTTCCGCTGCCCTGCTAAAGTCGTCGAGGTTCTGAACAGCCGATGATGATGCGTCCACCATCAAAACGACATCGACGGGAACTTGCCGCAAACTAATATCGCTTAACGGCTGTGGCGATCCTTCTTCAAAGACGCGAAAGTCGTTTCGCGTTAACCCCTCGACGAACCTGCCGGTAGAGTCGCGCACAGTTACAGGAAGCAAGACTTCGCTAGTGTTAACTGAAATTATGTCGTCTGGATCAATCTCAGGATCTTCGGGCGTTGCGCTGGGACTGGGTGAAGGTTTGGGAGTTTGAACGTTTTGCGCGCGCGCACCAGGGACGAAAAGAAAGGCAAACGACAGGATGAGAAAACACACCAGTTTGCGAACTGGTGTTACGAGAAGTCCGTGCGACATTGCACTTAGTTATCTCTTTCTGGTTGACGAGAAGTTTGCTTTGTCGGTGCATCGCCCATAGCCGCTGTCATCGCGGCGATAATTGCATCAGTTACCCGACGCTTGTGGAGTTCTGCAACTTTGCCTGGTGACAAATCAAAATCAACTGGTGAATCTTCTATTCGCTTGATAATGGTGCCTTCTGAAAAACCTGCGTCGATCATGGCAATCACACCATCATTATCTAGCGTTTTGACTTTCTCCAGTTTCATCGGCACGCTGCCGGCTTCGGCCGGTGGCCTGATGATTCTGACGGTGGCTGAGCCAGTTAAGTTCCCTTCGTTCTCATTGCCTCCACGTACACCACGCGAACGACTGGACGATCTGGAGTTACTTCCGGATCCAAAAATGTCCGCGCTGGTTCCCGGCGAGGCGTTTGGGTCACTTTGCGTTGGTTCCATACTCGATCCTCGAAAGAATTGATCATCAGCCCACGCTTCATCATCGTTAACTGCTACAAGGCCACGAAAGGCGAGCATTGCCATTATCACTCTTTCGCTAACGCCGCTCTTCTTAAGTTGAATCAGTTGGTCTGTGTCGAGACTGAATCGATTTGGTCTGCTGTTGATGATGGCAATTATGGTCTTCTCTTTGAAGCCTGCTTTAACGAGTCGAACGACGGCTGCGTTGGTGAGAACGGCGTCCGACTGCGCTTGTACCAGGAATGAAGTAGACGAAGAACCCGACAGCGCTGCAAGCAGTAATAGCTGAGCAGCGCAGTTTTTCCAGGATAATCGGAACCTCTTGTGAATCATTTTCCCCCTGAGGTTGCACCGGGTTCCGCCTGGCCCGGCTTTTTCGGTTTCACCGTGTTGCGACGGTAGCGATAGCTGATCTGTTTCACGTAATTGCGTGTCTCTTTATAAGGCGGGACTTGATGTCCAAACTTGATTACTGCACCTTCACCCGCGTTGTAGCTCGCGAGGACAAGATCCACGCGATTATTAAAACGATTCAGTAACTCGCGCAGATACCGCGTGCCGGCCGAAACATTCTGCGCCGGATCAAATGAATGGCGAACACCAAAGCGTGCCGCAGTCCCAGGCATCAATTGCATAAGACCCATCGCGCCTTTGGGTGAGACCACGCGACTGTTGAAATGCGACTCTTGCTCCATCACCAGGAAGATCAGGTAAGGATCTACGCGATACCGCATTCCGTTCTGCCGGATTAGAGCGTCGAGTCTCGAACTGCCTGTGCTCCAGCCTCTTTCTTTCTTGCCCGGATCGGTCTTGACGACATCTTCAAGCTCGATGCGATCGATTCGACTTCGGTCAATGAAGATGGACATCGAAGCGCGCTGGTACCAAACTCCAGCTGCGGATTCGGTCGCACTATCTGCTTCTACCTTTGCTCCACCCTTTAGATAGATCCATGCCGGTTTTTCGAACACACCGCTCTGAGTTTTAGGAGGTTCCGGCTCGGCTAACACCGGCTCCATATATAAAGGACCGTCATTCGACTTGTCCTTTCTTTTTGCTTTCGTCTTAGGCGGCGGTTCTTCGCCTCGAATAATCGCCTTAACGCGTTCTTTTGGAGCAAGATGGCTCAACCCACCTTGCCGGTACCAAATCCCTTGCGGAGTTTCCCACGCATCATCGACCGTGAGATAAGTACCATCCGTGAGCTTCAGGCGTACTTGTTCTGATTGGGGGGAAGACGGGTCGGGGGTTTGGGCCGGAGTTTGAGCAAATATCTGAGAAGAAGACAAAAGGATAGCGGCGCCGAATAACAGGGATCGAATGTGGTTTATTTTTCGCATCGTAACAAGACGGAAATAGGTCCTATATGACGTATAGGACCTATCGACAATCGCCTTTTTTACAACTCGAGCGGATCGGCCAGAGTTCTCTCGATCATGGTCTCCGCCGTTTGAACTGGAGCGAACGTATGGGATGTGCCGAAATAGTTGCGCCATGCGATATCGACTATGTGTGGCGTCAGCTCAAGTTTTTGCGCTTCAAACATGCAAATGTCCGTGGCGCGATCGAGCAAATCTCGAGGCTCACATCCTTTCATCTGCCGGCGCTCGATTCGATACTTGCCTAGAATGTGTTCCAGGACAGGGGGGTCACACACAATTCCACGCTTGTGAGCCTGACGCTTGAAGATCTCTAAATAGGCGGCGGGAGTAGGTGGCTCAACACGAGCGCGATACCCCATTCGTCTCAGAAAAGCCTGGTCAGCCAAATCCTTTTCATCGAGATTTGTTGAAAAGACGACCAGCTGCTCGAATGGAACTTCGATCTTCTTTCCAGTATGCAAGGCAAGGTAGTCAACACGCCTCTCAAGTGGAACAATCCAACGGTTCAATAAATCCTGAGGCGCCACTCTTTGCCGACCAAAGTCGTCGATTACTAACGTGCCTCCATTGGATTTCATTTGGAACGGTGCTTCATAGAACTTAGCCGCCTCGCTCCAGGTAAGATCTGCATTCTCGAGAGTTAGCTCACCACCGACAACCACGAGAGGTCGTTCAATCATGATCCACCGTCGATCGTATTCAGCTGGAATGTAATCCGGATGAGCTTGAATGTGACAATGTGAATCGAACGTGCGAATAATTTGTCCATCGATCTCGATCGCGTAAGGTATCCAGATCGCTCCTGCCAACGCGCCGTTTATGCGCTCGGCAACAGCGGTTTTACCAGTTCCCGGAAGGCCCGTTAGAAACAAAGATCGTCGTGAATTGATTACGCACCCGAGAGTTTGCAAAAGTGAATCAGGCAATACCAGGTCATGAAATGCCTCACGAACGGTCTCAATCGATGCCGGATCTGAAGGAATTGACTGCAAGCGCATCATGTGGGCGTAATCATTCAACGAAACAGGCGCTGGTCCTACGTACCCACAAATATGCAGGAGTCTACTCAGCCGATCCCAACCATGGTCGAGCATTGCGTACCTTGTGGATCCGACCGTCTTCTGCAATTTAATCTCGATAAACTTCTCGCGGTATAACTTCTGAAGTAAGTCTTCGGTCAAAGTCCGCGGCAGATGAAGTTGTTCCGACACTGCGGTAGTAGTTGGCTCCGGCAGCATCGCGACGTGCTTCAATGCCAGATCGCATAAGAAGCCTTCTGCAATGCCGGTGTCAGCCAACTCTTCAGGCATGGGTGGTCCCATGCTCTCGATCTCAGCGCGTGTCAGAATGGTCGTTTGCGACATTGTGAGTTCCTTTTCGAGCTATCGTTCCAAACCAGCTACAGCACCGGATCCATGTGATAAGGACGCGAGTGCGACGCGAGCATTTTCTGCCTCAACGCTTCTGCCAACGCGGTTATAAAGATCTGCAAGTCTACGAAGCGCGAAAGTGTTGTTGGGGTCAACCTGGCGTGCCATTTCGTAGTACTTGATCGCATCGTCTTCGCGCGCGAATCTCTCGAGCATTCGGGCCATATTCAAAGCGCCAACCAATGGACCACTGGCACGAGTAAAGCTTTTATAAGCATCCTGGACCTTACCTAACCTGCAAAGCGCCAAGCCCAGATTGTTCAAAATTCGCTCATCAGTTGGGGCCAGCTTTGCAGCTCGCTTCAAACGATCGACGGCAGCTCGATAGTTGCCGTTTTGATAAAGAGAGAAACCCAGGTTGTTAAGGGTCTCGGGATCATCAGAATCTGTCTTCACGGCTTTCTCGTAGGACTCTTTGGCCCGATCCGCAAAACCTTTTTTGTCGTACGCCACTCCCAACAGGTTATGCGCTTCCGTCAATTTGGGATCCAGAGAAGCTGCGGTCGAAAGCTCAGTAATCGCTTCATTGAGACGTCCGGCTAACAGAGCCTCGCGTCCGGCTTCTAAATGTTCTTTTGCGGTTGCCGACGGGTTCAGCTGGCTCGCCTGGTAACGGTTGTCTTCAGTCTTTGAGACGCCCACTGATGCAAACTTGGAGGCGTCCTTTTCAGTCATTCGTTCAATTCGATCGTTGTGCTTGAACAACCGGCCGAAAGCTTTGAAGGGAGCGGTAAGCACCTTCACTACTTTGTTGCCGTCTTTCTTTTGCTCAGGCACAGTGCCGGCTTCGGATCCAGAGTCTTCCAGCACATTCACATCCGGATCACCTTCACGCTCGATAGTCGCGGCGCTCCACATGGCCGTTACGCCGATGGTCACAACAAATGCGATTAGAAAAGCTATGATTCTACGTTTGTTCATGCTCCAGCTCCTTTTTACAAATGCCCAAGCGTATCCATCAATTGAATGAGAGCGGGGCCGAGAATTGCGATAAAAAGCGTAGGAAACAGAAAACAAGCTAGCGGAAACAGTAACTTCACCGCTGCCTTTTGCGCCGCTTGCTCGGCGCGTTGCCGTCTCTTGGTTCGTAGTGAATCCGAGAAGACACGAATGGCTTTAGCGATTGACGTACCGAATCGATCTGTTTGGATTAGCATTGCAACCAGACTGCGCAGATCGTCCACTCCGGTTCGTTCCGCCAAATTGCGTAATGCTTCTTCTCGCTCACGTCCAACACGAATCTCAAGGTTAGCGAGCTCAAACTCTTGACTGATATCCACATGTACTTTGTTTAGTTCGGAACTAACTTTGAGCATCGCTGCGTTCAGACCGAGACCCGCTTCAATTGAAATGACCATCAGGTCAAGCGCATCCGCGAGACCCCATCGGATTCTTAATTGTCGAGAGCGGATCATTCGACCAAGAATGTAACGGGGCGCAAAGAATCCCACTACGAATGCAGCCAGAATCCAGAAGACAGCGCTACTCAGCGGACGCGCCATGATTGCGCAAATTAAACCCACGGCAGCTGGGAAACTTGCCATTGAAAGAAGCTGGATGCTGCGATAGATCAAAGGTGCGTTTCGGGATCGAAACCCCGCGTGCATCAACTTCTTTTGTAACTTCTCAGCCTCGGTTGCTGAAACAGGAAGTAAGCGATTGATCGGCTCAGCGATTCGTTCCGTGAATTTTTCGCCGGCATTGTCGTCAGCAAGTGAGACGGTTGTTCCGCCCGATGCCGTGCCGGAAGTTTGACCTAGTCGCCTCAAGCGCTCGGTGGCTGCACTCTGAGGCCGCATGAATAGCCAATAGACACCGACCATTCCGAGCGTTATACAAACAAAAGTTGAGACAGCAATTATCAGAAGCATTTTCTTAGTCTTCTATGGGGAAGTTCAAAATCTCATTGAGTCCTCAGTGAGTCGCTACAATTCACTGAACGTAACTCAGATCTTAATATTCAAAATCTTCTTGACGATTAGCATGCCTGTGACCTGCATAAACAACGCCGCGGCTATCAGATAATGACCGCGAGGATCCTTCCAGAGCACTGCCATGTAATCAGGATTCATGTACGTGACTGCGCACGCTACAAAAATCGGTAACCCGCAAAGCAGCCAGGCTGACAGTCGAGAACTCGTAGTCAGCGTTTTCAGGTCGCCCATGATGCGAAAGCGCTCACGGATGGTATAAGCAACCTTTTCCAGAATTTCGCCGAGGTTTCCACCTGTTTCGCGCTGAATTAAAACCGCAGTCACACACATCCGCAGATCCAACAGAGGAATTCTTTCCGTCAAATTTTCGAGAGCTAACTTCAGAGATAGTCCTAAGTTTTGCTCTTCATACGTCTTTCGAAATTCGCCGCCGATCGGTTCTGGCATTTCCTGGGAAACCATTAGTAACGATTCCGAAAATGCGTGTCCTGCTCCCAACGCACGACTCATCAGTTCGAGCGCATCCGGCAGCAGTTCGAGAAAACTATCGAAACGTTTCTTCCGCTTCCACCAAACATGCAGGAATGGCAAGGAGGCAGCAGATACTCCACCCAAAATGATCAGCGGTAGAGAGATCGACAGGATGGAGACCGCTAGTGCAGCCAAAATTCCAGCCATTACCGAAAACATGATGAGCCGAGAAGGAGTAATTTGCAGATCGGCCTGATCAAGCAGTCGCTTCAGGTGCAGCGCTGTCTGAATCCGCAACATTACCTGATTCAACACGGGTATCTCGCTCATCAACTCATTCCGAGCGAGCACAACCTCAACGTCTTCGGTGTGCGCAGAGTGGAGGAGGGCTTCAGATAATCGCTTCTGCAAGCGCTTCCGCTTGGCGTCTGATCCATGCGTAGCCGCCAGGTAAGCACCGAGAACCAGGACTAAAGCGAAGATGAAAACTAGAAATGCTATTAGCATGATGGTTACATTTCTTCGAAGAACATTCGAGGCAGTTGCATGCCAGCAGCCTTCAGCTTTTCAGCGAACCGTGGCCGAATTCCAGTGGGTCGGAACCGACCAATGACTTCACCTTGTGGGCTGATACCGGTGCGTTCGAAATGGAAGACTTCCTGCATCGTGATAGTGTCGCCTTCCATTCCGGTGATCTCAGAAATCGAAGTTACACGCCTGGTTCCGTCTGACAGGCGCGCGACCTGTAGAACTACGTCCAAAGCTGACGCGATCTGTTGGCGCATAGCCCGTTCTGACAAATTCATACCGGTCATCTGGATCATTGTCTCCAACCGTGACAACGCATCTCTCGGAGTATTGGCGTGAATGGTTGTTAAACTTCCGTCGTGGCCAGTGTTCATAGCCTGCAACATGTCAATCGCTTCTCCGCCGCGAACCTCACCGATAACAATGCGATCGGGACGCATACGCAAAGCGTTCTTTACGAGGTCTCTTTGCGCGACCTCGCCCTTGCCTTCAATGTTGGAAGGTCGAGTTTCAAGGCGTACGACGTGCGGCTGCTGCAGCTGTAATTCAGCAGAGTCTTCGATCGTTACGATGCGTTCGGTTTCGGGGATGTAAGCCGACAATGCATTCAAGAGAGTAGTTTTTCCAGCGCCCGTACCGCCCGAGATCAAAGTGTTCAATCGTGCCGTAACGCACATCTGCAGCATTTCGGCGATCTCTCGGGTGAGCGCTTTGTACTCGATAAGTTTGTCCATCTTTAACGGCTCGGCGCCGAAGCGACGAATCGAGAGCACAGGCCCATCGATGGAGAGTGGGGGAATGATTGCGTTAACACGAGATCCGTCCTGAAGGCGCGCATCGACCATTGGCGATGATTCATCAATTCGACGTCCAACAGACGAAACGATCCGTTCAATGACGCGCATCAAGTGCTCGTCATCTTTGAAGGCAACGTCTGTTCGCTCCAGCTTTCCCCTTCGCTCGATGTAGATAGTGCGATGAGAATTTACGAGGATGTCTGAGATCGTTGAATCAGCCAGCAGCGGTTCGAGCGGACCTAAGCCGAAGAGTTCATGCTGGACATCATTAACGAGACGCTCTCGCTCTGCGACCGATAGAGGCATCGCATCCTGAGATAGCAGCGTTTCCGCAAGGCGGCTTACCTCAGCATGGGCTTGCTCCTGTGTAAGCGAAGAGAGCTTGGTCAAGTCCATCCGGTTGATAAGCGTCCGATGCAGACGAGACTTTATTTCCTGAAAACTATGCGGAGCATGCTCCGGAGTGTTATTAGGTTGAGCTCCGGGTAGTCCCGGTTCTTTTATGAGTCGTTCTCTGAGGGCCATTGTTTTTTATTTTCCAGTCAGGGTTCTAACTAACTTTTTCAAGTGATGGGTGCAGATTCAACCGAGAAGCTGTTGAACCGCG
>DASYPT010000038.1:0-125290 GCA_036006355.1 Pyrinomonadaceae bacterium | reverse complement strand
GAATAATCAGTAGTAGAGTACAGCCGCTCCATATCATCATGGGCGAGAAGTCTCACACGCCTTTAGCAACAAGGTCACCATGCCTATCTGTAGCCGTTGTGGAACCAAAGTTGGCCTTTTTAGTTCACGCAGTTTCAGTGATGTCAGTCAACGTTGCGGCGTTTGTGACGCCCAAGTGTCCCAGGCCTTAAAAGACTTTCGATCTGCCTTTAAACGATTTGCGCAGGATGGGGTATTAACAGATCAAGAATGGCATTCGCTCACTTCGCTGGCTCTTCAACGAAATGTTCATTTGTCCGAGGCGCTCGCCTACATAGCACTCGATGCTAAAGCGCTGGTGCAGCGCGCAGTTGAAATGACTTATGACGACGGAGTGGTGACGCTGGATGAGGAGAAATATATCGACTATTTGATGGGTCTTCTGCGGGTGCCATCAGAGTTTGCGAAGGCGACACGCACAGAGATCAGCGATTTGCGCCAATGGTCAGATATTAATAAAGGGCGACTGCCTCAGACTAATCCGTCAATTGAGTTGAATCCGGGAGAGATTTGCCATTGCGAGGCCAAAGCTTCTTTTGCAAGGCCGGCAACAAAACCGACTCAACAAAGAGACGGCAGAATGATACTGACTAACGAAAGGTTACTATTCGATCCGTACTATGGCTCAGGCTTCGAAGTGCGCTGGACCAGCATCGACTCAATCTGGGCTTATGAAGACAGGATCTACATCGAGATACTAAGCCCGCGCGCGAACGCATTCTTTGCAGTTGAACGACCTAGAGCTATTGAGGCGCTCTTTCGCTATTTGATGGAAGCCTCTCGCGCAGAGTCAAACGAAAAAATACCACTAGCGGAACCCCACGCTCTGCGCGAGCCAGCCAAGACAGCGCATCAGATCCTCGGAATTTCTGCCAATGCGACTCGTGAAGAAACTACGATCGCATACAAGCAAATGGTTAAACTCTACCATCCTGATAAAGTTTCTTCGCTGGCTACAGAGTTCAAAGTGCTTGCAGAAACACGAATGAAAGAAATCAATAACGCCTACGAGTCCATAATGAATTTGGACAAAAACCTCTGATTCAAGATCACGCCGTGTGTTTGATTAGCAAGACCTCGTTACCCATTTCATTAAAAACTAGTTCATCGACCAACTGTTGAGCCAGGAGAATTCCGAAGCCGCCAGGACGTAAACCTTGAGTCTCACGAAACTCAATATGGGCAACTGGATTGTCCGCAGGATTGTCGATAGCCGCGTGCGGCAATGGTTGGCCACGAAAACCGGGTCCAGGATCGCGAAAGCGGTAAACGATCGCGCGCTTGGTCCGAACTGCATTAACTTCTATCACTTTTTCAGAATCAAAGGCGCCCCCATGTTCCATGGCATTTAGAAGAATCTCGCGGAATGCAGTCAGTAAGGTAGATCGATCTGAATCTGCCAGATCCGATCTGAACTCAGTCATGAAGCGAACCAAACGGTCTGCGGTCAGCAACTGGCAATTGACGCGCAGGGCGATCCAGTTAGGCTCAGCTGACAAAACCTCGATCGCCGAACGCCAATTAGTTGCTTGCAGTGCTTTTGAGATCATCGCCACAACTTCGTCTTTGTCGAACGGAGAACTAAAGCAGGCAAATACGCGCGCTCGCAGTGAAGCAATTACATCTTCCGGAGTTGCTGCCGGAGCCAGAATGATTGTCTTTATACCTGGCCGAATACGCTCTAATTCGCTTATCAGTGCAAGGTCTTCCTTAACCGAGCTCTGCGGATTGGTCAGCACTAGTTCGAATGCGCGCTGACGAAAACGCTGGAGGGCATCAGCATTGCCCTCTGCAATCTCAATGGAGCAAGTTTGAAGCTGTTGAGACATCGTCACGCTGAGAGTTGGATCGTCGCCAATGATTAAGATTCGTTGCATTGATCTAACTTCAGAGTCTTGAAAGTCGGTCTGTTGTGTTCAGATATTCAATTCTGGACGCCAACTGGGAACTTAACTGCTTCTTAAATATTAACTCGGCTTCTTCACCGTGGTTCTTTTCGGCCCCGGTTTCTTTTTTATCGGGGCTTTGATTTCCGAAGGCTCTACGGTCGGATGCGCTTGGGGCGGTGTGGCGCCTTGTGGGACGATCCAAAGCTCGGTGGTCAACGCTTCGCGATAACCTCCGTCTACGGTGATGATGCGGCTTGCCTCGATGCCCCGGGTATTAACCAGATAATCCTTAGACATATTCAGCAAAGAGGTCGAGGCGCCCGGACGACTCTTACGTCCACCGTAAACGATGATATACGCCATGGCTGGCGGCTCGTTCTGCAGTTGGATAGCGTAATTATCTAGATGCTCGTTGCGTTCCTTCAGGCTTAGTGTGCCGTATTCGTCGAACTTTCGCGGTGGCCAGGGTTTCGGTTTTACTCCAGTGGTACCGCTCTGCGTCGGCGGCTGGCATTTGGGATCATAACCACCCAAACTGACAGTAGCGGTTGAGCTCTGTCCGTCGACGCCCGTCGTGTCGACAGTGATCGTCGAAGTGCCCTGTCCGCTTGAAATCGTACCCGCCGAAACGGTCCAGTTGTAAGTGAAGGTTGCTTCGGGATCGCCGCCGGTAATAGAAGCGGTGAACGTTATCGGCATGTCTGCGTCGACCTCTGAAGGGCACGAGACCTCCACCTTCGGACATTGGACCACAGCGGCCGGAGCAGACACGCCAGCTTTGCTGGGTCTCGGTGCTGCATGCGTTGAGAACTGTGGTACGGGTTGGCGAATCCAGGCGTAATAGGCGGTGCGAAACTCTGGCGTAAAGAATTGCCTTAGCAAGGCATCCAGAAAGGCCGGATCCTTTTCGTATTTATCTTCGAGCGGTCTATATCTGGGATCGCGTGCGGCGGCCGGAATTTGATCGATACTGAGTCTGGTGATCGCGTTCGAATACCTTGTTTGAACTCTGTCAGCCGCCGGAGGAATATCGAACCTACCGCCGTTCGGCGCCGTTACGAGATCGTTTATGATGATCGAGTTTATTCGCCAAAGAGCAGCCATAAAGCGCGCGTGGCTGTCGACCTCGTCCGTTCCTTTCGTGCTCGCCCTAACTTGTTCAACTGTCGGAAACTCACTAAGACTTGATGGATTAGTCAACAGAGGGCTTTGCGCTCTGACGGATCCGGTCACAATCAAAGCCGCGAAAATGATGATCATAATTTGCGATCTGGTGTTCATATCAATGTGCAATTCACCCGTCCTTTTCAATGCGGGCCTTCGAAACTGCTAATTAGGATCACATCATCAGTACGTGTTCCGCGTGCAAGCGCTAGTTGTTTGCCGTCTGGTGACCAGGCAAAGCTGAAGATCCGGTCAGATTTGAAGTCGGTCAACTTTCTTGATGAGTTTCCATCTACCTGCTGGCTGCTAATGTTCGACGGGTCTCGTCTGTCAACGTAAGCCAGCGCGCGACCATCCGACGTCCAATGCACACGGGTCCATCCTATATCCAGAAGCTTGATGGGTAGGCCCCCTGCGAAAGGAATGATCGCAATCTTCGACGGATCCTCGTGCCAAAGGCTCGCGATCCATTTCCCGTCAGGCGAGACAACTGATCCTGGTACGTAGTAGTCCGTCACCGGCACGGGCTCCCCGCCGTCAATCGGTACTTTCCAAAGGTGGCCCTCAGGTCTCGACGTATAAACCACCCATTGACTGTCGCTCGAACAATCCGGATACCATGCTTCGCCCGGCGTCAGTTGCTTAGGATTGCTCCCATCGATGTCTACCCTCCAAAGATTCGGACTACCCGCTCGGTCGGAGATGAATACGATATAACGGCCATCGCGCGTAACCGCGGGATGGTCATTGTTGCCGCCATGCGCGGTCAGCTGCTTTTGATTGCTGCCGTCGGCATCTGTGATCCAGAGATCGTAATTCCCGCTAGCACGTGATGAATAGACGATCCTGCCATCAGACGTAACAGAAACCCAGTCTTGCCCGTCAGACCTTCCGGAAGTGATTTGTGTTGCCAGACGAGAATCGTTTTGGGGCACGATCCAAATACTAGAGAGGACCTCCGACTGCACTGTGGCTAAGACCTTCGAGTCAGCTGTCAGACTCACGCCTCGATAATCATTCGCGTCGTTGGTGATCCTGTGAGCCTGGCCGGACGGATAAGATACATGCCAGATCTGAAACGGACTTGACGATTGCTCGCTAGCATTTACTATTAACCCGCTGCCGTCACGAATCCATTCCACCGCATCAATTCGCCACCACGTCCGCGTAGTTATCTGCTTCATCGCTCCGTCTTCTACCCGAACTTCAATAACGCTCTCGGAGGGGGTATCGCCGCCAACACCAGAAGGCGCCGCGATGCTTCGTCCGTCAGGCGACCAGGCAGGTGCATTTCGCGCGTTTGGCCAATTATCGAAAGTTGCCGGTTCTTTCCGCACCGCCAGCGTTCTCTCGCCGGTGCCGTCCGCGTTTGCCACTAGCAGCGCGTTTTCGCCACTGGATGGATCGCCACGTATAAATGCCATGAGTTTACCATCGGGAGAAAACGTCACTGTGCCATCAAGCCCGTCAACGAGCTTTCTCGGAGCCCCTCCAAGCACTGGGATCTTATAAAGCGTATAAGGATTCTTCTTATCCCACGCTTCGTAGTAGATATAATTACCGTCGCGGGAGAAGGTTAAGTTTAGGTACGACACATCGGCGGGCGGAAGAATCTGAACGTTACTGGTTGTTTCAACTTGTCTCAACCAAAGGCTCTCCTTACCTCCATCATCTAAGACGTGAATTACGTATTTACCATCAGGTGAGATAGCTGCGTCCGCGGCTTTGCCATTGCTTGTCAACCGCCTGACCTTCATCTCCTCCAGGGATCGGCTGCTTGATCGGCGTTGGCCGGCAAACCTGTAGACACCAAACATGATTCCCAGCACCGATGTGACAAGAGCAGCCAGAACAACGAGCGTCCATCCCTTGTGACGTTTGACCTCGCTGATCAGGAACTCGGCGCTCGAAGTCGGATGCGCTGTCGCGGCAAAAGTGGGCGCCGCAGTCTCATTCGTACTCACCACAGGCGCCGACGTGAGGTCGGTTCTGACTCTTCTTTCGGAAGCCGTCCCTAATGTTGCAGCCCGCTCCATTTCTGCATCCGTTTCCAAACGGTGCTGTAGGCGGCGGAGATCAATCAATAGGTCTTTTGCCGTTTGATAACGTTCCTCCTTTTCTTTCGTCAGGGCCTTGCTCACTATTCGCTCCAACTCAGACGGAACTTCTCGCGCATATCGAACAAGCGGCTGTGGCTCTCGTTCCAGTATCAGAGCGATAACCTCGCTAGATGTTGATCTGCCAAATGGGTTACACCCGGCGACCATCTCGTAGAGCACTACTCCAAGACTCCAGATGTCCGTTCTCGAATCGACCTGTTCTCCACGGACCTGCTCGGGAGACATGTAGCTGACCGTGCCCATTACCATTCCAGCGCTGGTCTTGATCTGAGTTCTTGTTGGCGCCTCCGCATCCACTGACGCCGTGTCAGTCAGTTTGGCGAGACCGAAGTCCAACACCTTAACGTAGCCATCGCGGTGCCGGACCATGATGTTCTCCGGCTTAATGTCGCGATGCACGACACCTGCCTCGTGTGCTGCAGCCAGAGCATCCGCTGTCTGGATAGCGATATTGAGGATATCGTGAACTTTTAACGGCTTAGGCGCCGTGTCTTTATCGCCCGCGACGCGCGCCTGAGATTCGGCGATGCGCTGTCGAAGTGTTTCGCCATCGATGAACTCAGTGGCGATAAAATGCCTGCCATCAAACTGCCCAATCTCATGAATGGTGATGATGTTCGGATGATTCAACGCTGATGCCGCGCGCGCCTCTTGTTGAAAACGGCGCACGCGATCTTTGTCGCATGTGAAGTCGGTTGGCAGAACCTTAACTGCTACCTTGCGGCCGAGCGTGATGTCCTGTGCCAGGTAGACTTGACCCATTCCACCCGAGCCAAGCGGAACAATGACTCGGTAATGGCTTATTGATTCGCCGCTTAATTCGCTGATTGCCCGTTGTGATTCGGCGGTTTCGGCATCAGCAGCGACTCCTCGTGCCTCAACTTCGATTGCCGGCCGCTCAATGAAACCTCCAGCCTGATCGTGAGCCATAACCAGCGCTTCGATTTGCTCGCGCAGTGACTCGTCATCAGCGCACGCCTCCGCAAGCAACGCCGCGCGCTTGTCCGGTTCCAGGCCAAGTAGCGAGTGAAATAGCTTGTCGATTTGTTGCCACCGTTCAGGCTTCATGGCAATTCAGAGTGCGTCGGTCTTCGCGGTCGCAAAACGGATCAACTGGTTCAAACTTTCTTACTGAGTGAGTCGTAGAGCCAGGCTTTTGCAAGACTCCAATCACGCATCACGGTAACCGGCGAAATGTTCAGCGCTTCTGCGGTTTCCTCAACGCTCAGCCCACCAAAGAAACGCGCCTCAACTATCTTGCTTTTCCGAGCGTCGATGGCCGCAAGCTTATCCAACGCTTCGTCCAGCGCTATCAAGTCAACGCCTGGTTCGTTTGAGATAACCATCGCTTCGTCAAAGGAAATCCGCTGCGCGTGGCCGCCTCGCTTTGCGGATTGCCGCCCTCGCGCATGGTCCACCAGGATGCGTCTCATAAGCTGGCCCGCCAAGGCAAAGAAGTGAGCGCGATTCTTCCAATGCACCTGTCTCTGATCAATCAGTCGCACGTAAGCTTCGTTGACCAAAGCCGTAGTTTGCAAAGTGTGACCACGATTCTCCCGCCGCATGTAATGGTGAGCAAGCCGGTGCAGTTCTTTATCAACGAGATGAATCAACCTATTGAGTGCCGCCTGGTTTCCATGACTCCAGTCCAATAGCAATTGCGTTACTTCATGTGCCGAGGGTGTGGTCATCAGAAACCTGCTGATGAAGGAAGTCTGTTGCGGAAGTCGAATCGTCGATGGGTTTGCTGCGCAGATTATAACACCTCCAACAAATTAAGCTTCCAGACATCGACCGACCTGGCATCGCATCTTGATAGCTTTTCGCCTCATTTCTCGCGGTATGGTGTGAGGACAGTGATGACGACTGCATCTGGTTGTCCGACCGCTCGAGTCGCTCGTGTGAGCTGGCCTTTCACTGTGGCAGAAATGCCACGTAACTCATACCTGACGATTGTATGAGGGCCGAAACTGTGTCCTTCGCGGTGTTTGAAGAAAAAACAAATTAGGAGGACAGATGAAAAAGCAAATCTTGGTCGCGTTCACGATATTGAGTCTCACTGCGACACTGATGGTCAAAAGTGTCAGCGCACAATCCAGCCATTACTTCCGCGTGATCGTACCGTTTGAATTCAAGATAAATGATAAGAAGTTCCCAGCTGGCGAATATATTGTCAGGCGCGTCTCTTCTGATAGCCCTCAATGGCTGGCGATTACCAGTGTAAACGCACGGACGCGTCAGACAGTTCTGACGCACAAAATTCGAAATGGAACGCTTCAGTCTGAAGCGAAGCTAGTCTTCCGACGGTATGGAGATCAGTATTTCCTTTCTCAGATATGGGAGGCTGGGGACAATGACGGCCGCGAACTACGTACCTCTCGAGGAGAGGCTGACGTTCAACGCTTGATGGCGAAGAATGGCGCCAACCCTGAAATGGTAGTCGTCAGTGGACACCGCACCCGATAATAAGAATGCCGGTCCGACAACACCAGTGGTGGACTAAGCGTTCTGCGAAGGAAACTCACCACGACCCGAGAGGCCAGCTTTGACCACTGGGAGAGCTTTGCCTCAAAAGTCTAAGTTGCATTAAGGCGTTGCACAAAAAGTACCTAACACCAGCGCTTTTGACTCTCATTCTCACCGTGGCTTTAGCCCGGTGATTTAGATCGCTCTAGATTAAGAGAAACCGTTTAAACGGTTTTCGCGCTTTGATTGCTAAGCATGTCACCGGGCTAAAGCCGCGGTGTGAATGAGATAGATCAACCCGATCTGACTTTTTGTGCAAAGCTTTGCATTAATTCGGCTTTGCCACCTGTCGTGAAACATGGCTCTGCCCTGCCGTGCGCGAGCGATAATTGGTTTTGGGCTCGCCCTCGATGTATCTCCAGTTCAAGAGCTTTGAGGGCGTAGCCCAATTGACTTTGAAGCTCGCTTACGGCAGGGCAGAGCCATGCCTCACAACAGCTGGCAGAGCCGAATCCAATGAAACTGGACTTTTGAGGCAAAGCCCACTGGGGGAAATCCGCGGTTCGAGAAAGTCACAATCGAACGAAACTCGATGGGGGCGGCCAAGGACGGCCGCGCTCCGACAGAAGTACCTCCGTGTCTTCGGTCACGGTGCTTCTGTTCGATGGGGAAGCGGATCAATGATGCTAATGACTACACCCTTCTCTTCATCTCTCAGCTGGTTATATAGTTAGGTCAATGCGAGTTCTGAGCATCATGGAGAATCTGTTAGCGATTGAAGCAGAAGCAAAAGTTTTTCTATCTGCAAGCGATCGTTCGCATGAACAAACATTGATGCAGGAGCTGATGAGGATACTTAAAGAGGCTGAACTTCTGTTTGGTCCGAGAGATTCCTCATATCAACTGTCGATACCTCGCCTTACTGAGTGCACTAGTTCGCGAAGTTTTATCTTTCGGCCCTTGCGGATGACGAGGATATATCTCAGTCGCGAGTCCAGAACTAAGCCCTGGGTTGCTTCGTTGGAACTTGCTCATGAAGCGGTCCATGTGCTGAGTCCTGGTTGGCCGCCGACGGTCCTGGAAGAAGGGCTTGCAGAATGGTTCGCCCAGAGATACGCGGATCGCATTCATGGGCTTTCGTTTGAGAGAGGTGTTAATCATAAGGCTGACGCAGTGATGCGGGCCGTCTCGAATCTTCTAGCTAAGAATGAATCGGTGATAAGGAATTTGCGAACTCGTCAACCAGTGATCTCAAAAATTGATGAAAAACTTCTGGTTGAAGTGGCCGGCATAGGCCTTAGTGAAGCAAAGTTTCTGTGTAGCGACTTCAAAAATTATTTTCGAACACCATCTCCGTGAGCGGCTTGAGTAAGACAGGCTGTTAGCCTGTCGCGGTCTCCGTTGATTTACAACTATTTTTGGACGTGGCAACGACAGGCCAAAGCCTGTCGTACTGTTACTATCGAGGCAAGTACCGGTGTGACGGAAATCCTATGTGGATGTGTGGTCCTGTTGCAACACCGGGAATGGCGTGTCGAAACACCAGGAACGGAATCTTCTCAGTTCGCAAGAAGTCAACGAGGGCAACGCCTTCCGGGCTATCCGGATGAAGCCCGACGTCCAATCCCTGCCGGTGATCGAGGCCCCAACGATCGTGAATATCCGATTGTCCAAAAGCCGATGTTGGTAGCGGACGACCAAATCTGGTGAAGAAAAAGTTTTCCACCTTTTTTGAATCAGCAAGGGACCAACGCAGCGAATCTTGAGCAGGGGCACTTGTCGCCTTCGTATGGTTTGCCGATGGTCGCTCTACGTGTGCAACTCGCTTCGGGTCAAGCAATGTTGTTACGCCACCACGTTTGTACCAGAAACCTTCGCTCGTTTCTCTCAGTTCTTCGACTTCTAAACGCCCGCCACCCACGAGCTCAATCGAGATCATTTCCGTTTTCTTTTCAGGAGCGCTGTTAACGGCCGTCTGGTTCGAAGTAGAAGAGTCCTGTTTCTTTTCAGAGTCCGTCCGGACCTGCGCAGAAACCAGGTTTGCAGCCTGGATGCCGGCAAATAAGACAAGAACGACTGAAGCGAATACTTTCACGAAGGCGACCCTTTAAGTTAAGGGGCACATAATAATTGTAATTCTGCGCTGGGACAACAACTGCGTACCGGCGTAAGGAAAAGACAGCATTGAAGATTAGTTTAACTTTCTTTCCATCGCCTGCTTAGCATGAGTTATGTAGCTTTCCAATCCATCAATTCCGGAATCGAGCGCCCATCGAAGCTTATCAAACGCTCGGAGAAGTAAAAGGCTGTCCAGTGTTGGTCTCATCTGTTCAAATTCAGATGGCGGCATTCCATAGCCTTCAAGAAACGACCGAATCGCAGCGTCATCAGGATCATTTTCAATCATATTCATTTTCAACAACTGGATAAGGTCGTGATGCGGCACAATGCTGGCCTCCGCAGAACCCCAATCGACTAAATTTGCCTTGCCCGATTCATCAACGATCACATTCTTCAGAGAAAGATCTCCGTGATTAAGCCCGAAGTCGAAAGACTCGCTCTTCAGGTCGGCAAAAATTGATCTGACGACTTTCGATTGAGATTTGGTGAGTACTCCTAACACTATCAATTCATCGGCGTCATTCAGACTCTCAATATTGTAGTTGAGGTATTCAAGCCATGATTCGCGAGAATCACCTTGAGTTAGATCCTGCAGTTTCAGTCCGAACCCTGCCACTTCAATTGAATGAATCAATCTCGCATATCTACCGAGCTGATGCCAGATATCGCTCTTAGGAAAATTACTATCTCTTCCTTCATCGCCGGAAATATATTTCTGAATCATGTAGGCACGTTCTTCGATTAACCCCACATCAAGAACCTTCGCTACAGCGACTCCCAGCAAGGCAGCTTTCTCAATGCACCATTCTTCTTTTAGATACTCGTTCAAAGACTCGTTTTGATCGCTTATCCTGACGAGAAGTTTAGCGTTTGGTGCTTCCACCATATAGACCTTGTTGACGGATCCCCTTCCCACGATCGGTACGACACGAGATTGCACGCCCTTTAAAAAAGGTGATGAGACATTCAAGACTAGTTGGAGGTCCTTACTCAGATCGATAGTCGTGCTCCCCGAGCCAGGCAGCGACCTGGCCCAACTCGAATTCGTTTTGTTACGGCAGTGCTAGAAACGAAGACCTATCCCAGAAGAAAGTTGATGATTATGGACCGTCTGTGTTCGTTGGAGAATTAACGCGGGCGTAATCCCGGGGAATCGGATCTCGCTGTAAATCCGAAACCGTTTTCCACTCTTCCAACCGAGGGCGATTGCTGAAGAAGACAGAGTTAAACCCTTAGTGAGCCGCGAAAGCCCCGTGCTGCATAGTAAGACTCCGCACCATTGTGATAGACGAAGACAGTATCGTAGCGGCGATCACAAAAGAGAGCGCCTCCGAGTTTTCTAATAGGCGAAGGTGTCATCACCCAACTCGAAGTCTTCGTATCGAAATCGCCAAGTTTCTGCAGCTCTCTATATTGTTCTTCGGTTAACAGTTCAATTCCCATCGATGCCGCCGTTTCGATAGCGTTGTTCGCTGGCTTGTTTTCTTTCCTCGAGTCCAGCGCTTCGCGGTCGTAACAAAGGCTTCTCCGGCCTTTCGGACTTTCGGCTGAACAATCGTAAAAAACGTATTCGCCTGTCTTCTGATTATGACCAACGACATCGGGTTCACCACCCGTTCTTTCCATCTCATCGAGTGACCACAGTTTCTCAGGATTGGCCTCGAGCTTTGCCTGCACTCCTGCCCATTCAAGACCTTTGTGGCGAGTGATGTTTTTCTCAAAACGGGCTTTCAAGGTTCTGAGTAGTTCTTCATGTTGGTCTGGTGATAACTTCTTTTTCTTGCTGCTTATTCCTTCTTTCGTTTGTGCCATCTGTTTGTTCACCGCCTTCAGGGAAGGACTTTCAATCATTGGTCTTTTTTCGCCTCGCCCAGCGAAAACCAGTTGCCCGAATCGTCCTCGAACACGGCGTTGAAGCCGTAAAATTCCTTTGTTGGTTCCTTGATGAATTTCACGCCCTTCGCTTTCAGCTCTTCATAGGTTGCGAGCATGTCGTCGCATTCAAACACGGCAAAGCCAAAAGTTTTTTTCCTTACCAGGTCGCGCATGATTTCAGCCGATTCACCATTGAACATCATCTTGTCGTCAATAGCCATTAGGGTGATCTCAAGGTCCGGTTGATTCGGCGGATTTACGGTGAGCCAACGTCCTTTTGGTCCCATCACGGCATCCGTGTTCACCTTAAAGCCGAGTTTGTTGACATAAAAGTCATAGGCACTATTCTGGTCAAGCACAAAGATCGCAAAATGGTTCGCTTTCGTTATCATTCGTTTCCCTCCAAGATTTGGTGATGAAAAGAATGTAACGCGTGACGATAAAGGGCGCTTGTCGAAAATTGCTATTCTTTAATTTGAAGGCTTGCTACCTGAATTGTTTGAAACCTGCATCGCAAAGCAACCGGGAATAAATCGCAACGGTTCCTGCCGGATCTGTTCTTTGCGTTCGATCTGCTGCCGTTGATATTCGGAAGGTGTGAATCCAACGCGGCTTTTGAACAACCGTGTAAACGATCCGAGGCTATCGAATCCTACGGCAAAGCACGTATCTGTCACGGATGTACCCAATTCCAGCATCTCTTTCGCCTTTTCCACTCGCACATGCGTCAAGTGCTGGTGTGGCGTTCGGCCATAGATGGTTTTGAAGGTGCGGATGAAATGAAACTTGGAATAACAAGCCTCGTCGGCGATATCGCCCGCATCGATGGGCTCGGCAAAATTGTCGTCAATGAACAACTTCGCCTGCACGATGCGGCGATAAAGATCTAATTTCGGCAGAGTTTCCGCGGGCATTCGATTTGTTTATAACCGCAAACCGGTTAGGTCTCAAAGTAGCGGGGCAGTAGCCCGACCGTCAGGGAGGGCTCACATTTATCTATCACAACATTACACCGTGAGCCCTCCCTTACGGTTGGGCTACTGCCCCGCTACTGCGCTACTGATTGCATCCAACAAGGTTCGTTAATACGGAAACTGTATGCAACTCCCCTTGCGGTTATTTACCCAGTTCTGTTCGACTAGATAATCGCGTTGGTGGAGACGCAGGTTTGCGCGAGCCCCATTCGGCGTGGTGTACGTCGTGTCAAAACTGCCCGTGCACTTATCGGCGTTCTCCAGGCCATAACGATCATACCAACCGTTACCAAAAGGATTCGTAAGTACGCCATTCAGAGCGTGCGTAAGATTGGTGATCATCGCATCGCCTTCGAAGTTGTCATTTGGAGTTGGTTGGTTCCCAAACTGCGGGCCCTCAATCGCGGGACAACGACTTGGATTGCCGATGAAGATGTAGGGTAATTGTCCGCCGGCAATAATGTTGGAACTATGGAAAGGCGGAGCCCCGTCAACGCAGAAGCCCACTGAAGTGGCGGCGATGTTATCCGCTGCGAATACGACGTAAATACCTTGCGAATCTTGTGGCAAACGGCGGTTCAAAATCACGGCAACTCTATTTCCTTCATGGTGGAGACTATGGGTATGAAGGCCAACGTCTTTCAGATCGCTTCGGATGGTGCGCATGTCAGACGGTTGACCGTCGGACCGACGGTTGATGGACGACCTGCATGCTTGCCCGATGGTTCAAAACTCGCGTTTGTTAGTAATCGCGACGGCAACTCTGAAATCTACGTGATGAACCTTCGATGAAGTAGTTGAGGTTCCCCAAGCGAACACCAACGAACACTCAGTGGGAGTCATAAGCGGTTAGAAATAAAAACGAAGACGCAACATCGCACTCCCAGAGGAGTGCCTGGATCTTCTTTCGTTCGATTTCTATAAACATTCTCACTCCTACGGAGTGCGGACTCCTTCCACCAATAATTAAACTTCCCGTCCCTGTATCTGCTTCAGAATCTCATCAATCGACGGAACGTATTCGCTATCGGTCGCGACTTGAATTGTCGGTACATTGAATTTCGGCACTGCATAACTATCGGCAGATAGGATCTCACCGGTGTCCCTGTAATGGGCGACTCGCCGATCACCGTGATAAAACTCCCGATCTGGATTTTCTAAGCCTCTTTGGAGATGACGCCTCGCCGCCACTGCGTCATCAATACTACATAAGATAATCGAGACGTGGGCCAACTCAACGATCTTAGTTATCCTCGGCTCCCAAACCTGATGTTGAAACGCCGCTTCGATGACAACCGAGATATTACCCGCGAGGTAATGGTTGACGATTCCAAAGAACAACTCGGAGACCAACCCATTAGTGTTTGCCGGAAGCTCGTCATGTTTGAGTCCGTACGTGTTGACGTAACCCTCTTTAATCTCATCGCGACTTATCAGTGGCATGCACAATCGTTCACCAAGTTTTCTCGCGAGAGTAGTTTTTCCTGATCCTGGCCTACCCGAGACGATGACGCACTTTGGTTTTCTGCTCATACTAATAGGCGACGGTCTCACAACAGTTCCGCACAATCGAGATCTCGGTAGGCCGCAAGAGCATAGTTGAGACGATTACGGAAAGCTTCACGCGCCAGCCCGCGTGACCAAAGAATGATTGGGAACGTCAGGTTTCGCACGACGCAACGACGATAGTCTAGCAACAACTCATCGAACGAGTAGTCGTTGATGCCAGACTTGATTAGCTCTTCGTGATAATGCTGAAGCAATGGGATCTCGAGCCGTCGTCTCACAGTGGGTTCCCAATGCAACGCCAGCAGGAAGGCGACATCTCGAAGAGCTACATCAAGGTGCCAGAGTTGCCAATCGATAAGGTAAGGTGCGCCTTTTCCAGATCGCGGAAACAGAAAGTTCCATGGATGAGCATCGCCATGCACGACTGTCAGCGCACGGCGTTCAAGTAGTCGAAACCATGGCTGAAGAGAGGAGCTGAAGACCGCTTCGAGTATCGATCGATCGGAGACTGGTAGATCCTCTTTGAGATCATCAATCAAACCTGGCAGGTGGGAAGCGATGTCGTTAACCATCGAGCGCAGACTCTTTTCGCTGGGGAATGTTCCAACCGTCGAGCCAAGTCCAGGAGAGTTCCACCAGCTAGCATGAAATCGGGCCAGAACGGCGACAGCCTCATATACCTGATCGTCGCCTGGACACTCAGGCCACGGTGGATTCGAATGACTCGATCGCAAATCTTCGAGTATTAGCCATTGCTGCTTGCTTGTTGGCGAGGCAGCGGCAAGACATCGGACGATTGGCGGAGATGAAATTATTGGAGCGAGTTCACGGTAGAAGGTACCTTCTGGAATTCCTTGATCGGGTGCCGGCGACCGCTTCAGAGGCCATTTCACGACAAGACGATGAGGCAGTTCAGAAGAACTCCCGTCATATTCGACTTCGAGGAACCAAAGATTAGAGACTGTTGTTTGAAACCGTTTTGTGATCGTCGCGCCAACAACCTCGCCCTGTTGGAGACTGCCTGCGGCGTAGAGTGCAGAGTTCAGCTCGGATGGTGTAGTCGGAGGAAAATCTGGAATAGGCAGATGCACGGTTGGGATCAACGCGGACGCCTGGCCGCGTCACGTTCGATCGTTTTCCACTAGCGCGACAATCTGCACGAACTCAACGCTCGGGCGTACTCCATACAGACCCGTTACGCGCTCCAGAAGTGCATCAGTGAAAAACGCCTTAGCTGCGTCCTCTGAGTCCCAAACGTAGAAATTCGTGGCCTCACGCTTTGCGGAGTTCACCGTGAAGGCCTTGGAACGCAATCCGGGCATGTTCTCAAACCTGGCGCGCGCGGTCTCAGCGATTTCCTGAACGGCTTGCTCGTTGAAATTGTCCTCGTAGCGAAACGTTACAAATACACCGATCATGCCTGACTCCCCTCTCGCATTCTTCAGTTCGCAAGTATCGAACTAATTATCGTCCAAATGTCTTAGATTGTAATCACGGAACGATCTGAATGATCGCCGCATTGCTAGTTTGCCCTCGGCACGTAACGGTGACCGTTACCTGATTCAGGTTCGCTAACTGATCCGGCAACCTAACAATCACTTGAGTCAGCCAATTGAAGTTGGGCACTTTCACTACGGCTTCTACAGGCAAAACGAAAGTATTGTTCTGAGCGTCCTTGGCTTGAGCAGTCACAATCGAAGCCTGATCTCCCGGAAGCAAATCGATGTTTGCCACGAGCAGCGATAGGCGAGTCCGTTGATCGCCGCTGAAGTTGTTTGGATTCGTAAAATGAAACGGATGAGATGTGAGGGTGACCGAATCCAGCGCGAAGGCATGATTTGATCCTTCCTCGACCAGAATCACAGGTGTTGTAGATGGCGTCGTTCGCTGATAGACCCGCACATAATCTACTGACATAGTTTGCGGGAATACTGTCGTGGCATCCGGACTACCAGGCCAGCTGCCACCAACCGCGACATTCAAAATCAAAAAGAACGGATGATCAAACGCCCACGTTGTTCCCGGCGGCAGATCAGCGGGCGTTCTGGTCTTGTAGAGAATGCCATCGCAATAGAACCGAACAACGCCCGGCTCCCATTCGACCGCAAAGACGTGGTAATCATCAGCGAAATGCGAATTGTTCGTGAGTGAGAATGAGGAGCTCAATCCATTACCACCGGAATATCCCGGGCCGTGGAGAGTGCCATGAATAACGGAAGGTTCACGGCCGATGTTCTCCATAATGTCCATTTCGCCACAACTGGGCCAACCAACCGAGTCGATGTTATCGCCCAATGACCAAAATGCCGGCCACATACCCTGCCCAAACGGAATCTTAAGACGCGCTTCGATGCGGCCGTACTTTGCGGTGAACTTGTTCTTGGTAATCAAACGCGCGGATGTGTAGTTGCGCGTCACATTGTCCGAACCCGTGTATGTCTCTTTAAGAGCCTTGATAATGAGCGAACCATTCGATTGATAGGCGTTGTCGATGCGATTCGTGTAGTACTCCAGTTCCTGATTGCCCCAACCATTGCCACCAACTTCCGCGGTCCATCTTGACGAATCGATTGGTGAGTTGGCCGATCCGTCAAATTCATCACTCCAAGCCAAACTCCAAACAGTTGGATCTGCCGCGGCAGGTGTGGGTGTAGGTGTCGGAGTTGGAGCGGCTGCAGGAATTACAAGCAACGTTATGCTTTGCGCTGGGGCAGACAGATTCAAGCTCGAACCACTGAAGCTGATGTCATTTAACTTCGTGATCGAATTCGTGGACGTCAGTTGCCACGCTTGAGCAGTTCCGGCTGCGGAGAAATTTGCAAAGTTCACAGCCGCAAGTGCGTTGTTTGTGAGGTGCTTGTTAATCACCATTACGGTCAGTGAGCCGTCCATTGAGCGAACTGCAGCAAACGAGGACAGCGAATCAGGGTCTGGCACCGAGTCCAGAACGCTTATGTCACCGAACGTTGACTTCGCGCCGTCATAGTTCCGGTACATCTTGATGGCCTTGTAGGTTGGCGTTGAACTGTCTGGTGTGGTCCACCGAGTTGCCATGTCCAAACCTTCTCGACCAAAGATCCCCAGCACGTCGGCTTGCGTAGTTGCTCCGTTAATAGAAGGCTCAGCGCCCCAGTTGTACTCCGTAATGCCGATCTGCAATCCGGGATAATACGTGTTGACCCAATTGCGTAGACGCGGGATCAAAAAGACCTTGTTGTTGATCCAACTTTGGTCCGTATAGTTTGGATCCCATAGAGACCGTGTCGATCGATTTCGCAAGTTGGACATTGCGGCGGAGGTATCGTTATTGAATGCCTCGCTGCCCAAACCCAACGCCTGGCTGCCCTGCGGATACCAATGAACGGTGAAGACATCGAGACTGCGCTGGCCGGTCAGCTGATCGTGGTGGTGCAGCTGGTCCAGGACCCACGGCAGATAATCAGCGCCACCGTGCGCCTGGCGATCGGGAAACTTTGAGGAGTCCCAACCAACGGATGGGGCCATTTGCTGATCAAAGCCACTGTAAAAATATCCGGGCCAACCCCATTCTTCCGGACCTACAACCAACGCTGACGAATCTATTGCTTTGGCCTTCGCGGCGTAGTCAATGATGTCATTCTTAATCTCGTCCATCGTTGGACCGGTCGGATGTACGTCACGATGTGTTTCCTGCCACAGGCTGGGCTCGTTATCCATAATGTAATAACGAAGGCCTCCGTTCGCTGCCGTGCCCCAAACGCCAACCAGATGCTGCATCCAATCTTGTTGAAAGGTTGAGTTGGCGGGAGTGTTCGCATCGTTGGGATCGTTGCCGGTGACCCTAGATCCATCTGACTTTCTAATTCCATTGCCTGCATCAGAAAACCATTGCCAATCGTTTGCCTGCGCCGTGTAGTTGTATTTCGCCTGGGAGAAGCTTGCGAGTTTGCCGCGATTCGGTCCGAGCTTTGCGACCCAACCAATCGTGGGAATGGTCAGCATGGTCTGGGCATTTGCGGCTTTGTTGGCGGCGATGAAGTCATCATTTAGTTTTCCAGGCACTGAGCTGCCGGAGTCGAGACTCTCAAAGTACCAATCACTTCCGCGATTGTCGCAGTTGCACTGCCAGTTGTACTGCGAGGTTGCATTGCCACCGCTACGGTTGAGTGGAGCATTCAGGTCGACGAGCTGAGCAGTTGAAGCGAAAGCAACCCCGTAGATATTTGGATTAATGGGTCGGCGGTTCGTGAGGACATCGATGTTGATTGACACAGTTGGTCCCTGTGCGATTCCAATGGGTGGACGAGTAGTTACTACCCCGACCAGGAGGGCGAGTGCAGCTAGAATTAACCATCGCGCTTTCATCGTTCTGAATCTGCCGCGACTGAGAGGAGGCTTCTGTCCGGGGCTCAAACAAAGTACTACACAAGGCCCAAGGCAGCAACAGATTTCACCTTTGGCGCGCATTCATTAACAACTTTGGTTCACGAATTAGAACGGAGTACGAAGCGTCCGATTGGACCTTACCCAAATATGTGCCCTGGTGTGTGGACAGCCAGGTCAGTCGGTCGCTTCCTTCGCCGCTCTAATTATGAGTCACATCGATTGCAATAGCTTGACTACCAGGAACGTTGTGCATAAATTGCCGAGTGCAACTACACCCATCTCCACAGACAAGGAGTACTCATCATGTACAGACGATTGTTGATAGGCTGTGCGCTGCTCGCAGTGCTTTGCGGCAATGCGTTGGCCCAACAGACACCTCCGGCCAAGACACATTTGAAGGTTGGTGACCCAGCTCCGGATTTCACGCTCCGGGCCACGGACGGAAAGACCTACAAGCTTAGCGATTTTAAAGGGAAGAAAAACGTCGTACTCGCGATTTATGTGCTGGCGTTTACGGGTGGTTGAACGAAGGAGCTGAAGGCGTATCAGGATGATATCGCGAAACTCGAATCAACCGACACCCAGGTTTTTGGAATGAGTGTAGACAGTGTTCCCGCCAACCGTGAATTCGCAAAGCAACTCGGAATAACATTTCCACTACTCAGCGATTTCAAACGCACAGTCGTTAAGGATTATGGCGTCTTTAACGAGGAGCAAGGCTTTGGAAATCGCGCAACATTTGTGATCGATAAAGACGGCATCATCCGGCACATTGACGAAGGAAATGTCGCAATCGATCCGACTACGGCAGTTGACGCGTGTAACGCGCTAACACATAAAAAAGCCTCGCAGTAAACTCCATAAGTAAGACCCAAAAAGGGTGCCGGGTTCTACCCGGCACCTCTTTGTTGTTCAAAGACTGATGGACCACGCTGACGGTCAAATTTCGCCGAATCACAACTTAGACGCAATAAAAACAAATCGAACAAAAAAAAGACAAAAGTTGGCCCTATTGTCTCGCCTTCCCTTCTCGTTGGTCCCCGACGTAAACCTTTCCCCAAAACAACTTGATTGCTAGTGCGGCATTCGTGTGACCTCGAATCATCGCGGTCGTCCCCGATCCGAAAGCGGCAAATAGTCCCGAACGGAATTTGAGCCTGCTCAATTTCGAGTTACGGCGACACAGGTGGAGTGCGGCCAGTTCATTGTGTGCGTTAACCGGGAGAACAATGAGTCGCGATTGTTGTCAACGCGAGCCGTCGAGTTTTGAAAGCGAAGGTAGCCTCAGGACGAATGCCCCGGACTGAGGTGATTTGAAACGTACTTTCGCACCAGCGAAAGTGGGAGTGCTGACCTGTTGATTGGGAGCTGATCTTTAATGCTCCTTACGACAAAGGAAAAACATATGAATACTCGCGTGAGAAAAATCTTGTTGCCTTTGTTCTGCGTTGGATTTTTAGCATTCACTGCGGTCGCAGCGAATGCGGACCCCGTTACGTTCAGCACCACAGGGGTGTTTAGCATTAGCGGGACCAACGTTGTGAACTTCTCAAGTGTTAACGGCACTACGACTATCACCTTCAATGGCACAACCAATCCGGTAAACACACCGGCTGGAACCAGCTTTGGTGATATCGTTGTTACCACGACAGTACCAGCCAACCTGCAAGGTCCAGCCATCGCAGGTAATTTCACCCTGAACTTTTTTCAGGTTTCGCCTGCCGGGACAGGAAGTCTGGTAGCAACTCTTGGTGGATCTCTCGGGTTCAACACCGGTATAGCCACGCTAACATTCAGCACCACTAGCGTAAACATTGGCGGATTCACCTATACGGTTAATCCCGTTTACACCATAGCGTTGCCGGTTACAGGTGTGGGTGGCGGAGCCGGAACGGGAACAACAACAATCCAAGGTACGGTTACTGGTGGCGCGGTGCCCGAACCAACGAGCATGATTCTGCTTGGCACGGGGCTGTTGGGAGCAGCTGGCATCGCCAGACGACTACGAACAAAACGTCGGTGAACACACTGATGTAGTCCGGGGACGAACTATTCCCAGGGTCGAACTGAGTTGTTCGTGAGTTAGCAATCTGCGCAATGGCCGCCCACCGACGCGGCCATGCGTAGTTGGCTGCAGCTTGAGTTAACTCTGTCGCTCACCGAACCAGTAACAAAGACCGTCGGGGGCAACGACGTAGAAAACTCTCCAGACATCGTCTCCACGGTCCTCACTACTGAAATCGGAGAGTTCTTTTTTCAGACCGTTTGCCTTGAACTCTGCAAACAACGACTCAAGACCCACGACGTGGAATGCACAACCATCCTGCGAGGAATCGCCGCCGTTTTCTGCCAGTCTAATTTGGACCTGGTCGCGGCCCAGAACGGCTGCGTTGTGTGGCGCGTCAGTTCGCGAGAGTACCTTGAACCCAAGAACATTCTCGTAGAAAGGCAAAGCTGTCTCAAGGTCCTGAACAGGAAGATTCATGTTGTCGCCTTGATAGCCAAACGCCTTTTCAATTGTTGCCATCAGCTCACCTTCCTTTTGATATAGAACTTAACCTGACCACCTTCGTTCGAACTGTTGTAAGACAACTCTCTTACTCTACCGAAAGTTTCACTCCAAATCTGAGTTTTTGTGCTTCGCAATCGCTCGTCAATAAAGAGAACGCAAAGGGGGCGCAGAGATTTTCTATCACTCCGCACCAACCTCTCAAGCTAGTTTCCAGTTGGAACCGGGCGTACAATAGCGACCCCCAAGGAAGGCACACTCCGATGGACAATCTGGAACAATCAGAAACATTCAACGACAGTACGGATCCCTCGGTAGCTCCAACGCAAAAGCTGCCAAAGTTTGTTCCTCATGCTGAGCAGGACGATCCAAACTTTCAGGCCGGACAGAATCAGGTTCTGAAAATGATCGCAGCAAATGCACCGCTCAGCGATGTTCTCAACAGGATCGTTAACCTAATCGAAGAACAATCACCAGGTATGTTTTGTTCGGTGTTGCTTCTGAGTGCGGACGGCAATCATATCGAACACGGAGCAGCGCCGAGTCTTGCTCCTCATTACGTTAAAGCGGTGGACGGTTCTCCTATCGGTCCTAAACAGGGTTCATGCGGCACGGCGATGTATCGCGGTACGCCGGTAGTTGTTACCGACATCTTTACTGATCCGCTTTGGGAGGATTATCGAGACCTTGCCGCGTCGAGTGGTCTCAGGGCCTGCTGGTCAACTCCTATTCTTTCACCGCGGGGCAAAGTTCTTGGGTCCTTTGCCATGTACTATGCCGAACCTCGAACACCTACGGGCGATGAAACTCGACTAACTGAAGTCGCAACTTACCTCGCGCGTCTCGCGATACAACATCACAAAGAGTGAGAGGTCACGGGATCTCCTCCCAGATCTCAGATCTCAAATATAACGCGGACACCGGCTGTGATCTGGGATCTGAGATCTGAAATCTGAGATCTAACTTGCCTTTGGTAATCGATGATCGTCTCGGTCGCGAGTGCCATGCTCGTAATGATGGGGTGCTTTTTCGCCTTTCTCTTTTGCTTCCGGATCCCCGGCTTGCGCGGCCGCATCCTCAATCACTGAATTAACTTCACCGCCGATCAGAACTGCGGCACCCGTGAAGTACAACCACAACATCAAGATGATGACCGCGCCAAGAGATCCGTAGGTCTTACTGTAAGAGTCGAAGAAGTGAAGATAGATTTTGAAGCCAAATGATACGAGCAACCAGATGATTACGCCGATGGCCGACCCCGGTGTTAACCATTTCCATTTCTGTTCTCGGATGTCCGCCGCTTCGTAATAAATTAAGGCGAACGCCAGCAAGATGAAGGCCAGCACGAGCGGCCACTGAATGACTTTCCAGGTCAGACTAAATGCATCACTAAAACCAAAATGCATTGCAAGCCCGTCAGCCAAGCGCCCCCCATAAAGCAGAAGAAATAATGCGGCGATAATCAAAACCGAAAGAATGACTGTCAGCTTGACCGCAACTATTCGTTGTTTCCACCAGGGTCTGGATTCCGTTACATCGTAGGCGCTATTCAGGGCCTCGGTGATCGCTCCCATTCCATTAGACGCTGCCCACAATGCTGCCAGAATTCCAAACGTGATCTTTCCCCCACTGCTCGCCGTCGACACCTCGTACATCGTTGTGTCAACAACATTGAAGGCCGACCCCGGCAAGATCTTACTCAGATAGTTAAAGAGACTGTGGCGTAAACCTGTTCCCGAACCAATCACCACGCCGATGATTGAAGTGAGGAAAAACAGAAGTGGAAAAAGCGCCAGAAGAAAGTAGTAGGCCAGTTGTGCCGCGCGACCAAAGACATCATCTTCCTGAATCTCTGCCCAAACTCGCCTGAAGAAATCCTTCAAGCTCAAACCGCCAAAACTCCATAACGACGCCACGACCTACCCCCTTGATTTCTGCGCATGTACAGTCGATGTTCGTCTCATTCGTGAGCAACACCCGTGCCTGCATCGATGCTTAAATGCCAGTGATAAATTCTTCTCTTTGCCGGCGTTTCTAATGAACGAACCACCAATTCGGTGCACTAAAGCACTGTCATCGTGTTTGAGAAGACTACGCGCCATGGTGCTGGGACCGCAGGCGTCCCCGCCTGCCCGCATTGCCTACACGAGCCTTTGTTTCGACGCGGGCAGCGGGGACGCCTGCGGTCTCAGCACCACGTCACTCGACCGGCATTGTCAGCAGTTTGACCATTCCATCGTTCAGTTTGCCTTGTTCTCCCGGACTAGCATCGAAGAGCGGTCAGTTACACTCATCAGTTTCCTCAGCAAATTCAACAAAACATCATGCGTACGCTTTGGCACGGTCTTCGCTCTGAAAAGTCGGGCTCGAACTACGAGCTCGCCTCTCTTGCCTTGTTCCCACCCAGACTTGATTCCACGATAAAGGAGATTTGCCCCGTTAGCAGAAAACCATCGAAGCTCTAGGATCTTGAATAGACTTACTCGTGCGGAATGACAGCCTCGGAACAAAATCGATATCGCAGTTACATGTGGCTAGTGATTGGGGCCGGCACGCTCTCGTGCGTCTACGCCGGTCTGAACCTGCCGCTCAAACGGATCGACATCTACTTTCTGATCCTGACCCTCGCAACAATTTTCATTGGATCGCGAGTCGCGATTCGAATTCCTCAGATCAATATCAACATCACCGTTGACGATACATTCATCTTCATCGGATTACTTATGTACGGTCGTGAAGCGGCCGTTCTACTCGGCGCAATCGCCGGAGTCTTTTCAGGATTGAGAATCAGCAAGAAGCTTCGCACTGTCGCATTTGGTGGTGCGGCGCTGGCCTGCGCTGTTCGCATCACAGCGAGTGCTCTCCAACAAGTCTCTGGGCCAACTACTGAGCTGTTCAATCACGATGTCTCGCTCGCCATCATCGGGCTAAGTTTGATGGGTCTTGTCCAATATTTAACTCACACCGGTCTGGGCGCAATCGGCACCGCATTGAAGACCAATGTCTCGATCTGGAAGATGTGGACTAAGAACTTTCTTTGGATCTCAATCAGCTACTTCGGCGGTGCCCTGGCTGCCGGCTTCATAGTCAGCAGCATCGGAAGAGCACGCTTCTGGGCGTTCCTGGTCGCAATTCCAGTCGTCTTGATCGTTTACTTCAGCTACGACCGTTACATGCGCGAAGTACGAGCTTCTGCACGCCAGGCTGAAGAAGCTGAACGTCGCCGGGCAGAACTCGAACATGAACGAGCTGAGCAGGCTGAACGCCACGTCCAGGAGCTAAACAACTACATCGCCGAGCAAGACCGAATAAGCCGAGTCCTGGAGGAGACAAAGGAACACTTCCGTCACGCCGCCTTCCACGATCCATTAACGGGCCTTCCGAACCGCGCGATGTTTACGGAACTGCTGAAGGCCGAAATCGAAACTTCGAAACGCAACAAAGACCACCTGTTCGCGGTCCTCTTTCTCGATCTCGATCGGTTTAAGAACGTGAACGACAGCCTTGGCCATAGTTATGGCGATCTGTTGCTGGTCGCTTTTGCCGAACGCTTAGAACGCACTCTGCGGCCGGTTGATACTCTTGCTCGCTTTGGTGGAGACGAGTTTGCGATCCTCTTGAGCGGCATCGTCGATACCACGGACGCCGTTCGAGTATCCGAACGAATTCACGGTGAGCTGAGTTTACCTTTCGACCTGAACCATAATTCGACTTTTGCCAGCGCGAGTATCGGAATCGCATCGAGTTCCTCGGGGTACGATCGTCCTGAGGATATTCTGCGCGACGCAGACATCGCGATGTATAGAGCCAAAGAAAACGGCAAGGCAAGATACGAAATGTTCGATCAGGGAATGCACGCGCGCGCGGTCTCTCGCTTACAGTTAGAAAGCGATCTGCGGCAAGCTGTCGAGGAGAAGCAATTTTCTGTTTTCTATCAACCAATCGTAGCGTTAGAAACAGGACACCTTTCCGGGTTCGAAGCTCTGGTCCGTTGGAACCACCCACGCAGAGGAATTGTTACTCCGTCCGACTTCGTCCCGGTTGCTGAGGAAACTGGATTGATCGTTCCGATCGGTGAATGGGTATTGGAAGAAGCCTGCAAGAAGATCAAGGAGTGGCAAACAACATCACCGGCGCATCGAGGACTCTGTCTCAGCGTTAACCTGTCAGCACGACAGGTAAGCCAGCCGGACCTGGTCGAAAGAATCCAACGCGCTCTGAACATCAGTAAACTACATCCGCACTTCCTCAAACTCGAACTTACGGAAAGCGTCGTGATGGAAAATGCGGAATCAGCAGCTCAAATGCTGAAGAGGTTGCGTGCTCTCGGAGTGCAGCTCAGCATTGACGATTTCGGAACAGGATACTCGTCGCTGAGTTACCTGCATCGTTTCCCTGTCAATTATCTCAAGATCGATCGCTCGTTTGTGATGCGTATGACGACCGATAATGACAACGCCATAGTAAAGACGATTTCCACTCTCGCTCACAACCTGGGCATGGAAGTTATCGCGGAAGGCGTTGAAACGGAAGAACAGTGCCGCCAACTGAAAGCGCTCGGCTGTGAATATGGACAAGGGTATCTTTTCTCGCGTCCAGTTAACGCCGATGGCGCCTTACTGCTACTTGCAGCGGATCGTCAGCGAGATCTCACTCTCGACATGGAGCTTGCCGAGCGTGACGACGCACTTCTCTCCACTTATCAGATGTGACACTCACTCATCCGATCATAGATCCCAGATCCCTGATCTCAGATTCCAGATTCCAGATCTCAGATCGAAGAGGTAGATTCTGGAAATCCAGATCTGAGATCTGAGATCATTCGTATACCAAAAAGCTTTAGCCAACCTCGCCACCCGCTCTACCCAAACAATTCAATTGACGTATTACCTACAGTTGTAGTAGTGTGCGCCACAGTTGTAGTAGCTAGGGAATAAAACGAATAGCGGGGGCGCGCGATGGGGAACTTCTTGCTGTGCTTGATAGTGGTAACTGGAATTCAGAGCGGTGTGACTAATGCTCAACCCCGCGTGTCTTCTGTATACGAAACCGCAACCCGGGACCTTGCAGAAGCCGACGCGTACCACCGTTCCGGCACACATCTACTCGAACAGGGTGACTATGAAGCAGCTATAGTCACGTTCGCGATCGCTATTCAGATCAAGCCGAGTGTCTCGCAGTTTCATAACGATCTTGGTTACGCAAATTTCCTCGCTGCACACTATTCTCAGGCAATTAAGGCTTACCTGAACGCAATCAAGATTCAACCTAACTACCCGACTGCGTATATGAATCTCGGAATGGTCTACTCGCAACTACAGGATTACGAAAAAGCAGTTTCATGCTTCACGACCGTTACTGTTCTGGATCCCACTTGCTCAAGTGCTTATTACAATCTTGGGATTACCTACTACCAGACAGGCCAGATCACAAAGTCAGCGATAGCGCTCGAACAAGCGATTAGACTTAATCGCCACTATGCGCAGGCCATGACCGCGTTGGGATCTGTATATATCGACGAGGGACGTATCGACGAAGCTATAGCGATCTTGTCTGAATCCCTGAGGATTGATCCGGGTTTGCAGGCGGCAAGACGGTACATCGGCAATGCGTACTTCAAAGACCGTCAATATCAAAAAGCCATCGAGTCGTATGAACAGGCACTAAAATTGAACCCTCGTGATGCAGAGGTTTACAACAACCTCGGTGTCGTCTATAACGCTGCTCGCGACTTCAAACGCGCAATCACTGCTTATCAACACGCACTGGCAATTGCTCCGGAATACTGCGAAGCACGCTATAACCTTGCAGTTGCTTACCTCGGCTTAAACGCGCGGAACAACGCGCTTCGCGAATATGCGATCCTTAAAAAAGATGCGCCAAAATTAGCGGACAACTTGTTCGACATGATTTATGCGGGTCAGGTGGTCAACGCGAGGAAGCACTGATTTGGTCTTTGGCCTTTGGTCTTAGGTCTTGGTTCCAGCGGAAGAAGATCAAAGACCCGATCTTTTTTATTGACTACCCTACTACTCTCGTCGTAGGTTAACCCTCAACTGTAGTATTAAACTTTTGGAAGGACCCTCCAATTTTTTGGTTAAGAAGAAGCCCATCAAACTTACTCGGTTCGAGCTGGATGTGATGACCGCGTTGTGGGATTTGGGAACAGCCTCCGTTCGTGAGATTCAGGAGCAGTTACCCAGTCAGAAACGGCCTGCCTATACCACCGTCCAAACGATTGTCTATCGCCTTGAAGAAAAAGGCGCAGTCCGCCGTCTTAAAAAGATCGGTAATGCTCATGTCTTTGAACCGGTTATCACACGAAAGGCTGCACATCACCGTTTGATCAATGAATTGCTGGATCTTTTTGGCGGCTCTGCGCGTCCGTTGATGGCCCACCTTGTAGAAATTGGCAAGCTAACGATGGACGACATCAAAGAACTGGAAGGCGATCTCGCCGAGCCGTCGGAAAATAAGAGCGAGAAGAAAACGCGAGGGCGCTAGTTACCTGGGAAGAACGAGCCATGAGTTACTCAACTGTTTTACTTGAATGGTCAAACTGGATTTGGCGTGCAGCATTCAATCATTTGTGGCAGGCAACGCTGTTCTTTGCGATTGCCTTTGCTGTTTCCCTATTACTCCGTCGTGGATCGGCAAGAGGCCGTTATGTTCTGTGGCTTGCAGTATCGCTAAAGTTCGCGCTCCCCTCCGCTACAATCGCTCTCGCACTCAGCGCAGCTGGCATCAACGTTCAGTCTCTTGTTAGCGAATCACAGCACTCGCCCAACACGTTGAGTTATATCCGGCCCGTTGTTACACCCATCGTCATTCCGACTAATTATCTTCCGGTGGATCAACTCGAATACCCGACAGAGCCTGTCCGTAATCCATCGAAACCCTTCGACAATCGACTGATTCCTTTAGCGGTATGTGCTGTCTGGCTCTCAGGAGCAGTAACATTCCTTGCGATCTGGTTAAAGCGACGTCGTCAAATTTCGCGTGCAATAAAGAACGGTCCGATTATTCGCGCCGGACGTGAGTGGGAAGCCCTGGAACGGGTGAAGGGATGGTTGAAGATAGATCGCAGCATCGAGTTGATAGTCACTCCCGAAGCAAAGGAACCCGGCGTGTGGCGAGTATTTGTGCCGGTTGTTCTTCTACCCACCGTAATTGTCAGTGAACTTAGTGATGAAGAACTTGAAGCGCTGATGATGCACGAGTTGGGTCACGTTCTTCGTTGGGACAATCTGGTAAGCAACCTCAACATGATTCTGTGTTGCATTTTCTGGTTCACTCCAATTATCTGGTTGATCGATCGACGTCTCCTTAAGGAACGCGAGGAAGCCTGCGATGAAATGGTGTTGTGCTGGAGTGGAACGGCTGATATTTACGCCAGGACTCTACGAAAGATTTATCGTCTCTGCCTGATATCGCACGTGTCGGGTCTATCAGCGGCGGGCGGTTCCAAACTGAAGCATCGCCTCGAGCGCATCCAAAACGACAATACGCAACGGCGGTTATCTTCAGTTCACAAAGCCCTTGTTACGACTGTGATCGTTGGCAGTGTGCTGCTTAGTGTCGTTGCGGGAGTGCGTCCGGCGGATGCTTTTGTGATCGACAGCAACAACGCTCTAATGCAGGCTGCGCACAGCCTCAAGAATCAAATAGCCAATTCAAAAGCTGCTGACTGCTTTGATGCTGATGTCAAAAAATGTCTACACATGAAAGCCTCGGGCATTCAAGTCACAGGTACGTTGGCCCAGGTCGTCGTCCATTCTGACGACATCGCAGCAGTTCATACTGCTACGAACTCCATTGCAAACTTGAACGAACGAGCGACCACACAACCCGTCAATGTTCCGGCGCTACGCACGGAAGGGCCCTCCAACTTTGTTTCCGCTCACGCATTGAATCTGGACCGGCTCGTTGGTCGTTATGCCGCGGATCCAACCGTGATGGAAAACTTCGTCTTCGATATTACTGTTGAGGATGGACAGGTCTTTCTTAAACCTTCTCACACGAAGAAGCGAAGGTTAATAGCTGAATCACCCGTGGAGTACGTTGATGCGGAATCTGCAAATATACGCATCACGTTTGACTTCGATGAGATCGGGATAGTCAAGAATCTAATAGTTCGCGGTTTGGGACCAACCATAGTTGCGCCCCGGCTTGTACTGCCAAGGCCGAGTCGAGACGGAAATGTAGTGTTCAAACTAATTGGTTTCCAGACGGCAAGAATCGTCGCCGTGGCCGGCACGTTCAATGGTTGGAACCAATCGCAGTATTTATTTGAGCGAGTGGGTGACGAGTGGATTTGCAAACTGCCTTTGCCGGCGGGAACTTATCAATACAAGTTTATTGTGGATGGTAACTGGTTAGTTGATCCGAGCAATCCAACGATCGTGCGAGATCGAAGAGGATTTGAGAATTCGCAGTTGGTGGTACGTTAAATCAAACGAGCAGGAGCAGGGGCAGGAGCAGGAGCAGGAGCAGGAGCAGGAGCAGGAGCAGGAGCAGGAGCAGGAGCAGGAGCAGGCAAGATTGTAATAGGTCCTATTGGTCGGATAGGTCCTATTATTATTAAGAAACCTGCCTACTGCTCCTGCTCCTGCCTACTGCTTCTGCTCCTCCTTCCCTGACGTTATCCAGTCGAATTAGTGCATCGCCACCGGCCCCTTGCGCTTCACGCGCTTGAACAGAAACACTGCCGGCACGCACAGAAAACACAGAAACGCCAGCGCTCGAAAGTTATCAATGTACGACAAGACCATCGCCTGCCTCGCCACCATTCCGGAAATCGCGGCATAAGCTTGCTGAGTCTCAGCCGAACCTGTGCCTGGCATCGCGCCTGTGATTTGCTGAATGCGTTCCTGCAACACCGGATTGTACGGATTGATGTTTTGAACCAACGCCGCCTGATGTATCTGCCCGCCTCGCGAAAGCATCGTAGTCATAGCTGCGATACCCAGACTTCCACCAGTGTTCCGCATCAAATTAAAGACTCCTGATGCGTTTCCCATGTGTTCGTTTGACAGTGTACCCATGGCCATGGTCGTAAGTGGAACAAAGATGAAACCCATCGCAAAGCCACTGATGATGTTTGGCCAAACGATACTGCTCGATGAGATCACGAGATTGATATCACTAAACAGATAGGTGGCATAACCCAGCACGAGAAAGCCGAACATCACAAGGTAACGTCCGTCGATCTTACCTATCAAACGGCCCACCAGAATCATTGATGCAATCGACCCAAAACCTCTGGGACTAACTGCCAGACCACTTTGCACTGCCGGATAACCAAGCAACGTCTGGAGAAACAGTGGCAGCAATGCAATCGTGCCGTAGAGCACCACACCCATAATCGTCATAATGCTTGTGCCAACGCTGAAGTTCCGATTCTTAAGTACACGTAGATCGACAATTGGTTCTTTCCTGCTTAATTCCCAGATTACGAAACACACCAGAGTAATGAACGAGAAGATTGCCGCAGTGGTGATCAAACGCGATTGAAACCAGTCTTCTTCCTGACCCTTGTCGAGGACCAACTGAAGCGTACCGAGTCCGATCGCCATCAATGCGAAACCCAATCGATCGATTCTTCCCGGGCGCTGATCACGAATGTAAGGTGGATCTTCGATGAAGATGTTTGCCATGAACACTGCAAGAATGCCGACTGGAATGTTGATATAAAAGATCCAGCGCCACGAATAATTGTCTGTGATCCAGCCGCCAAGCGTTGGCCCTATGATCGGAGCTACTACGACACCCATCCCAAACACGGCCATCGCTTGACCGCGCTTCTCCTGGGGAAAGCTCTCCATCAACACGGCCTGCGCGATCGGCTGCAGTGCCCCGCCTCCCGCCCCTTGAAGTATGCGCGCGGCGATTAGCATTCCGAGGCTTGCTGCTGCACCACACAATGCGGAAGATAACGTGAAGATGATGATGCAGATAATTAGAAATCTCTTGCGACCAAAGAAGCGCCCCAACCAGTTTGTAGCAGGCAGAATGATTGCGTTCGAAACGAGATAACTCGTCAGCACCCACGTTGCTTCTTCATTTGTTGCTGATAAATTGCCTGCGATGTGAGGTAGTGCGACGTTGGCAACTGAAGTGTCAAGCACCTCCATAAACGTCGCCAACATTACGGCGGCGGCGATTAGCCACGGATTGAAACTTGGAGTCCAGACTGCGGAAGACTCATCAGCGTTACGACGGCTGAAACGAGCACGCAGTGACCTTCCTGCGCTACTCACCGGACTTTTACCTCAGGCTCGACTGACATTCCGGGCGCCAGTAAATGGCGCGCGTCAGGTTTTTCGTCGAACACGATCTTCACTGGCAAACGCTGAACTACTTTGACGTAGTTTCCAGTTGCGTTTTCCGCCGGTAAAAGACTAAACCGCGCGCCAGTTCCCGCCTGAATACTGTCCACGTGTCCTTTGAAAGTCTTATCGGGGTACGCATCAACATTGATCTCGACTGGCTGACCAGGCTGAATGTGTCCGATCTGATTCTCTTTGAAATTTGCGGTGACCCAAACGTCGCCGGGAACAATCGCCATCAGCGGCTGACCCGATTGCACCAGTGCTCCCTGTTCGACAGACTTGTGTGTGACGCGGCCAGACTCTGGCGCATACAGCTTCGTATATGAAAGTTCCAACTCCGCCTGTTCCACGGCGGCTTGAAGTTGTTCGATAGAAGCGCCGGCAGTTTGTGCCTGCGCTTCACTAACAGCGACCTGTTGAGGCGCAGTGTTGGCCTGAGCAAGACGACCCTGAGCTTCGCGGACCTGTCCTTGTGCTGCACCGATTTGCGCTTCAGCTCGCCGAGCGTTGTCCGCACTCGCGTTCCGCGCGGCTTGCATTTCGTTTACCTGAGACGCTGCAGCCGCGATTTTGTCACGCGCAGCTTGCAGTTGCGCCTGAGCAGTACGCGCTGTAGCGATCGCCTGGTCCAAACGCTGTTTTGAGACTTCGTCCTTGTCGTAGAGCTCCTGATAACGAGCAACGTCGGCGTCTGCACGAACAACTTCGGCTTGTGCAGCGTTTAGCTGAGCCTGTTGTTGTTGCACATTCGCTCGCGCAGTATCCAGCGTAGCGCCAGCTTGTACGACACGAGTGCGTTCCGCTGCAGCCTGGGCCCTTGATGCGGTAACACCGGCACGAGCCTGTTGTACTGTGCCAGCTGCTTGTTGCACGTTGGCCCTTGTGTTGACTCGAGTGAGTTCAACTCCGGTGCGAGCTTCTTTTAAGCGTGCTTCACCGGCTGCGAGTGCCGCCTTTGCCTGATCTAATCGAGTTTGGTAGTCGCGAGGATCGATCTCAGCAAGCAGATCCCCTTTATTCACTTGCTGATTCGAGTCGACATAAACCTTGACGACATACCCAGACACCTTGGAACTTACCTGAGTAATGTGCGCATCGATGAATGCGTCGTCAGTAGACTCATGACTTCGTGCATACAGCCAATAGCGAATACCGACAATGGTCGCTACGAGAAATATTAGAACTGCCGCGATCAAAAAAGCCGGACGACGATACAGCGGACGCTTTCGTGCTTCCGGTGGTTGAGCGTCACTGGGCGGAATCGGATCCCCGTGTTCATCGATCAAAACAGTCTTGCCGGCGGGAGGCGCTTCGCCTTCTTCGGGCTCACCCTTTTTCTCTAGTTCTTCGTCAATGACCGTGCTCATGATCTATTAGGTAGTCGGTGATATAGGACCTATTTGACATATAGGACCTATCCAATCCAAGTTGGAAAATTGTTCACCATCTAAAGCTCTCAGCCCTCCCCAACGACGCGGCAAGATTGAGTCTGGCAGCGTTGTAAACAGCCAATGCTTCCACTTGTGCCTCCCGAGCATTTGCGAGAGATGTTTGCGCGCTGATCACTTCAAGATTGTCCCCAACACCAGCACGAAATCGATCGCGCGACATCTCAAGTTCCCGTTGTGCCAGGCGCAAAGCTTCGTCAGCAGCGTTTACACGTTCGACTGTTGTCCGTAGCGCGCTCAAAGCGAGACGCACGTCCTCTTCGACCTGCCCTTTGATGCTACCGAGCTGCAACTCGGCCTCTCGCTCGCGGGCTGTTGCTACTGTTAACCGGCCCTGTGTAAGACCTCCATTGAATATCGGTACGTTCAATTGCACCGCCACACGTCGAGTTGGCAAGGTAGTGTTCGTCGGTGTAATTCCACTGACTCCATAGTCACCAACAAACTGCAAAGAAGGAAGCAGCTCATCTCGCACTGCCTTCCTTTCAAGATTCAACATACTCACCTGCGCTTCAGAGATCAGAACTTCTGCACGATGCGACAATGCCTCGGCAACAGCGACGTCAGGCTGTGGCGTTGGTTCAGGTGAAAACGCGAGAGCATCGGCAAGTACAAGCGCAGATCCCAGCGGCACGCCGACCACCCGCTGGAGATTCAGACGGGCTTGCTCGGCAGCGGTCTGCGCTTGAGCGAGCCCAACCCGTTCCTGCGCCAGGCGTGTTTCCGCACGTGTCACATCGACGCCAGTTGCCACGCCTGCATTTCTTTGATCCTGCGCCAACTTAAGTAAAGCACTAGCCAGGTCGACGTTTGCCTGCGCCGCCGAAACGTTTCGATCACTTCTGAGCGCCTCGAGGTATGTCAATGCAGTAGCTTCCGACACCTGCTCACGTGCGAGTTGATTCTGAAAATCGGCAACTCGTACGCCTGCTCGACTCGATTGATAATTGCGAATGGCGCTGAAGTCGAGAATGTTCTGGACCAGGCGCGCGCGTGCATCGAAGTTATTGAATGGCCCAATGAAGGTGTTCGTAAATCCCGGAAATGTGCCGGATTGAAAACCAAGAGCAGCCAGATTCTCAGTTAGGTTCGCCTGGTACGCAGTTCCGGAGATGTTAGGCAAGAGTGCGGACCTTGTTTGCTGGACAACTCCGCCAGCCGCACGTTGCTGTTCCCGAGCTAGCAACGTCGCAAGGTTGTTTTCGACTGCAAGCCGAATAGCATCGGCGAGTGTTAACTGCGCAGGGGCGGCAGACGTCTTCGCCGCACCGGGAAGGGTTTGTTGTTGTACTAGAGAGGTGGGAGCAACCGGACGATCAACCGCCGTTCGGGTTACGGGTTGAACGGGTTGAGAGGCTGCCGGACGTTCTTGCGCATCAGCGGCGCATACGGCAGCGACCAGCACGATGTTGATTCCGAAAACTGAAAGTAACGATTTTGTGCGATAGAACTTGCTAGCCGCGGCCCCCGCCATCCTGTGTTCACCTTCACCAGAAAAAATAAACTGGTTTCTTGTCAAAAATATCCTTGCGGGGGTTGGGGTACGTATATGAGGCTAATGTGAGTCATAGAGTTGCCAGCAAACTAAGAAGCCAGAAGCGAAACTATGATTGGCCACAGATAGACCCAAATCACGTGGATTATCTAAACCGAAGGGATTAATGGCCAACGGCAATTGATCTGTGTGATTCATGTTTATCTGGGGCCCAATTACTTAAATCCCAACTCTTCATTCGATTGTCTAATGTAGAAATCGGTAGGCCCGGCGCTTCGTTAGTGGAACCAAGCCCCACACAATATTGACTACACTTCTCCTTGCACCGAAACTGTAGCCGCTCGACCATTCTTTCAGTCTGTTAGACACAATGAACTCCACCACAGGCGAAGCAGCCGAAATCGTGATCTGCGACATTGAGAGTGTCTCGGAAATGCATCAAGTCGAAGCAATCGAGAAAGAGATCTGGGGCTGTGACGATCTCGACGTGCTGCCCGCAACCATGTTGTCAGCATCACGAGAAGTGGGCGGAGTGCTGGTCGGAGCTTATAACGATCAAAGTCTCGTAGGCTTTGTTTATGGCTTTCCCGGTCTGGAAGACGGTGAAATCACGCATCATTCGCACATGCTTGCAGTGAAACCGTCGCAGCGAAATCTCAACCTGGGCTACAGACTAAAGTTAGCTCAGCGCGATCGTGTTCTTGCTCAAAACCTCAAACGCATCACATGGACGTTCGATCCGCTCCAAAGTCTCAACGCATATTTCAACTTCAACAAACTTGGCGTCGTTGCAAACAAATACAAAGTCAACTTTTACGGCGAATCGACAACGAGCTTTCTTCATCAGTTTGGAACTGATCGACTTTGGGTAAGTTGGATGATTCAGAGTGATCGCGTTAACCAGCGTTTGAACAACCAAGGTAGCGAATCCTTATTCACGTCAGAACTGCCGCGACTTGTGCAAGTACGCAACGATGAACCGATCGCTTCGGAACCTGTAAAATTTGTCGGCGAGCCTTATGTCGCGATTGAAATACCCAGCGACATCAATGCTCTGCAACAGAAGGATCCCCGACTGGCTCTGCGCTGGCGCGAAATCACTCGCGCAGCGTTCACTGCGGCGATCTCTTCCGATTACCTTGTTCAGGATTTCTTTCGCGGACGACGAGCGGAAGAATCTTTCGGCGTCTACGTGTTAAGTGCACAAACGAAAATAGCTGACGTGTACTTGTAAGATTTGATCTTTGACCTTAGGCCTTTGGTTTTTGATCTATGTCATTTGCGATGAGGAAGACTTCAAAGGCCAAAGGCCTAAGGTCAAAGACCAATTTCAATAGCCGTCAGGATGTTCCTGCCGCCAATCCCAATCCGTTTGCAGAATAGACTTCAGATCTGGACGCGCCGGCTGCCAACCTAACCGCTCACGCGCGTAACTTGCATCGGCAATAAGTCGCGAAGGATCTCCCGGTCTGCGAGGCTCCATCTTCACTTCAATGGACCTCCCTGTCACTTCTCGAGCACCTTCGATTACTTCGAGCACCGAGTAGCCGTGACCGTTTCCGAGATTGATTCGTTCCGATTGTCCCCCTCCACGCAGATGATTCAGGGCTCGCAGATGGGCGTCAGCTAGATCTGTGACGTGGATGTAGTCTCTTATCGCCGTGCCGTCCGGAGTGGGGTAGTCATTGCCAAAGACAGAGACAGCTGAAGTCTTTCCCAGTGCGGCATTCATCACATTTGGAATTAGATGGGTTTCCGGATCGTGGTCTTCGCCGAGTTCGCCACTCGCCCCACAAGCATTGAAATACCTGAGTGCTACAAATCTGACACCATACGCTGCGTCGTAGCTCTCCAGGATTCGTTCCATGATTAGTTTTGACCAGCCGTACGGATTTGTTGGCTGCTGAGGATGGCTTTCGGCAATCGGAATTGATTGCGGCTCGCCGTAAGTTGCACATGTGGATGAAAACACAATCTGCTTAACGTTCCCGGCAAGTAAACCTTTTAGCAATCTGATTCCCTGCTCTACGTTGTTTTCAAAATAACGGGCTGGATCAGTAACCGATTCGCCTACATAGGCAAGAGCCGCAAAGTGAATGCATGCCTCGATTGAGTGTTCGGCGGTAATGAATTTGAGCAAATCCAAATCACCAATGTTGCCCTGATAGAAAGGCGTATTCTCAGGAACCGCCGGTTTATGACCCCGTGAGAAGTTGTCGAGTATCACAACTTGCTCGCCACGGCTCAACAGCAACTTACATGTGACACTTCCTATGTAACCCGCGCCGCCAGTAACCAGAATCATTGGTGTTTGTTCCCCTCGTCGTTCGTCTTCAAGAACGAATCTGAATTTCCCGATGATGAACTTATGTCGGTTATATAAGAAGCATGTTGAGCACACTGTCAAGATTGGTTCCCAAACTTCTCAATCAAGCCACTCGACCGTCGCACGTAACCGAGGCTATTCCAGTTTTTCGTATCACTATTCCGTTTTTCGTTGCCTGAGCTAACGGCCGCGTATATACTGCGCCCGCTTCAAGCTTTAACCCTTCTTTCGACAAACTAAAAAGTGGACGATCGAGGTTCAACTCGATCAATTAAGAGGAGGTCCCGTGCGACGCTTTGCTCCCCAGCTCTTCGCGCAACTTTTCTGCGTCCCTCTGCTTCTTTTGTTCGTCACTGGTTCACAAGCCCAGGTTCCAATTCAGCCGCGAATGGGCCGGCATGTCTTGCAAAGTGGAGACTTGGAGTACAGAGAAGTAAAGACTGAGATAGACCCGCAATATAAACTTCTCGCAGAGCAAGCCGTTCAAGCGGATTTTCGCAAAATCCAGCTTCTTAATATCGACTTGCTCAAACTAGTACTCCACTACTCTCCAGACACTAGCGAGAAACCTGTTCGCAAACAGATTGGATCAACCTTAGGAGAAGTCAAGAAAGTGGCCACTCGTTTGAGATATGGTCTAAATATTCCAAAAATCGAGGCCCCCACGAAGTACAACGTTGCATTCGCGCCCGGCGTAATACTTTTGGATAAAGCAATCACGAGCTTTGTGGAAAACCCACTTTTTCAAGAACGAAGAGTTGTCGATCCGGGGCTTACAGAACGAGCAGGAAAAGACATAACTGCGATCGTCCAGCTCAGTGATCTTCTGCGAAAGCTGACTAAAGGAAATTAGATGATAGGCAGGAGCAGGAGCAGGAGCAGGAGCAGGAGCAGGAGGTAAGATCGTAATAGGCCCTATTAGTCGCATAGGTCCTATTGTTGGTCTTATCAACGGCTTATTAAAAACTTCTTTACCTTCTTCTGCTCCTGCTCCCTGCCTTTCTACTCAACACCCGAACCTGCGTCCGGTTCCAAAGCCATGCGCGGTTCACTTAGATCGAGCCTCCGCAATATTTGTGGCTCATCAAACATTTGAGCCAGTCCTCGGACGATTGCGTATCGCGGTTCATCGGCGATTCGAACCGGGAGTTTTGTCGATTCACGAAGGAAGTCATCCAGCCCACCGAATAGCGCACCACCTCCCGTCAGAACCAACCCACGTTCATAAATGTCGCCGGAAACTTCTGGAGACAGCGTCGTGAGAGTGAGAGCGATGCCATCGACAATCTTACGCACCACTTCTTGAGCTATCGGGTAAAGCTCGCCAGAAGTTATGTCGATCGACGCCGGGGTTGCCGTCAGCACATCGCGGCCGCTAATGGCGGTTTGCTGCGAAAGATCAAGCGGAAGAGTTGCCGAAGCAAGTTGGAGTTTGAGTCGCTCCGCAGTTTGAGCGCCAATTGCCAAACCGCGATGACGGCGCACATGATTAATGATTGCCGTATTTATGTGCGATCCGCCAATCCTTTCAGCGCTGGCGTGAACGATCGCACCATTCGCAACCACTACAACGCTCGTAGTCCCAGCGCCAATGTTCACAATTGCCGAAGCCCTTGGATCTGAGGGCTTCACACCTGTGCCGAACGCTGCCGCGAGTCCTTCCTCGATCATCCAAACACGTCCAATGCGGGCATGTTCGGCAGCACCCAACAGTGCGCGTCGCTCAACCGCAGTAACGCCTGAAAGGACACTCATGAACGCGCGCCGAGTGAAATGGGAGAAGCTGCTGCGCGCATTCCGTGCGAAGTGCGCCAGCATCTGTTTGGTTCTTTCGAAATCTGCGACGACGCCGTTAGCCATTGGAGCAATGACGGTGACGTCGCGTGCCTCGCGGCCATACATCCTTTGCGCGTCCTGGCCGATTGCAAGCACTTCCCCTGAAATTGTGTTGATTGCGATAAGCGAAGGCTCATCGACAACAACTCCGCGTCCCTTCGCGTAGATGATCGTGGATGCCGCCCCCATCGCGATTGCCAGGGAATCAGAGACGAGATCCCGCAGGCCACCTAGTCCAATGAATGCCGCTGTCTTGCTCTTAAATGACATGAGAGACTATCCAAAATGATCCGGTTCCGTTCAGTAAGCGCAAACTTCACTAAGACACAAAAAGGAAGCTACGATTTCCTCTGACTACGTGCCTTCGCGTCCTGATGGTTCAATCCTTTGCGACCGATTTCATGATACGTCTTTACAACGTCTCTATTGTTTCGGCGGAGCGACGGCTGTCCGAGTGATCACCGCCGCGAAGGCCTCGTCGCGGGTGCCGTGGCCGTCGAGATAAGGCTTCCACGTCTCATCCAAAGCTACTTTGAAAGATCCCATGCCTCTTTGCCAAACGCCAAACTTTTCGGCGTACGGTACGTGGTCAGGAATTACGCGACGGACTACTTCTCCTGCCGTGTAAAAGATCATTGAATGCGAAAGGCCACGCGGAAAGTACTTACCAATTCGTTTTGCTTGTTCGATCAGGGCATCCTGAATTTGCTCATCCCATTGATGCATTCCTTCGTGGAAAATTGTTTCGAATCCATAGGCACCTTGCGTGCTCGGGTCCAAACTTGAAAGCACAAGTAGATTCCCCTTGGTTGAGTATGCACCAGCCCAATTAGAATAAGCAGAGATGTGGACATCAAATCCATTAGCCGGCCACTGCATTTTGTAAGTGATCGTAATAAAGGCCATGACAGTGGCCCCGTGTTTATTGACAAGCGACTGAATGGTCTTTTGCCATTTTCTATTGGCGGCGTGGTGTTGATCCCACCAGCCTTTTCGATAAATCGGCGCGGCGCTTTCAAGAATCGAAGAGAGCGTTGGATCAACCTGAGTGCCCGAAAGCGATTTGATATTGCCTGCGCGAGTCAAAGCCTTTGTGATATCGGGAAGCGGATCGTCAAAGACGATATCTTTCTTGCTGACGACTGACGCATAGGCGAAGACAGCTTTGCGCCAGATCTCACGTTCAGACGTATTTAGCCGGGACAATCCGCGCTGCTCATCCGCCGGAGCGCCAACCACAGCTTCACGTGAGGAATCTCTTTCCTTATTTTCCGCGCGCCCGAGAACGTAAAGAAAATGATGCAAGCTTAACCAGAACTCGTCTGTGTGAAAGACGAAGATCTGTTGTTTGGCCGCGAGCGGCTGTGGCGCGAGGCAAACGACTAAACAAGAGATAAGAACAAGGGCCTTCATGGCGACTGGCATTATCACAAAATCAAGTGCCGAATGCAGCGAGAAGGATTGTTTCTGTTCCCCGAAGGTCGATTTAAGGAATCCCCGGCAAATCTGCTAAAGTGAGCTCGCGTTGAAACGCAAAACACGGGCGTTCGGGGCGCAACCGCTAATTAGATCGAGGGCATCTTAGCCTTCGATTCAGTAAAGTTTTTAAGGAGTTTTAGCTTTGAGTAAGAGTTTTCATATGAAATGGATGGCTGTGCTGTTTCTTGTCCTCACGATGGGTTTTTCCGCACTCGCACAGAACCCGTCGGCCGACGTCATTATGGTTCTCCCGTTTGAGAACACTTCGAACAAACCTGAGTACAACTGGGTTGGTGAGAGTTTCGCAGATGCGCTTGCGGATTTACTAAACAAACCTGGACTGCAAGTGGTATCAAGCGATGAACGCGATCTCGCCTATCATCACCTGCGCCTGCCTGAAACCGTCATCCCGTCTCGAGCGACCGCCATCAAGCTTGCCCGGCAAGCAAAGGCGACCATGATTGTTATCGGTAGTTATTCCGTAACGCCGCCGCCCACTGTTGAAGGGAAGGACAAGCCCGTCGATGCTTATGTGCAGGTCACAGCACGAGTGATCAAAGTTAATGAAGGACGAACGCTTGGTGAGGTAGTCGACGGTGGCTGGGCGACGCGACAGTTTGATTATGGAGCGGCACTCACCACGCTGCAGGATATTCACGGTCGCCTCGCGTATCAGATTCTCTATCAACGCGACAAAGCATTACCTTATTCACAAAATCAAATCGTTCAGGAAGCGACCAAAATTCCGCAGAAAGCGTTTGAAGGTTACGTCAAAGCCGTTCAGCTCGATGTCAAATCTCAATTAAGAGAGAACTACCTGAAGAATGCGATCCACTACTACGGTGAAGCTCAGGGCGGCGCCGTCTATTCGCAGGCTTCTTTTGAACTCGGTCGTACGTACATGTCTCGCGGAAATTGGAAAGACGCAACAGAGTATTTTTCCAAGTTACAAAAGAAGGACCCGCATTATGCAGAGGCCGCATTCTACGCAAGTCTCGGCTACTTCAAACTCAAGGACTACAGTCGCGCGCTGGCTTCGGTAGTACCTCTTGCATCAGATCTTCCACTTATCGGGGTCTACAACAACGCCGGCGTCATTGCTTTGCAGGCAGCTCGTGAAACGAAGGCCGATGCAGACCGCGCTCGCCTTTTGGAGCAGGGCACAACGTTTCTGTCACGTGCTGCCGAATCCGCTCCGGATGATCCAATGGTCCACTTCAATTACGCGTACGCTTTGTTTCTCAACGGCAAATTCGAGGCGGCCGCCGATCAGCTGCGTCCTGTAATAACAGCTGACCAACGTGACGGATACGCTTACTTTTTGTTCGCGAAGGCGCTGGCGAAAACTGGCAAGACGGAGGCTGCTACAGCTGCAGACAATCAGGCGCGCCTTTACATGCAGAGCGGTTATGCGAAATGGGAAACCGAGTGGGAGAAGTCACAATCCACTACGGGCGTTGGCCTGCGAATGCGAGATGTGTTGAATCGCGATGAACTGTTTAATAGACCACGTGGTTCCGAAGGCGATAATACACCGAGTACCGCAACACAGGATCTTCTCGCGAAAGCTCGCGATCTCTATCAGGCTGGTCGGGATGACGAGGCTTTGCCGGAACTGCATCGAGTCGTCGTAATTGAGCCGACCAATGCTGAGGCTTACCTGTTGAGCGGACGAATCAATCTGCGACACAGCGATCAGGAGGCGGCTATTGCCGCTTTGAAGACGGCGATCTTTTGGGAGCCCAAGATGATTGATGCGCATATTCTTTTGGGGAAGATCTTTCTCGAGCGCGGTGACCGAGGTGAAGCTCGCAAATACGCGTTGAGCGCGATCGGCATCGATCCAAACAATCAAGAAGCGATGGCGTTGCAGAGGGAAGTTACACGAGGGAATTAGACTATTTAAGATTTTAGATTTCAGATTGAAGATTTGCCACGATCCCAACGGTCAATCTGAAATCATCAATCTTAAATCTTAAATGACCATGATCCTCTTCATCAGTCTTCTGTCGATTGGCGCAGCTGGTCTCATACTCTTCCTGTTTCTTCATAAACATTCCTCAAAATCAAAGTCACCAATTTCATCGCTGGCAACAGTCCATACAACACTCGGCCCGAACGGATCGGTTTTCGTCGATGGTGAACTCTGGCTGGCCGAGTCCCTTGATGGCAACCTCATTCGTGAAAGCCAGGAAGTTCAGGTGATTGGTCTACGTGATCACCTGCTTCTGGTTAGACCGGTGCCCGACGAACTTTAGTTTGTCGTGGTCGGTATCTCAGGACCTCAATTCTTCAAAGTCGCGCTAGTGCCCCACCTTACAAACTAAAGTTCGTCGGACAATCTCTGAACCAAAATCTGGAACCCAACATCGTCGCTTCCAGTTCGTGGCACGGCAAGTGCTCAACAAGTAATCGGCAAGTACGGAATTGGAAGTTGAATCCCGTAACCCCGCCGCCAACTTCCCCTGAGCGCCGCCTGCCGCTGCGCCAGCTACCTTCCGAGCAACCCTTCAGTGCATCCCCCCAAAATGTGAACCCAGTCGAAAGTTGACTGGGTTCTCCCGCTTTTGTAGGACAGCCTGTCAGTCTGTCCTGGATGATCAACCGCGCCGACAGGCTGTCAGCCTGTCGTACTTAATGACTAATCAACCAACATTTCCAGAAACTGTTTTCATGGCACGGAAGGTGCTCAGGAAATCATCGGCACGCACGGATTAAACGAAACGCGTTGACCGTGCCCCCGCCGCCAACACTTCTCTGAGCGCCGCCTGCCGCTGCGCCAGCCACCTTCCGAGCAACCCTTCAGGTCATCCCCCCGAAACGTGGACCCAGTCGAAATTGACTGGGTCTTCCTGCTTTTACACGGACCCTGTGCAGTTATTACTTAGTGAGCCGCGAGAATGTCATCAGACGGAATTTGTCACTTTGCTGGTGACGGTTTCTGTCTTTTTGAGTGGTGTGTGACCGAGATTAAGGCAGTTTGACTCGTCACTTCATCAAGCCAGGAAAAATTTTTTTGAGGTCAGCTCTAATAGGTCCTATAGGTCAAATAGTCCCATCGGTTCGTTCGTGATCGGACATTTTGTTAAACTGCGCCCCGATGGCAAGAGCGGTTGCGGCAGTACCGGAGCGAGACTCCAGCTGGTTGGCCAAAATCACCTCACGAGTTCGCGTTGAAGCGCCGTCTCGCGTTGAATGGATTGGGGCCGCAATTACGACACTGCTCCTCGTCGCCTCGTTTCCTAACTTTAATCTGCCTCTTCTCGCCTGGATTGCTCTCGCGCCGTTATTGTTCACAATCTCACGTCGACCCAGGGCCTTTAGCGCTTTTGTTCTGGGCTGGTTCACGGGAACGCTTTTCTTTTACTCGACGTGTTATTGGCTAACGTATTCAATGATTCACTATGGCGGCCTTCCAACCTGGCTCGCTTATTTATTGCTGTTTCCGGCCGCCATCGTTGTCGGTTTGTTTCCGGCCCTGGGTATATTCGCGACGGCATTCAGTATTCAGCGATGGCAGAGTAAGGCTGTGTTTCTCACGCCTTTCTTTTGGGTCGCAGGCGAGTGGCTTCGGCTTGAACTCACAGGCCAGCTGTGGAATGCACTGGGTTATTCACAGGCCGAGATGTTTGGCGGAATCGTGACCCTGCCTGCTCGTTTTGGTGGTGTCTATGCAGTAAGTTTTCTAATCGTACTCGTAAATTGTGCCATCGCATTTATTGCGCAGCGGCGGACGTTACGCTCGATGCTCGTTGGCTTAGTAGTGCTCGTAGTCGTTCCTCTTTCTGTCTTCATATCTGAACATGCTGTTCACCATCGGTCTGCACCGCGCAATTATCTTCACGTTGTCGCGGTTCAACCAAACGTCCCGATGACTCCGGTCAAATCAACTGACGAGTCACAACAACTACTCGATCGACATCTGCAGCTAAGCGCTCAGGGTCTACAACAACTGCCCGCTGACTCGATTCCACGCCTGGTCATTTGGCCCGAGTCGCCGATGAACTTTACCTACGGCACTGACAAAAACCTTCAACAGCTAATCTCCAAATTCACGCGCGATAATCATACGTCGCTGCTTTTAAATTCACTGGAAGTCGCTCCGAATGACGGCGACTACAATTCTGCGCTGCTCATAAATGAAGAAGGTCGGCTGATCGCTCAGTATGATAAGATTCGCCTGATGCCCTTTGGCGAATACGTGCCGCTCCCACAGTGGTTGGGAGGCTCTTTGATATCAGGCCTGGTTGGTGACTTTACACCAGGCACAAAATACACATTGATGCCGATTGCACGACAGCGCGCGGGAACCTTCATCTGCATTGAGTCAGCGTATCCATGGATCGCTCGACGACTGACCGATGATGGAGCGGATCTTCTAATCAACATTTCTAACGATGGTTATCTCGGTCCAACCGCGGTGATGCATCAACATCTGGAGAACGTGATCCTTCGTGCTGTCGAAAATGGACGACCGTTATTGCGTGTTACAAACAGCGGGCTTTCGGCAAAGATCAAACCCGACGGTTTTGTTGAAGACGTAACACGCGGTTTCGAACCTACAGTTCGCGTTTGGGAAGTAAGCGACGAAAGAACCGTGACCTTCTATTCAAAATACGGGGACGTCTTCGTTGCGGTGTGTACAATATTGACTGGAGTCGCATTAGCGACGTTAGTTTTTAGTAGAAGAAGGATTAGCACTTTAAGATGACCGAAACTTTATCGATTCAGGAATTGAGAACGAAGTTTGACGACCTCAAACTGCGAGTTGAACAACTCGGGAGGTTTCTTTGATGTCCCCGCACGGCGGGACGAATTAAGTCGTATTGAAACTCAGGCTTCAGCGCCAGACTTTTGGAACGATCAGGAAGCCGCACAGAAACTTTTGCAACAGCGCAGCCGTTTGGAGCGAAAGATTGAGCGCCAGGAGCTTTTTGAATCTCAAGTCGAAGACGCTCAGGTGCTCTTTGAATTTGCCGAAGAAGACGAGACATCGATCAAAGAACTCCACACGTTGCTCGACAGTCTCGAACACGACGTAGGCCAGGCAGAAACAGAAATGCTGCTGGCCGGCGAAAATGACCGACGTAACGCTATTTGTACGATTCATCCGGGCGCGGGAGGTACCGAGTCTCAGGATTGGGCCGAGATGCTCCTGCGCATGTATCTCAAGTGGGCTGAACAACGAGGATTCAAGACCGAAGTTCTCGAATATCAACCAGGCGAGGAAGCTGGACTGAAGAGCGTAACGTTCAGAGTTGAAGGCGAGTATGCTTACGGGCTGCTGGCAGCGGAAGCCGGTGTTCACCGGCTCGTGCGTATCTCCCCTTTTGACCAGGCGGCAAGGCGACACACTTCCTTCGCCTCCCTTTTTGTCTACCCCGAAATCGACGAAGACATCGAAGTAGATATCCAGGATAAAGATTTGCGCGTCGATACTTACCGAGCCACGGGCGCCGGGGGACAACATATCAACACTACCGATTCGGCCGTGCGCATCACTCACATACCGACCGGCATCGTCGTCTCCTGTCAAAACCAACGATCACAACACCAGAACCGGGCCGTCGCAATGCAGGTTTTGAGATCCCGTCTTTACGAGCTTGAACTCGAAAAACGACAGGCTGAAACGGCAGAGCTCGAAGCCAATAAGGCAGACATATCCTTCGGGTCGCAGATTCGAAGTTATGTGCTTGCGCCTTATCAACTCGTTAAAGACACCCGCACCAAGTTGGAAAAAGGGAATGTTGATGCCGTCTTGAGTGGTGACATCGACGACTTCATTACGAACTACTTGTTGACTAAGAAAGCTTCTTAGTAATCTCCAATTTTGTTTGATAGGTGCGCAAACACCCGAGCGCACGGAGCAAAAGATGGCTACTACGCAAATCGAAGAGAAGCCGCGCATACTAACACCGCGCGTTGGTCGTCGCAGCGAGATACTCGCCATCCTCCTTCTTGCTGTGGGCCTGCTCCTGGCGTTGTGCCTGATCTCGGCCGCGTTCTATCCAAACGATCCATCGTGGAATTCGGTCGGCCAATCGGAAACACACAATTGGGCAGGAACGATCGGAGCAAACGTCGCAGCCACGGTTTTCCAATTCATCGGACTGGCCGGTTACTTATTACCTTTACTTTTGTTTGCTGCTGCCTGGCGTCGTTTTCGCTCAGCGAGTATTCAGAGTCCACTGAGTCGCATTGTTGGACTAATCGTCCTTGTGATCGCTGCTTCGGGGCTGCTTTCCATCTCGCACTTGCGACCACTCTTTGATTCCAGCGTTCAACCTGGCGGGCTTCTTGGGGCCGTTGTTGCTCAAGGCCTTGCAAGCGGTCTCAACACAATCGGCGCAACAATTGTACTGATTGCTATTGCCGCTACTGGCCTGCTGTTAGCTACAAACATCTCTTTCATTCGTCTCTACTCACTCCTGGCGGAAGTAATCTCAACACGTTTCGCGTTCGTTAGTGCTCTTCCCGACCGCTTCAAAAGGTGGCGAGCTAATCGACAAGAACAAGCGCGTCTACGAAAAGAGACGAAGGCTGCAATCAAAGCCGAACGTGATGCCAATCGTGGTCAGTTGAAGCAAACGTTGAATCTGACACCAGCGGAACGCGTTGCTGATTTCATGAAGGAAACCACGCCGGCAACGACGCCGGCGACCCAGGTGATACGCGGCGACGCTGGAGCTACAGAACCCGCAACGTCACTGGGGGTTCAGGCGGCAGGAGCAGGGGCAGGAGCAGTCAGCACGGCGACTATTGTTACCGGTCGATCAGGGAGGCGTTCAATTTTTCCCGGACCGGAAACCGAGGCAGATGGAGATCTTGAGGACATGGTTAAAGGTGTTTCAGTACTTCGCACAAAGGCTGAAGCACCTGCCACTAACAAGCTACCGTTCGATGCGGGGCGTAAGGTTAACTACAGCGACTACACGCTCCCACCGCTGGAGTTTTTAAACGAAGCTCCACCACACAGTGAACAAGCAGACGCAGAATTGTTAGGCCTTGCAACGCGTCTTGCGGAGAAGTGCAAAGAGTTCAACGTCACGGGACAAATTAAACATATCTGTCCCGGCCCAGTAGTTACCACTTATGAATTTAAGCCTGATCCTGGAGTGAAATACTCACGAGTCGTTTCACTAGTAGATGACCTGTGTCTGGCGCTAAAAGCCGAATCAATTCGCATTGATCGCATGCCAGGCAAACCGCACGTCGGCATCGAGGTGCCCAATCCGCGTCGAGAGACGATCTTTCTCCGTGAAGTGATCGAGTCACGCGCCTTCAAAGAGTCGCCTTCGAAATTGACGATCGCATTAGGCAAAACGATCGACGGTCTGAACTATAAAGCGGACCTCGCCAAGATGCCGCACCTTCTGATCGCCGGCACCACCGGTTCCGGAAAGTCAGTTGGCGTAAACGCGCTGATTGTCTCGATTCTTTATAACGCGACGCCGGATGAAGTTAAGTTCATTCTCATCGACCCCAAGCGACTCGAGTTGGGTCTGTACGAAGATATCCCGCATTTGGCCGCGCCGATCATTGTCGATCCAAAACTCGCGTCCCGGTCCCTTAAATGGGCTGTAGGCGAAATGGAGCGACGCTATCGTGACCTTGCTGGATGGGGCGTGCGCAACATCGATGGCTACAACAGCGAGATTCTGCGGCGCAATCTCGTGAAGGAATATGATGACAACGGTGAGCCTTGGAAACCACTGCCCTACATCGTCATCATTATCGACGAACTCGCAGACCTCATGATGACGTCGGGCCGGGAAGTCGAAGAGTCAATCACTCGCCTGGCACAAATGGCACGGGCGGTTGGCATCCATCTCGTTTTAGCGACGCAACGTCCATCGGTTGATGTCATCACGGGCCTGATCAAGGCAAACTTTCCGTCTCGTATCTCGTTCCGCGTCTCTTCGAAGATCGATTCACGCACCATCATCGACACGAACGGCGCCGAACAATTGTTGGGACGCGGCGATATGTTGTTCCTGCCACCGGGAACTTCCCGACTAATTCGTGTTCACGGCGCTTATATCGACGAAACCGAAATCAGTCGCATCGTGAATCACATCAAAGCTCAAGGTCCACCGGCTTATGACGAGACGATCACGCAATCCGACGAGGAAGCACTGGGCCTTGAAGCGACGGACGGGGAACATGACGAACTGTTTGAAGAAGCGCTCCGAATCTGCGTGGAGATGAAGCGTGCATCCACGTCAGTTCTTCAACGTCGCTTGCGTATAGGTTATGGACGGGCGGCGGCAATCCTCGACATGATGGAGCGCGAGGGTCTGATTGGCGCAGCCGATGGTTCCCGTCCGCGTCCGGTGATGGGACGCGCTTACGAAATGGTTGCGGATTGGGATGAGATGGGTGTCGCCGCCGAAGAGTAGCACCGTCCACAGCTTACGCAGATTGCACAGATTTGATTTAGAGATTTCAGCCAGTAAAGTACCGTCCGAATTTCCAAAACTAAAATCTGCGTAATCTGCGTAATCTGTGAAAAGCTGCCTCCGAAACACTTTTGCGAAGAATTCCACCTGAGCTGTGGAAAAGTCTGTGGAGAAATTCGGTGTTAACAGTCTAAGTTTTTGATGTGCTTAAGTTTTTAGCAAATTGCACACATCAGCGGCGTGCGAATAAGTTGCTACCAAAGTTAGTTAGGTGAGCCCGGCCGTATTCCCCCAAGAACCTTGACACCGTTCCCGTTCCGGCTATGAATTGCTAGAAGTCTCTTGCCTTGTCCGAAATTCAACTTCGTCATCTTCGTTTCTCTGCCGCCGATATCTTCAACACTGCCTTGCGCAGCGTCGATGCACAAGAACTGACGCGACACGCAATCGCCATTAGTGGAGAACAGATACGAGTCGGTAACGTTGAGGTCGACGCAAAGAAACCCATTTACATCGTCGCCATCGGCAAAGCAGCAGCCTCTATGTCGAGGGCTTTGAACGATTCATTGCAGCACCGCATTCGCGGTGCCGTCCTCAGCTGTCACGACACTGCGATCAAACTCCCGACGACCTGGCAGAGGTTTAGAGGAGGACATCCGTTGCCAACTGGAGACAGCATCGCGGCCGCAAATGCAGGGTTGCGTCTAATCGACAAAGCTAACAGCGAAAAAGCCACGGTAATCTGCGCCCTTTCAGGCGGCGGTTCAGCAATGTTTGAATCTCCTGTTGACGAAAGCATCTCACTAAAAGATTTGAGGGAGGCTAATCGTCTGTTGATTTCATGCGGAGCCAATATCGACGAAGTAAACACTGTTCGAAGGGCATTCTCAGCAGTGAAAGGAGGAAAACTCTCCGCACACGCGCCGGAGTCGCAATTCATCACGTTGATCATCTCCGATACAAACCCTGGTGACGACGCGAATGTGGCTTCCGGTCCAACCTGGCCTTTCCGTGAAGCTGCAACAGCGGAAATGATCGTTCGCAACTATCAGCTCGAGGCGAAGCTTCCCGCTACCATCCTCAACGCCATAAGAAAGTCACGTAATGCCGGCCACCTTGTACCAAAAAATACTTCGCATGTGGTTCTGGCGGACAACGACACGGCTACGCGAGCCGCGGCTGTACGTGCAAGGGAACTCGGTTTTCGATCTGTAATCGCGGAAGATATCGTGGAACAACCAATTGAGGAAGGTTGTGAATTGTTACTGAGACGCACGGCATTTGAGTCTCCACCAATGTGTTTAATATCGGGCGGGGAGTTCTCCTGTCCCGTTCGAGGTAACGGTAAAGGCGGCCGAAACAGTGAAACAGTTCTGCGCTCATCAATGGCGATAGACGGGCTAGCCGACCATGTTGTCGTCTTGAGTGTCGGCAGTGATGGCATTGACGGCAATAGTCCGGCAGCAGGAGCGATTGGGGATGAGAATACAATTGCCCGAGCCAAAGTACTGGGAATGGATGCGTCTGACTTCCTGTCACGTAGTGATTCATTCCGATATTTCGATCGGCTGAAAGACGCGATTGTTACCGGGCCGACCGGAACAAACGTTCGCGACATCCGAATCGCGTTAAGAGCACCGAATCTCGGATAGAGCCCCACTTTGAAACGGCTTCTATAGACAAGCAGTGTCTAGTTTCTTTTAACAGTCTGGACGGCTCTGCCAGCTGTTATGAGGCACGGCTGTGCCTTGCCGTAACCGAGCTCCTCTATTGGTGGCTATGCCGTCATTACGATCCCGAGCGATTGTGGCCAAATCAAAGGAGGGCGCGGCCCAGTTCAGCTCTGCGATCTTCACGGCAAGGCAAAGCCAAGCCTCACAACAAGCGGCAAAGCCGAAGGGTGACAGATACTTTGGTTACCGCTCACATTGGAAACTCAAACTAGAGCACTACCGAGTATCGAGGTTTCTTGACTCTGAGCTTCTGACGGCATATAAACATTTTGCCAGTTACTTTCCGCGCTTCACTGGTAAAAATCCCTCTTGGAGTCCCGGATATTGTCTACACAAGTCAACCCCGAAGAAGTTATCAACGCGCAACGGCATTCGCTCACTTTCGCGGAACTAATAAAAGAACTGCAAGGACAGAGTACTCCGCCAACTCTGGAACAGATTAGCTCCTGGCTTGCGACTGTTGAGATCACCGAGAGCGACCTTCAGCCTTACCTGGGTTTTAAAGAGGGTAACTACTGGCGCCATCGAGTTTGTCGAAACAAGTCGGTAGAGATGCTGATTATCTGCTGGCGACCAGGCCAAAGAACACCCATTCACGATCACAACGGTTCACATGGAGTCGTAAAAGTTCAGAGAGGGTTAATGTGGGAAACCATGTTCAGCTTTGATGACGAACGGGGACTGCGCTACAAAGCTGCACGTGAATGTCCCACAGGAGAAGTTACCGGCGCGGGTGTTCCGGATATCCATCAACTGGGTAACCCTGATGTAAGCGGACAGGACCTCGTCACAGTTCACGTATATGCACCTCCACTCGGAGTGTTGAAGACTTACAAGGTAGGCAGTCCAACGATCGATCTCTACACACCAAACGACTTTCCCACCGACTGAGACTGCAGCATTGACTTCCAGACCGCGGCCTTCGCATTACATAGTCTTTTCATTCATTGTCATCATTCTTCTGTTGGTTACGGGTTGTGATCAGCATGGGCAAACCGCGGACGAATTGCATGTTGCAGCCGCCGCTGATTTGATCCCAGCCTTTGAAGAAATCGGTAAGGAATTTGAGTCAACACACAAAACGAAAGTGTTGTTCAGTTTTGGCTCGACTGGACTCCTGAGCCGTCAAATCGAGAACGGCGCGCCGATGGACGTCTTTGCGGCGGCCAGCATCGATTTCATAAATCAACTCGAACAGAAGGATCTGATAGTTCCCGACACTAAAGCCATCTATGCACGCGGCCGCATTACCTTGTGGGTGCCAAAGAGCAGCTCGTTAAAAATCGAGAAGGTCACTGACCTGACGCGAAGTGAGGTTAAACGAATAGCGATTGCGAATCCGGATCACGCACCTTATGGAAAGGCTGCGCAGGAAGCTTTACAGAAAGCTGGCGTCTGGGAACAAGTGAAACCCAGGCTCGTGTACGGAGACAATATTCGTCAGACACTGCAGTTTGCGGAGACTGGGAATGTCGATGTCGCGATCGTCGCGCTCTCGCTAAGTAAGCAAAGCGACGGGCAGTGGACTCTTATTCCTCAGGAACTTCACAATCCGATCGACCAGGGTCTTGCGGTTATCAAAGGAACAAAGAACGAAAGCGCGGCTCGGGAATTTGCGTCCTTCGTAACCGGAGCGCAGGGACAGGGTGTATTGGCAAAATATGGGTTTGTGCAAGTAAAGTGATCTTCAGCTTTGGTCTTTGAGCTTGGTCTTTGAGTTTTGGTCTTTGAGCTTTGGTCTTTGACCTTTGCGCTTAGATCTTTGATCTCCCATTTTCGTTCTTTCTGTCATCCTGTTCATCCCGTACATCCTGTCTATTTACTGAACGAATCTCGAAAGCGTCATCGTCTTTCCATCCGTGATTACTGTAATCATCCCGCAATTACCAGTCGTCAACACCTGAGCACCAATTGCCAACCAGCGGTCAACCACTTCTCTATGCGGGTGTCCAAACATTGACTTCTGACCAACTGAAATAATCGCGTACTTTGGAGAGGTTGCTCTCACAAACGCTTCGGTGGATGAACTGCGACTTCCGTGATGTGGAACTTTGACAACATCCGCGTGCAAGTCAGTGTTCGAAGTCAGTATTTGTGCTTCAGCTTGTTTTTCAATGTCTCCGGTAAAAAGGATCGAGTTGTCACCAAATGTAAGTTGAAGCACTACTGAATCGTTGTTAGCTGAACTCGCGCCTGGGTCATTCGAAGCGTAAGGCCACAGAACCTTAAGAGTCACACTGCCAAATTGAAGCCGATCGCCTGCTTGAATCGTCTCAACCTGTGTCTTCGTCGCGGTTAATGCTTGCGCAAACTTTGAATACTCAGGATCTAACTCGGGAGTTCGGGCGACGAGCGCGCTTCTAACAGAGAAGTTCCTCACCACATCATTCAGGCCATCGATATGATCAGCATCCGCATGTGTCGCCACCACATAGTCAACGCGATCCAATCCTCGCCACCAAAAATGCTCTGAAACAACTGTCTCGCCAATGCTACGAACTTCGCGATCGACGGATTCTGATGATCCATCAGAATTGGGTTGGAAGAAAACGGGCTTGCCACCGCCGTCAATCAATAACGTTGTGCCATCGGGCATCGTCACTAGCGCGGAGTCACCTTGTCCAACATCCAAAAAATCGACGCGCAGCGTTCCGTCGGGCCTCGAGGAGCTGAACGGGTGAAGGAACACAACGCCGAGCAACACGATCTGCAGACCAATAAAAGTCCAAACGGCAGCCTGCGAATGGGTCTTACCCTGCTGTGGCGCGTTCAATGGTCGCCAACGCGACAATGAGTTCACCAGTAAAACCAACGGTACGCAATACAGCAGATAGATCGATGCAGACCAGCCTGAGTACTCCGGTAGGCGTAGAGAGGCAATGCGTAACAGTGTGAATGGCTCAACACTGTGGATCATCAGCCAACCGATCAGATTTGCCAGCTGAATTATTGGAGACGCCAGCGTGACGCTGAGTTGTGCAACCAACACCGCAAACAACGCGACAAAAGCTAAAATCGCGATAAGAATACTGACAACAATGTTCAGTATTAACGACGACATCGACACTCGATGAAAGTAGAGGATCAGCAGTGGCAGCAGGACCAACTGCACAGCCACAGAAACCACAATCGCGTTGAAGACATAAGCAAACAGGCGTTGTACTGATTTTCTTTCCAAACAAAAAGCGATTGGTGTTTTGAACAAACGATAACTATGCGGCAATTTTTCCAAATGCCTGCGCCACTCCCTTTCGCTCCAGTAAAGTGCTTCGCAGAATGTTCTCACCAAACAACAACAATTTGGCGGGTAAGGCGATGATCGAGTTGGGCGCCACGCACCAATCGCTCGAAGGTTTTGTAGCAAGGGCCATGCGATTGTCACGATCGCGAATACTGAAAGAAAGGTCAGCTGTAAAGAAGGATCAAAGAGGTCGCTTGGTTTGTTTATAAGAATAATCAGTCCCGCAGCGCCCAGCGCGTTTAGAGTTCCTGCCGATCGAAAGAGAACACCACCGAAAGAGACGATCGTAAACATCAAAGCGGCCCGAACTACCGAGGTCTCGGCACCGACCGCAATGCTGTACCCCCACACAACCGCATTTGAAATGACAAACTGAAGACCTCTTCGTCTTGTAAAACGTCGAGCCAGGAGCACGACAAGTCCTCCGATAAAACTGATGTGCAAGCCGCTAATAACGAGCACATGAAACGTTCCGCCTTGGCGAAAGCGCTCGATAGTGCTTTTGGAAAGATTGTGACGATTGCCAAGCAATGCGGCATCAAGCACGCCGGATGTTTCCGGTGAGAATCGCTCATCAATTGTCTGTTGGATCGCTTCTCGCCAACTGTAAAGCCACGTACTGACGCGAAAGACAGCCGTGTCATCGAGTCGAACAATTGAAGTAGTCTGTTTGATGACACCCGATGCATCGAGTCCTTTGCGGTCAAGATACTCAGTGAAAGTAGAAACGCCAGGATTTCGAAATTGGACTGTACGGTTGAGGGTTGTCTTCACGCGGATCCTTGTCGCGTAGTGAAGCTGCAGACGTTTATATTCGTCCCCGTCCTGTGCAGTCTTAAACAGCGCCGACAGGGCGACAAACCCGTTTACTCGACCTTCAAAAGTTTGGCTGGCGATTTCCTCCAGTCGCAGCACTAAATACACTCGCTCACGACTCCATTCGGGTGGCTGTTCAAGCACGCCTGTTAACAACACAGACTGCCGATCGTCGATACAACCGGTTTCGAGTAGTTGCTTTAAGGAGTTCTGTGGTAGTGACTGCTTTTCGATAAACGAGAGTGCCAGGCCGGCAAAGAATAACGAAGAAAGCAGGAGAAGCCCTGCGCATTGATATTTACGTTTGACAAATGAGACCAACGCCAGCAACGAGCTCATCGCACACATGGCGATGCCGACGAAGCGTGGAGTCGACACAAAGTTCGCCGTCACTACACCGCTGACATAAGCCAACGAGAGTTGAAAAAGCGGATGATGACTGAAGAGTCGATTATGAGGATTATTGGTCATTGCTGTCGTGAAGGACAGCTGTTTACGTGAAGCGCATACTCAATAGCATGGTCCCGAACTGAAGATCAAGCCATCCGCAGATTACGCAGATTACACAGATTTGAAAGAAAGAGATCAGGGCCTGGAATTCTATTAAAGAAATCTGTGTAATCTGCGTAATCTGCGGATGCATTTTCAGCGTGACAAGTGCACCACAGTTTCCACGTGATGGGTCTGCGGAAACATGTCGAACCCACAAAGCGACTGAATGCTGAACCCTCCGGCAACAAGCTTCTTCAAATCACGAGCAAGCGTTGCAGGGTCACAGGAGACATAGCAGATACGGAGAGGTTGGAGATCCAGAATTCCTCTAATTACTGCCGACTCAGCGCCAGCGCGTGGCGGGTCAAGCAACACGAAGTCGACTCGTCTAGTTCTATTCGTAGTTGAACGAATCCAATCACCCACCGTCGCAGTAACCACATTCACATTGTCGAGTCCCGCTCTTTCAAGATTCCTTTTTGCAAATCGCGTTGCTGCCGCATTCGACTCAACCGCGATGACTTTCTTGAATCGCCGGCCGAGTGGTACTGCAAACAAGCCCACACCGCTGTAAAGATCCAAAGCTGTTTCACCAGCAGCGTGGGCCAGGGCATATTGCAAGAGTTGAGGAAGGAGTTCCTGGTTTATTTGAAAGAAGGCTTCAGCGTTGTAACGATACAACTCGCCCTCAACTGTCAAAGTCAATTCGTCTGTTTGAAAGGTTCCGAAAGCAGGTGAGAGAGAGACTCCGCTATGACCGCTCACGACTTCGAGATGCTTCAAATCGCCTGGCCGATCACTATTTCGAACCTTCTCCAACGTCGTTTGCAATTGCGGCACAAGCACTGCGCAATCGGTGACATCGCAGACGCGTCGTGACCCACGTTCGTAGTAACCAACTGTTCTCAATTCGGGATCGAGTTGCCAAGTGGCACGCGCGCGATAACGCCAGGGATTCGGCGAGGGAACGACGTCAACAGCAGGTGTCTCCAGTTTGGCTATGCGTTGAAGACAGTCTTTGATGATGTTGGCCTTGGCATTCAACTGCGCCCGATAAGTCAGCTGCTGGAAATCGCATCCACCACACCGGCCAAAATACGGGCAAGGCGGCTCGATGCGATCGGGTCCCGCGTCAATTACTTCTGCTACCGACGCAAATACCAGATTTCCCTGTTCGCGATCGATTCTGACTCGAACGCGGTCGCCAGGCGCCGCTAGTGAAACAAAGATTGTTTTACCATCAGCGTGCGCGAGGCCGACACCACCGGGAAGAATGCGTTCAATCTGCACAAGCATCATGCAATAGGTCGAATGAGTCCTACAGGTCCTTTAGCCTCTAAAGATAAAACAAACTCAACCTCGGCACACCAGATTGCTCGCGTAAACGCTTCAGCAACAAGTTGTCCAATGTTTGCTTGTAGACCATAGGGTCCATGTGACTCTTGTAAGGCTTGAATTGAACCTTTAGTTCCGTCATTGCAGCTGCAACTGTCTCTGAAGGAGTACTCGCCAACAGTGCGTCATTCAGCATCCGCTCCACGGCGGTTAGTGAGTCTTCCAACTTTCTGGTGTTTGCGTCAGCGTCTGTATCGAAATCTGTTTGAAGATCCTTCAACAACTGCGATGCACGACTTAATGCTTCACTAAATGAATCGGATTCATGCCGTCCGCGAACAGCAGCCAGGTGCTCGAGGATCTTCTGAGACTCCTGCAAGTATTCTCGAACTCTAATTGAAGTGAAGGGAGTCTTGTCAGAATCGATTTCGGCAGTTGTATTTGGATTCGCTCCTACTCTCGATTCAAGCCATTCAGCGTACTGGGCCTCAATCTCTTCCTGACAATAGAGCAAAGACTTAACTGATCTTTTGCGCTTCTTTGTCTCGTGAGAATGAAACGCCCTCTCAATTCCACGCAGAACGATGTGGAGAGGTATGCCGGTCTGCTTCCAGGTTTCCATTAATGCCCAATCGATTGGGCTCAGAAAGAGATGCTTCCCCCGTCGTCGAACAAACGCGTCTTCAATTTCGGTGAAGTAGTTGAAATAGTTCATTGCGGTCGCTAGTGGTCAGTAAAAATAGTCCTATCGGTCGAATAGGTCCCATACTACTGACCACTGACTCTCTTATAAACCAACCGCAACCCTTCAAGAGTCAGCGTGTCGTCTACCTTCTCAATGTACCTGGAGCCTGTTGCTATCAGAGGGGCGAGGCCGCCAGTGGCAATAATCCCTGGTCTGACACCCATCTCTTCAATTACTTTCTCCAAAACGCCATCAACCAAACCGGCATAACCGTAATACAGACCCGACTGCATAGCGGTCACCGTTGACGAACCGATTACCTTCTCGGGTCGTTTAATATCGACGCGCGGCAATTTTGCGGTACGCGAGAACAGCGCTTCGGAGGAGATCATAATTCCCGGGGTTATCAAACCACCCACATATTCACCCGCTGCATTTATGACGTTGAATGTTGTCGCGGTTCCGAAATCAACGACTACGCACGGTTTGCCATGTCGATGAATTGCGGCCACAGCATCCACAATCCTGTCGGCCCCGACATCTGCTGATGGCTCGTAGAGAATTTTCAAACCAGTATCGACGGTGTGATCTACGAACAGAGGCGTCAGGTTGAAATAGACTTCGGACATTCTTCTCAAAGTGTAATTGAGCGGCGGCACGACTGAAGCTATAGCAATAGCCTCGATGCTTTTGAAATCGAGCTGCGCAAGTTCAAACAGGTTTCGGGCATGCACACCATACTCATCTTTAGTTCGCGACGGCGTCGTCGTTAATCTCCAATGCGCCAGCAACTCGTCCTCGCGATATACACCCAGTGATGTGTTGGTGTTGCCGACGTCAATCACCAGAAGCATAAGCAGGCTCCTCTGTTGTCGTTTCTTTTCTCAGCAACTGTTGCTCGATTAAATCCGCCGCTGTCGACGGGCCGTTCTCTTGTTTGAGACGTTCACTTATATAGCGTGCTCGCCGCGAATACTCAGGCCGCCCTATCAACTGCTCGAGTTCTCGCACGACTCGTTCTGCCTTGTAATGATTTCGATAGAGTGTTCGACTGGTTCCTAGTCGCAAAGCGTGATCGGCGTTGTCGAACTGATCAAACGCAAAAGGAACGATGAGTGTAGGTGCGCCTGCGAGCAAGGCTTGAGCGGTGGTACCAGCGCCGCCTGAATGCACAATCGCGGAGCCACGCGGAAGCAATAACTGGTACGGTGCATAATCTGCAGCGATGATTCCGTCCGGCAAATCAGCCGGCCGATTTCGTTCGTCGCCAATGAGCAGAATGGCTCTTTGACCGAGACGTTGTGCAGCTTTGATGCTCTCCGCATAAAAGTCACGAGCAACCCAGACGGCAGTTGACCCAAGGGTAAAGATAATCGGAGCTGGCCCGGTATTCAGAAACTCAATCAGCGCGTCCGACATCGAGTGTTCATGATGTCCGTCGTAAAAACAAAAGCCAGTTGTCTTTGTTTGCGCGGGCCAGTCAGGTTGGGGCGGGCCAAAAACGGGCGAAAACATCGCCAGGATCAGTGTTGGAGAGTGCTGGCCCTCGAACGTGGGGTTTCCGTAATACGGAATGCCCAGCTCTTCGCGAAATTTATTGAAAGCCACAGCCCGATATTGGCTCATTGTTGTATCGAGAAAGAACCTCATCGCACGCGGTCCAAGCACGCGAAGCTTCTTGGTCCAGTGCCAAAACGGAGGCGCTGGAGGATCGTGTGCTGAAAAGAAAGATAACGGGGCAAGCACACTCGATACCCACCCCATGCCAGTCTTGTATCCAACCAACGGACCAGCGGGAGCAGCCGGATGCGTCACGAGTAAGTCTGCTCCCTCGACAATGCCCAGCAGGTCAGCGTAGCTATCCCTTATTGAGCCAAAAATGATCTCTTCAGTTAGGAACTTGATTCCCTTTCTGGGATCGAGAAGACGATTGATCAACTCGGGATCCTGATCTTTTGGCTGCGGGAAATCTGGCCTGACTGGTGCGAAGCTCAGCCCGGCATTTTGAACCTTCTCGCGGTAGTAGTTCATCGTGGCGATTACCGGTTCGTGCCCGCGTGATTGAAGTTCAAGCGCGAGCGCCATGTAAGGGTGCAGATCTCCGAAGGAGCCGAATGTGCTTAGGATGATGCGCTTCCTGGATGACATTAGTATTCGCTTCAACAATAGGTCGAATAGGTCATATAAGTCCTATTCTTTTGCTCTGACTTGAACAACATCTCCCGCTCTGATCGTTTTGATCTCCCCGCCGTGGATTTCCAAACGTAGAGCTCCATCGTTCTCCAGTCCCCTGGTGACGCCGGTCAGTATCTCATCGCCGTTAGTCACTCTCACCAGCTTACCTTCGCCGTAAGATGACCGTCCCATCCATTCTTCAATAATCAAACTCGCACCACCAGGTTCCTGCAGCTGGACGTATCTCCGAGTCAAAGCTCGTAACAATGCTGCAAGCACTTGCTCTCGGTCAACAGGTCGGAGCGCCAACTCAGCAACCGAAACGGCCCGGCCAACCAACTCCTTTGGATAAGCCTCGCGCGTTAAATTGATACCTATCCCCAGAATGACAGATCGCCCGAGTTCGGTTTCAACGACCTCGGCAAGGATGCCGCAAATTTTTCTTTCACCTGCAAGAAGATCGTTGGGCCACTTTATCTCCGTCTCTAATTCGCAAGCTTCCTGCAATGCATCGCTCACGGCCAAAGCCGCCATAAAAGTGATTAAGGACCAGCGATCCTGGCTGATTTTTGGGCGAAGGAGAATGCTGAAATAGAGTCCGGCGCCTCTCCCCGACGCCCATGTCCGCTGCAGGCGACCACGGCCCGCAGTTTGCTCATCTGCGATAACAGCCGTTCCTTCTTCTGCTCCGCGCGAAGCCAGCTGTGCTACTTCGTTGTTAGTGGAGGGAACAGATTCGTAGCGAAGGATCTTTGGCACGAAAGAATTCATAGGCCGCGGCTGATTGTAAGCTTCAATCAGAACCTTTAACCAGCGCGTCTAACGCGGGAAAGCAATATGGGTTTATTGCGCAAATTCGAAACGTCACTGGCATTGCTCGCATTGTTCGCTGGTGTGGTTTTCCTGCTGATGATGTGTCACTTGTCATTTGCATTCAATACAGTCTTTGGAATCGTCTTTCTGACGCTCTTCTACGTTTACGTTCGCGGAAGACACAAGATCAATCTTCCTCCATCGCTGCTGTTTTTGGTGTTTGCTGCTTTACAGATCGACGCGCTCGGCAATCTGTTCGGAATGTACGGACAGCAGGTGGGTCCACTTCAGTACGATGAGTTTTCCCACATGTTCGTCCAGGCGCTCGTGACACCAATCATTGTCTGGCTGGTCCAGCATTCATTGCAGAAGTACGGTCACCGCTTGCCACTAACACTGACTGCGTTCTTCTCGGCGACCATTGTGTTTAGTCTTTCGGCATTCTACGAAATTATCGAACTATGGGATGAGTTGTATTTTCATCCACACCGCATCTGGGGACCACTGGATACAGCAACTGATCTACAGTTTGACTTGTGTGGGATTGTTGTGGGGACGCTGTTGGCGTGTCTATTGTTGCGAGTGAAGCAGGCTTCTGTGTTGAGGCCTTCGCAAGTTTAGACCTCTCTGTGTTCCTCTGTGCCTCTGTGCCTCTGCGCCTCTGTGGTTGAAAGTACGTCACCACGGAGATACGGAGACGCAGAGAAACACAGAGAAGAGTACTTTCTCCAAGTGGGCCCATGCGTTAACATTCGCGCCGCTTGAATCTCTTAATGATCAATTGGTTCCCTATTCGGCTCTCATTTGCAGTCGCTACGGCTGCCACGTTGATCGCTTTGATTGCCGGTTCGGGTTTAGCCTGGCTGCTGGCAAAGAAGCGCTTCCCTGGACGAAACCTCATCGATGCTCTCGTAACCCTGCCACTTGTGTTGCCTCCCACAGTACTCGGCTATTACTTGCTCGTCCTGCTGGGCACAAGGTCGATCGTCGGCGGCTTCCTCTACTCGAGATTTGGTATTCGACTCACTTTCACAGTCACAGCTGCAATCATCGCTGCGACTATTCACGCCTTGCCCCTCGTGACCAAGAGTCTGCGTGCGGCGTTCGAAGGCGTCAGTACGGATTTGGAGTCAGCGGCGCGGACACTCGGATTGAACAATCGCCGCATTTTTTTCCGTGTGACACTACCACTTGCCTCAAAGGGCGTGTTGGCAGCAACGGCACTCGCGTTTGCTCGTGCGCTCGGTGATTTTGGTGTGACGATAATGATCGCAGGAAACATTCCGGGCAAGACGCAGACTGCTTCAGTCGCAATTTACGATGCAGTACAAGCAGGACGTAACAACGAAGCGTTTGCGTTATCAGTCACCGTGTCAGTGATAGCGGGGTTCATGTTGTATTTGATTAATCGATTCGGAAGAGTCAGGTGGTGAGATGATCAACCTGGAACTCAATAAGAAAGCAACAAAATTTGCCGTAGCATCGGCGCTACCTTTTGTCCTGCTCGGCTCGTTTATGTGGTTAATGGCGGCGCTTTCAGATAATCCAGTTGCTCGTGTGGAATTGTATGGATGCGCCGATCCTATGTATCACTACCTGGGCTTACCGTTAACTCACATCATATACATCTTCAAGGCTGAAGGAGCTTTGGAAACCAGCGACAATTGGTGGGCGCTTCCGATGGTTGATGCGCTCTTCATCGCCCAATGGATCATTTGGGCCCAGCTTGCGGTAGTTGTAGGGCGGGAGGTTAAGCGGATCCGCAATTAGAACGGCGAACTAAGTGCGAGTGGGCGATAGGGTGAGTGGGCGAGTGGGCGTGACTTCCCCACTCACCCTTCTGATTCGGAAACTACGATAAAAATCCCCTGAACTTCGACTGACTCATTGAGTAACCCGGAAACACGTCTTTGAGGTTCGAGTTCCCAAGATGCCGGCTCGCTATCTCACCAAACACGTCGCGGAAGTCTGTCGTCAACGCGAGGTCACGACCTTCATAAAGCTGATCGCTTCTCAGTCCTGGCCATTGTCCATACACCTTACCGCCACGAACACCATTCCCGACGACGAACATCGCGTTCGCGTGACCGTGATCGGTGCCGCGATTGCCGTTCTCGCGCACCGTCCTGCCAAACTCTGACATCGTCAATAACACGACATCGTCCATACGCTGGCCCAGGTCCTGGTAAAAGGCAGCAATTGATGAACTGAAGTTAAGCAACAGATTGCCTAACTGACCGCGCGAGTTCCCCTCATTCACATGAGTATCCCAACCACCAATGTCGGTGAATGCGACTTCCAATCCAACGCCTGCCTTGATCAGCTGTGCAATCTGCATCAGCGAATTGCCGAATGGATTCCGAGGATATTCTGCACCGTTTTCTGGTTTGTACTGAGCGGGATTGACCTGCTTCAGGTAATTGACCGCTTCGAATGTTTCTCTTCCCATCCCGGCCAATGAGTCGTTCACATTCCGCGCATAGATCTCTTCGAACCCTCCTTGAACACTTGCCGACGAACCTCCAGCGCGAATTGCAAAATCAGAAAGATTGGACACAGCGATTGCTGGTGCTCTTCCCTGGAGCACTCGAGGCATCGTTTGTGTGAAAGAGACCGCGCGGAAAAGAGACTTCTGAGGATCTGTTTTTGTTTGCAGATAACGATTCAACCAGCCATCGCTTGTTGATTTCAATCCAGGTGTCGCCGATTCCATGTAATCCTGGGCATCGAAATGTGAGCGCGTATTGTCAGGTGAACCGACGGCGTGAATGATCGCAAGTCGTTTCGAGTCCCACAGAGGCTTGAATGCCTTGAACGACGGATGCAGACCGAAGAAACCATCAAGATTAATGGCCGCGTCAGTATTACCCTCTGAAGGTTTGGGAATTGCGATTGATGGTCGCACGTCGTAGTAACTACTCTCACCAAACGGCACGACCATGTTCAAACCATCAACCGCGCCTCGTTGAAAGATTGCAACGAGCGTCTTGCGCTTTCCGCCCGTTAGCCGATTACGCTCCTGACCCATCACTGCCCTTTGCAGGAATGAAGGCGTCGTGAGTGAAACACCAATGCTGGCTAATGCGATTCCACCTGACTGAATAAAAAATCTGCGATTCATGTCATACCTCTTTGGTATTCCTCTGAGTCTCTCTGCGTTCTCTGCGTCTCTGCGGTAAATGAATGGCTTGGACCTTTAAACCGCAGAGACGCAGAGACGCAAAGTTTACTGCCTCTGAAACTCAGGCGTTCCTAGTATCAAGCCAACAACTTTCGTCACCGGGTCGTTGATGGTTGCCTCCACACGCGGACCCTGTTGCTGTTGACGTCTCCCGGGATTCCCTCCCCGGGGTGGTCCTTCCATCTCATTCTGTGGAGGTGTCGCCGCAGAATCTATCTGCGAACGCGGCGCGGGCAGAGAGATAACTGCCTCTTTGTCCATTTGCTTCACAAGTGCTTCCCTGGTCGTCGGCGATACATCGCCTCCCAAAATAACGCGCAACGATTCGCTCATCACCTTTGCGGGATCGTTTCCAGCGATGCTGGACAACGAAACTCGAGTTCCCTGCACTTTGTTGCTCGCCAACGCCAGACCAAAATTCATTCGCTCGAGCAATCCACCGGTGTTCACCCAACTCTCAGCCAGATCCGAGTAACCATTTGGAGTTTGGAATCCATAGAGCGGTTCACCCATCCTGGCGATCCATTGATGAGTCCCGGGCCCACCATTCGTATCAGCACCCAACGCCCTAATCGCACTTATGACTAACTCAAATGGCCGTTTGATTTTGGCTCGATAAGCGCTGGTTGAATTGAATTCGGGCGAGAAGAAGATCGTTTTCAAAGTCTCGCGAATGTCTCCATCGGTCTTTGTAAACGTTGCCGCAACGCGTTCGACGAGTGCCGGCGACGGATCATCAGTGACGAAATGGCGAACTAGTTTCGTCGCAACAAACTTTGCTGTTGATGGATGATGCGCAAGAATGTCCACCACCGCCAGGCCATCTTTCATGCCGCCCCCCGCAGGAATTTTGTGACCCAGAACTGTCTTCTCACCATCGTCATGAGCTCTCGCGTTGAAGAAAAATGTTCCCGCACTTCTTCGAGCAGCTTCGCCACCAAGCAAAGCGTTCGCTGCTGCTGCTCCACCACGAGGCTGGAAGATCGTCCAGCCAGTGAAGCACCTTGCGACTTCCTGCACGTCCTTCTGTGTGTAGCCACCATCTACACCCAACGTGTGCAACTCCATTAACTCGCGCGCGTAGTTCTCATTGATTCCCCGACGTTGTTGTTGGACCGGAGGTTGGCGCATCGCCGGATCCTGCATCGGGTTGTTTCCTTCTCGTCGCCTTTGCAGGTTAACTAACTCGGCGAGTAGGCGTGCTCGTCGCGGCGCCTGATTTCTGTTTGCGTTCGGCGATACACTCTGAAAGTTATCCAGATAGAAGAGCATTGCCGGGCTCTTGGCCGTCGCTTCCAGCAAGTCTGAGAACTTGCCCATCGCGTAAGGACGAATCGTGTCTCGATCGTAGGATGGCAACAACCACCGGTCAGCGCCTTTGCCGGCAAACACGTTGAAATGGTTGGTCCAAAAATCGACCATTACTTCCTGAAGTTGCTTTTCACTGTAAACGGCTCTGAGAATTCGTGACGCCTGGAGCTCAGCTACGATTCGTTGCGGCTGCTGTAATCCATTTTCACGGTAGTATTGCTGGATAACAGCGCGATACTTTTCATTGTCCAACGGATTTCCCGCAGGCTGAGACGGCTGATTTCCTTTGGCTTGATTCGCCGGCATCTCACCCGGTGCTGCATTTGCGCCACCCTTCACCCGATTTTCCCGAGCCTCGGCTACGTCGGATGGCAATGCTCCGCGAGCTTGAAGTTGGCGGAGAAATTGCCCTGGTTGGGGAAACTTCTCGTAAAGTTCCGCTGTTGACATATTCAGGACCTGGAGATCCTTAATCTTGTTCTCCGCGACTGTGTCTGAAATCTTCTCGGGATTGAGTTGCTGATTGATGTAATTCTCTACACCCATCGCCTTGACTCGCTCAACATCACCCGGACGTGCTCCGAATCCAAGTCGGTTCAGGACGTGCACAATTCGCTGTTCCTCGGTCAGCTTCTTTGCTTTCGAATCCCTGGTATTATCGGCAAACGAAACAATCGATTGGCTCAGTAGTAGGGCGGTTGCGAGCCAGGCAACCAGTGAACGGAGCACTTTGATTCGGATTCTCATTATCGACACCGTGTTATGCGCGTGGATTCTGTGGAGACTCAGTCGGGGGTCACCAGCTTTCAACACCTGGTTAGACGCATGTTCAGGCGGTTTGGTTGAAAAAACGCCAAGATACATCCGCAGATTACACAGATTTCACTGAATGTAATCTTGGCCTCTCGCTCTCTTTAACAAAATCTGCGTAATCTGTGGATAGTTTTAAGGTGTCTGGCTCGACGATGGACTAGCCGGTTGGTTGCGACCCAGCGGCTTTGGATACGTAACTGGACTGCGATTGCCATCTTTATCCACGGCACGAACTCCAAAGAAATAATTATCCTTCGACATCCCCTTCATCGTAAAACTTGTCACATTGCCAACCGCCTTCGAGTTTGTCCAAACGGGCGAGGTTGTGTCGCGCCATACTATCTCATATCCGGCGATGTCCGGTTCTTTGTTCGCATCCCACTTCAAATCTGTATCGTTTGAAAGGCGCGCAGTCAGGATATTCACGTTCTGAGGGCGCGACGGTGCGAGCGCTAGCATAGCCAGAGATGCCGCATTGACTCGCGCCACATTCGCAATGTACGCGAAGTCTACAAACTCGGGAAGATCACCATACTGGACGCCATTTTCGACGCGCACGTTTTGATGTTGATGTTTGTACTCCTCGTTAACCTCTGTGAATCTGACCGCAGGAAAGCCTCGCTCGAGAAAAGGGTTGTGATCGCCTCCACGTCCATATCGATCTCTCCGATAGACGAGCATCACTTTCATCTGGGGGACATAACTCTCGCCAGTCTCTTTGATGAATCTAGCCAATTGTCGCGACGCCGAATCATTTTCTCCGCCAACACTGCGACGAACAGTTGCTTCGGCTGCAGTCTCGTTTGACGGCACGCCTTCTGAAAATACTCGGACGGTGCCTCTATCACGCACACCGTTTCCGCCAAGTGTGTTACCGATGATGTCATTGGTAAACATTGCGTCGATGTTGACGGCTTTCTGCTTAGCGTCTTCAGCATAATGAGTGGCGCCGAGTAGTCCTTGCTCTTCTCCCGGTACAGTCATGAATACAATCGTTGCATCAAACTTATACTTAGACATTACTCGCGCCACTTCCAAAACCGCCGCTGTTCCTGAAGCGTCGTCGTTTGCTCCCGGTGCATCGCATTTCCCATCTGTCGGACTGCTACACATCGAATCGTAATGTCCACTCACAACGTAGATGCGACTCGCTGACTCTGGTTGAGTTCCCTTTAATGTCGCAACGATGTTAGTGAGCTCAGTGGGCTGCGGGACACGTGCCGCTTTCGGCTGTTCGAATGATTGCTTCTCAACAGTCATTCGACCCCCTGATGCTTCGGCAGCTTTCAGGAACTCCGCATAGAGCCAATCACGAGCCGCGCCGATACCGCGCTTCGGATCGTTCTGTTCGGATAGAGTATTGCGCGTGCCGAACGAAACGAGTTGTCGAATAGTGCGCTCGATGTTTTTCGCATCAATCTCACGAACAATGTTAGTGATGGTGCGATTACGACTCTGCGCGGATCTTCGCGAGGCGGTTTGTGCGTTTGAGTTGTTTAAGACTAAGGAGATGAGTAACAGAGCAAGCAGGCAGAATCGTCTCATGGTTATTGTCAATACTCTTTGGTCCCTCGATCGGCAGCTTCTTTATACGCGGGACTAAAGGTTCGAGTTGTGTTTTCAGTGACACTCGGAACCGGTTCATATCTTGGGGGCAGTTGTTGAATCGGGGGTCTCGAGGTCATAGAGGGTTTCGGCTGAGGTCGCGTCTCTATGACTTCTCGTTGCAGCGTAACGAGCTTGGTAAGAAAGCGGATCAGCAACCCCGTACAACCAAACAACGTCGCTACAGCGAACAGCATCATCCAGACGAGCGCCACTGGAGGAACGCCTACCATTGCCATTTGTGACCCACCGCCGATGATAATGCCCAGCCCTATGATAATTGTCAGACCGACGACGATGCTCGGTATGGCCAACCTCACAGGTGCAACCGTAACTACTTGCGGTGAGGTTGGCAGTGCCAGATTAGCGCCACAACGGTTGCAATACTTAAGCTCGACCGTAATCTCGTTCCCGCAGGACGGACAGTACATGGTTAGCCTCCATTGTGGTTCGTAATTTAGCACTTTGCACCACATGGGGAAACGTGAGGCTCGCCCGAGGAGTTCCGTTTATCTCCGATATGCGGCCGTCTTGTCGTGGCGAATTAGAACGGCGAGCGAAGCGACCGTCTGACCTCCCTAATTCGAACAGCCGAAAAGCTCGTGTTTCGGGAGGTCAGACGGTCGCTTCGCTCGCCGTTCTAATTCGTCCGACATGCTAATAAAGCATATCGGAAATTGGTCACCGGATCCGATAGGCGCGTCCTTTCCAAACAACAATGACGTCGCCCTTCAGTTGTTCGGCGATCGTGCGGATTCCCGGCTCGTCGGCAATCAACGCACGATACTGCTCTGATCCTCTCGTAACATTGGTCGTGCCTTGCGACGAGTTGTACGCAACATCTATCCAGACGGATCCGCTTTTGCGAAAACGACGACCCGCTACCGAAATCGTTTCTGTTTGATCTTTGTCAGCCAGGTTCCGTTCTCTCTTTTCTTCAGCGTCGTCAGCTCTTGCATTTTCTTTTGCCGCAGCGCTGTCGCGTTTCCCCTTTTTTAAGGCTGAACCTTCGTTCATTCTGAAGACATCAACGGCGGGCTCCTTTGCAGGACGCCTGGTAGAAGGCTCGTCATTCGCACTCGGAGCAGTTCCAGTCTGAGGGGCTTGCGCTTGTATCTTGTTCGGAGCAGCCTCGCTCGTTGTTTGTTTTTGATCTGCGACCGCGCTTGGTTTTGCCGCCGCCGCGACTGTAACCGTCTCTGTCGGACTGCCCGCAGGCGGTGCAGTTGCTACCTGATCTGTACTCGTCGCCGCCTTCTCGTGAGGCTGATCATTCTCTTGCCGTCGAGTTTCGTCGGCTGGCTTTTCTTGTTCAGGACTCTTTGCCCCTGCCGTCTTGTCTCCTTCCGCGGGAGCAATAACACCGTGTGGCTGTGCCTTAGTTGTGTTAACGGATGGAGCAGTGGGTGCAGCCGCTCCGGTGTCGCCTGACGTTGCCGTTGCGGGAGCTTTATCTAACGTGGTTACTCCTCTCTGCGCGAGCTCCATGCTTCCCGTCGAACGCAGCGCAAGAAACCCGATCGAAGCCACGACCAACAATCCCAATGCCGGCACTGCATACCGAAGAACAATTGGAGAAAAAAGACTGGCGAGAAAAGCTTTTAGTCCCGAGCTCGGAGCGGTCTTGGGTGCTTCATCAACGACAAGTCCCGCTACCTGACTTAACTGAGAAACTATCTGGCGACACCTCACGCAGTCCGCTAAATGTTCCGTGTAACGCGCACGCGTCGTTGGTGGCAAAGCGTTTTCCGCGTAAGCGCTGAGTTCATCGGCATCGAGATGTGCGTCACCTGATTCAGCACCGCCGTTGCCCGCGTTCGGCTGCAAACGACTGCCACTCCGGCCTAACTTGCGGAGCATCAAATCAATTGCGTTGTTGCTTTCCTGTTTCATTACCTTCTGGTTATCGCCAAATTAAGAACGTCAATGAACATTGAACCTTGCACCGTAACTTACGAAACCCCCTCTTTTGTTACCAACGCTTCAAGATCCGCGTCCAGATGTTGCCCAATTTCCGAAAACGAACGTTCTGTTTCCGACTCCGTCCAGCTGAACTCCTCGATAAGTATCTGTCGAACACGTTTCTTCAAATCTCCATGGATGCGCATTAATCTTCGACTCGCCGTTGCTTCGTGCACGCCAAGGACGACACCCGCTTCACGCAACCTGAGACCATCGAAGTAATAGAGTTTCACCAATAATCTGTCCTCTGCATCGAGCTCTTTTATCGCGCGGTTCAGAGCGTCCTGCATATCTGAACCGGCAAGACGATTTGCAATCGCCTGTTCCGGATTGAGCAAGCTCGAAGCAGTTGCAGCATGACCGTCGGAAATCATTGGCATCTCGCGGGCCAGCCGATCGAGGTCAGTGTCATCCTCAGTTTGCACGAGTCGGGAGTGCTTTCGATAACTGTCGACAGCTAGTTGCGCCACGACTGCGCGCAACCAACCGGCGAGCGATCCGCGGCCTGAGTAATACGCGAGCTTGCTGGCACGCTGGCCGTCCTTGCCTCCGCGCAGTCCATACAATTCTGCCCAAATTGATTGTGCCAGGTCTTCCGCCGCATCTTCATTAGAACTGGCCGAGCGTGCTGCCGACCGAACTATGGGTGTGAACCTTTCAACTAGATCAGACCATGCGCCCTCATCATTCTGTTCGCACGCGATAATCAAACATAAATCATCCGCTTGCATCGCATCGATGAAAGCAGAGATGTCCGCGTTGTTAACGTTTGCGTCGTCACGAAGAAGATATTTCTCGACAGCTGACGCAATGCGCGGCGTCAATACTTCGGGCTTGAGGGCACGCGACTCTGCCGCGCGAGCCAACAGTCTCTGCGTGCCTTGCGTCAGTAGTTGTTCTAATTGATGGCTTCTCGATTCCAAGTTTGTCTCTTGACGCGGCCAATCGTATCAGGTTCGTCGTCTATGCTTGTAACAAACCGACGGTACTTGGATGAAGGGGAGGCTGGTTAGTTGCCGCAGAACGTACCCACCGGCTAGAGCCCGGTGGGGTCACGAACTCCTGGATTACCTGCCTAGCTTTGAAATTGAAGTACCAACGGCTAAAGCCCGGTGGTGTCTCTCCTTGACGTTTGCAGGCCCGAACGCTATCTAGTTTCAAACGCATGATGCTTCGGGTTACCGAAATCTTCCGCTCCATTCAAGGTGAGTCAACTCACGCGGGTCGACCCTGTACCTTCGTCCGTTTGACTGGATGTCCGATGCGCTGCGTCTGGTGCGACAGTGAATACACCTTCACCGGTGGCGACCACATCTCTATTGAAGAAGTAATGACTCAAGTGCATCAGATGGGTTGCAACCTGGTGGAGGTGACAGGCGGCGAACCTCTCGCGCAGAAGTCTGCATTTGATCTGATCAAACGGCTTTGTGATGAGAATTTTGAGGTGCTGATCGAAACTGGCGGTTATGTATCGACGGCGGCAGTTGATCCTCGGGCAAAGATTATCCTTGATGTGAAATGTCCCGCCTCAGGTGAAGAACCTCGGAACGAATGGTCAAACTTGAACCGATTACGGCCTGACAAAGACGAAGTGAAATTTGTAATTGCAGACAAAGGCGATTGGGCTTACGCCACCAGGATCATTTCAGAATACCAGCTCGAGCAACGTGCAAAGGCAATTCTGATATCGCCCGCCTGGGAGCAGGTAGACTTAAAGGACCTCGCGAATCTGATCGTCGCCAGTGGATTGAACGTTCGTATGCAACTGCAACTTCATAAATACATCTGGGGTCCGGATGTGCATGGTGTGTGATGGGCGGCTCTGAAGAACTAGTAGAGACTGAAATCGTTGAGAACGAAAGCGAAGAGACGAGTCTCGCAGTTTGCCTCGTTTCAGGCGGCATGGATTCCTGCGTGACGGCAGCAATAGCGAACTATGAAAATGATGAGCTTGCTTTCCTTCATGTGTCCTACGGACAACGTACCGAAAGTCGCGAGCGGGAGAGTTTTGAACGGCTTGCGGATCACTATCGAGTAAAGGCGCGATTAGTAGTATCTCTTGAGCAGCTTTCAAAAATCGGCGGTTCTTCATTGACCGATATCAATATTGCAGTCGCTACTCCGAACCTCTCCACGCAAGGAATTCCGTCGAGTTACGTTCCATTTAGAAATGCGCACTTGTTGTCGGCGGCGGTCAGCTGGTCTGAGGTGATTGGTGCGAACCGGATTTATATAGGAGCGGTTGAAGAAGACTCGTCAGGTTATCCCGATTGTCGGCCCGTCTTTTATGACGCGTTTCAAAGAGTCATAGACCTTGGTACCAGACCCGAAACACATATTCAAATCCATACTCCTGTGATCAATCTGAAAAAATCACAGATCGTACAACGAGGGATCGCGTTGAATGCTCCACTGGAGCTTACCTGGTCGTGTTATCAGGAATCTGAACGCGCTTGCGGAAACTGTGATTCGTGTGCCCTGCGACTGCGTGCGTTTCGTGAGGCCGGCGTACCGGATCCCATACCCTATCTGCTTGACAGTAGTCGTTTGGCTTATTAAGTTTAGGGTGCTTCTAAGTTGATTAATTTACAACCACACCAGCAGAAGCGCGCATCGTAGGGTGGCTCTTCGGAGTACTGGTGCGCGAGATGAATTGGAGGCATTGTTCGATGATATCTAAATACTTTTTTGCAGTTTTCGCCGTCGCTGTTTTGGTTGCGTCAGCCACCGTCACAACGTCCGCACAAGTAGCTGAACTGCGTGGTCACGTTTACATGCAACAGGCTGATGGTCAAAAAGTGCCTCTCGCCGACGCGGTCATTGACGTCTTCCGCACAGATCTAAACGCGAAGTACAACACCAAAACGAATAAAAAAGGCGAGTTCGTATTTGCAGGTCTGCCTTTTACCGGAACATACACAATAGCTGCGAGCCATCCGACCGCCTCGCCGAACTTTGTGCCTGGCTACAAAGTTGGTCATGACATTCCCTGCGAAATAGTGTTGACGCCAGGCAACGGTAAACGATTGACCCTCGAAGAGCTCAAAACCGCCGCGCCTACAAACGCAGGCGGATCTTCATCGGGAAGCTCATCGAGTGCAGAAAGCGCAGCCGACAAAGCCAAGCGCGAAGAACTGATGCGCAAGAATGCTGAGATTGAAGCAAGTAATAAGAAGATCACAGAAGCAAACGAAGTCATCGCGCGTACCTTTAAGGCGGGAAACGAAGCATTAACAGCAGCCACTGCTGCAAGCCGTGCTAACAATAGCGACGAAGCCGTTCAAAAATACTCCGACGCGATCGGGCAGTATGATCAAGGCCTGGCGGCTGACGCGGACCAACCGGCGATTTTAACTAATAGGGCCGTTGCTTTGAAGGGACGCGGAGTTGAAAAATTCAACGCGTCAGTAAGGTCGAAGACACTGGACGACGCCGCCAGAGCGGCAGCAATTCAAACGGCGAAAGATGACTTCAAAGCAGCCGCCGAGTCGTCAAGCAAGGCTGTGACAATGCTCAAAGCTCAAGCCGCCCCCACCGATCCCGCGGACTTGCAGAGATTCAACGCCAACAAATACGCCGCGATGGTTACCAACGCGGAATCAATGCGACTATTTGTGAGTAAAGCTGATCCTACCCAGGCGGATGCAGGACTGGCAGCCTATAAGGATTACATGTCTGTCGAGACTGACCCAGCGAAGAAAGCAAAAGCTCAACTGGACGCAGCGCAGATGCTACTGGATGCCGGGGTAGCTGATAAGGCTTTGGAGGAGTTCAAGGCAGTGCTCGCCACCTCTCCGGATAGTCCTGAAGCAAACCTGGGGGCAGGACTATCGGTTTACGCAACGGGTGACAAGACGAAGTTCCAGGAAGCCGCCAATTATCTCCAGCACTTTGTCGATGTGGCGCCTGATTCAAATCCAATGAAAGCGGACGCAAAGGCGATTCTCTCGGAGTTGAAAGCTAGTGAGAACGTAACGCCTGAGAAAACCACCACGCCCCGCCGCAAGCGCCCTTAACGACACCCACACCGAGCCACAGATTGTGCCCGCACACGGCTAAAATCTGTGGCTCACTTTGTTAGATTCCCTACGAAATCCTCTGGAAATCCTGCCTTGACACTCTAAGTGTTCAAACTGTACTATGACTGCACAACGATGTTAATCGCATCGTTGTGTGAGCAGAAACGGTCATGCCTCGCGCCGAATCGGCGCCTCCAATTCACCCAGAGAGTCGGGGATCCACTCCCTCCCGGAGCTTTAGAGCACAAATGTCAGCCAAACTCGGCGAAATTCTCGTACGCGAAAATCTCATCAGCCCTCAGAACTTAAGAGAGGCACTCGATTACCAACGCGAACACGGCGGTCGCCTGGGGTTCAATCTCGTCAAGCTCGGACTCGTCAGTGACGACATGATTACTGCCGTGCTTTCTCGCCAGTACGGCATTCCCTCCGTCAATCTCGAACTCTTTCAGATCGACGACTCGGTGCTGCGCCTCATTCCACAGGAAGTCGCACAAAAACACTCGGTACTCCCCCTCTCTCGCGTTGGCGCAACTCTCACTCTGGCAATGGTCGATCCAACGAATGTCTTCGCGATGGACGACGTCAAGTTCATGACTGGCCTCAACGTCGAACCGGTTGTCGTCGCTGAAGCAAGCATTCAACAGGCAATCGCGAAATATTACGGCACGTCGCGAGAGATTGAACTCGCCAACGTCGCCAGTGATTCGCCGGTTTATGAGGCATCGGGTAACGGCGCCAACGGAAACGGAAGCATTACTCACGCTGATCTCGTCTCCCTTGACAGCATCGATTTCGAAACTGGACACGCTGACGAACAAGTCGAAGTTCTGGAAGACAATGAGGAGATCGATCTTGCGGCTCTCTCCCGGCTAAGCGAAGACGCTCCGGTTGTACGTTTGGTTAACGTGCTTCTGGTTGATGCACTGCGACGTGGCGCATCTGACATTCACGTCGAACCGTATGAAAAAGAGCTGCGCATTCGATTCCGTATCGATGGCGTTCTTTACGACGTGATGCATCCGCCGCTCAAACTTCGCGACGCACTCATCTCGCGCGTGAAGATCATGTCGAAGTTAGACATCTCGGAAAAACGTCTACCTCAAGACGGTCGCATCAAAATCAAAGTAAAGGTTGATTCGCGTTCGCGAGAACTCGATTTTCGTGTCTCAACTCTTCCAACTCTTTTCGGTGAGAAAGTGGTTCTTCGTCTCTTGGACAAACAGAACCTGATGCTTGATATGACCAAGCTGGGTTTCGAGCCAGAGTCACTAACCAAGTTTCAGCGCAACATCTCCAAGCCTTACGGAATGGTGCTCGTAACAGGACCAACAGGGAGCGGCAAAACGAACACTCTCTATTCAGCTTTGCAGTCGTTGAACACGATAGAGACGAATATCATGACTGCAGAAGACCCGGTTGAATTCAACCTCATGGGTATCAACCAGGTACAAATGAAAGAGCAGATCGGCCTGAATTTCGCAGCCGCTCTTCGCTCTTTCCTTCGTCAGGATCCCAACATCATTCTCGTCGGCGAAATCCGCGACTTCGAAACCGCTGAAATTGCGATTAAGGCCGCGCTCACAGGTCACCTTGTTCTTTCCACCCTCCACACAAACGATGCTCCCTCGACCATCTCCCGCCTAATGAATATGGGTATCGAGCCATTCCTCGTTGCCACCAGTGTCAACCTCATTCAGGCTCAACGACTGATTCGTCGCGTCTGTAAAGACTGCAAGGCGGAACATCCAACTCCTTCCGAAGCTCTGATCGAAGTCGGTTTCACACCGCAAGAGGCCAAGACTCTGAAGCTCTACAAAGGGAAGGGCTGTTCGACGTGCAACAACACAGGCTACAAAGGGCGAATTGGTCTTTATGAAGTGATGGAAGTTACCGATGACATTCGCGAATTGATTTTAATCGGAGCCTCCGCACTTGAACTGAGAAAGAAGGCAATCGACGACGGCATGATTACTCTGCGCGAATCCGGCCTACACAAGATTCGTAGTGGGGTGACAACGATCGAGGAAGTCGTCCGCGAAACGGTCGCCTAATCGAGGAGAACTGAAAATGTTAAGAACAATTGCCATTGCTTTGATATTGCTGATTTCAGTCGGAGTAATGTTGCCTTTCGCCAACTCCGCACATGGAATCCGGCAGAGTGCTCAAGTCTCAGTACGTCACCATCGATATCATTCAAGAGTCTGGTGGCGAAGGTACCGCGCCCGTTTACGAAAGAAGCGCGAGGCAGCAGCTCTGGCCCATCGCAACATGACGCTCGGCCAGCCACAAAGTATTCCCGTGGGCAAGCTGAACAATCTTGATCTGCGGGCTTTGACTCTTCCCTCTGTTTCAAACGTGGAATCGACCGCAACGCTGCCCACGGCTCCAATAATGGAGACCAATGTGGTCACGATGCCGTCGGCTCCTAAACAACAAATGAATGTTGCGCTTCCTCAAGCTACGAGCAAGATAACGTTTCAGCGCGATGCAGGCCGGATGCAACTTCCTGCTCAGTCTTTCAATACCTCGGTCGAGGGTGCGCCTTCACCAATGACTCTTCGAAAGGCGCCAGCCACCTTCACCCGTTCGACGTTGCCAGTTAATCCGGCTAAACCGACGGCAGTGAAAGCAGCCCTGAGGGCCACGCCGGCTGCATCCATTCTGCCGGGTTCAATGAATTTGTCAGTAGTCGCGATAAGCCGTCCGAATCCAGTCTTTCTAACGCCACGTGAAGAAAAGCAGATGTTAGGCGGAGCGTCCGTTTCAGATCTGCGGCGAATCGTAATCGACAAGATGATCGATTCTGGTGGTTGGGTCACGAATGACTTTGTTCGTGAGGTTAACGGAGCTCGGGTGTTCGTCGTAACGGCCAGAACACCGAAGGATAAGAACAATCCTGCAAAAGCCTGGACGTTCTATTTCACTGAGGCTGATGGTCGGATCTACGGATTGACCACAGATGCGCCACTTGATTCTGCTGACCGCATGTCAACTGAAGCTGAGCGGTTCATCAACAAGCTACATCCAAACTCGCAACCTAACGAACGCTAATCTCGAGGAGCCTAAATGCGACTGACCGAAAACGTTCCGCAGATCTCGTTGTCCGAACTGCTGAGGAGACTCTCCGAACTCGGCGGTTCGGACCTTCACATTACAACCGGTTCTCCGCCCCAAGTCAGAGTTGACGGACATCTTCGTCCGCTTGAATCGTATCGAGTATTAACTTCCGCAGATACGAAACAACTGGCTTACTCTGTTTTGACTGACGCTCAAAAGCATCGATTCGAAGAAAACCTTGAACTCGACTTCTCTTTCGGCGTCAAAGGCCTGTCTCGCTTTCGCGCCAATCTTTTCAATCAACGCGGTGCTGTGGGTGCGGTATTTCGCGCTATCCCTTATGAGATTAGGGCTTTTGAAGACCTGGGACTGCCCACGGTCATAAAACAACTTTGCGATAAGCCGCGCGGTTTGATTCTGGTAACAGGACCAACCGGTTCCGGCAAATCAACAACGCTCGCTGCGATGATCGATAAGATCAATCGCGATCGTCACGAACACATTCTCACGATCGAGGATCCGATCGAGTTTCTTCACAATCACAAGGGATGTCTGATCAACCAGCGCGAAGTTAATGCTGATACTCATGGCTTTGGTCAGGCGTTAAGAACAGCATTACGTCAGGATCCAGATGTCGTCCTGGTCGGCGAAATGCGCGACCTGGAAACGATCGAATCTGCTTTGCGTATTGCTGAAACAGGCCACCTTACACTCGCAACACTCCACACAAACTCTGCGGCTTCCACGATCAACCGCATCATCGACGTATTTCCATCAGATCAGCAGGCGCAAGTGCGTGCTCAATTGTCACTCGTGCTCGAGGGCATTCTATGTCAGGCGCTATTGCCACGTGCAGAGGGAGCCGGTCGTGCGATGGCGCTGGAGATCATGGTGCCAAACAGCGCTATACGTAATCTGATTCGTGAAGACAAAGTCCACCAGATCTATTCAATGATGCAAACTGGTCAGGACAAATACGGAATGCAGACATTCAATCAGGCACTGGCAACGCTTTATCACAAACGCCAGATCACCCTGGACACCGCATTGCAGCGTTCTTCCAATGTCGATGAGTTGCGCGAACTGATCGATCGCGGAGCTGGTCTTAACACAGGTCCGCTGGGCAAAAAAGAACACCCAAGTCCGTATGCTCAGCCCCGCCCCGTGGGCACCCGTCCATCGGTGCAAAGATAGATCTAGTCTCTGGAGCTCACCTTTATGCCTACCTACGTTTTCAAAGGCCGCAACCGATTGAACGAAATCGTTGTCGGCGAGCGAGTCGCAGATAATCGCGAAGCCCTTCGCCAGATTCTGCGCAAAGAGCAAGTGACACTCACATCCGTCAAAGAGAAAGGTCGCGAGATCGGCATTCCTAAAATTGGCGGAAGAAAGAAAGTCAAAGCAAAAGAGCTTTCAGTATTCACTCGACAGTTTTCAGTGATGATCGATGCCGGTTTGCCACTGGTGCAGTGTCTGGAAATCCTGGCTCAGCAACAAGAGAACAAGTACTTCCAACAAACTCTGATGCAGGTACGGCAAGACGTCGAAGAGGGATCAACTTTGGCGGGAGCAATGTCACGGCATCCGAAGGTCTTTGATCAACTCTACTCAAACATGGTCGAGGCTGGTGAGACAGGCGGTATTCTCGACCTGATTCTGCAACGTCTTTCCACGTTCATCGAGAAGATTGTAAAACTGAAGCGCGACATTATCTCGGCAATGATTTATCCGGCGGCAGTGGTCTTACTCGCGATCGTTGCCGTAGCGGTAATCATGATTGTTGTGATTCCGCAGTTTCAAAACATCTTCCTGGGTCTTCTTGGTCCTGGTGAACAGTTGCCGTTACCAACGCGCATTGTCGTTGGGATTAGTAATTTCCTTGCCAGCTGGGGTGGCCTGGCAATTCTGCTCGTCGTCATTGGCGCTGTAATTGCGATTCGCTTCTACTACAAGACCCCCAATGGTCATAAGAACATTGACCGTCTCCTACTGAAGATCCCGATTCTCGGCGACATCTTCCGAAAGATTGCTGTCGCACGATTCTCAAGAACTCTATCGACCTTGTTGTCATCAGGCGTACCGATTCTCCAGTCGTTGGATATCACGGCGCGAACCTCAGGCAACGTGATCATTGAAGAAGCGATTGTGAAAGTGCGGGCTGGAGTTGAGCGCGGCGAAAGCTTTGTCGATCCGTTGAAGGCAACCGAAGTATTTCCGCATATGGTTGCGCAGATGATTGGTATCGGTGAACAAACCGGGGCGCTCGATGCAATGCTTGGAAAGATCGCTGATTTCTATGAATCGGAAGTTGACGCGGCGATTGCTAACTTACTGACGTTGATTGAACCGCTGTTGATTGGTTTCTTAGGCGTTACTATCGGTTCGATTGTTATTGCGATGTACCTGCCATTGTTCACATTGATCGGCAAGCTGTCTACAAGTCATTAATCAAAACTCAAACCTCGCAATCTCGAAGCCTGGTGAAAGCCAGGCTTCTTTTTTTCTTAGTGATCAGTCTACATAGGACCCATATGACCTATTCGACCTATTCGTCTGACCACTAAGCACTCAACTCACCAGCCCCAATTTGTGATACGCTTCAATTCGATGAAGTCCCCTGCTGAAGCCAACGAGACCACCAAGCGCGCAGAAAACAAACTCGGCTGGTTGATCGTAGGCAGGCTACTTACCGCACTCCTTCTATTCATCGTCAGCCTCGTCTGGAATCGTGCTGGAGATCCGCAACAAATACTGTCGAGGAGTATCAATTTGTTGCTGATCGTCGCGGGGTTGACGACCGTCTACGCTGTCATCTTTCGTCTCTCTCAGAACACCCTTCTGCAGGCAAGGCTCCAACTCGGGATCGATATTCTTATCGTTACATGGTTAGTCTGGCATTCTGGTGTAATTCAATCGCCTTATATCGCGCTGTATATCGTAATCATTGCGATCTCCAGTCTGTTCTTTATTGCTCGAGATGCCGTCGTAACTTCGGTCGTCTGCGCAGTAGCATTCACAGCCTCCGCCGTCTCGTTGATGAACCACACGCCAGCTGCCGCTAATGACTCTCTACAACAAACGGTTCAGGCTGTCGGAATGTTTGACATTGCGTTCCTGGTTGTTGGATTGCTCTCGGCAAGACTAGCTGAACGCCAATCACGGTCCGACGTTCGGCTCCTGGCCGCAACACAATCGCTTGCAGACTTACGAGCATTGCACGAAAGAATTGTGGAATCGATCCGTTCGGGCGTAGTCACCACAGATCTTGAGGGACGTATCTTCACGTTTAATCAGGCGGCTGCCGAAATCACCGGGTATGAAGAGAAAACGGTAAGAGGTAAAGATGCCTCAATACTATTCGGCGATTTGAAGGAGCGAATAGCCAATTCGTTGAGAACGATTAATTCAGTTGAAGGCAGCGGGGGGCGCTTCGAAACTGATTGCCTCACTCCTGAGGGCCTCCGACTGCGTCTCGGCTATAGCATCTCGCCGTTATTCTCGGAAGCCAACGAAACGACGGGAATGGTAATTACGTTCCAGGATCTAACTCAGGTTCGCACATTGGAGGAGACTTCTCGGCGTCAGGATCGACTCGCGGCGATTGGCCGAATGGCCGCCTCGATCGCTCATGAGATTCGCAATCCGCTTGCCGCGATGCGCGGGTCCATTCAGATGCTGCGTTCAGAGATGGATACCGACTCGCATCAGACGGAACTGATGGAGATAATTCTGCGCGAGTCAGATCGACTCAATCGAATTATCACAGATTTTCTAAGCTACGCGCGACCTCGTTCACTAGTGCAGTCAAAGGTCGATGTCGGCGTTCTTCTTCATCAAACGTTCGCGCTGTTGCGTCATAGCCCTGAAATTTTGGAAACACAATCCATCGTCGAAGAAGTGCCTGACGAGCCTCTGATTGTTGACGCAGATGAAGGTCAACTCAAACAAGTCTTTTGGAACCTCGCGAGAAATGCGCTACAGGCAATGCCGCAGGGTGGTACGTTAACAACGCAGCTGGAAAAGAATTCGTTCAATCGCCTGCGAATTTCGTTCAGCGACACTGGTCGAGGCATGACACCGGATCAAGTTGAACATCTCTTTGAACCGTTTTCATCTACGACCGGCGGGACCGGATTGGGACTGTCAATTGTTTATCAGATCATTCGTGATCATGGTGGTACAATCAACGTGCGCAGTCGGGAAGGACAAGGGACCACCATCAGTATTGAACTCCCGGCAGCAACTTCAAACGAAGTCCCCGACAGCGCGCAAACATCACAAGCAGCAACAAAGTAATTTCTTGCCATGGCAAACCTGCTAGTCGTCGATGATGAATTAGGCATGCGCCAGTTTCTGACGCACCTGCTCCAACGTGAAGGACATATGGTTCGCGTTGCAGGTAACGGAAATGAAGCGATGGCGTTATTGCGTGAAGAGCGCGCAGACGTTTTGTTGTCAGATGTCAGAATGCCCGACATGGGCGGGATTGATTTGTTAAAAGCTGCGCGCGAGTTATTGCCCGACATTGAAGTGATCATGATGACAGCATTCGCGAACGTTGAAACTGCGCGCGATGCTTTCCTGCTTGGTGCGTTCGATTTTGTTCAGAAGCCTTTCGATAACGACCTGCTGAAAGAGACCTTAGCACGGGCGCTGGCGAAGGTTTCGCTCGTCCGTGAAAGAGAAGCCTTACTGGAAGAGAACAAGGCTCTGATTCAAGGACAACGGACGCGCGGCAAGCTCGGCAACATCATTGGACGGAGCGCGCGGATGTTGTCGCTTTATCAAATGATTGAAACTGTCGCTCAAGTGCAATCGACAGTCCTGGTCACCGGGGAGTCAGGGACAGGAAAAGAACTCGTTGCGCGCGCGATCCACGACATGAGCCCGCGGGCAGAGAAACCGTTCGTTTCGGTTAACTGCGGGGCTTTTACGGAGACACTTTTAGAATCAGAACTCTTCGGTTACGTAAAAGGCTCGTTCACTGGAGCGAATGCAAATCGGAAAGGGCTTTTCGAGGCGGCTAACAGCGGCACAATCTTCCTCGATGAGATTGGAGAGATGTCATCCGCGATGCAGGTGAAACTCCTGCGCGTTTTGCAGGAGCGAAAAGTTCGGCCCGTTGGCGCGACGGAAGAAACCAATGTCGATACGAGAGTGATCGCGGCAACAAATCGTGATCTGGCGAGCATGGTGTCGGCCGGGACGTTTCGAGAGGATCTTTATTATCGAATTTCAGTGATCCCCATCGAACTTCCACCATTGCGTGAACGCTCGGAAGATATTTCAGAACTGGCTAATCACTTCGTCCAGAAATTCTGCGCGCCGACAGGACGAAAACTCGGAGTCAGCGAAAACGCAATGCGTCTGCTCGAGCGATATTCCTGGCCAGGTAACGTTCGTGAATTAGAGCATACGATTGAACGTGCAGTGGCTTTGGAACATACGTCGATGATTGAGCCTGAACGCCTGCCGGAAAAGATTACTAACTACAATCCTTATCGCGTTGCAGAGGCTATGGAATTTCCGGAGGAAGGCATCAACATCACGGCGCACCTCGATCAGTTAGAAAAATCTTATCTGGTTGAAGCGCTCAGGCGAACAAGTGGAAATCAGACTAATGCCGCCGAGCTCCTTAAACTCTCAGTCCGTTCTCTGCGGCATTTGTTGGACAAGCACGGTATTCGGGGATTGACGGCGCAAATGCGTGACGAGCGCCGTGGAGCAGATTCGACTCCGAGACGACGAGCCACTGACCCAACTCCCCGCCGCAGAGCAGATGATGAGGAGTTTGCCGCGGGCGCCGGGGAAAGCTCGTAGAGCCAACCTCAACACCACCGCTTCAGCCGGTGGTACTTTAATTTCACAACTACAACCAACAGCAAACCACTTCGGACACCACCAGGCTTCAGCTGGGTGGTACTTCAACTTCTTAGCTGTGCGTGGCCGTACCTCAAAGTTAAGAACGGTGGTGGGTGGTGTCTCCCTGTGATTATCACTAGCGGTCTCGCCTGAAATTGAAACTCCACCGGCTTAAGCCCAGTGGTGTTTCCCAGTGATAATCCATCCACGCGTCGCGCTTACCGACAAGGTTTTAGACCTCTATGGACCAGCGTGCTGCCTACCAAAGTGTTCCCTGCCACAAACCGTCATTCCCGACATGCCGTAAATTGTCAGGAACCTTTCTAACCCACTTCCATTTTTCAAAACCTACATAAAAGCGGCCATTTTCGGCCTTTTTGGCGTGCAATTCATCTTGGCACGGTGGTTGTTGTAGAGAGCCACGACACTTCGCGCTCTGCGCGGCATCACCAAGTGAAGAAAGCCGTTGGCGCGAGAACGTAGCAACCCCTATTTCTCTTAAGGAGCACGAAACTAGAATGAATACCAAACGCCAAGAAGGCTTTTCGTTAATTGAACTTTTGATCGTCGTTGCGATCATCGGCATCATCGCCGCCATCGCTATCCCCAACTTACTCGCTTCACGTCGCGCTGCCAACGAAGGTTCAGCGCAAGCTACCTTGCGAACTCTGACGGGTGCCGAGGCTACTTATCAGGCAACAAAAGGCGCTGGCGATTTCGCTGACTTGAATGGTTTGAGCGCTGAGAGTTTGATCGACAGCGTGTTAGCAGCTGGTAACAAGAGCGGTTACCACTTTGTCGCCACCCCGACTGCTTCAGCCCCAACCGCGACCCCGCCGACGCCCGCGACTTATGTAACAACGGCTTCTACACTTAACGATACCGGCGTTACCGCAACCGGCACACGGAATTTCGTGTCGAATGAAAGCGGTGTAATTCTATATGGTGCGGCAAGCACAACCGCATTGACATTTGGAGCCAGTGGCACCAAACCAATCGGCAATTAGCAGCCTCATCAAGCTTCTCTATCAGGCACAGCGCCGCACTCCTTTGAGGCGCTGTGCCTTAACTTTTTTGCTCATACTTTTTGTTTGAACGCCTTCCTCCAGACTCCCTGCCCATTCTGCAGTAATCAAGGCTACATGTGATGTATCAGTCAGAAACTCGATCTATTACGACGTCAAGCGTGTGACGGAAAGCGGCACTCTCGAACTGCCAGCCACTGTCATTAATCGAGCCTCTACGACGAAATAAAACTTTCCAGCGAAAAAGCGCTTCAGAGTGTTGTTGTTTTTGTGAATTCGGTTTACGACCACACGCGATGAGATTGGCACAGTGTTTGTAAAGTTAGTATCCACTGTCGCCAGTTAGCCTTATGGTAGGCGAGGGCGAATCAGAGGCAACCTTTTATGATTGCAGTGCTTAACAGGTCCAGAACATTCACGATGGTCCATGCCCGACCAAGCGCCGGCTTTTCATTAATCGAGCTACTTATCACAGTTGCTATCATCGGAATTATCGCAGCCATCGCAATACCCAATCTCCTTGCCTCAAGACGCGCCGCAAACGAAGGTTCCGCACAATATTCGTTGCGGACCATTCACAGTTGTGAAATCACATATTTCGCGACGATTGGCGATGGAGCCTATGGAGATATTCCTGCCTTGCGAGTGCAGTTATTGACTGACCAGATTCTCGGTACTGGGACCAAAAGCGGATACGAATTCGTCGCCAATCCGACTGCTCCCGGCGTGCGTCCTGCACAGTATTATGCTACTGCGGTCCCAGTTGTCACGAGTGGACCAGGAACGACTGGCGCGCGACGCTTCGGCGTAACCGAAGACGGCTCCATCCACGGCGATAGCGTTTCCCTCTCTCCTTACGCTGACAGAAATGCTGTAACGGCAGCACCCGGAACTGGCAATTAATGATCGCTTAACAGTTCACACAAAATTGACGTTCGCCACTTTTTTGTGGCTGCCATCCTGACAGAGACTGTATATTCTCACCGACTTCGGTCGCGGCGCTGAAATCACTTCCAGTACAGTGGGTGCTCCGTGTTCTACGGCTCCTAATCAATTTGGACTCAACGAACCACCGTCAGACAACCGGGATGAAAAACGGTCGGTTAAAAAAAACGAAATCTCTCCAACCTCATGCGAAAAGCGAACTCCACAAGTCTCGCGTATTAGATCAACTCACCGAAGGTCGTGCGTTATTTCTGATCATCGCTGCCACGGTGCTGGTCTATGCGAATTCGCTGAGTGGTGCCTTTGTCTTTGACGACACGAAACAGATCGTCGGGAACCCGCAACTTCACTCGCTGGCTAACATTTTTCATGCGTTCACACGTGATGTTTGGGATTTCCAACGCGGTACTCTGACACACGACATTCCGCCGCCTTACTATCGTCCTCTATTTACAGCTTATTTAACTCTCGGCTATCAGCTCTTTGGCTTGTGGGAGCCGGGCTGGCATCTGATGAATCTCCTCACGCATGTCATTGCGACCGTCGCTGTATATTTTCTCGTAAAGAGGTTATCGGGGGATCAGCTCGTAGCGATGTTGAGTGGGCTCGTATTCAGCGTGCATCCTGCGCATGTTGAATCAGTCTCATGGATTAGCGGCATACCCGATCCGCTTTCTGCAATATTCTATGTTCCCAGCTTTCTGTGGTATGTGTGTTATCGGGAGACCGGTAAACGAAAATACCTGGGAGCTTCGCTGGCTGCTTATGGACTGGCTGCTCTGTGTAAAGAAACACCTCTAGCGCTTCCGTTGGCTTTATGCGTTTGGGAATTAGCCCGCTCCAAAAACAAACCGGGTCTGGGAAACCGACTTCCAGAACTGGGCCGGATCCTAATTCCTTATGGGGTGGTTGGAGCGTTGTATCTAGCGCTCCGCTTTTCGGTTCTCGGCCGCATCAGTTGGAAGCATCCATTTATGGCCCATACACCTGATTCCGCTATTTGGATGACGGTGCCATACGTCCTTGTAAATTACCTCAAACACTTGATTGCGCCGTTTCACCTCAGCCTTATTTACGGTACATCCTTCGTTACAAGCTCTGCTGACCCCAAATTCCTTATACCATCCGCACTGTTGCTTGGTCTGGCAATCATCCTCTGGACTTATAGAAGAAAAATAGACGCACAAGTCTGGGTGGCGCTTGGGTTAATTGTTGCGCCACTCCTGCCCGTCCTTAACTTAAAAGTCTTCCACTATGAATACATAATCCAGGACCGATATCTTTACCTGCCGTCGATTGGGTTTTGCTATTTGGTCGGGATCCTGATTTTTAAACTATGGCGAAAGCGCCCACCGATAGGCATTGCGACTGCTGCCACAGTTCTAATCGCGTTTGGTGCGAGCACCATCCTGCAGAATCGCATTTGGCATGACTCGGCAGCACTCTGGCAACGAGCGATCTATTACGCACCCAGTTCGTGGTCCACTCACTACAATTTGGGCCTGGCTTATCTCAATTTAAAACAAGATCAAGCTGCGCAGGATCAACTGGTGGAAGCATTCCAATTAAATCCACGCGAGCCCAACATCCTTAATAACCTCGCTCTCTCCAAGGCGAACCTCGGCGACAGGGAAGGTGCTATTGCTAATCTAAGAGATGCACTTCGTTTAGATCCCCGGATGCTGGAAGCGCATAACAATCTGGGCGCATTTTTGTACGAACAGGGTTTATTGACAGAGGCTCAACACGAATTCTCGGTCGTGTTGGCTACCGATCCTTCCTCTACCTCGGCCCGTTTTAATATGGCACGAACGCTTGCCGCGACGGGCAACCACGAAGCGGCGATCCGTGAATTTCAAAGTGTTTTGAAAATGGATCCGAACGATGTGCCTGCACGTTATGAACTGGCGATGAGCTACGCTGCCAGTGGCCATCAGCAAGAAGCAATAGGTGAATTCAATCACGCCGTTGAACTTGATCGTAATTCGAACCGGCAATCCGAGATGAGAAAGAAACTCGAGCAAGCAACACCAAAGTCTTCTCCAGGCAAATGAGACAGTCAAGAAAAACATCGCAGGTATTACTCAAACTTGAAGTCGGAAGAGTTCTACACAGATTCCTATGACGCCTAAAATTCGAATCCAATGGAAGTGGGGAGCGTTTGCTGCCTTGGCAATGACCGTCATCGCGATCTACCCGCAAATTAATTTGTGGCTGGTGCGCGGATCTGACTGGCAGGGTTCATATGTGTTGACTCAGGGAGATGAGGTTGCTTATTCAGCGTATATCAACGCCTTAATAGATGGAAGACCTCGAAGAAATGATCCATTCAACGGCATCGATGATCGACCAGGTAATCCAACCCATGAGTCTCTCTTTTCGATTCAGTTCGTGCCTTCTTATGCTGTTGCTTTACCGGCGCGAGCGATGGGCGTCTCTACTTCTGCCGTCTTCATTTGGCTAATCATAATCGCAGCCATTACGTCAACGCTTGCGATCTTCTGGTTGTTGGTGACACTCACCGGCGAAAGCAAACTGGCCGCCTCAGGTGCGCTATTCACGCTTTGTTTTGGCGCGTTAGCGGCTGCGCAGGGAGCAGCTCGATACATGTTGGCCGGGCAACGCGTCCACGACATGTTTTCGTTTCTCAGACGCTACCAACCATCCATAGTTTTTCCGTTGTTTTTTGTATTTTGCGTTTTTGTTTGGCGTGGACTCACGAATGAAAGTGCGAAGGCCAGACTCTTATATTCATTGGCTGCGGGCGCTCTGTTCTCAGTTCTAGTCTTCTCCTATTTCTTCATCTGGACTGCGGCGGCCGCCTGGTTCACTGGCCTCGTGCTGCTCTGGCTGATCTTCAGACGTGATGAACTTAAACGAGTGGCGGTAACAAGCATCATCATCTGCGTCTGTGCAGTTGTATCAGTAATTCCGTTCTTCAAAATGCTTTCGCACCGCAACAGTAGTATGGATGAAACTCAGTTACTGATTTTCACGCACGCTCCAGATTTTTCTTATCCACCTGAAATACTTGGCTTCGTTGTGCTTGCACTTCTTGGTTATGCTTATTGGCGCAAAGGAGTCGAGATGAGTGCACCGGTTTCACTATTTACCGCATCCTTCGCCCTCTTGCCTTTCCTCTTGTTTAACCAACAGATTTTGACCGGGCGCACCCTTCAGCCGATCCACTACAAGATTTTTGTGGCCAATTACGTCGCACTCATTTCAATCGTGCTTCTATTCTTGTTGTTGTGGCGTGCAAAGGTTATCGACCGCTCAATCCCTTCCAAGCTTCTGCTTGTCGTTACGGTGGCGTCGCTTGGGTGGGGAGTGATTGAAGTCTCAGATATAACACAGCGCGATGCAGCCAAGGCCAGGATACGCGACGAAGTGTTACCGGTCGCGCGTCGTTTGAAGGCAATGGCACGAGAGGATGGACTCCTTGAACCCGCTCTCTCGGGAAAGACTCCGCTTCCTTTGGTTTACGCTTCTTCGCTGGATGTTTCGGGAAGCATTCCATCAGACAGTCCCCTTGCCGTTATGTGGGCGCTGCACACTCCTGCGTGCGGTATGAGTCTAAGAGAAAGCAAAGAACGTTTTTATCAATACATGTACTATTCAGGATTGAGTCTCAAGGAAGTGGCGACCGGAATGACCGAAGGACGATTCATAGTACTAGCGCCACTCTTTGGCGTGGAGAGGGTTATTGAAGGTTTGGCCACCGATCCAAAACCCATTACTACCCTTGAGATGCGCGACGAGCTCAAGCGTTACGGGGATTACCTTCAAAACTTTGGGATACAACAGGCAAAAAATCCCGTGCTCAACTACGTAGTTATTCCGAATAGCGACGCAGCACCGAATTTAACCAACCTCGATAAATGGTATGAACGGGACGCTGGTGAGCAGGTTGGCCTTTTCAAAATTTACCGGGTGAAATTGAGGACCCAGAATTAAATAGTTCGATCTAATCAAAGGTTCAGCAAAGACTAGAAAAATCGCTTGTGACATGAACGTCAATGTTCTCGATCATCTATCGTTGCCGAGATGAATCAAACCACCTCCTTAAATAAAAGTATCTCTTTGAATGGCAGTAGTGCTATTTCAAGACGTCCTTTCGGAGGGCGCTGCGCGGCTATTGCTCTTAACACTTTTCGCGAAGCGGTACGCGATCGCGTTCTCTACAACCTGGTGTTGTTTGTCTTGCTCTTAATCGCCGGAGCGATTTTTCTGGGTGAGTTGTCTGGAGGACAGGAAAGCAAAATTATTGTCGATCTAGGGCTGAGCACAATGCTCTTATTCGGCGTTTTCATTTCATTATTTGTGGGAGTCGGATTGGTTTACAAGGAGATCGAGCGTCGCACCGTTTACGCGATCTTTGCGAAGCCAGTGAGTCGCGGTGAATTCTTGATCGGGAAATACTTTGGACTGTGCCTTACGCTGCTCGTTAACGTCGCCATAATGGGGGCCGGTATTTCTTTGGCGCTCCTATATGTGCATCGCGGTTGGGATCCACTTGTGATCACGATCTGGCCCGCGATACTTTTGATCTACCTGGAACTGATGATTATCACAGCAGTCGCGCTCCTCTTCTCCTCGTTCTCTTCCCCGGCGCTCTCTGCACTACTAACGTTCTTTGTCTTCATCATTGGTCACTTCAGTGCAGACCTAAAGACTCTCTCCATCTCAATGAACAGTGCGGCAGCGCGTTGGTTGTTTGCTGGCCTGTATTACTTGTTACCCAATTTGAACAACTACAGTTACATCACACCAGCAGCTCATGGGGTAGTTCCAGCGACCAGTAACGTTCTGCTGGCGTTGACGTATGCCGGGTTGTACATCGTCGTAATCATAGCGGCAGGTACTCTCATCCTGAGCAGGCGGAATTTCAAATAGCATGGCTATGAAGAACGCCAATTTCAGTTCCAAAAGAAGATCAGAGATGAGTCTAATCGTCATCATGATTCTTGGGCTGGCAGGAACTGTCACGATCTCACGTGTATTAGACTCAAGACGATCAAGAATTAACGCCGCTTACGAAGAAGAGAGCCTTTATCTGAACGGTAACACTGCGAAGCGTCTCGCATTGGGCTTTAACGGTATGGTCGCGGATTGGTATTGGATGAGATCTCTTCAATACGTAGGTAAAAAAGTCCTCGATTCAAAACAAGGACCGATGTTGGATAACCTGGGTAATCTCAATCTAAAACTTCTCGCTCCTCTGTTAGATACAACCACGACTCTGGATCCGGCTTTCATTGAACCGTACGAATATGCGGCAATAATACTTCCCGGCATCGATACGGAGGCAGCGATTCGGATAACAAGTAAAGGAATTGCAGCTAATCCGAGTTCGTGGAAACTTTATCACCAACTTGGATACATCTACTGGCAAGGTGGAGACTATGCGACTGCCGCACAGACCTATAGCGTTGGTGCAAAGATACCGGGAGCTCCTGAATGGATGAACGCGATGCAGGCAAAGATGTCTCTCGAAGGGGGCAGCAGGAACACTGCAGAAGAAATCTACTCAAGGATGCTCGAAGAGTCGACCGATCCTAACGTTCGAGCAATGGCTACGGTGAGATTGAAGCAATTAGACTCTCTGAATCAACGAGACTTGATTCGCAAGGTTCTCGTTTCATTTAAAGCCAGGAGAAACCAGTGTCCAGACTCGTGGCAGGAGATTGCAGCGGTGCTGCAGACTTTGAAGTTCTCCCTGGATAAGCATGGTAGTCCTTTAGATCCGGAGGGTGTTCCATACCAACTCTCCAACAACGGTTGTGATGTTGAACTCGATCCCCATTCTCCAATACCGAGGCGATAAACTGAATGCCGGGAGCAAACTGGCAATGGCAATCAGAAATAAATCATGTCAGTAGTTGAAATCGAAAACCTCAGTAAAGACTACGAACTCGGATTCTTGCGTAAAAGAAAAGTTCGAGCCCTCGACAACTTGTCATTAACTGTTGAGCAAGGCGAGATCTTTGGATTTCTTGGGGCCAATGGTGCAGGTAAAACTACGACCCTGAAGTTGTTAATGAGGTTAACGTTTCCGACGGAGGGCACTGCCCGAATCCTTGGTTTGGATATTAATAACGTCTCGATGCATCAACGCATCGGATATCTTCCTGAGAATCCTTACTTCTATGACTATCTGACTGCTCGTGAGTTTCTGGAATACTGCGCGGAGCTGTTTGGATTTTCGTCCGTGACGCGGCGGGAACGAGCAACAGATCTGCTCAGGAGCGTTCACCTGGAGGAGAAAGCCTGGAACACACAGCTACGAAAGTTTTCAAAAGGCATGCTGCAGCGCGTAGGTTTGGCTCAAGCGTTGATCAACGATCCCGAAGTTGTTTTCCTTGATGAGCCGATGAGCGGGCTTGATCCGATCGGACGGCGAGAAGTCCGCGATCTCATAGCTTCCCTGCGACAAACGGGTAAGACTGTTTTTATGTGTTCGCACATCCTGTCGGACATCGAGGTGCTTTGCGATCGCGTCGCCATTTTGAAGAAAGGAAAACTTGCACATATCGGCAGACTAAACGAGCTGCGAGGTCAGGAAGGGAAAGCGAACCTGGAAATCATTGTCACCTGCACTGACGTTGAATCGCTTTCAAAGCAGCTTTCCGTTGAAAATGATTTTGTGATTACAGAGACCGCCGATGGTGTACGAATTGAGGTGCCAGAGGAGACTGATGTTGACCCTGTGATCGCCGCTTTGCGCAGAGCCAACGGTAAGTTGGTTTCTGTGCAGGCTGTGAAGCAGTCGCTTGAAGAATTGTTTGTTGATTGAAGTCCGATGTCCGATATGCTTTAGCTTGTCGTGTGATTCCAAATACGAACGTTCATAGCTTCGCTGCGGTTCGATTCAATGATCTTTCGTGTTTGGGATCACACGACAAGCTAAAGCATATCGGACATTTATTCTTTGACCTTAAACCCCGTGATCTCCATCTTTATGTTTGCACGATCATCCTTGTCGCTCATCCCTTCGAGCATCACCTGCACTTTCATTGTCTTGTTCGGCTCGAGTTCGGGCTGTCGAGTAGGAACAACAACTACAGTTCGTTCCTTCACCGACTTCCCCTGATGATCAATAACCGCTGCCCTGACTTCTAAACCATTCAGAGTCTTACCTGTCAGATTGCGGACAGTGGTATGCAAACTCATCACGATATCGCCTAACGCGCGCTTCGCTTCCTCAGCTTCAGGTTCATCCAGTTTGATGTTTTGAATGTATTGGTCCCATTGCGGTGAACCAGTTCTGCTTGCGCTCTGCAAGGTAGGCTCAACCCCCGGTCTCTCACTGGCCGACCTCAACAGCAGCAGCACAAACAAGCCCACAACGATCGCTGCACCGATTGCCACAATGATGATTATCGTATTCCGCGACTCCTCTGGAGCCTCGCGTCGCTTTTCATTTGCTGCCATTGTGTCGGGAATTGTAGGGACGGAAAAATCCTTTTGCAATGCGCGTCACCTCCGAAGTGATCTGGAGTAGATTAGACGCCTCGACGAAGCAGGAGTTCCTCAATACTTCATAACTCCAGGAGTCTCTCGATCAGCTCTTCCAACTCACCAAAGTTAATCGGTTTTGTAATGTAGCTATTGCAGCCTGCCGCGAGTGCCTCTGCCTTAAAGTCAGCGGTGTCGTGCGCTGAGACGGCAATGATCGGGGTCTCCTCAAATTCGCTAATCTGACGCAACAATCTGGTTGCCGCAAGACCGTCGATCACAGGAAGACTGAGGTCCATGAGGATGAGCTGCGGCTTCTCAGCCCGTGCGATCGACACCGCTTCCTGCCCATTCCGCGCTTCCACAACGGTATAACCATCCATCTCCAGAAGACGACGCATCATGAACCGGTTGTCTTCGGTGTCTTCGACGAGCAGGATCTTCTGTTGGTTTGGTTGACTCTCCTTCTCTTTCAGTAGATTCAAATTCATCGGGAAAGCACCTTGAGTAGCTGCAAGTAGTTGATTTTACTGTATCAGTAGAATACGTTCGGTTTTTTTGTTAACATCCCGCACTGAAATACAACACATCGTGACGAAGGCTTAGATTCTTATTCGTACACCTTCGTCCGGTTTTCTGCGGGATCCCAACCCGTTGTTGTCCCCCACGATAAGCGAGACGGATGTTTCATGAAGCCTTTATCGAGGATAGATGATGGAAGTACGCTCCAAGAACTCGGGAAAGCCTCGATCCAGATCGTCCACGATCTCAAAAATCAACTAAACGGTCTCAAACTTTATGCCACGTTTCTGAGACGACGGATTGAGAAAAGTGAACGACCTGAAGATGAGCAACAGACCATCGTCAAGTTAATTACAGGATTGGATCGAGCGGCAAGCGATCTTTCATTGATCGTCCAGTATGGAAGACCGATTGAATTGAAGAAACAAGCTGGTTTTGACATTCAAAAGGCGCTGCGCTCGATTTGTTCACGACTCAACGAAAAGGCGTTACCGATTGTTTGTCATTCTGATGTTGAGGCGCTGCTGGGGGATTTGGACCCGACCAGGCTAACGGACGCGCTCAGTTGGATTTCAACCGGAGCCGTTAAGTTTCACCAGGACGGTGAACCGGATACTCCCGTAAAAGTATCCGTAACCCGAGACGCTAACCAGCAGGCCAGAATTGAATGGTCGGGCTTTGGGACAATTGATCACGATCCATTCAAATCGTTCGCCGGGAGTGATGAGATCAGAATGTCGTTAGCAGCAAAGATAATTGAAGCTCATGGCGGTTCGGTACAGCATGATCAGAATCGCTTTTTTGCGACTTTACCGCTTTCGGAGTGATCAGGAGCGGAAATCGTTAGTTGGAGGAGTGTAGAACGATGGGCCCTCAAAGTGCGGCGATAACCAGGGAGGACAAAAAGGTGGAGAACAAAGAAGTCAGGATTCTGGTAGTAGACGATGAGCCAATGATGGCGGACTCTCTACGGCAGAATTTCATGGAAGAGGGCTATTCGGTTGACACGGCTGCTACCGGTGCGGCTGCCATCGAACTCTTCGACCAGGGCGGTCATCATCTTGCAATCTGTGATCTACAGTTGCCTGATATGGATGGCCTCGAAGTGATGCGGCATATGAAGGATGCGCGGCCAACGACTGAGGTTATTGTCGTCACCGGTTATGGAACAGTCCAGAAAGCGGTGGAAGCGACGAAGGCCGGGGCATTTTATTTTGTTGAGAAGCCATTTGATTTTGAAGAGCTGCAACCGTTGGTTGAAAAAGCACTCGAGCGTCGAGAGCTTGTCGCCGAGACTGTCAACATGCGGCGTCAACTCTCAACTCGAGCGGAATACTTCAACATCATCGGCGCCTCAAAGCCCATGCAAACGATCTATGAAACGATCGAGTCAGTTGCAAAATCTGATGCCAACGTTCTGATCGTGGGTGAGTCAGGAACCGGCAAGGAACTAATCGCTAACGCGATTCATTACAATTCTCTTCGTTCCAAGAAACCGTTTATCAAAGTCAATTGTGCAGCCCTGCCAAAGGAACTGATTGAATCGGAACTCTTCGGCCACACGAAAGGCGCTTTTACGGGAGCTCACGCGGACAAAGAAGGTTTGGTTCAACACGCAGCGGGCGGATCGTTAATGTTGGACGAGATCGCCGAAATGCCAATTGAGCTTCAACCAAAACTCCTGCGAGTTCTCCAGGAGCGGAGTTACCGGAAGATCGGATCTGAAAAGACATATGCCGTTGATTTTCGTTTGATCTGTTCTACCAATCGACCGCCGGCCGACGCCATACGCGACGGACTCTTGCGAGATGACCTGTTCTACCGAATCTCAACAATCACCATTCATGTTCCACCTCTGCGTGAGCGGAACGAAGACATTCAACTCCTGACGGAACACTTCCTTCAGATGTACGCGCACAAATATGAGCGCAGTATTTCGGGAGTTTCGCAGGCGGCTTATCAACGACTCTTTGGACACAGCTGGCCCGGGAATGTTCGCGAATTGCAGAACGTCATTGAGCGAGCGGTATTGCTTGCGAAAGACACGAAGATCGAACCAATAGACTTGCCATTCGATAACGGGACCGTTCCCGAGGGCTCCTCTCCGGCGGCGGACTGGGACGTACCACCCAACATGACCCTCGAGGACATCGAACGACTAGTCATCGAGCGTACACTCCAACGAACGGGTGGTAACAAACAAGCGGCCGCTAATCTGCTCGGAATATATCGCCCACGCCTCTATAGCAAGATCCGGAAATACAATATCGACGTCTCGTCACGAGCTTCTGCGCAGTCATAAATAAGTCCGATATGCTTTAGCTTGTCGTGACGCAACCAACCCGACCCGATCGATTCCCATGATCGTTCGTGTTGGTTGCGGCACGACAAGCTAAAGCATATATCGGACACAAACCAATCGATGACAGCTCTCCAAACTACGCGACTACGCAGCGTTGACGCCCTGCGCGGAGTTGCAGCACTGGGCGTTGTTCTGTATCACGCAATTGATAAAAGCGACAAAGTGCTGCCGGCGAATTCTCTTCGTTACCCAATGAAGTTTATCCAGTTTCTCAGCTCGTTTGGTTACATTGGTGTATTCCTCTTTTTTGTTATTTCAGGCTTCTGCATTCACTTGCAGTGGTGCCGTTCACGAAGTATCAACGAGCAAGGATCAGTTGCGTTCGGCAAGTTTTGGAAACGCAGAATTCGAAGACTATATCCGCCGTACCTTATTGCGCTTGTGCTCTTCGTATCATTGACAGCGCTTAGCATTGGCTTCAGTGTTTCGCGCTTCTCTATTTACGACCTCGCGATGCATCTGCTGATGCTTCACAATCTTGATCCCAGGACTTGTTACAGCATCAATGGCGTGTTTTGGACTCTCGCCATAGAGGAACAACTCTATCTCGCTTACTTCTTGTTGCTCTTCTTGCGAAAACGTTGGGGCTGGGCCGTTACCTTGATGGTTTGTCTGCTGGCACGAGCAGCATGGATGACATTCAGTCACGTTGTCTGGCTGAAGAGCGGAGTTGGCGTGCCGGTTCCCGAAGCTGCTGCATCGCACTGGTTCACTTGGGCTCTGGGTGCGATTGCTGTGGAGGCATGGTTTGGCTTAGTCAAACTTCCCCGCTGGACACGTGATCTCAGGATAGCTACGTTCCTGATCGTCTCTGCGTCAGCGATGGCCTACTTTGGATCTTCCATTCCCAAGGACACTTTCTGGCACATCAGCAGTTGGTTTCTTCTGCACCCGCTTTGGGGGATTGGGTTCTTCATCGTACTGAACCGCGCCGTGCTTGCTGAAGACGGTTGGATTCGAGAACTCAAACTACCGTCATTGATATCGGTTTTCGCTACGTTAGGTGTGTTCTCATATTCGATCTACCTGACGCACGAGTTGACGATAATGCAGTCTTGGCGCTTCGTGAATCCAGCAGCATGGCAGATGCAAAATGTATTTCTCATTACAATCCCTGCCACGATTGTTTTCGCCTGGGTGTTCTTCTGGTTCTGTGAGCGGCCGTTTATGAGCAAACGAATGGAGGCTCGTCGAGATGTTGAAACCGCAGCTAGCTTGATAATTACGGAATCCCCGGAACATCTAACTGCTTGAAACGTGACTGCTACTGCTGCAGCCCTGGCTCCTGCCCTTACCTTGTCCCAAAGTCGGCCTTTGTTAACATTCCCGTTCTCGCTTCCGTCAATTACAATTAAGGTCCACAAACTGCGTAGCTCATGAGACTAGCTTCCAGAATCAACCTGGAAGTTCAATCCAATTTTCTGAGACAGCCATGATAATTCGCAGAACCCTATCTCTCCTGACTTTCCTGATCGGCGCGCATTTGTTAGGCCCTTCGACGTTCGCTTTTTTCATCGCCGATCCAGTTTTCCAGAAGACTTTTTCTCAGAAGTTCGACGCAATAGCCATTGAGAATTCGAGCGGACGAACAGAGGTTCAGACATGGAATAGCAATAGGGTTCGCGTTACTGCGTCTCAGCACCCGGGCACCACCTCGCCAGCGAATCTGGATTCGAGAATTAGATTTCTGGTTCAAGATTCAGACCTAAGAATTATCGTAAGAGGCGGAAGATCTGACGAACCCATCGATCTGCTTATTTTTGTTCCCCGACAGGTTAACCTCGGAATAAAAGGCGATGCTGACACGATCGCAGTCAAAGGCATCACGAATGCACTTAGTGTAGAGACTGAGTCGGGTGCGATCTCACTCTATCTTCCGAGATCTGCGAACACCGACCTTTCGCTGCGATCGGTTGAAGGAAAGATCACTTCACAACACGAGATGCGACTGTTTGGCCCACTGAACGAGCATACTCTCGACGGACAAACTGGACATGGAGGGACGCCGATAATCCTGCGCAGCCTGCGTGGGTCGGTTTCTGTACTGACAGACGAGCCTGGCCGTATCGCCCGCGCAGATGCCCTGGTCGCAAACGAGCTGAATGTTATTGACGCCTCTTCTCTCGACGACACGACGTTGACATCGAATAATGGAGCTAAAACGGGTTCGGAAACGAAAGGGACTCAAAACTCAGACGCAAATGATCCGCCGGTTGCAGACGTCATCAAAATTGACAGTCGGCTCGTTAATCTCAACGTTCGAGTAACGGATCAAACAGGCAAACTCATCGCCGACCTAAACAAAAATGATTTCCTGGTTTTCGAGGACAACGTTGAACAGGAGGTGGTGCGCTTTGAACCGGTTACGTCACCAGTCAACGTTGTCATTCTTCTCGATGCCAGCGGCAGCACCCGCGAGCGGTGGAAAGTGATTAAGAAGGCAGCGAAGAAGTTCATCGATACTCTTAGTCCGAACACACCAATTGCGGTTGCCGCGTTCACACGACGATTCATGGTGATTTGCGACTTCACCTGTGATCGCAAGACAACGAAGCAACGGATCGACGACAGCAAAAATCTGCAGTCTGGAACTGCCTTCTACGATGCGACGTGGTCAGCGCTGGATTTGTTTAAGGAACTTAATGATCGCCGCAAAGCCATCGTCGTGTTGACGGACGGAGTCGATAATTCGCTGTCTTCGGAAGACTACGAACCTCGTCATCCTTTCGATGAACTACTGGCGAGAATTAGTAAAGAAGAGGTCATCATCTACCCAATCTACTTCGATACTGAGTTTCAAGTGACTGTTATGCATGGCACTGACACTCATGAATCGTACGTCACGGCTCGACAACAACTGAACAAGATCGCAGACGAAACCGGCGGAACACTTTTTAAAGCCGACCGCGCAGAAGATCTTGACGGCGTCTATCAACGAGTCGCGTCCGAACTGCAAACACTCTACAGCGTTTCGTATAACCCGGCTGACAAGAACTACAACGGGAACTGGCGAAACGTTGGTGTCAAGGTCAAGAGAGAACAAGCTTTGGCGCGAACAAAACGCGGGTTCTACGCTCGCTAAGATTTGAATGTCCGATATGCGTCTGTCTTGTCGTGACGCAACCAACCAGACCCGATCAATTCCCATGATCGTTCGTGTTGGTTTCGTCACGACAAGACAGACGCATATCGGACATTCAAGGATCTCAGTCCAGCTGGTAGGTAGCCACACTCGTCGGTGTTTCGAAACAACGAACCTTATATATCTGGACACGGTCGTCATTAAGCTGTTTGGCGACTCTCTCTAAGACATACCTGGCAAGATTTTCAGCGGAGGGTTGGAGCTCATCAAACGGCGGAAGTTCGTTGATGTTGCGGTGATCCAGATAAAGCACAACCTCATCGGCGGCGGCTTTCAATTCGACAAAATCGACCAGGAGCCCGATGTTATCGAGCTCGCGACCGCGCGCGTAGATTTCGATTTTGTAGTTGTGTCCGTGCAGATTCTCACACTTACCCTTATACCCGCGCAGTTGATGCGCGCTCGAGAAGTTGCGTTCAATCATTACTTCGAATTGTCCGGGCATGCGGAGAGATTACACACAGCGTGTGCGGGAAATCAAAAGGGGAGCTCTGTTCTTAGTGCTTTGTGAGTAGTGGGTTTTACTCCGAAGCGACTATAAACATTTCACCCTAAACGGGGTGCATCAGTTTAATCAACCCGCGAGAAGATCCCCGTCAGATCCTCGATACAAGACGTAATACGACACGGAGGCAGACTTCGAAGAAATGTTTGACCATAGGGCTTCGTGCGCAAACGTGGATCCAATACCGCAAGTACTCCACGATCCGTTGTGCTGCGTATCAGTCGGCCCAACCCTTGTTTCAGGGAAATGATCGCTTGGGGCACGCTGTACTCGTAAAAACTGGAGCCTCCGAGATCCTCGATATATCGCTGTCGAGCGGCCACGACTGGATCAGTTGGTACGGCGAAAGGTAACTTGTCGATGATCACGCAGGACAATTGCTCGCCGCGAACATCTACGCCTTGCCAGAAACTCGAGGTCGCAAACAAAACTGCGTTCCTGGTCTCGCGAAAGCGCTTTAGCAGTTGTCCTTTCGAAGCACTTCCCTGCACAAGACACGGATAGTCGATTTCAGCCCATACATGCTCGAAGAGCGACTGCATACCGGCATAACTGGTTGAGAGAACGAACGCACGTCCCTCAGTGGCATTTAATATTCTGACAACCTCGGCAGCTGCTGCTTCGGCCCACTCTTTTGCACGGGGATCGGGCATCTTCGCCGGCAGATACAGGATTGCCTGGCTCGGATAGTCAAAGATCGACTCCGCGATCAAATCGTCAGCCGTATCCAGGCCGAGCCTGTCACGGATAAAAGCAAAGTTCCCTCCGCTGGAGAGCGTTGCTGAGGTCAGAACAACTGTTGGCACTTCATCAAATAATTTGTCTTGCAGCAGCCCGGCAACATCGATTGGAGAGGCGCGGAGAAAGATGCCTCTGTTGCGACGTTCGATCCAATAGACAAATTTTTTGTCACTGCCAGTTACTATGAATTCGAGTTCAAATCTCAGTTGACGAAGACGTCGAACCAGATTCTCAATATCTGCTGGTTTGTCCTGAATGGCGTCCAGCGTCGTTTCTACGCGAGTGATTGCACCAACCAGTGCCATATAAAGGTCGCCAAGAGGAGTTGCCTCGTAATCCCCGTCACGATTTCGTTTGGCGAAGGTGCCGGGAACGATTGGAAAGCGTCCTTCTTCACCACGACCATCGCGGAACCCCATCCAGAAGTTATCCGCGAAGTCAGAAAGCCGAGCGGTCGATTTGGTAACCTCGCGATCAACCTCAGCGTCCTCGATCTTCAATATTCCAAGGTCACGAACAAGATCGTCTACTTGATAGTTTGATACCTGCGAGCCGAAATATTCGGAAGCAACGTCTTCAATGAGATGCGCTTCATCGAGAATGACTGCAGTGTACTCAGGCAATACTGATCCGTAATTGCCGTTGCGCAATGCCAGGTCGGCAAAAAAGAGATGATGATTGACGACAACGATGTCGGCTTCGCGAGCGCGGTCACGCATGCGTGTGATGAAGCAGGGATCGAAGTCTGGACACTTTTGGCCGAGACAAGTGTCTGGTCGAGCATCGATGTGACGCCAAAACGAAAGAGACTCAGGAAGGGTGGCTAACTCCGAGCGGTCGCCGATCTGCGTATGTTTTGCCCAAAGCGCGACCTCCTCGAAATAGTCAACTTCTTCGAGCCCCTCAAGAACAGGTGAATCCTCAGCGCGCGCCAGACGATGCAGGCAAACATAGTTGCTGCGACCTTTCATGTAAGTAGCATTGAAATGGCTGGGCAGTACGCTTTGAAGAAAGGGAATGTCTTTCTCCATCAACTGCTCCTGAAGGTTCTTTGTTCCCGTTGAAATGATGACTCGGCCGTTTCCAGCAAGTGCGGAGGAGACGGCCGGAACCAAATAGGCGAGTGTTTTTCCTGTGCCCGTTCCAGCCTCGACAATCAGATGGCGCTTTTCTTCAAACGCGCGCATGACCGCACGCGCCATGTCGATCTGGCCGGGTCGGTATTCGTATTCGGGATGCGCCTGGGCGATGAGACCCTCAGGGCCGAAGATTTCCTGCATGATAAAACTAATGAATGATTTCCTGTCGAAAGTGGCGTCGCATAGCGACGACTGAATCAATGACTACGGGAATCGTGATTAAAACTCCGGCGTCGCGTAGCGACGCGGGAGACTGAAATTACTTAATGCGCAGTAATCAATACCTCCGCATATTAACCCCAAAGATAGCGTTCATCATATTCAATATCATTGAGCCTTAGAAGGTCCAAATATTCCGCCTGAAATGTCCTGGCGCGATGAAGCTCGCGTTGGTCTTTAATGTAGCGCACAACATCAGGTACTTTTGATTTGCTGACTGTGAATGCCGCATAACCATCCTGCCAACTGAACCTGTGCAGCCAGGGAAACTCTTCATGAATCCAGAGCGACGATTCGCCTTTCAGCCACTTGGCAAGTTCAAAGGGCGCAACCGTCGGAGGCGCCATTACGAGACCATGGATGTGATCCTCCACACCGCCAATTTGAATTGGATTCATTTTGTGTTCTCGCGCAACTTCAGCAATCGCCGCCCACACTCTTTGCTCAATTTCGAGTGTCAGCCACGGAAAGCGAAACTTAGTCGAGAAGACAATGTGGTAATAGAGTGAGGTATACGTGTTTGCCATTGTGAGGTCCTTTCAATTGTGAGGTTAAGAACCAATTGCACACGTCGCTACGCGACGTAATACAATCACCAAGCCATTCTTCAGAACAAATTCAAACGTCGCTACGCGACGCGATCTCCGGCTCAGTTCCCTGGCCGCAGGTTCCAGCGTCGCTACGCGACTACTTCCGCAAACTCAATGATCATCCGAGGCGCTTTTCTTCCTTAGATTAAGCACTAAAGAGAGTGTTGCATTTTCCTCGTCGGCCTTAAAGGTAAAGTCCTTATCCGCATCGACAGCATCAAACAGGCCGGCCTTGTTAATCCGCGCCACACTCTCCTCCAGAAGCCGCTGGTTAAAAAAGTCTCCGACCTTCAAGACAAAAAAATCAGCCACCTGTTTCTGCGAGAGATCCTCTCCTTCAATTGTCAGAGACCTCAGGGTGAATCGCTTGCCTTCGTCGATCTGGACTTCTAAATCAACGACTCCCTCTTCAGGATTGCGGGGATTGTTTTTGAAGAGCGGAACAGGCTCAGCTGTGTATTGGATGAATCCTTTCTCGCCGTAGAGTCGCTTCAGGTCTTCAAATAGCCACTTCCCGATTTTTTCTCCATTTGCTATGTCGCCCTTTGTCATTGGGAAGAGTGATCTAACTTCTGTAAGACTGATTGCTTCAACACCGGCAATCCTGACAGCTCCGAGCCGCCACAGCGGACCTTCCGTTAGAGGAAGTATTACTTTCAGTCCGGCGCCAACCACACTGATTCGCGGTTCCTGGAATTGGGCCTGCAAATATCCAAGGCTCCTCATGTAATTGGAAAGAAGATGTAGACTGTAATCAAATCTGTCGCGGTCATAGCCATCGCTTAAGTACTTCGCCAGATATTCATTAAGACGCCCGGCTAGATCGTAAGAGGTGAAATGCTTGTTGCCCACAAACTCGATCGCGTTGATTCCGTATTTCATCCCCTCATCTACAACAAATCGAACGGCATTCGAGTCGCCAATCCGCAAACCAACCACACTCGCGTCCATGTATCCCTTGTCAGCCAACATACCTTTCAATGCTTTTGCGGCTTCGTTGATGTTCTGTTCGGATGGGGTTGAATCTTCCCGCATCAATTGACGTCTTTGGTCTCGCAAGGATTTCAAAGCGTCCGAGGTCTCGAGCGCGTTTAAGCCCTGAAACTCAATACTAATTCGACTCTGAGAATCCAAAGACGGACAAGGCGCCGGAATGTTTTCTGTAGAAGTTATCGTTGTGGATCTTGGGCAAGGTTGACTCTGATTGGTTTGCCCGTTTGCGACAGCATTGAGAATAACTAAGGACAGGAATCCCAGCGTGAGAATTCGCAGTGAACGAATCATGTCAACCTCCTTAACGCTGGAAGCGCACATGTTCCTGCGCTCGCAGCCTGGGAAAATTCAATCGACGTCAGGTCTATCACGGAGTGGGAATCACTAACTTTAGATTCTTGTAGTCTCTCGTCTCCGCGATCTGAATCGGGTCACTGTAGATTTGCTTGTCTCTTCCATCGAGATAAGCATTAAATCGTAATTCCTATTCCCTCATGACGGAAGTGACCGGGCGAGACGATTTGAACCGCGTATATGATTGGATCACTGACCATATATAGGTCCTATCCAGTCGAAAAAGTTTTTGTCTTAATCCGCGCCAACCGTTCCGTGCTCCGTCTCAAATCGTTTCAATCGATTCCGATATAACGGAAAGCGCGCGGTCAAATCAGCAACTCCGCGAATCACTTTGTTTCGAACTTCATCCGACTGCGGTGCATGAATAACTTCCGCGATCAACCTGCCAATCTCTCGCATCTCAGGTTCCTTCATTCCCCGCGTCGTGACTGCGGGTGTGCCGATACGTAAACCTGATGCAACGAATGGTTTGTTCTGATCAAACGGAATCGTGTTCTTGTTGACGGTGATCAGCGCGGCTTCGAGTGCTTTCTCTGCGTCTTTTCCTGTGATGCCTTTGCCGTCCATCCAAACATCAACGAGCATCAAGTGATTATCAGTCCCGCCCGAAACCAACCGAAGTCCCTGCTCCTGCAACTCAGCGGCAAGTGCTTTCGCGTTTTTGAGTATCTGCGCCTGATAATCCTTGAACTCGTCGCGTAATGCTTCGCCAAATGCGACAGCCTTAGCCGCGATGATGTGAACTAGGGGACCGCCTTGCACGCCTGGAAATAACTTGCGATCAATCTCCTTCGCATGCTCTTCCTTGCAAAGAATCAAACCACCACGCGGACCTCGCAGCGTTTTATGTGTTGTCGTGGTTACATAATCAGCATGCTGGACTGGTGATGGATGCAGGCCTGCTGCAATCGGCCCCGCGATGTGTGCAATGTCTGCAAACATTCGCGACCCAACACTGCGTGCGATCTCCCCAATGCGCTCGAAGTTAATTGTTCGCGGGTACGCTGAGGCGCCACAAACCAGAAGCTTTGGTCTGTGTGTCTCTGCCAGTCTCTGCAACTCGTCGTAGTCGATCTGTTCTGTGTCTCGCGACACACCATAATCAGCGACTTTGTAACTGAAGCCTGAAAAGTTCATTGGGTGACCGTGCGTCAGGTGGCCCCCGTGCGACAGATTCATTCCGAGAATCTGATCGCCGTACTGAATCGCCGCCAGATAAACTGACATGTTTGCCTGCGCGCCACTGTGTGGTTGAACGTTGGCGTGATCTGCTCCAAACAGTTCCTTCGCTCGGTCGATCGCAGTCTGCTCGACAACATCAGTCCACTCACAACCGCCGTAATAACGTTTTCCTGGATAGCCCTCAGCGTACTTATTTGTGAAGACAGAGCCAGCGGCCTCAAGAACGGCTTCACTAACAAAATTCTCCGAAGCGATCAGCTCAAGACCGTTTGCCTGGCGAGCGACCTCGTGATCGATAGCATTGGCAATCAATGGATCAACTTCAGAAAGAGATGCATTGCGAGAATCGGACATTGGTATTTGGCCTTTTGTTTGGTCTTAGGACTTTGGAATTAGTTATGCGTTTGCTTTTTGTTCCAACGCTTTTATCTTCGCGACTCGTTTATCGTGACGTCCCCCTTCGAATTGCGCATCAAACCACGCCCGCACAATCTTAGGAATGTCTTGTTGCGGGGTAGTGAGCGCTCCGATCGCCAGAACATTTGCATCGTTGTGTTGCCGCGCGAGCCGGGCGGTTTCTTCTGACCATCCAACTGCTGCACGCACGCCGGGAACTTTATTGGCACTGATCGCCATTCCCGTTCCTGAGGCACACACCAACAAGCCCTGCTCGACATCACCACGCGCGACCTGCTCTGCTACTTTTGCTGCATAATCAGGATAGTCAACGGATTGTTCCGAAATAGTGCCGAGATCGGAAAAGTCGATTCCCAGCTCTTGCAACAAGGGTTTTAACTTTTCTTTCTCCGAGTAACCTGCGTGGTCGCTTGCTAGAGCGATTTTCATGAGGGCGCCTTCCATTTTTGGAGTTGAAAAGAGAAACGCGATGGTACATCACTCCTTTGAGAGCGGCAAAGCCGCCTGTTTGTTCTTTTGTTCTTTTGTTCGATAGGTCTAATAGGTCCTATACAAGGCACACCCCACTAAGCTCGGCGTTGCTGTTTGCCTTCGCCGCCAAAGCTAAGCGAGAATGCAGGACATTTATTTCAAGGTCCGTCTGATTCGAAAACTATGCGCTGGTCACAATACTTCATCCCAACTCTTCGAGAAGATCCGGCTGATGCCGAGATCATTTCACACAGACTGCTGTTGCGCGCTGGCGTGATTCGTCAGCTCTCTGCTGGTATCTATTCCTTTCTTCCGCTCGGTCAACGAATCGCCCTCAAGATCATGCAGATCCTCCGCGAGGAAATGAACGCCATCGGTGGTCAGGAGTTCTTTCTCCCTGCTCTTCACCCGGCAGAAATATGGCAGGAATCAGGACGCTGGAGTGCCATTGGTGATGAGATGTTTCGGTTCAAGGACCGTAAAGGCACGGACATGTGCCTGGGAATGACGCACGAAGAAGTGTTCACAAGCATCGCCCGAAACGAAGTTCGTTCGTATAAGCAACTGCCGCAATGCTGGTACCAAATCCAGATCAAGTTTCGAGACGAAGCAAGACCTAAATCGGGGCTGATGCGGCTGCGCACCTTCATCATGAAGGACGCATATTCTTTCGATATTGATCTGGCAGGTCTCGATAAGTCATTCAACGATCAACGCGATGCTTATAAAAAGATCTTTACGCGTTGTGGCATCGAGTTTTTGATCGTCGAGGCTTCATCCGGCGCGATGGGCGGTTCGGAATCAAACGAGTTCATGGCCAGGACTTCTGCCGGTGAAGACTTGATCGTGCACTGTTCCAATTGTGGTTATTCAGCCAATCTCGAGAAAGCCACATCGAGATTACCCGGCATTGACGATGAAGCTGGACCACCTGCTCCCGAAGAGTTTCCGACACCTGGCGTCCGCACCATTGAAGACCTGACAACGTTTCCCGGCGGAGCGGAAGCGTCGCGACAGATCAAATCACTTGTGTATGTCGCGACTCGAGACGGTCAGCCTCAACCAGTGCTTGTTCTACTGCGCGGTGATCACCAAGTGCACGAAATAAAGCTTGCTGACAGCTTGCGCGCAACTGCGGTTCGGCCCGCACAACCTGAAGAGATTCGCGAACTCCTTGGAGCAAGCGCCGGTAGTCTCGGTGGTGTGGGCGCAAAGGAGAAAGCAAAAGCAGCTAACATCAGTTTGCAAATCGTGGCCGATGCTTCACTGAAAAACCGGAAGAATATGACGACCGGTGCAAATAAAGACGATCACCATCTGCGCGGCGTCGACATCGCTCGCGACATCGCGGTTGATGAGTGGTTGGAGATACGAACAGTCGAGGGTGGGGAGGGTTGTCCACGCTGTGAAACAGGAACGCTTGAAATCTTCAAAGGAATGGAGATTGGACACATCTTCAAACTGGGAACCAAGTATTCCGAATCGATGGGTGCAACAGTTCTTACTCAAGATGGCAAATCGGTTCCTATCATCATGGGCAGTTACGGCATCGGTGTTGAGCGAATCATTACCGCCGCCGTTGAACAACAACACGACGAGGATGGAATCGTCTGGCCCAAATCTCTGGCGCCGTTCGATGTTGTCGTGACGGTTACCAATATGAAACAAGACAACCTGCGAGCTGCGGGCGAGCAACTCTATTCTGAACTTCAGCAGGCGGGCTTCGAAGTTTTGCTGGATGACCGAGACGAGCGAGCGGGTGTGAAGTTCAAAGACGCCGATCTGATTGGCATCCCATATCGAGTGACGATTGGGAAAAAAGCAGCGGATGGAATCGTCGAGTTATTTGATCGCAAGGCCAGGACGAATACGGATGTGAAAATTTCGGAGCTAGTTGAGACCATCCGCAAGCTTTATTAGTCGAACGTCCAATGTCCAAAGTCCAATGTCCGATTGCCGATGTCGAACTTTCGACTTTGGACGTTGGACTTTTGACTACTTTATGCAAGACAACTTCGAAACAATCGTAGAGATCATTTCCGGCCTAATCCTTCTCGGAATATTTTTGATTCCGTTCTTGTTGTTCATCCTTTACGTCTTCTTTCAAAACAGCAAACGCAAACGAATCCGAGAACGGACAGCTTCTTCCTACGGTCACATGATCGGCAACACTCGAACGGTTCCCGTTCGTTATGCTTCCGAACCTCGCTTTCGATCGTGGTGGAAGGTCTTTCCGTGGGAAGGTGCCGGGCTGTTAGTACCCGCAACTGGCGTAGTGACGTTCGTCGGTGAACAATTAGACGGAGCGCCGATCAATCTTCAATTTGCGCGTAACACGACCCAGGCGATGTGGCTGGGGAAATGTCCATGGCCCAACGGCGCGGTCTCGTGGTTTGCTCTGGAAACTCAGGGACAAAAACATTACTTCACTTCAGAAACAGGACCGTTTGTTTTCGGAACAAACAGTTCGACCAGAGCGGCTTTCGATCACTGCAGTAACAGCTTCACAGCATCAGACTCTGCGTCGTAGTATTACTCACCTGAAACTTGGAAGCAGTCAGTACCACCTCGCGGTAGCGGGTGGGTGCGAAGCCAAGATCAATAATCAAAAAAGCTGCGCACCCACCCGCTACCGCGAGGTGGTACTGACTGCATCCAAGTTCGCTCGTCAAATTGCTATACTGAAACAACATGAAGCATCGCTCTACCGTTTCAGCAGTCCTGTTTGTTCTCTCGATCACCATCGGAGTCGTACCGTCAAAAGGACAAGATCTCCTCCCCGAACTCGTACGTCGCATAAAACCTTCAGCCGTTGCGATCGAAACCTTCGACTCTCGCGGAGAAAAACTATCGCGAGGGAGTGGTTTCTTTATCGAAAGCGATCGCATCGTCACGAACCGACACGTTATCGAAGGCGCTTATCGCGCTGAGATTCATTCCTCAACAGGTGCTGTTTATCCAGTAAGAGGTGTGCTGGCTGTGGACGCCGAAGGTGATATAGCAGTTCTCAAAATCGATGCTCCGGTCACTTCTGTACGACCGCTGCCGCTGGATAGAACATCTCCACAGGAAGGCGAAAGCGTCGTCGTGATTGGGAACCCCCTGGGATTAGAAGGCAGCGTCACAAACGGCATCGTTTCGGCTGTTCGCGACATTCCCACATTTGGGCGAATCATTCAGATCACCGCGCCCATTTCTTCGGGCTCAAGCGGAAGTCCAGTCGTCAACATGCAGGGACAGGTCATCGGTATTGCCACACTTCAGATCACAGGAGGCCAGAGCGTTAACTTCGCAATTCCTTCACAGCGCATCTCTCAACTGCAGATGTCCACACCAATGTCGCTGGCTGATCTGGTCGTCGCCAGTGGGAGAAACAAACGCGCTAAAGCAGTACAGTACTTTCGCGATGGTTTGAGCTTCCTCTCAAAAGACGATTGCGAAAAAGCCCTCGTATCATTTGAGAAAGCTGTCGAGTCGGACAGTAACTACGCAGAGGCTTGGGCGCAGAGTGGTTTCTGCAATGAAAAGTTGGGCAGGCACGTCGAGGCTCTTGAAGCTTCAAAGCGAGCCGTAAACCTCAGACCTTCGGCCGAGTCCTACTTCAACATCGGACTCGCCAATTTCTATCTCAAGCAATACAAAGAAGCGGTCGAAGGTTATCATCAATCGATCAAACTCGATCCTTATAACTCTGCCGACACTTACTACGCGCTCGGTCTCGCATATCGCGACTGGGGCAAAACCGACGAGGAAATCCAGGCCTATAAACAAGCGATCAAGCTGCGGCCCGACTATACCGTCGCTTACGAGCGACTTGGCTCACGTTACTTGAAATCAAAGAAGTTTGCGGAGGCAGTTGAGATCTTCAAACAGCTTTCAACCCTGAAACCTGGCGATGCAGTGTCTCCGAACAACATGGGTGAAGCCTATCTTGAACTTAATAAGCTTAACGAGGCGCAGGAAGCGTTTCGTCAGGCAATTCGATTGAAGCCTGACTACGGCAAGGCCTACTACAATCTCGGCAAATGTCTTCTCGCCATGGGCAACCGCGACGCCGCACTCGAGCAATACAACATTCTGCAGAATATGGATCCTGACTGGGCGGAGAAGCTTAATGAACTGATCAATCCGTAGAAGAGAGAACGCGAATTCCCGATTTCAGTTTTCAGATTGGCCACGTAACAAATAGGACCTATTTGACCTATAGGACCTATTTCGCAGCCCTAATCTTAAATCTGAAATCCTAAATCTGAAATTGCCATCACCTCATCACTTCCCCAACCAACGCCGTCAATGCATTATCCTGCAGCGTCTTGTTCCTCTGAAGCTGCCCATGCAAGTCACAACCAAATACCGCGTAGGTTAGCGGTAGACGAACCGAAGTTGCCTCGCCCGCTACGTTCAGGATGGTTTCGCCCAACAATGATCTCCTTGTTACGCGCCCATCGCCGGGTGCGTACATCGCTTCAGTCACCCGCTGCTTTGATAGTTTTGTTCCAGCAGCATTTCTAAACTCACGAGGTCGAATCAATGTTAACCAGCGATTCTCTTTTGGGTCGCGAATAATTACCGGCGCATTTAACGTCTCCTCACAGTCTCCGCCGATCGCAAGTAACGTGACTGGTTGACTCAAATTGATTCCTGCGTCCAACGACCGATGAAACTGACGTGTTCGCCTCAACGTTGCTGCCAGGTATTCATCCAAATTTCCATACTCAACCGGTTGTGAATCGGTAGCTGAGTTCCGGTGATTAGAGCTGCGCCTTCGAAAAGAATCGCTGAAGATCGGTGACCATGCATACTTCTTCCACACGGCGGGGTCGTAAAGATCCAAAGGAATCACATCCAGATTCTCATCGAGAAACCTGGCCGTTCCTTCGTGTGGTAGCAGTTGAAAGACCGACGGCGTGCGGACTGCATCTTCGGCCGTTAGCTTATTCAAGAGCGGAACTCGACGTCGCAGACCTTCGGTAATTGAATAGCCTTCCACCAGTGTTGCAAATGCATCTGCAGATCCTTCGTTAGGAACTCCGATCATTACAATCTTGCTGATGTGTCGAGCACCAGACCAGTTCAGTTGTGGCAATGAGCCATCGGAAGGTAGATCCTGATCTCCATACATTGCCGCATACCTGGCAATCAGGCCGCCCATCGAGTGGGCAATAACATTGAACTTCAAATTGGGTTGGCGAAGACTTTCTTTTAAGCGTTCGATCCTTCGGATCAGTTCCATTGCATTCGCGACGTTGTCCTTTCGCCAATCGTAGGCGAACACATAGAACGTATCCTGACCGCCGTCGCTACCGGGGTTGTTCCAATCACCTTCGCGATAACCTGCATAATGTCGTAGTGCCTCCAGCAAATCCCTGTAGACGTACACTTCAGGCAAAACGCGAGCGAGTCGAACAGTCTCAATGATTCTTCCTGGTACCAGATCGTCCCGGTTTGCAGCCAGGTTCGGCGAAATTGGTAAACCTTCTTCGGACGTCCGAAACGCCGATGGCCAAACCTTTTCGCCTGTTCTTGTGTTAATTAATTCGGAGCCCAGAATTCCGGGAATGACAATTACCGGAGGCTTTCCGGTACGCATTCTCGCTTCAGTGAAAATGCGTTCGAGGTTAGGAGTTCGATGTGGTGAAATGCATCCGGTGGAAATAACTGCGAACAGGACGATGAGTACAAGTCCCGGGTATAACTGAACTTTGCGTCGGTTGGTCAGAAAAATAGTTAGCAACAATTCGGGGCTCGAGTCAGTTATGAGACCTTGGACTTTCGACTTTGGACTTCGGACTTTCTTCCCTTTCCCATCGACGATTGATTAAGCTCGCCACAAATCCTGCTCCAAAACCATTGTCAATATTGACGACGGTGACATTAGAAGAGCAGGAGTTCAGCATTCCTAACAAAGCAGCAACTCCACCGAAGGCTGCTCCATAGCCGATACTCGTGGGCACCGCCACAACAGGAACGCTCACTAAACCTCCCACAACTGATGGCAAAGCTCCTTCCATACCCGCAGCAACCACAACAACCCTCGATCTGCGAAGCAACGCTCGCTCGGCCATCACACGATGAATGCCCGCAACGCCGACGTCCCAAACTCGTTCGACACGATTTCCCATTGCTTCGGCGGTTAACGCTGCCTCCTCCGCAACAGGAATGTCACTTGTCCCTGCGGTGACGACTGCAATACTGCCAACACCGAGTTCCGCAGGATCACGCATCACGCGAATCAAACGAGCAGCCTCATGCCATTCTGCTCCCGTCTCAATGTTTCTTATTTCACCAAAGGTGTCTGCATCAGTATGGGTCACGATCAAATTTGAATTTGAATTCTTCAATAATCGTTCGACGATGCCAACAACATAAGATCGTGGCTTGCCCTTTCCGAACACGACTTCCGGAAATCCCTGCCGCGCCGCTCGCGCATGATCAACTCGGGCGTAACCGATGTCTTCATAAAGAGAATCTTGAATTCGACACGCTGCCTCTCGGGCGTCGAGATCGCCCTTTCTAAGGGTTTCTACGAGTTGTTCGAGTCGATCCAGGTCCATAGCAAGGCATTCTAGCATCTGAGCAAGGCGGAAGGATGACGGATGAAGGATGAAGGATGAAGGATGAGCTTTGCACCGTCTTCTTTGGTCTTTGTTCTGTGTTCAGTTCCACATTATTCGACCAATACAAAGCTCAAAGAACCAAAGACACGCGCTTTCATCCTTAATCCTTCCGCCTTCATCCTTCAACTTGCGGATCACCCTAGCGCCAAGTAAGATGCCAGTCAGATTGATGAGAGCGATCGTCCACGTTTTTTCGTATCTAAAACGAGGTCGATCATGCCCCTGAATGAAGCTTCGGAACGTCCCGCCGTGTCTACCGTAATCAGAAATACACGTCTCACGTTCGAGATGATCAAGATAGAGCACACGCTCTTCGCATTGCCGTTTGCCTTTTTGGGTGCGGTCCTGGCGGCTAATGGTCTGCCGACGCTACGTCAGATTGCCTGGATAATCATAGCCATGGTCGGCGCTCGTTCAGCAGCAATGGCCTTCAATCGCCTGGCCGACCGTAAAATTGACGCGCGAAATCCGCGAACTGCAATGCGTGCGTTGCCCTCTGGAGCTTTATCCGTCAGCTTTGTCTGGTTGTTCACGATCGTATCCGCAATGTTGTTTCTGTTAGCAGCAGCAATGCTGAACCGTTTGACGCTCATCCTGGCGCCGATTGCGTTGGCCAGCGTTCTTCTGTATTCGTTGACAAAACGCTGGACTCAGTTATCCCACATTGTTTTGGGCTGGTGCTTATCGATCGCGCCAACCGGCGCCTGGATAGCCGTTAGAGGACACATTGGCAGTCCGCTACCGCTATTATTGTCGTTGGTGGTATTGCTTTGGACAGCTGGGTTCGATGTTCTTTACGCATGTCAGGACTACGAATTCGATCGCGCCGAGCGGCTTCACTCGATTCCTGCGCGATTTGGAATTGAGCGTGCTCTCTGGATTTCGCGCGGTCTGCACGCGATCGCATTCCTGTCACTGATATGGCTCTATCGACTCTCAGGCCTGGGGCCACTCGCGCTTGCAGGCGTCGTAGTTACTGGAGTGTTACTTGTTTACCAACACCGGCTGGTTCGAGCAAACGATTTGAGCCGTCTAAATGCAGCGTTCTTTACAACCAATGCCTTTGTCAGCGTGATCTTGCTCGTAACATTCGGTTCAGCTGTTTTTGTGCAGAGATAGAAAGTAATCACTATGGACTTTTCTCACGACGAAAGATTGGTCGCCATCGCGGAACGCGTTAACGCTGGTGAACGATTGTCATTCGCTGATGGCGTAAACCTTTACGCCACCAACGATCTTCCAGCGCTCGGCAAGCTCGCAGACATGGATCGGCGACGACGGCACGGTCGCGTAACCTACTTCAACGTGAACCGTCACCTCAATCCAACAAACATTTGTTACGCGGATTGCAAGTTCTGCGGATTCTTCAGGACCCCAAGAGAAGCCGATGCGTACACTCACAACATCGACGATAGTTTGCGAATTGCTGGACAGGCTGTTTCAGAAGGCGCTACTGAATTGCACATCACCGGGGGCCTAAACACAAAGCTACCGTTCAGTTATTTCACTGATCTACTTTCGTCACTCAAAAAGCAATATCCGCAGCTACACCTCAAGGCTTTCACAATGGTCGAGTTTGACCACTTTGCACATTTCTACAAGATGAGTGACGAGGAGGTTATTCAGAAACTGATCGGGGCAGGTCTGGACTCCTGTCCGGGTGGAGGCGCTGAGATCTTTCGCGAGCCGACTCGTTCAATGATTTGTGCGCATAAATGTGATGCCGAACGCTGGCTTCAACTGCAGGGTAAAGTTCATGCAGCCGGACTAAAAACAAATGCGACGATGTTGTACGGCCATATCGAATCGATTGAGGATCGTGTAGACCACCTGGTCAGGCTGCGTGAACAACAAGATAAGTCGCACGGCTTCCAATGCTTCATTCCGTTGGCGTTTTATCCACCTGACACTCAACTGGCCCATCTACCCGGCCCTTCAGGCGTTGACTCATTAAAAACGATGGCAGTCTCCCGCTTGATGCTGGACAACTTCGACCACATTAAAGCCTACTGGGTAATGCTTGGAAAACGCCTGGCTCAAGTCGCACTTCAATTCGGCGCAAACGATATCGACGGCACGATCACCGACGGGGGAGAGTTGACGACAAGCTATTCTGTAGAAGCAAACAATGAAGTGAAGATGACTAAGGCCGAACTTATCAGCTTGATCGAAGACGCTGGATACCAAGCCGTGGAACGCGACACAGTTTATAATCGAGTTGAACGCAGCGACGTCAGCCTCGTCTGAACAAAAGAATTCAAATGTCAGCAAAGACAGCACAACGAACAATCACACTAGCGCATTCGCCAGATTCCGACGACGCCTTCATGTTCTACGGTCTGGCAACAAATAAACTTGATACCGGTGAGCTTCACTTTCAGCACTTGCTGAAGGACATTCAGACACTTAATGAGGAAGCGACTCGAGGTACGTATGATGTGACGGCTATAAGTTTTCATGCTTACGCCTACGTCGCAGACAAATACGCCTTGCTGCCACACGGTGCTTCAATCGGCGACAAATATGGTCCAGTAGTCGTGGCGCGCGAACCGGTCAAACCCGAGGACATACCAGGATTGAAAATTGCAATCCCTGGTAAGTTAACAAGCGCCTTCCTGGCGCTTCGCATCTTCAATTCCGATTTTCAGTTTGCCGTGGTGCCCTTCGACAAGATAATCGACGCAGTTAAAGATGGCTCTTGCGATGCAGGTCTGCTTATTCATGAGGGGCAGTTGTTCTACGAGTCGATGGGGCTGCACAAAGTTCTCGACCTGGGTGAATGGTGGCACGAAAGACATGGCTTGCCTCTGCCCATGGGTGGCAACGTGATTCGACGCGATCTCGGTCCTGAATTGATTCGAGAGGTTTCGGAGCTACTTCGAAAGAGCATTCGTTATTCTCTGTCAAATCGAGAGGATGCATTGCAGTACGCGATGCAATTCGCTCGAGATATGGAACCTGAACTGGCAGATCGGTTCGTAGCACTCTGGGTAAACGATCTGACGCTTGACTATACTGAACGAGGTCGCGAAGCCGTCCGCAGGTTACTCAGCGAGGGTTACGAGAACGGAATTATCCCGAACCGCGTGTCAGTGGAATTTGTCGGGGAATGAACTTTCAGGCCTGGAGTTCTTGTTCCTAAGCTGGGGTGTGCGCGGTGATTTTTAAAGCTACCCCGCCCAGAAGGAGCAGCCAATCACCGCGCACATCATCGACAGCAGATATTGTGAAATCAAGCTCCTCCCAAAGCTTGATTATCGCCTAAGCCGTGTGAGCAACGCCGCCGCTCGGCGTCACGTCTGCGCTCCCGCGCCGTTAAGCTCAACGGAATTAGGACTAGTACCTGTTGTCGACATGAGGACCTTGAGAATCTTGTCTTTTCAAAAGGGACGGGTCATTGCTTGACTCTGTTTCCTCAATAAGTTGCCGCCTATGACCCCGTCTAACTTATTCTAATGAGGGCACCTTACACTAGATGCAGGAAATTTTGCAACAGGAAAATCGGGATTATCCTACCGGCGCCGGAGGCGTCTGGCAACATGCGTTTTTCCTGCGGCATCTGAAGATTTGCTCTCGGTGGAGAAATCAACCAACCAAGTCGGTCCGGTAATCCATGAAGAATCCTATGTTTCGAAAAGTCCTATCAACGTTTGTGGTAGTCCTCTTGGTTTCGGTGATCTCTGCGTCCAGGCTAATAGCCCAAACTGACGGCGGAGCTCCCAGTCAGGCTGAGATTGACCGAATTATCAGTCGTTTCACCCGCAAAGAATCAGAATTTCGACGCGCACTCAATTCATATTCATTCAAGCGCGACGCTCTAATTCAAAGTATTGGGATGGGTGGACAGGTAATCGGCGAATACCATCGAGTTTCACAGTTCACCTTTGATGACCAGGGAAATCGCTATGAAAAGATCAGCTTCTTCCCAATGTCATCAATGCCCGAGATAACGGCAGAGGATGTCGAGGATCTGGGGGGCGTTGAACCATTCGCGCTTGAGCCCTCGAAAATTGATAAATACAACATCAGATATGCCGGTAAAGAGAAGATAGATGAACTCAATCTATTTATCTTCGACGTGCAGCCTAAAGTGCTGCCGGATCCCAAGAAGATAAAGGAACGTTTGTTCTCGGGAAGAATCTGGGTGGACGATCAAGATCTTCAGATCGTGAAGACCAAGGGCAAGGGTGTTCCGGAAACGAAAAAGAACAAGTTCCCTACTGTCGAGACTTACCGTGAACACATCGATGGCAAGTTTTGGTTTCCGACTTATTCGTATGCCGACGAAGAACTCATTTTCGAAGACGGCGGTTCTCTTCACGTACGAATGAAAGTCAGATACATGGACTTCGCGCCGACTTCCGCCACGTTGAAGGTAACGGAAATTGGGGAGAATGAAGTTCCAGACGGGACGGGCAGCGGCATAACGAAACCTGTCGAACTTGGCGATCTGAATGCCAAGGCAATCAATTTGCCGCAGCCGGTTCTTACGGAAGAAGCGAAGCGGGTTAAAGCCACTGGGCGCGTCAGCGTTCGCGTCATTGTGGATGAAGAGGGCAAGGTGGTTTCGGCGGTCGCACTCAACAACGTCGCTGCCTTGCGAGATGCGGCTCAGGCAGCCGCACGTCAAGCCTTATTCAAGCCATTGGTAATGGGTGGCATCACCGTGAGGTTTACGGGCGTTCTGAACTACGATTTTCATTAAAACAACCCTGTAGCATCGGCCCCCAAAGCCGACGCTACAGTCTTACGGTTGTTCAAGTTCGTTTGCGATTAGGGTTCTTACCCGCGTTATGAATTCATTCATGTCGTCATCCGTGTTGACGCCTTGGGTGCTCAGTGGCCGCAGAATAACAAGCTCAAGCGTTCCAGATCTTGTTTCTCCTGTTCCCTTGCCCATCAAAACATCTGAGTTCTTTATCGCGATCGGCACAACAGGCACGCCCGCCTGTTTCGCCATATAAAATGCTCCCTTCTTGAAAGGCAACAACTCGCCTGGTTTCGCTCGCGTCCCTTCAACGAAGACTGCAAAGGATCTTCCCGACTGGATTCGCTTTGTGGCAGCGTCCGTTGTACGAATCGCACTCTCTCGATTCGTGCGATCGATGGCCATCACATTAACAAAACCCATTCCAACGCCAAGGACCGGCACCTTCAGCAATTCCTTCTTGGCTAACAAGCCGATACTTCGTTCCAGGTAAACGAACAGAGTTGCAGTGTCGAGATAGGAACGGTGGTTTGAAACAAAGACGTAAGTCTGCTTTGGATCCAATAGATTCAATCCACTCACATGCACCTTGACGCCACTTAAGCGCAACCACGCACGCCCACCGAATTTAGCGACTGGGTAGACCAGGTCGTGTTTCCTCAGCATCCACGCGACAAACAGGATCGGTGGACCAAGTGATCCCAAAAGAGCACCAGCCAAAAACAGCGACCACCAATAATGTAGACGTCGAACAAACCTCGGCGTGCCTGTGCTAGACTCAGCAGCCGCAGTTTTGTCGATCGCAGCGGTCTCTTCCATCAAATCTCCAGGCAAAGGAACAACGTTAAATGGGTCGTCATCGAGTCGCCGTCATCGGTTTGTATGCGTTCCTTAGTCTCGTCGCACTGCCCACTTCACTCCTGGCTCAAAGGCCGGTCGACCACGTCACTCGGGTGGCAGCAGTTCCCTCACCGAAATCAATTCTCGGATTTGAGCCTGGGGACGATCGAACACTTGCTGATTGGACCCAAATCACAAACTACTTCAACCTACTCGACAAGTCCTCCGATCGAGTACTCGTAAAAGTGCTTGGGCAATCCACTTTAAAAAGACCATTGATTGTAGCGTTCATTAGCGCGAGAGAGAATATACTCGCACTCGACAAATATAAAGACATTCAGCAGCAACTCGCAGATCCTCGAACGGTCACCACCACAATTCAACGCGATCGACTTATTGCTACCGGCAAAACAGTTGTTGCCATCTCCTGCTCCATTCACTCAACTGAGATTGTAGCCTCTCAGATGTCAATGCAATTGGCCTATGAACTGGCGACAGCGCAGGATCCTGAAACGAAAGAGATCCTTCAAAATACAATCCTGCTTCTAATACCTTCACCTAATCCAGATGGCGTTGATATCGTTGCCAATTGGTATCGCAAGAGTCTCGGTACACCATACGAGGGTCGTGAGCCTCCGGAGTTGTACCATCACTACGCAGGTCACGATGATAATCGCGACTGGTTCATGTTGAATCTCAAAGAGACCAAGGTAATCACGAAGCTTCTTTGGCGGGAGTGGTTCCCGGAAATCGTTTACGACGTGCATCAACAGGGTTCAAATGGTTCGCGCTTCTTCATTCCTCCATTCTTTGATCCGCCAAACCCGAATATCGACCCTCTTCTCCTTCGACAAGTCGGTCTGATCGGACAGAAAGTTGCCGCGGACCTTCAGAGCGCAGGATTCAAAGGCGTGTTAACCAACGCGCTGTATGACACCTGGTGGCACGGAGGATTTCGCACAGCTCCGTACTTCCATAACTCCGTCGGCATTCTTTCCGAAGCTGCCAGCGCTCAGCTGATGACGCCTTCGACTGTAACTGCTGAACAACTTGAACGATCCAGCACCCGCGGAATGCGAAGCGCTGCCGAAGCAACAACGAACTTTCCGGATCCGTGGCCTGCCGGTACATGGCATCCGCGAAACATCCGGGATATGGAGTTGATTGCGGCGCGCGGAATACTTTCCTTAGCGGCCAAGTATCGTTCTAGTTACTTGCGAAACTTCTTTGAGCTGGGCCGCCGCAGTATCGAAGACCCGATACGATCAAATCAACCAATTGCGTACTTAATTCCGGCGGGACTGTCACGCGATGAAGCCGTTGCAAAACTGGTAGATGCCTTGATTGAACAGGGCGTGAAAGTTTATCGACTCGATAACGAACTTCACGTTTCTTACGGTCCTCAGATCTTACAGAGAACAAATTCGGCCTCAGAAAAGCTCGGTACGTATCGTTCGATCGTTGCGAGTACTACGTCCATGATGGAGGTACCAGCGGGCAGTTACATTGTTTTTCTCGCCCAACCTCAACGCAAGAATGTGCTCGCACTCTTTGAACCACAAATTTATCCAAATCGACTAACGGCAACAGGAGAGGCAGAACGCCCTTATGATGTCGCTGGATGGACACTTCCATTACAACTCGGCGTTGAGGCGCCCGCTGTTCTATCGATCCGGGAACCGGCAAATGAACGCAAATTAACATTGCTCAAAGACGAGAATGAAGTACGAGGAGATCTTGCGTTGCCTCTTCGAACAACTGAAGCCTCGCCAATCAAGAATCCAGTTCGACAAAGTGTGCGCGTCGGAATCTACAAAGGTTGGATTGGAAACATGGACGAAGGCTGGACACGGTTTGTCTTTGATACTTTCAATGTTCCTTACACATCGTTAAGAGACAATGAAGTTAAAGAGGGCAAGCTCAACTCAAAGTACGACGTGGTGCTTCTTCCTTCTCAGCGCAGTCGAGAAATTATTGAAGGTAATCCAAACAGCAACCTGCCTGAGCAATATAGAGGCGGCATAGGTGAGGCTGGTGTTTCGAATTTGAAAGACTTTGCTACCAACGGTGGAACCATTATCTGTTTCGATGCGGCATGCGAACTCTTGATCAAGCAATTCAAATTACCAATAACGAACGTGCTCGAAGGCGTCAGGTCATCAGACTTCTATTGTCCTGGTTCTATCGTCTCAATCACTCTCGATAACAAGAACCCTGTAACCTCAACTTTGCCGTCGACGCTTCCCGCATACTTCATCAACAGTTCTGCATTTAGCACAACCGATCAGAGTGTTCGGGTTATTGCCAGGTATGGCAAAGAGAATGTGCTGCGATCAGGTTGGCTGCTCGGTGAAGATAAACTCCGCAACCAGATCGCTCTTGCTGAAATGTCGTTTGGGAAAGGGCGGCTGATACTTTTTGGATTCCGGCCCCAGCATCGAGGTCAAACCTGGGCAACACTGCCACTGATCTGGAATTCGCTCTCGACAAGCGGAAAGTAGACGCCGGAGTTCCCAGCACCAGGCTCGCTTTTGTCCTGACCGTCTCGTCTTTGTCCTTGCCTGCACTTTCAAGGAGGGTTATCTTAACCCTGCTAAGGTTTTCTCTTCCCTGGACTCTCCAAAACCCCAAGCATCTATTTCAACTATTCCGCATCCAAGCGAGGTCGGTGCCTGTCCGCGAGCAGTGTGCCGCCAGATGGAGCTAAATATGAAGAAGAATAGCCTTTTGTTGACGCTCCTCTCCCTATTGGCTTTCACGGTAATGGTTCAGGCCCAAAACAGTCGCCCGCGACGTGTCGGCGACGACAGCGTGCCCCAAACGTCCACGACTGCCCCAACGCGACCTCCAGTACTTGGTGGTGCGAATTATCCCAACAATCGGCAGCCGGCTCCTCCTCAGACACAACAGCAGACAGGTCCCCAAGAGGTCGATGCTGGCGATATCATCAAGGTCAACACCACACTCGTAACGATTCCAGTTAGCGTCATGGACCGGGATGGACGTTATGTTCCAAACCTTCGAAAAGAAGATTTTCGTCTTTGGGAAGATGGCGTCGAGCAGGAGGTAGCGTTCTTCTCATCCGTGGATAAGCCGTTCTCCGTTGTCCTGATGCTTGATACAAGTCCCTCAACACAGTTTCGGCTTGAAGATATTCAGGACGCAGCGATTGCCTTTGTTAATCAACTTCGGGCAGACGACAAGGTGATGGTTGTTTCATTCAATGACGACATCAATGTCCTCTGTGACTTAACGACTGATCGCTCAAAGCTGGAACGCGCCATTCGACGCGCGCATACAGGCGACGGGACTCGTTTGTACGATGCCGTAGACATCGTGATTAATCGACAACTGAACCGCATTCAGGGGCGAAAGGCGATCGTCCTTTTTACTGACGGCGTCGACACTACGAGCAAGCGTGCCTCTTACGAGAGCACCGTGATGGATGCCCAGGAACTGGATGCACTCATTTACCCTGTTCAGTATGACACTTCTCGCGATGTTGCCAACCAGGGACAGATTTCTAGTCCAGACGATATCTTCGGTCAGATACTTGGTGGAATTTTTGGCGGCGGTCGCAGAGGTGGCAGACGTGGTGGAGGAGGTGGCTATCCGGGCGGCGGTGGTTATCCAGGTGGGGGCGGCTATCCGCGCGGCGGTGGCGGCGGTTACCCAAGTGGACGAGGAAACGGTAGGAATGATTATGAACTCGCGGGTCGTTACCTTCGCGAGTTGGCCGACAATACCGGTGGTCGTGAATACCGTGCCGAGACGCTTCAAAACATGTCCACGGCATTTGCCAATGTTGCTGAAGAACTTCGGCGTCAATACAGCATCGGCTACTACCCAAAGAACCCCGGGCAGCCTGGACAACGTCGTCAAATAACAGTTCGCGCCGACCAACCTAATCTAGCGGTCCGAGCACGCGATAGTTATATCTTCAACCAGTCAGGGGGAACAGTGGCGGGCGGAAACCCACAAAACCCGCCAGTGCTCAAGAGACTGGCCGACGGGCAGCGCAACTCAACCCAGTTCTAACCTTCACGCAATACTTGAGGTCAGACGCAAAAAAGCGCGGCGGTTTTTGCCGTCCGCCGCGCCAACTATACCCACAGGAGGAAAGGGGTATTCAACGCTGCAAATAATACCATGTGAGCGGGTTTATCTCCCAGCCGGAATCCACATCCTCGGCTTATCAAATTGGTGAAGTGGTCGGCAAGTATTCGCCTGTGCAGGAGGGTTCGCAATCGTACAGACTCGGCATAGATCAGGGTCTAGAGTTTCGGCTAAACAACAAGCAGGGTGGCCGCGGCCGTCGTGTCCTTCCCGACTGACCTTGAGAACAACACGACGGCTCGGCTATTTTCTTCAAAATTATTCCCGATCTTCATAGAGGCACTACTGGGAATTTCCCGGTTGAATTCCCCTCGTAGCGAGTTTTGCTATGCAACTGAGAAATCGCTGTATTCTGTACATCGAGGACCACGCGGATACTCGTGAACTCGTAACCATCGTCCTCCGTCAAAACGAGTACGACGTCGTTACCGGTTCAACTATTGAGGCTGGTATTCAACTGGCAAGATCAGGACGCTTTGACCTGTATCTTCTGGATTCGTGGCTCCCCGATGGCTCTGGATTGGACCTGTGCAAGCAGATTCGAGAATTCGATCCATTGACGCCGATACTCTTCTACTCTGCTGCAGCATACGACGCAGATCGCGACGATGCTCTCAAGTCCGGTGCCCAGGGATATCTCATCAAGCCAAGCCAGACATCAGAGCTCTGCTTCCTCGTGTCTGCGCTGATTAACGCTTCTTACAAGGAACTAGCCGTCACGCATGGGTAACTTCTTGTTGGGCCGCCCTCATTGGCCATATCCAGCGGAACAACCGTTCTACGAGCCATAACACGCAGGCAGTGACAACTGTGAGGACTAACCAGAACTGCCAGTACGATCCGAATCGCTGATCCCAACCGGGCTGAATCTTGTGCGCCAGATTAACGTTGAGATCTGTTGCGGTGAGTAGTCGCGAAGCCAGTTGAACGACCAGATACCAAACAAAGGCATATATCCAGGATTGTCTATCCATGCCGATCTTACGCAAAACGAAGAGTCCAACAATGAGTCCGCCCACGTGAGCCAACGTTGAGCTGAAGAAAGGTCCCCACCATAACACGTAGTAGAAGAACCAAATGAACACACCGGGAATCGTCCAAATGATCGCCGTGCGCATCAGACGACGATTGTCGAGGAACATGCCGACGGATAAAAGTAAGTTTCCGATATTGCACATCCAGAGCATGTTCCCCAGCTCATGACTACGCCAGTAGTGAATTCCTTGCGCAAGAAAAAATAGAAGCGGGAGTATGCCTGCAAGTCGGAACTTGTATTCAGGTGGTTCGTCTGCGGTCAAAGCTGGGCTTCCTTGAGCCTTCGAGTTGAAGTGTGGAGGCTTACGAATTGGAACGGCGAGCGAAGCGACCGATTGACTTTCGCAATTTGGACCTATGGATTGGCGAGGTCAATCGGTCGCTTCGCTCGCCGTTCCAATTCGTGAGCCTCGCCTCCAAAGACGCCGGCATCGGCGTATCGTCGTTGCCAAGCATAGCACTCGACTGCAGTCCTCTCGGAAAAAACCTGCGTGCGTCTTGACATTGCATCTTCAGGAAAAGAGACTAATCGACGTTTGAAGAACTGTGAATTAGGGTAGAAACAATTTCCTGATGGCTTCTCTGGAAGATCTCCTCCGAAAATCAATTCCCGAATTGAGTGAGCGTTTTCTTGGACGTCAGCGTCCAGTACCTAAAGGTTTACTTGAGGCATTGGACGTCGATCCACGACAGGGCGCTCATCAACTCGCTAAACGAATTAGGGAAAGGTATCGCAGTAATCGCTCCGAAGGCCAACGCCTGCATACGCTGCTGCGATTTGAAATCGAATTGTGGTCACAAGGCTACGCGATGATCGCGGGAGTGGATGAAGCTGGAATGGCTCCGCTCGCGGGACCGGTCGTCGCCGGAGCGGTTATCCTTCCACAAAATTACAAGCTGCGTGGCCTCAACGACTCCAAGAAGATTCTTGATCCCGAGAAGCGCGCTGAACTGGCCGTGCAGATCAAAGAGGACGCACATTGCTGGTCAGTAGGTTTCGCTGAAGTTGAAGAGATCGACAAGATCAACATCTACCACGCCGGACTTCTCGCAATGCAGCGGGCCGTGGAAGGTCTTACGTCAAGACCTGACTTCATTTTGGTGGATGCGAGGAAGATTCCAAATTGTCTTACGCCTCAACGTGGAATCATAAAAGGCGACGCTCTCTCGGCAACGATCGCGGCAGCATCGATCATTGCAAAAACAACTCGCGATGCACATATGCTGGAACTCGATGGCGTGTATTCCGGTTATGGTTTTGCCTCGCATAAGGGCTATCCCACACCAGAGCATTGTCGCGTTCTCAAAGAGCTCGGTGCCCTTCCGATTCATCGGCGCAGTTTCGCCAGAGTGCGTCAGGCCCTGGGTCTCGATCCTATCCAGTCAGAGCTCTTCCCTGAGCCGAATATTGATGCGAACGTCTCGGAAGACCTTTTCGACGAAGCTCAAATACTAAAAGAGCTGGCAGCTTCACAGGGACTTTGACACGAGATTGAATCTCAACTCTTTCATCAAACTTAAGGAATCACTTTAAGCTTCATTCAATCGCATGGCATCACTGGTCGAGTATAAGAAGAAGCGCAAGTTCGATAAGACACCTGAGCCTGGCCCGACGAAGAAGCGGACCCGTACGGGCCGGATGTTCGTGATTCAAAAACATCGTGCTACCCAACTTCATTATGATTTCCGTTTGGAGGCGGATGGCGTACTCAAGTCCTGGGCAGTTCCGAAGGGACCATCACTGGATCCATCCGTCAAGAGGTTGGCGATGGAAGTTGAAGATCATCCCGTTGATTATGCGAAGTTCGAAGGTGTTATTCCTGAGGGTGAGTACGGCGGCGGCACCGTGATGGTGTGGGACTATGGAACTTATCAACCTGAGGACAAGGCTGAAGATGTGTCCGCAGCATTACGCAAAGGCGAACTGAAGTTTTCACTGGACGGCGAAAAGCTAAAAGGCTCATGGGTACTAGTTCGCACAAGGGGAAGGCAATGGTTGCTACTTAAACACCGCGACTATTACACAACCAATGAAGACGTGACAGAGATAGCGCCGGTGTCGATCCTTACCAGGCGCACACTCGCAGAGATAGCAGAGGATGAAGGTGGCAATGTTAGAAAAGCCTCAACGGGAGATCCGAAACAGATACCAAGAAGAACGGGAGTGAAACGTCGCAAGAAAGGGGCGAAGCCGAAGGTGTGGCACAGCAAGGCCCGATGATGAACTTAAAGGAAGTTCTTAACTCTCTGCTTGAAGTAGACCTCTATACGACAACTCTCCATTAACGATTCTCGCCGCCGAAGTGAATGGATGCATTTCGGTTTTCTTTTCGTCGAGGATATGAACAACAGTCACACCTGCGGCCTTCAGGTAATCTGCAATCAAACTTCGATGACAGCGCCACCACAACGACTCAGCACACACGATCGCGGTTGACTCCTTGCGCGCAATTGCAATCAAGTCTCGAATTCCCTCTTTGAATTCTCCTGTCTCCATGTAATCAGCATAGGCTCGAAATGAAGCATTCTTCCAAGCGCTGTTATGCGATTTCGCGTTTGGTTTGCGGCGGCCTCCGAGTCGTGGCGCGTGTTCATAACTGATTCCAAGCGTGCGAAGAAACTCTAAAAGCGTGGTCTTGTTGAATTGAGGATAACGGCGAGATCCGGGAAAACTGCGCACATCAACCAACGTCTTAATCTGGTGAACTTGAAGTAAGTGACCAAACTCTTCGGCGCTACGCGTTGAATGGCCGACAGTCCAGATTTGCAATTCATCTTTCATGTGTTGTGCCGGCGAATCAGAACGGGTTCGAATGTCTACTTTTTTAGTTTGTCGTTGCTGCCAACTGGAGCGATCACTTTTAAAATAGGCCCGCCTCAATTGGCTACCACGACAAACTACATAGAGTTAACTCGTCACATCAACTGTGTGCCCGCCGACCGTTCATGTTTTACGTCACTTAATAGCGACTTGTACGACCTGAAGTTAAAGATAAGCTTCAAGTCGAAAGCGACCCTTCTTCGCCACTAGTGGCTTGTACAAATCCCCCAGCCGCCGAACTCGAGCCGGTACATTGTCAATGCGAAAGTCATCGAGCGCCACACCGCGCTCGAGCTCACTCCATTTCAAAGGAGTGGATACAGTCGGACGATCCTTTGGCCGAACCGAGTAGACAGACGCGAGTGTTCGACCCCACGCGTTCTGGTTGTAATCCACCAACACCCTTCCCTTCGGACGCTTCGATACTTGATAGATAGCCGTAAGCAGCTTTGGGGCTTCGCCGACAACTGCATGAGCGAAATGTTTTGCAAACGTCCACACTTGTTTTTGCGTTGGCCCATACTCGATCGGCACATAGATATGAATACCCTTTGAGCCTGTCGTCTTTGGATAACTTGGAATCTTTAAAGAATCGAGGGCGACCTTCAAAAACAATGCTGCTTCAATCACTTTCTCAAATGACGCTCCGGGTACCGGATCCAGATCGAAATGCAGATAATCAGGGCGATCTACGTCATCGCACCGTGCATACCACTGGTTAAGATCGATGCAGCCTAAATTGATAACCCACATCAGAGACGCCAGATCTTGAATCATCGGAAAGTTGATTACGTTTCCGGAAGAATGCTCGATGCTGCAGATTTCGATCCAGCTTGGCCGTGGCGACGGTGCACGCTTCATGAAGAAGAAGTCACCAGCGGCGCCGTTCGGATAACGCTTCATTACCATTGCCCTGTCCTTTAGATGGGGAAGAAGGACAGGTGCAACGTCAATGTAGTACTGAATCAAATCTCGTTTGGTGACTCCCCGTTTTGGCCAGAAAAGTTTGTCGAGGTTTGTGAGCTTCACTACACGACCGTTCACCTCGACTTCCAGATTCTTTTCCTTCCCTGGGAGTTTTATCCGCGGTATGTGCGACGTTCGCTCACTTCCGGGGTCTTTGCTTCGACTGACTATGGCAGGATGATATTCGCGGGTAGGAACCTTGATCATTTCAGATTGAAGATTTCAGATCTCAGATTTGCCGTACTTCCTCTCCTTTTACTTTAACAATTCAAGCTAACGTTTCACTTTAACTAATATCGCTTCCGGAAGTTTCGAAATCTCAAATCTGAAGTCCTTAATCTGAAATCTCCTCAATTTCCTTCTCCACCGCTCGTAATCCATTCAACAGCACTTGACGATGCGAGGGATGCCTTGCGCGATCCAACTGGTCGAGCAGTCGGGCCTTCGACAATTGAAGTGATGACAGGCGAGTTTGACGCTCGCGTTCCTCTGGCGCAACAGCAGACCGGGATGTGCCCGAAACCTGGGCCTCCTTCCCTTCTTCAATCTGATCGGCAACCGCCTTGCTTTCCCAACCACGCGCCATAAGATTATTTCAAATTTCAGATTTAAGAGTTCGATGGTGGCAGGCAGTCAGTACCACCGCGCGGTAGCGGGTGGGTGCGCAGCAA
>DASYPT010000037.1:0-12788 GCA_036006355.1 Pyrinomonadaceae bacterium | reverse complement strand
GGGTCAGGCGCTTTATGTCGATGACCTGACGTTTCCTGAGATGCTCCATGGCGCAACGGTGCGTAGTCCGGTTGCGCGTGGACGGATCAGAAACATTTCCTTCGAAGGAGATCTTCCGTGGAATGAGTTTGTCGTTGTAACGGCCAAAGACATTCCCGGCGCAAATCACGTCGCGTTAATCCTCGAAGATCAACCTTACCTTGCGGCCGAGTACGTTAATCATCCTGAAGAACCTGTCGTACTCCTGGCGCACAAAGACAAGTATCTGCTTGAAGAAGCACGTCGCCGAGTAAAGATCGAGATTGAAGAATTGCCGGCTGTGTTAACTCTGGACGCCTCGCAAAGTAAGAAGGAAATCATTTGGGGCGAGGACAACGTCTTCAAAACTTTCCTTGTCGATAAAGGAAATGTTGACGAGGCGTGGGGTCATGCCGACTTCATTATTGAGGGTGAATACGAAACAGGAGCGCAGGAGCAACTCTACATCGAAAACAACGGCGCCATCGCGATCGCTAATCCAGCAGAAGGTGTGACCGTCTGGGGATCGATGCAGTGCCCGTACTACGTTCATAAAGCGCTGATCAAGCTATTCAATCTGCCCGAACATCAAATTCGCGTGATCCAGACGGAAACTGGTGGAGGCTTTGGAGGAAAAGAAGAATACCCGTCGTTGATTACCGGTCATGCCGCATTGCTTGCCTGGAAATCAGGCAAACCGGTGAAGATGATTTACGATCGCGCCGAAGACATGGTAGCTACGACAAAACGTCATCCATCACGAACGCATCACAAAACCGGCATCACTAAAGACGGAAAACTTGTGGCGATGGAAATCGACTTCGTGATCGATGGCGGCGCCTATTGCACGCTGTCGCCCGTTGTACTCTCGCGCGGAACGATTCATGCCGCTGGACCTTACGTCTGTCCTAACGTTCGAATAAAGAGTCGAGCACTGGCGACGAACGTTCCACCGCATGGCGCTTTCCGCGGTTTTGGCGCACCACAAAGTATCTTCGCCCTTGAACGACACATGAACAAAGTTGCAGATGCTGCCGGCTTGACGCCGGACGAATTTCGTCGTCACAACTTCATTCACGAAGGCGAAACAACCGCCACCAGTCAATTGATTCGCGATCCTGTCGACATGAATCAGCTTCTCGATCGAGCATTTGAACTTAGCGACTACCACAAGAAACGCGATACCTTCGCGAAGGAGAATCAAGGTTCGCGTGTGAAGAAAGGGGTTGGGTTCGCTACGTTCATGCACGGCGCAGGGTTCACTGGTTCCGGAGAAGTCTACTTACAGTCGGTCGTGGGCTGTGAAGCAACACCTGAAGGGAAAGTGCAGATACTTGCGGCCAGCACTGAAATTGGTCAGGGCACCAACACAATCTTTTCTCAAATCGCCGCGGAGACACTAGGGCTGGATTTCGACATGATCGAGATCGTTCAGCCCGATACGAATAAGGTTCCAAACAGCGGGCCAACCGTCGCTTCACGTACCTCGATGGTTGTAGGGAAACTTGTTGAGTCTGCAGCGTTGAGTCTAAAGCAAACTCTGATCGGCAGTAGCTTGCTGTCGGATAGTTATAATCAATCTGATTTTCAACACGCCGTTGCTGCGTATATCGAGAAGTTTGGCCCATTGAAGACTTCCGCCAAGTACCAGCCACCGCCTAATGTTTACTGGGATGATGCGAAGTATCAGGGCGACGCATACGGAGCATATGCGTGGGCCGTTTATGTGGCCGAAGTTTCGTTTGATGAACTCACTTACGAAGCACATGTAAAGGACTTCGTGGCGTTGCAAGAAGTTGGCAAAGTTATCAACCCGGTTCTTGCATCCGGACAGATCGAAGGCGGAGTGGCCCAGGCGATTGGTTTCACGTTATTTGAAAATGTCGTTTGGAAAGATGGTCGGATGGCGAACAATCAGATGACAAACTACATCATCCCAACACCAGCCGACATTCCGCCGATTCGCGTGTTCTTTGAGGAGACACCGTATGCGTACGGACCGGGCGGCGCTAAAGGTATTGGTGAATTGCCGATGGATGGCGCCGCGCCGGCGATTCTAAATGCTATCGAGAACGCGACCGGTATTAGCTTTAATCAAATTCCGCTAATGCCGGAAGCGATGATGGAAAAAGTTGCTAGCGCATGATTTCAAACTCGCGGTGGCAAGAAGTCAGTACCACCTCGCGGTAGCGGGTGGGTACGAAGTTGGCCGCGCATAATTGTTCTGTAAATTCGATGAAGACTTCGTACCCACCCGCTACCGCGAGGTGGTACTGACTTCTTGCCACTATCAGCTGCTGATCAGTTTGCAAAAGTGAGGACAGCTGAGACCTGCTCAGCCGACACCCCGGGAAACCACTCCAGAAATTCGTCGATTGTTGCTCCAGACTCGAGATTTTCAAAGAGAGCCTTTACTGGAAGACGTGTGCCTCGAAAAACCCACGCCCCACTCAATACTTCCTGGGAACTTTCGACCTCCGGACAATTGCTCCAATCCAGCATGGGTACATGGTATTCTTCCGTTCGATATCCAGCAAGACCATGGTCTCGAAACAAACTTTCACCTTCAACGTAAACGGTCAACAGCACACGGTCGAAAGCTATCCTATTGCTCGACTGCTCGACGTTTTGCGCGAAGACCTTCAGTTGACAGGCACCAAGGAAGGTTGTGGCGAGGGCGAATGCGGTGCTTGCACAGTACAAATCGACGGTCAAATCGTAAACAGTTGTTTGGTGCCTGTCGCTCAGGCTCACGGAACCACAATCAAAACAATTGAAGGCGTGGCTAAGGACGATCAACTTAACGCAGTGCAACAGGCATTTATCGATTTCGGCGGCGCGCAATGTGGCATCTGTACGCCGGGAATGATACTGGCAGCAGTCGATCTCCTTGAACGCAATCCGCAACCAACAGAGATCGATATCCGCAATGGTTTGGCCGGAAATCTGTGTCGCTGCACCGGCTATATGAAGATATTTGAGTCTGTCGTTCGCGCGTGCCAACAATAATCAGCCACGGATGAACACCGATTTGACAGATTGAGCTAAGTCAAAAGCACCGAAGATGGTTTATCCGTGGGATCTGTGTTTTTCTGTGGCCAACTCTGAAATGCGCGGTTACGTTCCTGGTTATCAACTCTTAACTCCCACTTCTCTCGCTGAGGCCCTGTCAATGCTCGCGAACGAACCCGGCGTCTGGAAAACTTTTGCCGGGGGCACTGACTTGATGGTTCTACTCGAAGCGGGACGGCTGCAACATTCTAACTACATCAATATTTGGTCACTCGACGAGCTGCATCAAATCCAGGTCACAGAGAACCACATCACACTTGGAGCGTTGACGACCTACACTGAGGTTCAATCAAACCCGATACTTCGTTCGGAGTTTCCAATGCTTTGTCAGGCTGCAAGTGAAACGGGCGGCCTCGCAATTCAAAACCGCGGTACCCTCGGCGGTAACATCGTTAATGCTTCTCCAGCAGCAGACTCACCACCGGCTTTGCTCGCCTATGACGCCGAGATTGAATTGACATCCACCAAAAGTTCCCGCTGGATTCCATATCATGGCTTCCACACAGGTTATAAAGAGATGCAGATGGAGCCGAATGAATTATTGACGCGCATTCGGCTCCCACGGCAAACTTCAAACTGTCTTCACTACTATCGCAAGGTGGGGACAAGAAAGGCTCAGGCGATCTCGAAAGTTTGTCTTGCCGCACTCGGACGACAGGAGGGCACGCGTATCAGCGATATTCGAATCGCTTTTGGGAGTGTCGCACCGATTGTTATTCGGTGCGTATCAACCGAAAGCCAACTTCGTGGAAAGCCATTTGATGCTTCGACCATGAAGCTGGCACGCGAGAGTCTGATAAAAGAGATTGCTCCCATCGATGACATACGTTCAACTGCAGCGTATCGTCTGCGAGTGGCAGCTAACTTACTTATTGACTTCTTGAACGACTTACAAAGCTCTTAACCAATCGACCCTTCGAAGGATGACCCATGACCCCATCTTCTCAAATCCCTTTTCGCCGAGGTGCAGTTGAACCCGTTGAATGCCTGAAGGCCGGTTGGAACGTGATCAGCGATCAATATTGGCTATTTGTCGGAATGTGCGCCGTCGGAATGATTATTGGATCCGCTGTGCCTCTAGGAATTCTCGCAGGGCCGATGTTTTGCGGTCTGTATCTAGTCTACTTCCGCAAACGTCGCGGCCTGCCAATCGAGTTTGGCACTCTATTCAAAGGCTTTGATTACTTCGGGCAAAGCGTCGTCGCAGCACTCCTGCATTACATTCCGATCGTGGTGATAGTTGTGTTCCTTTACATCCTGATGTACGTCGGCATGTTCGCGACGATGTTCGCCGCTTCCCAGGCGGGAGAAGAGGCTGCTCCAGTCGCTATGCTCTCGTTCTTCTTCGTAATATTGATTTTTTACGTTGTCGTGATGCTGTTAGTGATTTTGATCTCGATTGGGTTCATGTTCGCGTATCCATTAATCGTCGATCGAGGCTTGCCTGGACTTGATGCGGTGAAACTTAGTTTTCGCGCTGCGTTCGCCAATTTCTGGCGGTTGCTGGGACTGTCGTTACTTAGTGGACTATTGAGTCTAGCTGGGTACGCAATGTGTCTCGTTGGCTTATTCTTCATCTTACCGATTACCTTCGGTGGCTTAGCCGCAGCATACGAACAGGTATTTGGCCTCAGTGAGCCAGGCGATTTGGCTTCTAATCTTCCACCGCCACCACCAACTTTCTAACCAATGCCCCAAGTGGATCTCGTCATACGAGGGCGACGTGTTGTTCTTGCGGAACAGGTCGCCGCCGCATCTATTCACATCCACAACGATCGCATTGTGCGCGTCGCTGAGTACGACCAAATCTCGTCCACCTGCGAATTGGTAGAAGCTGATCCCGATTCAATCATCATGGCCGGACTTGTGGATACCCACGTTCACATCAACGAACCCGGTAGAACTGAATGGGAAGGTTTCCAAACGGCGACACAGGCGGCCGCGGCTGGTGGTGTTACGACGCTTATAGACATGCCGTTGAATTCAATACCACCTACGACCAGTGTCGCAGGATTTAACGCGAAACTCGCTGCGGCCCAGAACAAGTGTTACGTGGACGTTGGATTTTGGGGTGGCGTTGTTCCAGGCAATACCGGCGAACTCTCGGCGCTAAAGTACGCGGGCGTGGTTGGCTTCAAGTGCTTCCTCGTGCCATCAGGTGTGGACGAATTTCCACACGTCACAGAGGCCGACTTGCGTGAAGCAATGCCGGAACTTGCGCGTTTGGATTCTCTTCTCATCGTGCACGCTGAACTTCCCGGTCCAATTGAGAGCAGGATTCCCGCGCTCAAATCAGCTGACGACTACTCGATCTTCCTTGCATCGCGACCCAGAGAGGCTGAGAACGATGCAATCGATTTAATGATCCGACTGAGCCGAGAATTTCAGACGCGCGTTCATATCGTCCATCTTTCGTCAGCTGATGCAATTCCAGCAATTCGTAGGGCACAAGATGAAGGTGTGAAGATCACCGCCGAAACCTGTCCGCACTACTTGCACTTCGAATCCGAAACAGTTCCCTCAGGAGCAACCGAGTTCAAATGCTGTCCACCGATTCGCGAACGCGATAACCGAGAACGTCTTTGGGACGGATTGAACGATGGAACTATTGCGTTCATCGTTTCGGATCATTCTCCGTGCCCGGCAGTTATGAAACTACCGGAGCGCGGTGATTTTCTTGGCGCCTGGGGAGGGATTGCTTCGTTGCAGTTACGACTCCCGGTAGTTTGGAGTGAATCAAGAAAGCGCGGATTCACCTTACTCGATTTGGAAAAGTGGCTTTGCAGTGAACCAGCGAAGCAAGTAGGAATAGAAGATCGTAAAGGCTCAATTGCAGAAGGCTTTGATGCTGATCTCGTTATCTGGAATCCGGATCGGCAATTTGAAGTGACGCCAAATGCATTGCTTCATCGTCATAAGATCAGTCCCTACCGTGGTGAACTTTTGCAGGGCGTTGTGCAAAAGACTTTTCTTCGTGGCAGAAAGTTATATGATGGTCGCGAAGTAAAAGGACCACCGACTGGTATTGTGCTCAGATCATAATTACCCCTTAGGAGTCGTCTGGAATTTCAGATTGAAGATTTCAGATTTAAGATTTGCCAGAGAACAGGAATCAATCTTAAATCTGCAATCGTCAATCTTAAATTGCACGAGGTTAGATGGATTTCACCGAACTCATCGATCTGGCATCGGAAAAACTCGGCGGCGCCGTCCTTCTTGCGAATGACGATTTCTTCGCGCCCAAGGAAAACTTACTGAAGGCTGATTCGCCAGTTTTCATCGAGGGGAAATACACCGACCGAGGCAAATGGATGGATGGTTGGGAAAGCCGGCGACGACGCACGCCTGGTTTTGATTGGTGCATCATTCGACTTGGCCTTCCCGGGATCGTTCGCGGCGTTGTAGTTGACACCAGTTTCTTTCGAGGAAATTTTCCGGAACATTGTTCGCTCGAAGCAACTACTCTCGAAGGCCTGCCGACCGAATCTGAACTCCTCGACAATTCAGTAAACTGGGTCCCGATTCTTCCACAGATGCCGTTGTCCGGCGATTCGCTTAATCGCTTTGCTATCGACTACAACGAGCGTGTCACTCATCTTCGCTTCGCAATCTTTCCTGATGGTGGCGTAGCAAGGCTGCGAGTCTTTGGTGAGGTAGGCCCCGATTGGGAGAGAGTGAAACGTTTGGGCGGCTACACTGACCTGGCGGCAGTTGAGAACGGCGGTTTGGTTCTCTCCTGTAGCGACATGTTTTTCGGACATCGTCACAACATGATCATGCCGGGCCGGGCCGCGAACATGAGCGATGGATGGGAAACGAAACGCCGTCGCGGTCCAGGCCATGATTGGGCCATCATCAAGTTGGGCGCTCCCGGTCAACTACATCATGTAGAAGTTGACACTTCACACTTCAAGGGGAATTTTCCTGAGAGTTGTTCCCTTGAAGCATTCAATGCGGAAGGTATTGATTCTGAAAGTTTGACCAAATTGTCTGTCCCGTGGAAGAACGTCCTCGATCGAACCATGCTCCAGGCACACACTCGGCACGACTTCCACGAGGAACTGCACGACGTGGGAATTGTTTCGCACTTACGGTTTAATATCTTTCCCGATGGTGGAGTAAGTAGGCTGCGTGTGTACGGGAGTCTGGCGTAACTCCATGGATTTGATCTGGTTGAATCAACTTGGTCCTACTGAAGCATCTGATGAGTTATTGAAGTGCTGCGGCTCTCTGGAATGGGCGCGAAGAATGACCGGGAGTCGTCCGTTCAAAAGTCTGGAGCAACTTCAAACAAGAGCAAGTGAGATCTGGTGGGCCCTTGACCGTGACGACCGGCTCGAAGCATTCCGCAGCCATCCAAAGATTGGGGGAAGTAAAGCGGAAAAGAAAGTTTCCGAACAATCTCGAGTATGGTCAGGAGAAGAACAATCTGGAGTGAAGAGTGGGTCCGGGCAAGTATTGAGTGAATTAGCTTCGTTGAATAGGCAGTACGACGACAAGTTTGGTTTCATTTTCATTGTTTGTGCTACTGGCAAATCGTCTGACGAGATGCTTGCGATCTTGAAATCGAGATTAGCTAACGACGCCGAAACAGAACTACGCAACGCAGCGAGTGAACAGGAGAAGATTACAGAGATAAGGCTGAGGAAATTGGTGAATGGTCAGTAGTTAGTGGTCAGTTGTTATAGGACCTATTTGACCTATTGGACCTATTAACCACTAACCACTGACCACTGACTATCAACGACTGACCAAACGATGAGCACCATCTCAACACACATTCTAGACACCTCGAGTGGCGCACCTGCGAGTGGCGTGGCGGTCTGTCTTGAAATGCAGAACACTGATGAGACATGGACTGAACTTAGTCATGCCTGGACGGATACGGACGGACGAGTGAAACCCTTTTTCCTGGTGTCGCAACCTGTCGCTGATGGAATTTATCGCCTCGTTTTCGATACCGAACCTTACTACGCTTCGCTGAAAATCAACTGCTTTTATCCGCAGGTTACCGTAGTTTTCAAAATCGATGATCCGTCGCAGCATTATCACGTGCCTCTGCTCATCAGCCCTTACGGATATTCGACCTATCGAGGAAGCTAAGACTTGGTTCCTGGTCAGTAGTTAGTGGTCAGTGGCGAGTTGTTATAGGACCTATTTGACCTATTGGACCTATTAACAACTGACCACTGACTACTAACTACTAACCACTGACTACTACCTACTGACTATGCCACTTGATCCCACCGTAAGCGAATGGCTCAATCTGATCTTGCGTTGGACTCACGTTTTCGCCGGGATCATGTGGGTAGGAACCACCTATTACTTCACCTGGCTCGATGCCCGCTTGACCGAAGAAGAGAAAGCAGCCGTCAACACTGGCAATGCCGCTCAAGTATGGATGGTACACAGCGGGGGCTTTTATGTTGTCGAGAGACGAAAGGTCCCGGATCTTGTTTCGCGCACTCTGCACTGGTTCAAGTGGGAGGCTGGAACTACCTGGTTAAGCGGCTTCGCTTTGTTGATAGTCGTCTATTACCTCGGCGGCGGTGCTTTGATCGATCATGATGTTAGAGACATATCCCTTGGAGCGGCAGTTGGCATCGGAATCGCCGTGATCGTAGTCGGTTGGCTTGTTTACGACCTGTTGATGCTGTCGCCTCTTGGTCGCAATGAGCTCCTGTTTGCAGTAATCGCTTACGCATTGATTGTAGGAATTGCGTTTTCGGTCGCGCAGGTTTTCAGTGGCCGGGCAGCTTACATTCACGTGGGAGCAACTCTCGGCACGATCATGGCCGCAAACGTCTGGATGCGAATACTCCCGGCGCAGAAGAAGATGATCGCTGCGCTCAAGGAAGGACGAAAGCCCGATGAACGTCTGGCGGCTCAAGCGAAGTTGCGATCGAAACAAAACACGTTCATGGCTGTGCCGGTGGTCTTCATAATGATAAGCAATCATTTTCCTGGTGTGACTTACGGCGAGCGCTATAACTGGATCATTCTGGCTGTTCTTGTGCTGGCGGGTTGGATTGCTGCGAAGTTTATTAGGAGGGCCTGAATTCCGATTTCAGATTTCAAATTTAAGATTTCAGATTGATACGAAGCACTATTCCCGCAATCTGAAATCTTAAATCAACTTCATACGCACCGTGACCAGTCCAACTCTCGACCATGTTCTAAATCAGCTCGATCAACTCAAGACCCAATTTGACCTGAGGTCCGCGCAACGAGTCGCGAATCTGTTGAAGCGGCTTAATCGCTTAACAGTTAATGATCCGGATTCGCTGATACGACTTCACGAGTTACTGCTTTTCATTCGCGCCCATCCCCACAACTCGGCGGTACTCAGGCAGGCAGATGCGGCGCTTCGCACAATGCCAATCCGAATTTCCGGCCTGCTCGAAGTTGAAACAGATCTGTCTTCACTTGAGCATCCCGACGTTTCCGGAATTGCCGGTACTTCCGTGAAAGATACGTTTAGCTATCCGATCGTCCGGTGGCTCCTGGAACGTCGTGAATCGCAAGTCGATTTTTATTGGGATTGGTTCGAGGATGAAAACAGACTTGCGGAAGCGTGGCCGCGTTTTATGCCTCTCCTGGCAGAGGATTCGTTTGTCGAAGCGAATATTCCATACCGAGAGTGGTTGCGGAACGCGAGAGGGAGAAGAGATGAAGTTGCCTGGTTGTTGGACAGGTTCTCGACGTTGCCGGTTTCAGAGCCGGAGAAGGCTGAGTTGTACGACGCTCAAAAGCTCTATGTTCGGTGGCGCTTCAATTATGGCGACTCTCGAACCGGATTGCGTCATCGCCGCGGGAAATTATTCTTCCACGACGCGCCGATGATTGTGCGACGCGATGTAAATCTACGCGAGCACCTGTTGAAACCTGTAGCGCGGTTAACGAAGTTGTCCGCAAAAGATGGGAAGCAGGCGATTGATCTGGCGCGCGCTGCCTCAACTGTTCGTTATCGCGAACTCTACGGCTTCACGAATGGAGATCCGAAGTCGGTCTATTCAGCGGAGCTCGGCAGAGGTGTCGAACTTTTAATCAACGTCTTACCTCCGGAAAAGCGCCTGCCCCTGCGCGCTTATCACTCGGCAATGATCTACAAGAATGGAGTGCCCATCGGTTACTTCGAAGGCCTGTCGCTTTTTGAACGGATGGAAAGCGGTTTCAATCTTTACTACACGTTTCGTGACGGTGAAACCGCCTGGCTCTACGCGCGAGTGCTGGGTGTAATGCGAAAGCTGACCGGTGTGTCTGCATTCTCGCTCGATCCTTATCAAATTGGACACGAGAACGAGGAGGGCATTGAATCGGGCGCGTTCTGGTTCTATCGCAAGTTGGGATTTCGATCGACTCGAAAGTCAATACAAAGACTTACGCGACGTGAGGAAGAGAAGATCGCCTCGCGTAAGAATTATCGCACTGCGGCAGCCACACTACGTCGCCTCGCTGAAGCGCCGATGATTTTCGAACTTGATCAAATTCATGAAGGCGACTGGGATCGGTTTCAAATTCGAACCATTGGCTTTGCCGTACAACGATTGATGGAGAACAAGTTCAACGGAGATGCGACTCGAATGCGATCGTATGCGGCGGATTTTGTGCGCGACGCCCTTAGACTCCGGTACAAGATGACAGGCGATCTCTCAGTCGCTCTATTGCTCATCCAGGATCTCGATAGTTGGGAGGATAAGGATAAAGAGTTACTGCGGAGAATCATCGAAGCGAAGACCAGGGATAGCGAGTCAACATATCTTCACTTGTTGCAAAGACACTCGAGGCTACGCAACGAGATCATCAGGTTGGGAAGCAAATTATTTTAGACCCACGGGACACCACCAGGCTTTAGCGGGTGGTCTTTCAATTTCACAACTACAACAAGACCAACAAACACGCTGGACACCACCAGGCTTTAGCGGGTGGTCCTTCAATTTCACAACTACAACAAGGCTCAATAAAACAGTGGACACCACCAGGCTTTAGCCGGTGGTCTTTCAACTTCACAACTACAACAAGACCAACAAACACACTGACACCACCAGGCTTTAGCCGGTGGTCCTTCAATTTCACAACTACAACAAGGCTCAATAAAACAGTGGACACCACCAGGCTTTAGCCGGTGGTAGTTCAATTTCTTAGCTACCAGCTGTGTGTTTAATTCAGGATCTAAATGACATGAATTACGGCACTCTCGCACTCGGCCCGACATGTCTTAGCTTGCCGTGGGATTCAGGCTGCTGTCCTCACGTAAACAGCGTCACAGGCCTCACCAGGAGTTACCCAAACCCCACGACAAGCTAAAACATATCGAAACCCTAATGCTCGATCGAACTTCGGAAATTGGGAGTGTTCCTCATTTGGCTCTCGCAGCCGATGCGCCTCAAGGCCCTTACCTGGGCGAAGTTACCGTGAGGCGCAAGGCGTGCGGCCGCCGGGGTGAGGTACCCAAATCCGAATCGGGGTTCCACCTGCCCCTCCAGCTGACATTGCCCCCTCTCTCAGCTGGTCCGGATAAACGCTCGCTCGAGGTTTCTCGATTTTCTTGCCATCAGCAGACTTGCCGATTAGAATCCACGAGCCTGTTAACAGCAGCGGCGCTTGACGACGGGCGCAATATACTCACGCACTAATTAGAAGTCCTTAGAACATTCTCAAAGTTTTATTATCCCGTTCTCAGGAACGCTGTTATGCCTCATAGCAACAACCTCTCCTACCATTTCGGACCTTTCCGATTTGATGTCGCATTACGAGTACTAACAAAAGAGGGTGAGGTGATCTCGCTCGGCAATAAAGCTGCCGAGGTCCTTCGGTTTCTCCTGCAGAATGCCGGGAACCTCGTTGGCAAAGAGGACCTCATGACAGAAGTTTGGCCTAACTCATTTGTGGAAGAGTCGAACCTCACTCAAAACATTTTTACTCTGCGCAAAGTGTTGGGCGACGACCGTGCGAGCGCCAGGTACATAGAGACCGTCCCACGTCGAGGTTACCGTTTTGTTGCTCAGGTAACGAAAAGCGAAACAGGACCACACTCTTTTCAACCGAACGAGAATGCCGAGGGCGGAGACGGACAGACTGGCCCACCTCCGAAGCTCGGAGTGCTTCCCTTTGTCAATGCCACGGGGAGTGACGGATTCGAATACCTGGCCGAAGGAATCAGCGACAACATCATCAATAATCTGTCGCGAATTTCCAAGCTGCGTGTGATGTCGCGCAGTTTCATGTTTCGCTACAAAGGCACTGCACTCGAGCCAAAGAAAATCGCGTTTGAGATGAAACTCGATGCGATGCTGGTTGGCAAAATCACTTCGCGCCCCACTGGCATGACCATAAGTGCAGAATTGGTCGATGGGCATGGATTCATGTTGTGGGGAGACAGCTTTGATTGTGAATTGAAAGACATCCTGGAGATCCAGGATGAGATCGCGCGACAAATCTCCGCGGCACTTCGCCTCAAACTAACGGGTGAAGAAGAGAAACGGATGACGACGCGCTACACAGAGAATTCGGAAGCGTATCAAGCTTATATGGAAGGTCGGTTCCACTGGAGCCGCTATACAAGAACCGAGATTGAGAAGGCGATCGAACACTTCCGCGCAGCGATCGAGCTGGATCCCAACTATGCACTAGCCTACTCGGGAATCGTTGATTGCTACTTGCGCCTCGCGACGAATTATCTGCCGCCAGAGAATTAT
>DASYPT010000036.1:0-52518 GCA_036006355.1 Pyrinomonadaceae bacterium | reverse complement strand
CCAAGCCTTGCTAGCACAACTCCGACATCCTGCGTAGAATGTCGCGCGGGAGCTTAAACCAACTTGAGTACAGTCGAACCTGCCTGTTACAGCACACCGGAAGAATCAGGTCTGCGCGTCGAAACAATTCCCTTCGAACGCATTCCACATCAGAGCCGTCTGTTCCTCGACTACTTGGAAGATCCAGTTGCGCTGCGCCGATTCTACTCGGGCGCCGTTCGTTTTCATCATGAGCTGCCTCAACGCATCTCCGAGGTGTTGTCGGCGTATGAAGTCAGCCGGTCGAGTGTTTGTGACGCACTCGACGAGATGAACCGAGGTTGGGGAGGTCCTGAGGCGACCCTGAAGAACATTGAGCTCCTGCGAGATGCAGATTGCATAGCCGTAGTCTCTGGTCAGCAGGCAGGACTGTTTACTGGTCCGCTGTACACAATCTATAAAGCGCTCTCGGCTGTGAAGCTGGCCGGCTGTTTGAGCCAACGTAATACCAAAGCTGTGCCTGTCTTTTGGATTGCCGCAGAAGACCACGACTTCGCAGAGGTAGCAACGGCAGAGTTCATCTCGCGCGATTGCCAGCTTAACCAGGTTAGTGTTTCGGAGTCCTTGCATCGTGAAGGACAGCCTGTTGGAAATGTCGTCCTCGATAGTTCCATCATCGCAGTTGTAGACCAACTGTTCGAGATACTCCCTGACTCAGAATTCGCCTCAGACATGAGGGCGCTTGTTTTGAATTCGTGGGAACCAGGACGCGGCTTCGTCGAAAGCTTTGCCAGGATGATGACCTCGTTGCTCGGCAAGTACGGTCTCATTCTTCTCGATCCACTCGATTCAAATCTGAAGAAACTCGCGGCCCCGTTGTATTCAGCGGCTGCCCTGCAAGCTTCTGAAATTGCAGAGGCAATCGAACACCGGAGCAAGGAACTCGAAAGCGCTGGATACCACGCACAGGTAACAGCAACCGCCAATTCCTTCCCACTATTCCTCCACGATGACGCGGGTGCACGACGAGCGGTGTCGCGAACAGACGAGGGCAAATACAAAGCAAAAGATCTGGATGAGGAATACACCGCTGAACAATTAGCGCAACTCGCACTCGAACATCCGGAACGCTTCAGTCCCAATGTAACTCTTAGAGCGGTTGTTCAGGATTATTTGCTCCCGACGATTGCTTACCTTGGTGGTTCAGCTGAGATTGCTTACTTTGCTCAAACAGCCGAAGTCTATCGAATCCTGCGACGACCTGCGACACCGATCCTGCCACGTTCCAGTTTGACCATGATGGAACGACACGCGGGCCGTGTTCTCGAAAGGTACAACCTGACGCTGGAAGACTTCTTCGAGGGTATCGATCCCGTTATCAAGCGCGTTGTCGAGGAATACCTGGGCGTGAACACCGCTAAACTATTTGCGAAGTCCGAAGAACACATCAATGACGAGTTGGATAGATTGAGGCGCGAGTTGGAATCCGTTGATCCCACACTCGCAAGTGCTCTCGATACAGGTCGTAAAAAGATCAACTACCAGCTCGAAGGCTTACGCACTCGTTTTGTTCGCGCGCAGATGTCGCGGGATGAAGCGGCGCACCGCCAGCTTCAACGCGCATTTGAGCAGTTGTATCCAAACAAAGAGCTACAGGAGCGACACATCAATATCACCTCGTTGCTGGCCCGCCACGGCACGTACGTGATTGAGTGGATCTACAACGCGATCAATTTGAGTTCGAACGAACATCAGGTGATAAAGCTTTGATCTTTGTCAGTGGGGAGTGAGTATAGGACCTATAGGACGTATTGGACCTATTTCCTACGGCTGACCACTGACAACGATCAAAGCTCACGAGAAATATGTCCAAAATCCGCGTCCTCGCAGACCACGTAGCAAATCAAATCGCAGCCGGTGAAGTCGTTGAACGTCCCGCGTCGGTTGCCAAAGAACTCGTAGAGAACAGTATTGACGCAGGCGCCTCGCGGATCGCTATAGAAATCGAAGCTGGTGGCAGACGATTGCTGAAGGTCTCTGACGATGGTGAAGGTATGGTTCGCGACGATGCGGTCCTCGCTTTTGAACGTCACGCAACATCCAAAATCAGCGTGACGGATGACCTCGCGGCGATTGCAACCCTGGGCTTTCGCGGAGAGGCGCTGGCTTCCATCGCATCAGTTGCAAGGGTTGAATTGGTCACGAGTACGGAAGAAGCGAGTGCCGCCACGAAAGTAGTCATCGAAGGTGGTCGCATGCGGGACGTTAAGGATGCGGCCCATCCCCGCGGAACAACGATCAGTGTCAAGGATCTGTTTTTTAACGTGCCGGCCAGACGCAAGTTTTTGCGCTCCGAAGCAACCGAAACATTCCACTTGACGAACCTTGTTACTCATTACGCACTCGCCCACCCGGAGATCGGTTTTACCTTCACAAACAATGGACGTGAGGTTATTCGGGCTTCTGCGGTGAAAGACCTGCGCGAACGTGCTTATCAGGTTTTTGGCGAGGAGTTTCTCGAGAACCTGCTTGAAGTTAGCGGAGGACACCCCCAGGTCGTGCGCGTGCAGGGTTACATCTCGGCGCCACGCGACAGACGTACATCACGTGATTCACAGTACCTGTTCGTAAACCGCCGTTTTGTTCGTGATCGGATGATTGGTCGTGCGTTGTCCGAAGGATACCGGTCGATCTTGCCGCATGGAGTTTACCCGGCAGCATTGTTGTTTATTGAAACGCCACTCGAGGAAGTGGACGTGAATGTCCATCCTGCGAAAACTGAAGTTCGCTTTCGACGATCGGCAGCAGTCGCCGACGCCGTTCGCGATGCTGTCAGATCGGCGCTGGCTGCCGCGGGCTATGTTCGTGACGAGAGGGAAGCTGCGCGACCCACTCTTGAGATTCAAACACAGGCAGTTTCGGCTGCGGCAAATAGTAATACGGTGTCGACACCTGATCCGATACCAGTAACCGTTCCCGTCTTCGAACCGCCTCCGGTTCCTCAGGAGCAACAGCAGTCACGAATGGAGTTCGTTGCATTGATGGAATCAGTCGAGGAGGCGCTCGATGAGAAGGAAGAACCAGGCGAAGAAATGGTACCCCATCAGCCAGCCGAGCTGATTGATGAGCCAGTTGCAGTAACGTCTGCAGTGAAACTGCCGAAAACTTCTTTGCTGCCTCCTCTGAATTCAGCAGAAAAGTTTGCGCGTGAAGTAACTCCGGAATCGCTTACCGCAAACATTAGACCGCTGGGACAACTCGAAGAGAGTTTCATTATTGCTACAGATGACGAAGGTCTGTTGCTGATAGATCAGCACGTCGCGCATGAACGTGTGCTCTTCGACAAGTATCGTGCGTTGGAAGCTGAGCGTCGCACGGAGTCTCAACAGTTGCTCGTTCCGGAGACCTTTGATCTGACACCTGCACAAGCTGCAGTCTTCGATCAGTTAGCACCTGAACTGGAAAAATACGGATTTGACCTGATGCGATTGTCCGGCCGCACTGTTGCGATCAAGGCGACGCCGGCAGATTTGCCTGTCGGTGAAGCACGCAACATGTTGTTCGAATTGCTCGACACAGTAGATGCGGAAAAGAAAGGCTCGGCGCGTGAGACACTTCGAGATGAAATTGCTGCGTCTCTCGCGTGTCATGCCGCAATCAAAGTAAACATGCCCCTGGCTCCGGAGAAGATGAGGTGGTTGATTGATCGGTTACTGCAAACATCTTCACCAACAACGTGTCCTCATGGAAGACCGGTGATCCTTCGGTTGAAGACGAGGGATATTTTGAAGGGGTTTCATCGGATCTAGGAATTTAAGATTTCAGATTTCAGATTTAAGATTGAATTGCTTCGTGATGTTTCGTGTTAATTCGTGGATCCCGCTTTACCTGGACAATCACGATCCACGAATTAACACGAAACATCACGAAGCAATTCAATCTTAAATTTGAAATCTGAAATCTTAAATAATCATTGTCCGACCACCTTAATCAACACTCTCTTTGGTCTTCCTCCATCAAACTCGCCGTAGATGATCTGTTCCCATTGCCCGAAATCCAGGCGTCCGTTCGTAATGGCCACTGTTACTTCACGCCCCATCACGTGACGCTTCATGTGCGAATCGACGATGTCGTCGCCGATCCCTTCGTCACTATAATCACCCGCTGATAAAACTGGCGCTACCTTCTCTAACCACTGTTCGTAATGACGAAACAGCCCTTCCTCATCATCGTCCACAAACACAGACGAAGTGACGTGCAACGAGTTCACAAGCACCAGCCCTTCAGTAACGCCACTTTCACGAACACATTGTTCGACGGTCGAGGTAATGTTGAGGAAGCCACGATGGGAAGGAAGGTGGACCGCGATCTCTTTTCGATAGCTTTTCATAAGCAAACCTCCGTGCTGGGACCGCAGAATCTTTGGTCAGTAGTCAGTAGTCAGTTGAATAGGTCCTATAAGTCACATAGGTCCTATTCTACTGACCACTGACTACTGACTGCTGACCAAATCTTCTGCGGTCCCAGCACTACAATTCCGCAAGTGTCGTCAGTACTAATTCAGGATCAGAGAGATCCGGCAGCCATGCATCGGGTTTGCAGGCAAGCAACTCGTCTTTTGAATAAAAGCGCCCAGTTCCAACAGCAACTGCGCGGGCCCCAAAATGATGAGCACAATCGATATCATTGGGCGTGTCGCCGATTACTATGAATTGCTTTGGTTGTAGATCTGTTTGCAAGAAAGTGTTGATCCGCTTAGCTGCTCGTTCCGGAAGGTCGCGCCGTTCATGCGATTCGTCGCCAAACGCGCCCGGTAAAGTGAAGAACTGATCGAGTCCAACCAACTCCATCTTCAGTTGGGCCATCGGTTCAATATTGCCCGTCACCAAAGCCGAGCGATAACGTGGATGGTTCGAGAGCACCTCCAGCGTTTCCTTCACACCTGGCAAAACTTCAAAGAAGGGTTCGCCGTTGCCAGTGACTTTCTTTGCTTCGGCCGTCAGTTTTTCACTGAGGTGATGAATTTGTTCTCTAATGTCGTGATGACTAAAGCCCTCATCTCTCAATGCTTCAGCAATGATTTGCAGGTCAGTCATTCCGGAGACCCGCATGTTGGCGAGACGCCCCGACGTCCCAAAGACTTCTTCCAGCACAGGAATGGTGTACTCCTTATAAGCACCAATGCGGAGCGAATGAATCAACGTGCCGTCGATGTCCCAGAGGAGGATGCGAAGATCGGAGGGTGAGTTGGGCGAGTTGGCGAGGGGACGAGTGGGAGAGGGGGCGATGGGGCGAGTCGGCGAATTCGTAGCATCTCCCTCACGATCTCCCACTCGCCCACTCTCCCACTCGCCCCCTCGCCTCCTCTGCCACTCGCCGTTTCTTTCTTTCATGTCGCAGCGTCTCCCACTGTCGCCAGAACTTCACCTGATGTTACCGTGTCTCCGGGTGCGACATTCAAGGAGAGAACCACACCAGCGCGAGGTGTCTTCATCTCGTTTTGCATCTTCATCGCCTCAACCACGACAATGCCGGCACCTTTCTCGACTTCGGCTCCGGACTCAACAAGCACCCGTACCACCTTGCCAGGCATTTGTGCCGCAATCTCCGTAGAACCATGATGGTGCCGATCGGAATTCTCATCAGTTCTTAAACGCCGGGGATCGACAATCGAAATCCCATACACATGTTTGTTTACTATCACCTCGAACCGCTCGCGCGACTTACCTTCGACGCGACAATCGTAAACGCGATGTTCATTGATTAAGAGATACGATCTTTGTGCCAGCTTGTGGACCTCAGGACTGTAGATTTGTCCGTCAACGGTTATACGCAACTTACCGTCAAGGTACTCAACGACCACTTCACAATCGTGATTGTCCAGAACCGCTCTTAGCTTCAAGACTTCCTCCAGGTTGAAGAAGGCTCGTGGGTTGAATTCGCTCTCAACGCCGCATGTCGTCCGGATAATCTCCAGCGATTCGACGTTGATGTTGAATTCTGTTGAGGCTTCTGTTGTCGATTCCGATATTCAAGAGCCGAGGCGATTATCGCCATATGCATCTCCTCTTTCGTCGGCTCGGCTAAAGGCACTGAAGCGCGTCTTGAGTTGAAGCGTTCAATAAAGCCGGTATCGAGTTGTCCACGTTGGAACTCTTCGTCTTGAACTACCTCGCGAAAGAACGGCAGCGTGGTGGTAATTCCAGAGACTTCGTATTCATCCAGCGCGCGTCGCAAACGTTCGATTGCTTCCGCACGTGTTCGTCCCCACACCGCCAGCTTTGCAATCATGGGGTCATAATGGATCGATACTTCGGAACCTTCATAAACCCCGCTATCCAGTCTTATTCCTGGTCCCGACGGCTCGCGCAACTCAGTAATCGTTCCGGGACTTGGAAAGAAATTATTCGCCGGGTCTTCGGCATAAATACGGCATTCGATTGCGTGGCCTCGCCAACGAATAGCTTCCTTCGTGAACGACAGCTTGTCACCGGCTGCAACTCGCAACTGTTCACGCACAAGATCGAAACCAGTCACGAGTTCCGTCACCGGATGCTCGACTTGCAATCGAGTGTTCATCTCGAGGAAATAGAACTCGCGAGTTGCATCAGCAACAAGAAACTCTACCGTTCCGGCGCCGAGATAGTTCACCGTTTTGGCGATCTTCACCGCGGCCTCTCCCATTTGCTGACGCAAACTCGAATCGTTGATAGGTGAAGGACATTCTTCTATGACCTTTTGGTGGCGACGCTGAATTGAGCATTCACGCTCGCCGAGGTGGACAACATTTCCATGAGAATCGGCGAAGACCTGGATCTCGATATGTCTGGGACGCTCGACTGCCTTTTCGAGGTAAATCGATGAGTCGCCAAACGCGGACGCGGCTTCAGCTTGAGCGGTTTCGAATGCGGAGAGTAACTCTTCATCTGATTGAACCAATCTCATGCCCTTGCCGCCGCCTCCCGCTGCAGCTTTGAGCATCACTGGATATCCAAATTCATTTGCTGTTGCTTTCGTTTCGGCGAAAGACGACAAGGGTTCAACTGTTCCCGGAACGATTGGCACCCCTGCTTCAACTGCAGCTCGCCGTGCACTCGTCTTCGAACCCATAACCTGCATTGCGTCAGGAGAGGGGCCAATGAATGTCAATCCAGCAGAGAGCACTGCCTGGGCGAAGTCCGCATTCTCCGCAAGAAAACCATATCCCGGGTGAACCGCTTCAGCGCCTGTGGATTTTGCAGCAGCGATGATCCGCTCGATGTTCAAATAACTCTGACTCGATGGAGCTGGGCCAACGCAAACAGCTTCGTCCGCCAGGCGCACGTGCAAACCCTTAGCATCCGCTTCTGAGTAGATGGTTACTACGGAGATGCCAAGTTCACGACACGCGCGAATTATGCGGACGGCTATTTCACCGCGGTTGGCAATTATTACTTTCTTGAACATCCCGGACTTTGGTCTTTGGTTTTTGGACTTTGGCTTTTGATCTTTACTCTTGATTTTGCCTTAGGTGACTCGAAAAACCTAAGACCCAAGACCAAAGACCGTCTAGACAATAATGGAATTCGCTGGTGCTCTTGGATCGTACCTGACGACACACTGTTTCCCGGGTGAATAGTCGTGGGGACGTGATTGCTGTTGTGCGTTCAAATCCTGAGTCGATTCGAAGTGAGTACCTGCAAGAATGTATGTGTAGGTTACTTGAGTGATTGTGCCGTCGGCCGCGGACATGGCATCGGTGATACGACCATCTGCCATGCGACCAGTTTTGGATAGACGGGCAATACGTGAGGCTTCGTCTTCTTGCTTTTTGCGAAAACGATCGAGAAACGACATTCAGTCGCTAGGGGTTAAGAACTCCAGCTGAAACGCTTCGGCCGACACCGCCCTTGGCAACGTCAGCCAGTTTCATGATCATGCCATCACGACGAACCCAGTCGTCTTCATTTCCCAAAATCTTGTCCTCGCCCGGAAGTCGCAAGTCGTAGTCGTTAAAGGACAGGCCCGCTGGTGGTGAATCGTCGGTCGCGAGAGTTAACGATGCTTTGCGAATTATCATGCCGCCGCGCAGGTTGCGTCCCTTTTGTGGATCAACCGCAGCCACTTCACCACGCGGCACGTATCCATTGGGATCGAAGTCTTTTAAGGCCGATGCAATCATTCCATCGGGGTCTGGCAAACTTGAAAGTTCCTCCACAACCGTCGATTGATCAGGCAGCCGCTTGTGCAGATTCTTGTATCGCTCAAAAGCAACCTCGAGCGCATATGCCTGGGCGAGATATCCAGCTTCAATTGATAAGCGTCGATTTCGCAATCTGGCGGGAACGGTGATGCCAATTAGGGTCGCTATCAATATCGCAACCATGGCTGAGGCCATCAATCCACGTCGCGCGTACTTCAGTCCGCAGAAACGCTCGGGCTGAAGCCGAATTGATCTATAGATTTTGAGGCCAAACCAAAGGGTGACGAACATCACAGGAAATGAAATCCATTTCAAGCGCCACGCGGCGGTTTCACCCGCCGCTACCCAACTCCATAACTGAAAAACCCTGCTTATCGAATCACTCGCTCGCTGGACCATTGCGAGGATCGTTTGAGTCAGGAAAACCAGGACCAGTAGTGAACCACTCACAACTAGTATTAGGGAACGGCCATAGGATGGTAATTCATGAGCAGGCTTTGGTAAGGCTTCGCCAACTGCACGCGCGCCACACTGCTCACATCCGGCAGTCAGCGATTCGACATCTTTAAACCCACAACATGGACAAATCGTCACTTGATTCTTACCTCGAACAAACGCAGGAATTGCAAAGCTCGCCGGCGATTCAGCTCGGCTTATGTACTAGTCGTCGTTCCGGTCGTCTCTCTCCACCCGTGCTCGGTCCAGCCTGAGAATACGAAGTTTGTTTTTCTACGTTCTGTGTTTTTGCTTCGACGTTAGTCAGCTCACGCCACGTGTGATACATCCGATGGGCAAAGGTCCAATACGAGCCCACGGCAAGCACCCAGAGGACAGCAGGCATCCGGTTCGCAAAGAAATTTGTAGAGCCAGGATGCGTACTGAGTGCGCCGATTATAAAGAGAACGACCCGTTCCGGGCGCCTCAGAAAACCAACGTCGCATTTGGGTATTAAACTTTCAGCCCGAGCGCTCGCGTAGCTTACCATAACGGAGCCCATGAGACCGGCCCCCGCAAGAAAAACGTTAAGAGTTGAATGAAGTTGGGTGTCGCGGGCGTAAAATACCATCAATCCCACAAAAACAACCATGTCTGACAGCCGGTCGAGCGACGAATCCAAAAACCCGCCAAACCGGGTGACTCTTCCCGAAAGACGAGCCACTTGACCGTCCAGCATGTCAAACAGATTCGCGACGATTAAGGCTATGCCCGCCGAGAAGAACCAGCCCATTCCGAACAGAACGCCACACCCGACATTCAATGAAACGCCGATGATGGTCAGGATGTTGGGATTGATGTGACCATGGGCAAGCCAGCGCACGATGGCGTCGATAATTCGCTGAGCTAACCGTCCGATGCTGGCGCCAAACACTAGGTGTGATTTTCTCCTGCGGGCATTATGCCCAAAAAGTCTTTAGTATTACAGGTTCTTGCGGAACACAAGCGGCGAATAATAGGGGTGAGCAAACGGGTTGTCAACGATTTACGGGTCACTCTTAAGGTTTTGATTTTTCCGTCTGTTCTCGTGCCTTCGCTAACCTCATTGTTTCCTTTAGGGCGTCTTCATATTGTCGCTGGAGTTCGGCTTTTTGCTGTACGTCTCCAGACATTTCTGCAAACTTTGACAACTCGAGAAGCAGATTCGTTTTGTAAGACCAGGCGGCTTCCGAATCAGCTTTCAAAGCAATTGCCAGATCCATCATTTCAAAACCACGAACGGCACATTGTTGAGCGTTTTCGAATTCTATCTCGTCATTGGATTTGTGATATTCGATGAAGGCCTGGCGATTGTTTACGGTAGTGGTTTTGTGTGTCGGTAGCTCGGTAAACTTGAATGAACAATCCCAATCCTTTGAAGCTAGAACCACATAGGCTTCCGATCGTCTCTCGTTATCAAACGAACTATCGGCAGCTCTCTGCAGCACCCAGTTTCTTAGCTGCTCATCTTCTTTGAGCGTCGCATAGATGTAAGCTATCGCCTTGTAAGCCTCATCATCCAGCTTGTTCCTGGAAAGTATTCGTTGGTAGGCCGCGATGGCGTCATGCCCACGAGCAATGTTCTCAGGTGTGAAGTCGCGGGGTTTGAATTGCGCGTGGATGGTCCGCGCTACAAACATAGGTGCAGACCTATTCTCAGGATCAAGCGATAAAGCGCTTTCGGAATGACGCTGTGCGTCTTCGAAGTTGCCTTCACGATAAGCTCGCGCCGCAGCGTTAAGCTCCAGCTTCGCCTCCTGTTGAGCAGGCGTCAAGATAGCAGTCGTCTGTTGAGACTGAACTGTCGGTAGTCCTGAAAACAGACTCAAGAGAACGCCGCCCATCCAAGCAACGCTCTTCAAGTTGTACGGACTATTCTGAAGCTGATAATTCATCGTGTAAGGTGCGCAGTTGTCTGATTTCGAAATTGCGCGTGCTCGCCGGAGTACGGACCACCACTTCGTCACCTTCCTGTTTACCCATCAGACTCTTGCCAACCGGCGACGCAGTCGAAATCAAGCCCTGCGGCGGATCGCTCTCTTCAGGTGAAACGAGTCTGTACGTCACTTCCTCATCTTTTTCGGCATCATAGAGCACTAAAGTTGATCCATATGACGCCTTATCACGCGGCACTTTGTTTGGATCAATCGACGCAATTTCACTGATTCGCTGACGAAGTTCCACGATTCGCGCTTTGACGATGTTTTGACGATCTAGCGCGGCTTTGTATTCGGAGTTCTCGCGTAAGTCGCCGAATTCAAGTGCACGTTTTATCTCTTTTGGTAGATGAACTCTTAACTCAGTTTCGAGTTCGTCCAGTTCCTTCTGTAGTTTTTCTTTTATCGCTTGTGACAAATCTTCACCTGCTGTTCTGCTTCACTGGCAAAATCAATACCAGCATCTGTCAAAGTTACGGAATCCTATGATGCTTCTCTTCATCAGTCGAACAAAAGGAGATACCTGTGTCTCTGGCGGTGCGGACTAGCTGGCCATCCGGTGGAACTGTCTTGATGTTCTTGATTGCATCAGTCAGGGGAACGTTCACAATGTCTCCTGCCTGCAGGGCCACCATAATGCCGCGATCGCCACTCGCCAGGGCTCGTACTGCACAAGAACCGAAATTAGTTGCCAGCATTCTGTCGAAAGCATTCGGGCGGCCGCCACGTTGTACATGACCGAGCACGACACAGCGAGTTTCGCGTCCTGTTAGTGCTTCGATGTCGTGCTGCAGGTGGATGCCGATTCCGCCCAGCCTGGGTGCCCGAACTGAATCACCCTTGTCCTGGTAGATCAGCTCGTGACCAATCTCTGCTGCGCCCTCTGCGACAACAATGATACTAAAATTCGATCCTGCGAGATCACGTGCTCGAATCTTGTCTGCCACGGCCTGTCGCGAAAACGGAATCTCAGGAATCAAGATGACATCTGCGCCGCCCGCTATTCCCGAGTGCAGGGCGATCCAACCAGCATGACGGCCCATCACTTCCAGGATCATCACTCGATCATGCGACTCGGCAGTTGTGTGAAGTCGGTCGAGAGCTTCAGTAGCAATGTCCAGCGCAGTAACGAAACCGAAGGTCAGTTCAGTGCACGCCAAATCGTTATCGATTGTCTTAGGCACGCCGCAAACTGGCACTCCACGCTTATCGAATTCCGCCGCGATCGTCAAAGTGCCCTCGCCACCAAGCACAACCAATGCGTCGATGCCGAGTACCTTCATGTTTGAAATCGCTTCATCGTAGACACTCTCCACACTAACCTTGACACCATCCCTGGTGCGGTCTTCGAAGTTTCCGCGATTGCGAGTGCCGAGGATAGTCCCGCCGCGCGGCAGAAGTCCCCTAACGTCAGCAGGGGAAAGAAGACGTGTCTGGGTCGCGCCGATCAACCCTTCGAAGCCGTCTTCAATGCCGATGACTCTCATGCCGTATTCGCACGTGGCAGTTTTCACCACCGCCCGAATGACAGCATTCAAGCCTGGAGCATCACCGCCGCCTGTTAGTATTCCGATCGTTCCGAACATGGCTAAGCCGACAATAATAGGTCCAATAAGTCCTATAGGTCCTATAAACAACACAGTCTATAACTTCCGACTGCCAATCGAGAAATAAAACCAGCCCTGGACCCTGATCAAAACTCTGGTTGACCCTCATACACTGCTCGCGTAGCATAGCGGCATTACTTCTATTAACGTTTAAAGGCCTGCAACTTTGGAAATTGATGACGACGCAAAAGAGATAGTTCGCGAGATTGGCACTGCAATCAACGAGTCTGTAGAGAACTCGACCAAGGTTGCTGAAGCGATTGAACGCTTGCGACAAGCTGGATATGAGATGGAGTTGACGCTTAGGTTGGAGATTGGTTTACGCCCCCATTCCGGTGACGACGAAACCGAAGGCGACAGCGCGACTCTCGAACTCACCGAAGAAGACCTTCAAGTACTTCAGCGAATGAAGATTCGAATTGATCCTGAACTTTAATGTTGGAGTCCTACCGCTGCTTATTTCGAGCCAGATCCCGAATTAGAACGGTGTGCGAAGCGACCGATTGACCTTCCGGAACCTGAATTTCGCGTATCGGAAAAGTCAATCGGTCGCTTCGCTCACCGTTCTAATTTCGAGCAGTCCACCACACTCCAAAGAACTACTCTGGCACTTCGTCACTGCCGGTTAACGTTTGTTGTCGCAAAGCGGCTGCGCCCAACAAGCCGCCCATGCCCATCGATTCGACCGCGCTACTCGGCACTAACATGAGGGCACCTTTCTCTTTCAAGCCTTCGTAAAGCATGTTCATCGCGCGTAGATGCAATGCAGTCGGATTATCTCTATACGACTGCGCCGCTGTCGCAAAAGAATGCGCAATTTCAACCTCAGCCTGGCCCAGAATGATCCGAGCTTGTTTTTCACGTGCCGCCTGGGCTTCGCGCGACATCGCGTCCTGAAGAGCCGTTGGTATGATCACGTCGCGCATTTCGACGGACTGAACGGTCACCCCCCAGGGATTGGATCGTTCGTCAATTAGCTGCTGCAACTCTTCTTCAATTCGTTCGCGACCGCGGAGTAGATCCGTCAGCGATGTTCTCCCGATGATGTCGCGTAGCGCTGTCTGTGCAGCCCAGCTGACCGCCTGCGGATAGTTCTGAACTTCCAAAGCGGCTTTTTCAGGATCGTAGACCATCCAGAACAGAACTGCGTCAACATTGACAGGCACAGTATCCGAAGTCAGCGTCTCCTCGGCTGCGAAGCTGGTCGTGATCACTCTCTGATCCACCCAGGTTGAAATCGAATCCACAAACGGAATGATCCAGAACAATCCGGGTCCGCGGAGTCCGACGTAGCGACCCAGACGCAAGACGACAGCACGCTCCCACTGTCGAGCAATCTTAGGAGCTTGCGCAAACAATATACCTAACAACACGCCGACAATTGCGCCAATCGGATTCAACGGGTTTAGTGCCAGCGTCGCAAGGCCGAGAAGCGCTGGAATCAGGAACGCTACCGCAGATACAACATTCACTCGAGGAGTGTTTGCGGCAGCCAGACTACTCCGTGTCTGAACCAGACTGGTCATACTACTGGACATTTTTCTTAGTCTCCTTTTTGCGCCTGCTTTGGAGTTGGGCAATCAGATCGTCTGGGGAGAATCCCATCGCACCGGCTTCTTCAACGAACCGGTCGACAAGGTCACCCAAGATGGCTTGGGGATCCTGACGATTTCTTGCTTCGAAATGGCGAGCGCATACAAACGTTCCCACGCCTCTTCGCGTTTCCAGCACACCCGAGCGTTCCAGTTCCGCATAGACTTTTGCGACCGTGTTGGCGTTTACGCGAAGTTCGACAGCCAACTGTCTGACAGTTGGCAATTGCTCACCGATTTGCAGCCTGCCAGTCACGATCGCAAACTGGATTGCTCGCGTTAACTGTGCATAAAGCGGCATTGGATGCGATGGGCTTAAGGAGAACATTTGGCTCATTTCAGATTGTACTACGAAGATAGTACAAGTTTGGTTTCAAGAATTTTTTGGAAACCAGCATAGGACCTATTCGACCTATAAGACCTGGTTCGAAGCTCAAACAACAAAGCACAAAGCTCATTCAAGCCTCGTTTGGTGAGGGTTAGTGGCGTGTGCTATCGTATGCGGCTTTTAAACCTGCCAGTTCGTTCGCCTTAATGGGTAACAAAGAGGAGTTTAACGACCAGTATGACCACGCCTAATCCGAATGCCGACGGCCAACACGTCGGCAAAGTTGTGCAGATCATCGGACCGGTTCTCGACGTCGAATTTGATGGTAAATATCTTCCGCCGATCTACCAGGCGCTACGTATTGTCTCAGATGGTTTCGATGTTCAGGCACCAATTGATGTCATTGCTGAAGTTCAACAACACCTCGGTGAAGGCCGTGTAAGAACGGTTTCGATGTTGCCTACTGACGGCATGGTGCGCGGCATGAAAGCGATTGATACAGGTGGTCCCATCACAATGCCGGTCGGTGAGGGAACGCTTGGTCGCGTGCTGAATGTCATCGGCGAACCGGTGGATACTCTCGGCGACGTCAAACACGAAAAACGTTATCCCATTCATCGTCATGCGCCCACGTTTGAAGAGCAGTCAACTGAACTTCAAATGTTTGAGACTGGAATTAAAGTTATCGATTTGGTCCAGCCATTCTTGCGCGGCGGCAAAATCGGCTTATTCGGCGGTGCGGGCGTGGGCAAAACAGTTATCGTGATGGAGCTCATCAACAACATTGCCAAGGCGCGCGCGGGTTTCTCAGTTTTCGCCGGCGTGGGCGAACGCACTCGTGAAGGTAACGATCTCCTTCGTGAAATGGTTGAGTCGGAAGTTATCCAGTTTGGCGACACGTTTAATAAACATTTTAAGGACACGGGATCATTCGACCTCACAAAGGTCGATATGAAAGCGATCGGCAAGTCGAAGGTGGCACTGATTTACGGCCAGATGACTGAACCCCCCGGAGCTCGTCTGCGTGTCGCACTTTCGGGTTTGACTGTTGCCGAGTACTTCCGCGATCAAGGACTCGACGTGTTGCTCTTCATCGACAACATCTTCCGCTTCACTCAAGCTGGTTCGGAAGTGTCCGCGTTGCTTGGCCGCATGCCATCGGCGGTGGGTTATCAACCGAATCTCGCAACTGAAATGGGTGAGATGCAGGAGAGAATCACGTCAACAAAGACAGGTTCAATCACTTCGATTCAAGCGGTGTACGTTCCGGCTGACGACTACACGGATCCGGCGCCCGCAACGACGTTCGCACACCTCGACGCTGTTACGGCGTTGTCACGTCAAATTGTAGAGTTGGGCATTTATCCGGCGGTTGATCCTCTGGGGTCGTCATCGCGCATTTTGGATCCGCGAATTCTCGGTGAGGAGCACTACAACACGGCACAGGATGTGAAACGAGTTCTGCAACGTTATAAGGATCTGCAGGACATCATTGCGATTCTGGGTCTGGATGAATTGTCTGACGAAGATAAATTGATTGTGTCGCGTGCACGAAAGATTCAGAAGTTCTTCTCGCAACCGTTCCACGTTGCCGAGCAGTTCACTGGTCTTGAAGGAAAGTACGTCAAACTCGAAGATACAATTAGAGGATTCCGAGAGCTTGTTGACGGCAAGCATGACGACCTTCCTGAGCAGGCGTTCTACCTGGTGGGAACCATAGAAGAAGCAATAGAGAAAGGAAAGACTCTGGCTCAGTAAAGCTTCAGAAAATGGCCGACAAGATTCAATTAGAGGTTGTTACTCCGGAACGTCGCGTGCTCGGTGAGCCGGTGGATATGGTCACAGTCCCAGGGCTTAACGGCGAAATGGGAATTCTTCCAGGCCACACGCCTTTGATTTCCCAGTTGAAGACCGGTGTGCTTAGTTATCTTCAGGACGGTCGAACAACTCAGTTGTTGGTGTCCGGAGGTTTTGTGGAAGTCAGGGACGATACAGTTTCTGTCCTGGCCGAAATAGCCGAACGACCGGAAGAGATTGATGTTGCTGCGGCACGGGCGTCACGCGATCGTTTAGAAAAACAATTAGGCGGATGGTCAGGTAGTGATGACGAAATGGAGTCTGTAAAGACTGAACTGGCCCGTTCCGAGGTGAGGTTACAGCTCGCTGCCTCACGATGACACGTAGTATGATTTAAGTATCGAAGTTCCGCTTTTTATCGCCGAGCGCATTTCCTCAACGGCTTTCTCCAATCCAACGAAAACCGCTCGAGCCACAATGTTGTGGCCGATGTTGAATTCAGTAATCTCAGAAATCCCCGCGACGGCCACAACGTTTCGATAAGTTAAACCGTGACCTGCGGCGACGTGCAATCCATATTGAGTCGCCAGAGCTGCGCCCTCCCGAAGTCTGCGCAATTCCTGTGACGTGTGAGCCGCGCCTTCGCCATGAATCCATTTTGCACCTAGAGTCGAATCAGCGTAGGCGGCCGTGCACAGTTCGACTTGCTGCGCACCGACTTCGTGAGCGACTTCTATTTGCACCGGATCAGGATCAATAAAGAGACTCGCGAGAATGTTCGCCTCGCGAAGACGAGCGACAGTTGCGCGAACAATTGCGATGTTAGCTTTTGCGTCGAGTCCACCTTCAGTTGTGATTTCATCAGGCCTTTCAGCGACAAGCGTCACTGCGTCTGGCCTGGTTTCAATGGCGACCTTAAGCATTTCTTCCGTCGCTGCCATTTCCAGGTTCAGGTAAGTGGTGACTACTTGTCGAAGAAGCTGAACATCCCGGTCCTGGATATGACGCCGGTCGCCTCGAAGATGCACAGTGATTCCGTCTGCTCCTGCTTGTTCGCAGGTCATCGCGGCAGCAACAACGCTCGGCTCCGGCGCTCGCCGCGCCTGTCGCACCGTAGCGACGTGATCGATGTTGACGTTTAGACGTGACATTGTCTTCTGAGTGCTTGAAATTCTGTGCTTCGTTCTGGTCTTTGGTTTTTGGTCTTAGGCCTTTGCTATTTGCTCCGATCCAAATCACCTGAGGCCCAAGACCAAAAGCCAAAGACCAAAGACCAGAACAAAGCACAAAAACTCCAAGCTCATCTTAATTGCTGCACCGCCTTAATCGCATTGTCATAAACACCTCGGCGCGCTTGCTGTCGAATTAATCCGACCTCCGTCAGCATTTTAAAGCTGTCACTGCCGAGACTTATTTTACTACCCTCATAATGATCCCATCGAACCGGGATTTCACGAAGCCGCAAGCCCGCTCGATGTGTGAGGTACAGCAGCTCAACGTCGAATCCAAACCGATCCACCGTTGCGGCTTCGACAAGCGGCCTGCACACGGCCATGTTGAATGCCTTGAATCCACATTGTGTGTCCCAGAACGGAAGACCCGTTGCCAGCCGCACCGCCAGGTTGAAGATGCGTCCGCCTTGTTCGCGTCTCCAGGGTTGGTGGACACCGATCAGACTTCGGTCCAGTGCTCGCGACCCAAATGTGACGTCGCACTCGTTATTAAAAATCGGATCAACCAGCTTCGGCGTTTCAGTAATTGGCGTTGACAAATCAGCGTCGGAAAACAGCGCCACTATTCCACGCGCTGCGAGGAGACCTAAGCGCACTGCCCGGCCTTTTCCGAGGTTCGATTTGTAGCTGATGACTGATGTACGAAGGGTTCCGCTTTCCTCGAACGTCTTCTGTGCCAGTGCTGCCGTATCATCAGCGGAGCCGTCGTCCACCAGAATCAATTCCGAATCGGGCCAGTCAGTGCGTAGATAGTCGACGACAGTTCGTAGGGTCTTCCCTAATCGAACCGCCTCGTTGTAAGCAGGAATTATGATAGAGAGGGATCCTGTCATCGAGGTTCTCAAAGGCAATATATCATAGTGAGACGGAGCGTCGGTTTCGAGGACTGAGTGGTCGGTGTGCTATAGTCTTTTCGATGGAAGTCGCACGAGAATTGAATGAAACCGCTTATGATGAGGCGCGATTTAGTCGAAGATTCCTCGGAGTCGCGGCCGGAATAGTTTTGCTGGCGGCGGCGTTTGGCGGAATTATTGGAACATCTCGAAAACTTAGCGGACTGACGAGTTCAAGCAAGGCAAATTCCTATCGAGTTGTTGGCGATATTGAGAAAGACTACAACGAGGCGGTTACCACCATTACAGGTAATTACTCGGGCGACGTTGATTACGAAAAGGCTACCCAGGCGGCGATCCAGGGGATGCTCTCCACCCTCGACCCTCACTCGGCTTATTTCCCTTACAGCGAATTCAAGAAACTCAAAGAGGATCAAGACTCCAGGTTCTATGGAATCGGAGTCACCATCGTTCAGCATCGCGACGGTGTCTACATTCAGTCAGCCGTTGAAGGCACGCCAGCCGCTAAGATTGGTCTGAAGTACGGCGACAAGATAGTCGAGGTCGATGGCAAAGACGTACGCGACTGGAGTAGCGATCAAGTCTCCAAGAATGTTCGTGGCGGCCTTGGCGAACCGGTAACCATTAAGGTTGAACGAGCAGGATCGGAGGCGCCACTCTACTTCACGATCGTTCGCGATACAGTTCCTCTACCCACAATCCGAAACGCATACATTATTCGACCAGGTACTGGCTACATTGGTTTGACGGGCGGTTTTCAACGCTCGAGTGATGATGAACTTCGTCAGGCCATAAAGAAGCTGGAAGAGCAGGGTATGCGCCAGCTGGTTCTGGATCTACGCGGCAATCCCGGAGGTCTGCTTGATCAGGCGATCGATGTTGCCAGCGAATTCCTTCCGCGTGGCCAGGTCGTAGTGTCAGTGAAAGGCCGGACTGAATATAGTGAGCCGGTCGTTTATAAATCGAGCGGCTCGGAGCCCGCCACTGTGCCACTGGTCGTGCTCATCAATCGCAACACTGCTTCTGCCTCAGAAATCGTCGCCGGAGCAATCCAGGATCATGGCCGCGGATTGATAGTTGGTGAGACAAGTTTTGGAAAGGGGCTTGTTCAGCGAATCTTTCAGTTGCCCTTCAACACGGGGTTAACGCTGACGACCGCACGTTACTACACACCCTACGGACGTTCACTGCAAAGAGACTATTCGAATGGCTCGCTCTACGATTATTACACCAGACACGATCCAACCGAGCTCGGCGCGCAACCAACGCCAACACCCGCAAATCTGAACTCTCCGCTTGCCCTGGCATCGCCGACGCCACACCCGCAAACAGGTCCTGCCGTGAAGACAGCCGCAGGTCGAATATTCTACGGCGGTGGGGGCATCACTCCGGATGTTGAAGTTAAAGAGCCGGTGAACAGTCCACTGCGCTTGCGTATCGCTGAGGCGGCATTTCATTTCACCAGGCAGCTCGCAGCGGGAGTCATTCCTGGTTTAGAGTCTTACAAAGTCGATAAAGTTCAATACGGGAAGAGCGCGAAGCAAAATGATTTCCCAATCAATGACCGCGTGATTGATGCATTCCGCGCATTCGTGCAAAAGCAAACAGAGTTGGCTGTAACCTCTGCTCAGATTGATGAAGAGCTCGAGTTTGCAAAATTGCGTTTGCGGAATGAAATCATCACCGCTGCATTTTCAAATGATGCCGGCGCGCGGATCCTCTTAGATAGCGATATACAAGTTCTAAAAGCTCTGGATGCGTTGCCTGACGCAAAGCGGCTTGCCGAAATGACTCAACGCGACGTTTCTCTCGGTTAATTGAACGAGTGGGCGAGTGGGCGAGTGAAGCGCCCTTTGAGTAACCTACTCATTCAATCACCCACTCGCCCACTCACCCACTCGCACCACTCGCTCACGCATCCAACTGTACGTACCTTCTGTCCTACTTATTGCATTGGGCGCACATCTTATTTATAGTCCGCATTTCTAAAAACATTTGCGCTGCTTAGCACCGTTCTACGCCTTTCCAGGCAGCGCGTTTTATCCCACAGCTCTTAGTCATCAATTTAATTGAAAGGATACTTTCGCATGAAAGCCAGGTCGCGCTCCGTTTTAGATGTCGCACTACTACTCGTGATAGTTGTAAGCATTGCGGTTGCCACGGTCACTGTCTATTCACAAGGCAACACTCAACCTGCGGGACAAAATGGCGCTCAGCCCGGGCAACGGCCAAACGCGCAGCCAAGCCCCAGCCCAACCCCAACACCAATCAACTGGTCCGGTGATCCATTGCTCAGGCGATTTGTTTGGCGAGGAATCGGACCTGCAAGTATGGGTGGCCGGGTAGATGACATCGCCGCTGTTGAGTCGAACCCGTACATCGTTTACGTGGGTTTCGCTACGGGAGGCGTTTGGAAGTCAACAAACAACGGAACGACCTTTCAACCAATCTTCGATACTTATTCAACCGCTTCAATTGGCGACATCGCAATTGCTCCATCAGATCCAAATGTTGTTTGGGTTGGAACAGGTGAAGCTAACAACCGGCAGAGCTCGAGCTTCGGTGACGGCATCTACAAATCGACTGATGCGGGCAAGACTTTCACGAAGATGGGCCTGGAGGACTCGCAAACCATAGCGCGCATCGTAATCGATCCCAAAGATCCAAATACCATCTATGTTGCTGTTCTCGGTCATCTATTCGGTCCAAACAAGGAACGAGGTGTTTACAAGACGGTTGATGGTGGTAAGACGTGGAATAACGTCAAGTTTATCGATGAGGATACCGGATTCACTGACCTCGTTATCGATCCTTCCGACTCGAAGACGCTGTACGCGGCATCGTATCAACGACGCAGAACTTCATGGGGCTTCAACGGCGGCGGACCAGGCTCAGGAATATGGAAGACCGTTGACTCAGGCAAGACCTGGAAGAAGCTCGACGGAGGTGGACTGCCTGAGGGATTACTGGGTCGCATTGGTATTGATGTGTCGAGATCAAATCCCAACGTCGTCTACGCACAGATGGAAGTTGGCGCAAGTGTTGGGACCGGCGGCGAAGAGCAAACATTCGGCGGTCAGGCCGCGGCGAGTCCTTCTCCGTCTCCATCGGCCTCTGCATCGCCGGCCGCCGCGGCAAGTCCGGCAGCGTCGCCAACACCAACACCACTCGATCCGAAGAAGCCAGGTGTCTGGAGGTCTGACGATAAAGGTAAGACCTGGCGGATCGTAAGCAACGAGAACAATCGTCCGATGTATTACAGTCAAATCCGAGTCGATCCGAAGAACTCGGAAAACGTATTCGTCGGCGGATTGAATTTCAGTAAATCAACTGACGGCGGCAAGACTTTCAAATCGCTTCAACCAGGAATTGCACACAGCGATCACCACGCAATTTGGATCGACCCCAACAATGGCGATCATCTATGGATCGGAAATGACGGCGGACTTGATGTCACTTACGATCAGGGAGCGACCTGGGAATTCGTGAACACAATACCCGCTGCGCAGTTCTACGCGATCGCCGTTGACATGCGAAAGCCGTATTACGTTTACGGCGGACTGCAAGACAACGGATCGTGGGGTGGCCCAAGCCAAACGCGCAGTCTTCAGGCGGGAATTACCAATGCCGATTGGTATCGCGTTGGAGGCGGCGACGGTTTCTACGCCCAGATCGATTCGACCGATCCCAACACTGTCTATTCAGAGTCCCAAAACGGCGCTATGAATCGTCTCGATTTACGAACTGGTCGAAGCACCAGTATTCGTCCGCGAGGTCTGCCTCAACGAGGTCGAGGTGGTCGGCAAGGTGGAAGCGGCATCGGTGGTGGCGGCGGTGGTGGCGCCGCACCAGCAGCAACCGCTTCGCCCGCAGCTTCGCCCGCCGCTTCACCTGAAGCAACACCTGATACGGCCGCTCAGCTCGCCGCGTTCGCAGCAACACAGGGCCTCGGATTCAATGCCAATCTCGCGTCAAACGTAGTACCGACTCCGGGCGCTAATGAGCAATATCGGTTCTATTGGAACACTCCGATTATCCTCTCGCCACACAACCCTCGTCTGATCTATGTCGGTGGCGATCGTTTCTTTAAGTCATTTGATCGCGGCGACACATGGACGGCCAGCGCGGATCTTACGAAGCACATCGATCGCAATACATTGCCGATCATGGGTGTGCTCGGCAAAGATCCAATGGCGTCCAAGCATGACGGTTATACGAGCTACGGTTACATCGTGACTATCGCTGAGTCACCCAAGCTTCCCGGTGTTATCTGGATTGGCACTGACGACGGCAACCTCCAGGTGAGCAAGGATGGCGGTACGACCTGGACCAATGTCGCGAAGAATGTTCCGGGTATCGGTGACACGTATCACATCGCGCGAGTCGAGCCTTCTCACTACGATGCAGGAACTTGCTTCGTGGCAGTTGATGGTCATCGTTTCGACGATTTGAAGCCCTACCTCTTTGTGACTCGTGACTATGGTGCGACGTGGACTTCAATCGTCGGCAACTTGCCCAAATGGGGCACCGTCAATGTTGTTCGCGAAGATCCGAAGAGCAAGGATCTGTTGTATGCAGGCACGGAGCTTGGTTTGTTCGTTTCGCTCAATGGAGGCGGCGAGTGGAAACCAATGATGTCCGGAATGCCAACTGTGCGTATCGACGACATCCTGGTTCATCCAAGAGATAACGATCTCGTCGTCGGTACACACGGTCGAGGCATCTATATCCTCGACGACATTGCGCCCCTCCAACAATTAAATTCGAAGCTCATGGAGTCCGACGCTCACCTGTTCGACATCAGGCCCGGGACGATTTGGTACAACGACACGCGACTGAATCGTTACTTTGGTGGCGCGAAGCTTTATCGCGGCACTAATCCGCAACCTGGAACGGCGATTACTTACTATCTGAAGTCGGCTCCCGATGGTGATGTGAAGCTCACGATCTCAGACTACACAGGCAAAGTAGTGCGCTCGATTGCGGCGACGAAGGAAGTAGGTCTGAATAGAGTTCAGTGGAACCTACGCGGTGATCCTCCGCCACGTCCTACTGGTGTTGGCGGTGGCGGTGGTGGCTTTGGTGGTGGAGGCGCTGGTGGCGGTGGTGGTGGCGGCTTTGGAGGTGGGTTCAACCTCGGTCCACAACTCGAGGCCGGCACCTATCAAGTGAAACTGACGGTTGGTGGTAAGGACTACAGTACGCGAGTCGTTATCGAAAACGATCCGGGGATGTAGGTCTATTCTTGAAAGACACTACCGGCTTTAGCCGGTGGTACTTCAATTTCAAAGCTACTTGAAGACTCTTAGTTTGTCTCAGGACACCACCAGGCTTTAGCCGGTGGTACTTCAACTTTGCAGCTAACCCAAGGCTAGCGTTGATGAAAAGTAGCTCAAAAATTGAAGTACCACCGGCTGAAGCCTGGTGGTGTCCCGAGGAAATGGAACGCTCGTGTAGTTGTAAAAATTGAAGTACCACCGGGTGAAGCCTGGTGGTGTCGAATTAGTCAATCGAATATCAATTCCATCTGGATATCGACACGTTTGTAGTCGTCGGCATCCGTAATCGGCACTGACTTGAACCCATGCTTTTCATAGAGAGCGATTGCTGGTTTCAGTTGTGTGTTCGAAACGAGTATCAATCGTTCGGCCCCTGCTTCTTTTGCAAAATTAATAACGCTGCTGATCAACAGATCGCCGTAGCCCCGTCCTTGCGCCTCAGAACTCACTGCCATCTTCGCTAACTCGAACACGCGATCATTCAATCGAACCACCGCACAAGTTCCGACGGCTTTACCCTCTGCAATCACGAAAAAGATCTGCCCACCAGGTTCGACAATCTCCTTGAATGGATCGGCGAAGATAACGAGGTCCGCATCTTCAATCTCAAAGTATTGTTCAATCCACTCGCGATTTAGAGATTCGAAATGGTGGGCAAGATCGGGTCTAAAGCGGACTACCTCAACCAGATTGAATGTAGAATCCATCCTTTATGGGATTGGCAACTTTCGTATGGCGTCTCCGCGAAGGATCATCGTGCCATTGGTGTACTCGATTTCTGGTGAGAGAGCGACGACTCCCATCAAGGTAGTTATATCACCAACTGCCAAATGGATACCGGCTCGAGTAAGTTCATCAGAATTTAATTGAACGCTAGCGACTGTGAACGTCTTAAATCCTATCGCCGAAACTTTGACGGTATACGTTCCGTTGATCACTGCCGAGAATGTGAACACTCCGTAATCGTCTGTCTTCGTCGTCCGCTCAACCTTGTCACGATTGTTAATAAGAGTAACAGCGACACCTGGAATTACTGCCCCGTTGGGATCAACCACGAAACCAGTGAAGTCTCCGATCTGTCCTTTGTCTTTTGATCGCTCAATATTTGCAGCTGACTGACTGCAGGTCTTCGCGTCCTTCTTACTGGATTGTCCAAATGCAAACGAAGCCAGACTAATCACAGTTGCAAAGACGGCTCCGGCGAATCGCCTTGCTCTTCGGCGAACTGCGCGTAGCCCAACAGGACAGTCCCTGGTTATCAATGTTCCGTCCGTACGGCGATAGAGTCTTCCGCACACACGTCCAGTCGAGTTTGTGATCATCGTCCGCACTTCATCGCTGGTCATTGCGGCAAAGTTGTAAACGTCAAGGTTGCACGAAGTGCAGAACCGAACACGATCGTCTCCTGTCATGTCGTCCCAACTGACATGGCAAGGTGATGCAACACGGAGAGAAGCAAGGAGGTCCGTATGTTGTGACATTATGTTGTGTCCGAGGCAAAAGACTTTTAGAACGGCGTTAAGATGCTGCGAAAGGTACTTGGGGTGGTCTCGGGATCTAGAAAACTCTGGCAATCACACACTTCAAATAATATGTCTCCGGCACACCCAGGAGCACCGGATGGTCGCTCGCCTGCATTCGCTTTTCCATGATCTGCAGTCGCCGTCTTGCATCGAGCGCAGCGTCAGCAAGTATCTCTACAAACAGATCCTCGGAGACGTGATAGGAACAGGTGCACGTGATGAGCACGCCGCCCTGATTCAGCAGTTTCAGAGCTCGCAGGTTGATTTCTTTGTAACCTCTGAGCGCCGCCTTCAAACTCGCTCGATTCTTCGCGAACGCCGGAGGGTCGAGAACAATAGTGTCATATCGCTCGCCTCTCGCTTCGAGATCGCGGAGCGCATCGAACACATTCGCTACTTGAAACTCGACATTTTGGATGTGGTTCAACCCGGCATTTTGCTTTGCCGCTTCAATCGCCTGGTCTGATATATCAATTGCGATAACTTCTTTGCAGACGCCGGCGAGATGTAATGCGAATCCACCATTAAAGGTGAAACAATCGAGAGCGCGAAGGCCCGCTGAAACTTGTGCGGCGTCGCGCGCAGCCAGGCGGTTCTCTCTCTGATCCAGAAACGACCCGGTCTTCTGTCCGCCAGATGGCGAGACCAGGAACCGAAGGCCGTGCTGAAGTATTTCGAATTGATCGGGTGTGGTGCCGTAGATAGTTCCCGACGTAAGCGGTAGCCCTTCCAACTGCCGCACGCGCGCATCGTTGCGTTCGATCACCGCACGTGGTTGAAACTGCTCGATCAAAATGTCCAAAAGAGACGACTTTATTCTGTCGGTTCCCTGCGAAAGAGTCTGAAGAACGATAACATCCGCGTATCGGTCAACTATTAGAGAGGGAAGCAAATCGCCTTCGGAATAGACCACTCGATAGGCGTTTGTATCTGAAGGAATGTTTCGCCTTTCGCAGCATTGCCGTATCTTGTCGTGCCACCAGTCGTTATCAATCGTTTCTTTAGTGAGCGCGAGGAAGCGCAGCGCTATTTCCGATTTGTCGCTGTAGAAGGCCTGTCCGACAAAATTTCCGCTTTCGTCCACTACACAAACGATTGAGCCGCCATCGACATCGACAGCAATAACGTCGCTGCGGTAGATCCACAGGTGTCCGTGTCTCACCCGATTTGCACCACGCTTGTTGACCTTCACCGTGTCCATAGGCGAAAACGAATCATCCGCAGAGCAATGTCCGATATGCTTTAGCTTGTCGTGCCGCAACCAACAAGCCCTGAGTTTCTAAGAACTTCTGGATCGCTCGGGGCTAATTGGTTGCATCACGACAAGCTAAAGCATATCGGACATAAACCCGATTACACAGATGTTACTGACGCTCAATCAGCTCATCTTGACTATCGTGTAATCCTGTCAAATTGCTCGTGGCTTTCGCGCTATGCTAGGCTTCGCGAAAGATGGCGACGAAAACAAAAGCCGAACGGCGTGAGCGTTTCGAGACTTCATCCGGAATCGAACTCCCAATCGACTTTAACCCCGCAAATACTCACCAGATCGATTATGAACAAGATCTAGGTTCACCGGGCGAGTTTCCCTATACACGAGGTATTTATCCAAACATGTATCGGGGTCGGCTCTGGACCATGCGCCAGTATGCCGGCTATGCGACCGCCGAAGAATCCAACGCTCGTTACAAATATCTGCTCGCTAACGGTACCACAGGTCTATCCGTCGCATTCGATTTGCCGACTCAGATTGGATTGGACTCGGATGATCTACTTTCCGCCGGTGAAGTCGGCAAGGTCGGGGTCGCAATTGATTCTCTCGAAGATATGGAACGCTTGTTCGACGATATCCCGCTCGATCAAGTGTCAACATCGATGACGATCAATGCAACGGCATCGATACTGCTCTGTCTGTACCTTGCAGTAGCGCGCAAACAGCGGGTGCCGTTTGAAAAAGTGAGAGGCACTCTCCAAAACGATATTTTGAAGGAGTACATTGCACGCGGCACGTATATTTACCCGCCCGGGCCGTCACTGCGTCTGGTTACTGACACCTTCGCATTTTGTGCCCGAGAAGTTCCAAACTGGAACACGATTTCCATCAGTGGTTACCACATTCGCGAGGCAGGCTCGACTGCCGTGCAGGAAGTCGCGTTTACGCTGGCCAATGGGATCACATACGTCGAAGCTGCACTAAGAGCTGGCTTGCAGATTGATGAGTTTGCGCCTCGATTGTCGTTCTTCTTCAATTCACACAATAACCTGCTAGAAGAGATTTCGAAGTTTCGAGCTGCACGTTGTTTGTGGGCGCGCATCATGCGTGAACGCTTTAATGCACGCGACCCTCGTTCATTGATGTTGCGCTTTCATACTCAAACCGCGGGCTCCTCGTTGACAGCACAGCAGCCTGAAGTGAACGTGGTCAGAACGACGATTCAAGCGCTGGCGGCAGTGCTCGGAGGTACGCAGTCACTACACACTAATTCAATGGATGAAGCACTCGCGTTGCCGACTGAAGCGGCAGCAAGACTTGCCTTACGTACACAACAAGTCATCGCGCACGAATCGGGAGTTGCCGACACGGCAGATCCGCTGGCCGGCTCGTATGCAATCGAAGAATTGACAACCGAGATTGAAAGCCGCGCAGAAGCGTATTTGAAGAAGATTGATGCGATGGGCGGAACATTGCGCGCGATTGAAACCGGCTACATCCAACGCGAAATTCAGGAGGCAGCTTACCGTTATCAACGCGCTGTGGAGTCTCAGGATGCAATCGTAGTCGGCGTGAATAAGTTTCAGGTTGATGAAGAGGAACCAGTTTCGACTTTGAGGATTGATCCGGCGTTGGAAAGTGCGCAGATTGAACGGGTGCGAGCTTTGCGAGCGCGACGTGATCACGATCGTTGCGAAAGGTCGCTTGCGAGTTTGGACGAGGCCGCTCGATCGGAAGCGAATCTGTTACCCAACATACTTGATTGTGTCGAGTCGTATGCGACCGTTGGTGAGATCAGCAATCGATTAAGAAAAGTTTGGGGCGAGTACAAAGAGATATCGACGCTTTAATGTCCGATATGCGTCTGTCTTGTCGTGACGTAACCAACCAGAACCCAACAATGTATACTGGTATTCGCAGTCACACTTTCATTCTTAACGCCGCTTTGGTAACACACGACAAGCTGAAGCATATCGGACATCTTCTTCTTACGCTCTGTCTAGTTTCGGTCGTTCACGCTCAGGCAACCTCGATCAAAACTTACCGCGGGAGTCTCGGCGACAAACACATCGAGATGCGTTTGACTGTCAACGGCAGCAAACTCACTGGGACATATTTCTACGATCGCTTTAAACAAGAGATCCCGCTCGATGGTGCCTACGATGCTAAAGGCCAACTCGAACTCGTGGAGGGCTCTGGCAAACGCAAGACAGGCAAGTTCATTTGCAAGAATGAGCCGGAAACGCCGGGCGTCGATCTTGATTGTGAGTGGTCGCAGCCGGACGGCACTGGAAAAGCTTTTGTCTTTCTCAACGAACAGGGAGTGCTGTTCAAAAACGACATTAGCATCAAGCCTAAGGTAATTAACGATCGCCAACGAAAAGTTGATGTCTCATATCCGCAGTTGTCAGCTCCCGTAATAACTCCAGCGATGGCCGAGTTAAATCGACTGATCGAGTCGCGTGTAAATAAGGCCATCAAGGAGTTCGAGCCCGAGTCGTACTCGAACGCCTATTTCGACACGACCTACAATGTTTTGTTTGCTGATGACGAGAAAGTCAGCCTTGAACTTAACGAGGACTCATATGCAGGTGGGGCACATCCCAGCGAGAGTTTCTGGACGGTGAACTACGATCTGAAAGCAAACAGGGAACTGACGCTTGAAGATGTTTTCAAACCAGGCGATGAGTACAAGACCACAATCGCTGAGTTTGTAGCCAAAGACATAAACCGGCGCGCCGAGGAAATCGAAAAAATCGAAGCGCGCGCAAACAATCGACCTCCAGAGAAGCGAGAAGAGCCGGTTATGACCGGCGATCAGTTGCCGGATATGAATACCTGGGGGTTCACGACGAAAGGATTTGTGGCCTATTTCGACTTCCCGCACGTGATGGCTGTGTTCGACAAGACGGTTGTGCCTTACAGCATAGTTGTACGTTATGTGAAACCTAATGGCGTGGTTCCAATAGTGAGGTGACTCGGTGCTGGGACCGCAGGCGTCGCCGCCTGCCCGTGTTACCAACACGAGCTTGAATTGGACCGAGGCAGGCGAGGACGCCTGCGGTCCCAGGACTAAGATTCATGAATCGGCGAACATTTTCAAAACTAGTGACGATGAGCGCAATGTCGTTGGGAATACCCAAATCGAATGCGCGCGAGAAGCCTCGTGAGATTGCAATCACGATGGACGACTTCAACTGGCAGAACGCCGTTTATCAATCGGCCTGGGATCGCAACAAGTCAATCCTCAGAGTGCTTGATGCTCATTCAATCAAAGCTGGTTTGTTCGTGGTGGGTCGTAACCTGGAACGGGATGAAGGGAAACAGTTATTGACTGAGTGGGACAAGGCAGGTCATTTGATCGGCAACCACACTTACTCTCATCAAAATCTACACTCGCCGGAGATAACCGTCGAGGAATACACCAATGACATACTGCGCGCAGAGAAAGTTCTGAGTGCGTTCAAACAGTTCCAGAAGTATTTTCGTTTTCCGGCGCTGCGCGAAGGGGACACGGCTGCAAAACGAGATGGAGTTAGAGATTTTCTCGCCAAAGCAAATTATCGTGTTGGTCACGTCACAATCGATACGGATGATTGGATAATCACGTCACAGCTGACTGAACGAGTCAAAAGCAACCCCTCAGCGAATTTTAAGCCCTATCGAGACTTCTACCTGGCGCACATGTGGGATCGTGCTCAATACTACGATTCACTCTCCAATCAAGTTCTCGGTCGTTCCGTCAAGCACACGATTCTCGTCCACTACAATCTGCTGAATGGGCTCTTTCTTGACGATCTGATTTCGATGTTCAAATCGAAAGGCTGGCGGTTGATAAACGCCGAAGAGGCATTCACTGACCCGGTCTTCTCTGAAAAGCCTAACGTCCTTCCGGCGGGTCAGAGCATTATCTGGGGACTGGCAAAGGCTAATCCAACCGTAAGCCGAACGTTGAAGTATCCCGCCGAGACTGGCGATGACGTACTGGCGCAAATGAAAAAACTTGGACTCTGATCGATGTCGCATCTCCTTGAAGTCAACAATCTGCGAACCTACTTTCCTACACGACGGGGTCTCGTGCGCGCCGTTGATGACGTCAGCTTCTATCTTGACCGAGGTGAACTTCTCGGACTGGTAGGAGAATCAGGATGTGGCAAGTCAATGACTGCACTCTCCGTGATGCGATTGATTGCGCCTCCGGGAAAGATTGTCGAAGGAGAAATACTCTTTGACGGTCAAGATCTCTTAAAACTCAATGACGCCGAGATGCGCCAAATGCGTGGCGACGACATAGCTATGATCTTTCAGGATCCGATGACATCGCTTAATCCGGTGTTTACCGTCGGAGAGCAGATTGCGGAAGCCTTGCGCTTGCATCGGAAACTATCCAGGAAGGAAGCGACACGAGCGGCGATCGAAGCGATGCGCGAGGTTGCCATTCCAGATCCCGCGCGAAGAATCGATGACTATCCACACCAATTATCCGGAGGCATGAGGCAGCGCGTAATGATTGCGATGGCGCTTGCCTGCAATCCCAAACTTTTAATCGCAGATGAGCCGACCACCGCGCTCGATGTCACCATTCAGGCGCAGATACTTGAGTTGCTTGACGAGTTGAGAAAGCAACGAGAGTTGGCAGTGTTATTGATAACTCACGATCTCGGTGTTGTGGCTGAAGTAGCGGATCGCGTTGCTGTGATGTACACCGGACGGATTGTGGAAGAGTCGCCGGTGGATGAGTTATTCGCACGACCAAAGCATCCCTACACGGAGGGATTGCTGCGATCAGTTCCGAAACTAACCAGTGAACACGTTGCGAGGAAAGAAAGACTGGAGACTATTGACGGCACCGTGCCGCGCCCGACGGATTTGCCGCCGGGTTGTCACTTCGCGCCACGTTGTTCGCATCGCATGCCGCGTTGCACAGAAGGAGACATTCCGCTTTATCAACTTGAGAAGGGTGTCCAGGTAAGATGCGTGCTTTACGATCTCGCATCGGCGGTGACAGCAGATCATCAGGTGACTGAAGCTCGGGATGTTCAATAGATCCTCTGCGTAACTCTGCGTTCTCTGCGTCTCTGCGTCTCTGCGGTGAAAGGTTTGCTCAAGATTACCGCAGAGACGCAGAGAACGCAGAGTTACGCAGAGAAGAACTCGATGATTGACCAGGCCAAATTAGAAACATCGACAACTGCGCGTAACGATACTGATGTCCTCGTCAGTGTTCGCAATCTCGTCAAGCATTTCCCGGTCGAAGGCAGTGACGATGTTGTTCGTGCAGTTGATGGCGTGTCGTTTCAAATCTTTGCCGGTGAGACTCTCGGTCTGGTTGGGGAATCGGGTTGTGGGAAATCCACAGTTGGACGCTGTCTGTTACGTCTCATCGAACCAACGTCCGGAACGATCAATTTCCTTGGCCGGGACGTCCTCTCTTTGAAGCGGAAAGAACTTCGTGAACTTCGCCGGGAGATGCAGATCATTTTTCAGGATCCATATGCCTCACTAAATCCACGAATGAAGATCGGCGAGATTGTGGGAGAACCCCTGGTCATTCACCAGCAGGGAACCAGGTCGCAACAACGTGAACGAGTCGCCGAACTGCTGCGAAGAGTTGGTCTCGATGCGGACTACATGAACCGGTACGCCCACGAGTTTTCTGGTGGTCAACGTCAACGCATCGGTGTCGCGCGAACGCTCGCATTGAATCCGAAGTTGATTGTCGCTGATGAGCCGGTCTCAGCTCTCGATGTTTCGGTACAGGCGCAAGTAGTAAACTTGCTCCAGGATCTGCAGGAAGAATTTAAACTGACGTATTTGTTTATTTCGCACGGGCTGGCGGTTGTCGAGCACATCTCGACGCGCGTGGCAGTGATGTATCTGGGTCGCATTGTAGAAATCGCCAATGCCGAGGACCTGTATGCCAATCCTTTGCACCCGTACACTCAGGCTCTCCTGTCCGCGATTCCGGTTCCGGATCCGAAGCAGAAACGCGAACGAATAATCTTGCAGGGGGATGTGCCAACGCCAATCAACCCGCCGTCGGGTTGTAGATTTCGAACTCGTTGTCCAATCGCAATCGAAGAGTGTGCGCACATTGATCCGAACCTGCGCGAGGTCGCAGCGGGTCATCATGTTGCCTGTATTCGCGTTCCCGGTTGGATGGAATCACTCTAAACGGATCTCAGATCTCAGATTCCAGATCTCAGATCTGAATGATCCGAGAGGATGTTGGAATCAGGAATCTGAGATCTGAGATCAACCTGTGAAACAATCATTTTCGTGAAACCGTATCAACGCTTTGACCTAACTTCGACGGAAGCTATCTCCCCGTCTTCTCGTAGGAGGAATTTTAAATGAGCGAACCTGCTGACAACTTTCAACCACCTCCACCACCGCCATTGCCGCCAGAAGCTCCAGCTGCTCAACGACCTACCGCGCAGCGTCCAATCGCCATTGGCTTGTTTGTTCTTGGCTTGCTTGTTTGTATTGGCGGCATTGCCAAGTTTATTCCGGGCGGAATTGGAACCGGTCTGTCGCTGGTAGTATTTGGTCTGGCGCTTTTCGGACTTAGTTTTGTTCCTCTGCCCGCAGTTGGCGACGAGGAAGGTCCGTTGTCACCTGTGCAGAAATTGACTGGAATCTTTTTTGAACCGTCGCGCGTGTTTCGCAATCTGCGTGCGTATCCGAGGTGGGTGGCGGCGTATCTTGTCGTTGTGGTGCTGAGCGCGATCTACACGTTTGCTTTTACGCAACGTGTGACACCTGATCGCATTGTGAACTACACGATGGACAAACTTGCTGAGATGGGACCACCCTTCGCGCCTCCGGCCGACAGGTTAGAGCAGATGCGTGCGCAACAGATCGAAGATGCGAAGAATCCGCTCCAGCGCGTTGGCACGGTAGTCAAGACTTTCGCAGGAGGCTTTATTTTTACAGGTATCATCGCGGCTCTCTACATGCTTGTCACGTTAGTGTTTGGAGGGCGAATAAACTACTGGCAGGCCTTTGCCTCACTTTTCTACGCGGCTGTTCCAATTGTCGCGATCCAGAAAATCCTCGGATTAGTCTTGCTGTACGTCAAAGCTGCGGATGATATCCACCCGATTCTTGGTCAGGAGACACTTGTGCAGGACAACCTGGGAGTGTTGGTGACGCCTGCAAATCATCCCGTGATATTTGTGCTGGCGAGTGCTATCGGCGTCTTATCGTTTTACGGTCTGTGGTTGAAAGCCACAGCCTTGAAGAACGGTGGAACCAAAGTAAGTAAAGGAACCGCATGGGGTGTGGCGGTGACAATGTGGATTCTTGGCACGCTCCTCGTCACAGGCATCACGGCGCTGTTCCCGAACTTTATTTCGTAGTTGTGTGTCCGATATGCTTTAGCTTGTCGTGACGTAACCAACCAAGCCCGGAGTTTCCAGGAGCCCATGAATCTTTTGGGGTTTGGTTGGTTAAGTCAAGACAAGCTAAAGCATATCGGACATAAAATCATTCATATCGCAGCGACTCGATTGGATCTAATCGAGCTGCTTTCCAGGCGGGCCAAAGACCGAAGATCAATCCGATTCCAACGCTAGCCAGTAAACCACCGACCGGCGCCCAAAGTGGAACATACGAAGGCAGGAAAATCCTGAGTAACAAGGTCAGGCCCCAACCAATCGACAAACCTACAATCCCGCCTAAGCCCGTGAGAGTTGCAGCTTCGATCAGAAACTGCCACATGATGTCGCTTCGTTTTGCCCCAATCGCCTTCCGCACCCCGATTTCTCTGGTCCGCTCGGTGACCGACACCAGCATGATATTCATCACGCCTATTCCACCCACCATCAAACCGACGGAAGAGATAACAACCATGGCGATCGCCAGGCCACCCGTAATTGATCGGAAGTTGTCGAGAATACTTTCGGACGTCTCCATGCCGAAGTTGTCATTTGCGGCGAACGGGACCTGACGCCGTATGCGAAGCATGTCTCGCACCTGGTCCTTCGCTTCTTCCATTAATCCAACTCTGCCGACTGCGAGAATGTAGATGTCGTCGGCATTCGGCTTTAGCTTCTGGGCGACAGTGAAGGGAACATAGATGACGTTATTTTGATCGTCGCTTCCGCCACCAATCAGGAACTGCTCACGTTTCTCCAAAACTCCAACGACACGAAACTCAGTTGGACCAATCTTAATTGTTTGGCCGACCGGCGATCCGACTTTAAAGAAGTCGTCGGCGACTTTTGAGCCAACTACGCAGACTTCCTGGTTTGTGTCGTTCTCAGTCGTGGTGAAGAAGCGACCTTCCGAGATTACCTGTGTTCCTGCTTTTTCAAAGTCGGGAAGCGTTCCCTGTAAAGCGACTTGAGCCGAAGTCTTTCCGCCGCCTGAAACGAGAAGCTTCCCTCCGAAGAAATTGTTTGTGATGTCGAGAAATGGGACAGACAGCTCGACTGCGGGAAGTGATTGAAGAGCAATAGCATCGTCGTAAGTTAGTTCCTTACGCATTCGCTCTTCGCGGGACAGACGTCCGATGTGAATGCCGGGGTTGAACTTGCTTACATAAATGGAACGCGTGCCAAAAGACTCAACTTCTCGTTTTACGGAGACATCGATCCCGCTGATGATCGAAGCGATTAACATCACGGTGATGATGCCAATGACGACACCAAAGACTGTTAGAAACGAGCGCAGCTTATTCGCCCTCAACGTGGCGATCGCCATCATCAGGTTTTCGTATATGTCGCTTCGGAAGAGTTTCATAATCTGAACGAGTATAGGACCTATTCGACCTATAGGACCTATTAAAAACAACCACTACAACTCAGTCTGCCCTCAACGCCTCAATCGGATCAAGTCTCGCTGCTTTCCAGGCGGGAAAGATTCCCGAAACGATACCTGCACCTCCCGAAGCTGCAAGTGCGCCCAGAATCGCCAGCAGAGACAGATATGTCGGAAAGAAAACCGCTGTCACCACTTTCCCAACCATCCAGGCGATAAAGATGCCGGTAGCTCCGCCGAAGAGTGCAAGCGTGGTAGCTTCGACCAGAAACTGTTTCAGAATGTCCGTCTGTCGTGCGCCAAGTGATTTTCTAATCCCGATTTCCTTCGTTCTCTCAGTAACCGACACCAACATGATGTTCATGATGACAATCGCGCCGACAATCAAAGCTATTCCAGGCACAAGCATCGCCACTATGAAAATTGTGCCGAAGATGCGATCGCGAAGTCCGGTGATCGCGTCCGGTGTTACGATTCCAAAGTTGTCTTTCTCGCTTGGCTGGAGTTTGCGTCGAGCGCGCATCAGGAATCGTGACTCTTCAACTGCATCGTTAAAAAGATCGTCCGTTTTGGAAGTCGCGATAAAGTAGAGTGAGCGCTGTCTGTACAAACCTCCGTAGTTAACCGCATAGGTTTTCAGAGGAATGATTACGAAATTGTCCTGGGGAATCCCGAATACGGTTCCCTTAGCAGCTTCAACTCCAATCACGCGATAGGGCAAACCACGTATAGCTATCTCACCGCCGATGGCGCTGCCGGCTGGGAACAATTTATTCGCGATATCTGCACCGACATATGCGACCCTGGCTGCGCTTTCATCTTCCGGCTCCGCAATGAAGCGACCATCAGCAACATCACGATTCTCGATATCGACGCAATTAGCGGTTGCGCCTGAAACGAAAATGTCTTCCAGAACTTCAGTGCCGCGTTTTACCTCAGACGGTGTGCCCCGAGCTTTGGCCCCAATCTTCCCAATCAAACCTGCACGCTGTTTAAGATATTCGTAGTCATCCAGCGTAAGCTCCTTGTTTCTGCGTTGAGCTGCAGCGATCGTGTCGGTGTCTTTAAAATCTTCGAGAGGGTTGAAGCGTTGAATAGTGAACGACTTCGCGCCAATTCCAGCGATCTTCTCATCCACGTATCGATTGAACCCTTCGATTAGTGAGACAACAACAACGAAAGCGGTCACACCAACAATCATCCCCAGAAGCGTTAGGGCGGAACGCAGTTTATGCGCCCAGATTGCTGATAGAGCCAGTTTGAGTGTTTCGATAAATTTCACGGCGTTACTACGGTCTGATTCTGACTATGGTTGCAAACGATGCCTGATAATTATGCGCAGATTACGCCGATTACACAGACTGGACTGGGTGACTGACCTTTCACGACGTCGCCAATCAACAGAATAATCGGTGCAATCCGTGGATAAATAAACTAGAGCCCGAACCCAGCGCTGACTTCGATAGCTTCACCAGTAATACTATTGCTTTGTTCAGAGCACAAGAAGACTACGGCTGCTGCGACGTGTTTGGGATCAACCATTCGCTTCAGCGCAGTGCCTTCAACGTACATCCTTTGTATTTCTTCGACACTGCGACCCATCTCCCTGGCACGTCCGGCAATCACGCCCGTCATCCGTTCACCCGCTGTCGGACCCGGGCAGATGGCGTTTACCTGAATATTGTATGGTCCCAACTCCTGAGCCAGCGTGCAGGACAAACCAAGCATTCCCCATTTCGAAGCCGCGTAAGGGCTGCGAAGTGCGTAGGCCATCTTACCCGCTATGGAGCTGATGTTGACGATCTTGCCTGACCCTCGCGCGATCATATGTGGTACGACCGTGCGCGCGCACAAGAACGCTCCGGTGAGATTTATCGCCATCACCTCGTCCCATGCATCTCGCGTAACATTCGTTATCGCGGCGGTAGGACCAGTAACCCCAGCGTTGTTCACCAGAATGTCGATGCGACCGAACGAGTCGAGAGCGGTGTTCACCATTTTCTCGACTTGCGATTCGTCTGAAACATCGGTCACGCAAAACAGTGAACGTCTTCCCTGAGCTTGGATCTCTGAAGCGGTTTGCTCAAGTACATCTGATTGACGAGCCGCTACCAGAACATCCGCTCCTTCGCGGGCGAGCGCCAGAGCAATCTCTTTCCCGATTCCTTTCCCGCCACCTGTGACGACGGCCGTTTTGTTTGCGAGTTTCATCGAGAATAGGTCCGATAGGTCGAATTGGTCCTATACGCTATCGACCACTGGCTCCAAGTCTGTTATTCCCACCGCAGGGCATCAATGGGATTAAGACGCGCGGCTTTCCACGCGGGCCATAACCCAAACACAATTCCGACGGCAGCCGAGATCCCCACACCTACTGCGATCGCCCATAACGGAACGTATGCGGGCAGAGGAGAATACTTGTTCATTAACAAGCTGGCTACCTCACCCACGGCCAATCCAGCTAAACCGCCGATCGCCGTTAGTACGACCGCCTCAATCAGGAACTGGGAAAGTATGTTTAGTCTGGTTGCGCCGACCGCCTTTCGCACGCCGATCTCTTTAGTCCGCTCAGTAACCGAGACCAACATGATGTTCATAACGCCGATGCCGCCAATCATTAAAGCAACGAACGAAATTGAGGTCAGAACCAAAGCAGTCGCTCCGGTTAGTTGATTGTAAACATCCAGAAGTGAGTCTTGCGATGAGACTCCAAAGTCGTTCTTTGCACCAAGCGGCACGCGTCGTCGTCGCCGCAAAATATCAGTAATCTCGTCCATCGCAGGTTTCACGTACGCTCGCGATTGTGGGCGAACGACCATGAAAAATACGACCTCGGGGAACGGTCCTTCAGCGTAATACTTGTCGAACGATGTGAGAGGTATGAATATCGAGTTATCGCGCGACTGCCCAAAGAAGTTTCCAAGCGGCTCCATCACGCCAATCACTCGATATGGATTGCCGTTGATTCGCACCTCTTTGTCTATGGGATCCTCATAAGGAAACAGTGCTCGCTTAACATCAACGCCGAGTATTACAACGTTGGATCGATCCTGCATATCGATATCATTCACAAAGCGTCCACTCGCGACGTATTGCGTGTGAACAAACTCATAGTAGGGCGTGACCCCCAACAGGATCGGACTAGTTGTTTCTTTTTCCTGATATCTGGCGGTGCATGAGAGTTTGCGGCGAATAGGTGAGACACCGGCAATTGATGGCGCCTCCCGACGTAATGCGTCAGCATCATCGATTGTGAGGTCTTTTCGATGGATTTCATCAGGACCGGGTGGCCGGCCAAAGCTCGGTTGGAATTTGGAGATAAAAATCGTGTTGGAACCCAGTGATTCGATCTGATCAGCAAAGGCTTTGTTAAGGCCCTGAATGATAGAGACCATAAAGATCACTGTCACCACGCCGACGCTGACACCGAGAATTGTCAGCGAAGAACGCAGTTTATTGGCGCGCACCGTGTCGAACGCCATTAGAGCGGATTCTTTAACGTCCTCGAGGGTCATTTTAGTGGTTTGAATAGGTGCAATAGGTCATATAGGTCCTATTGAGTTTGTTCACTCTGCTCTTAACGCTTCAATCGGGTCCAGCTTCGCAGCCCGCCATGCCGGCCACAGTCCACTGATGATTCCCACGACCGATGAAACCCCAACACCCAATACGGCGGACAGAATACTAATCAACAATGGAAATCCAATGAGTGCCGATATCACATACGCAAGTCCAAATCCGGTACCGACTCCAATCGCGCCGCCAATCGCGGTAACCGTCACCGACTCAATCAAAAACTGCGTAAGAATATCTTTTCGCCGTGCTCCGATCGCCTTACGAATGCCAATCTCTTTCGTGCGCTCGGTTACGGACACAAGCATGATGTTCATTACCACGATGCCGCCAACGATTAGCGACACGCCGGCCACCCCGACAGTTACAAGTTTGATGTTTGAAGTTGCCGCACCGTATAAGTTCAGAAAAACATCCTGCGTTTCCAGTGCAAAGCCTTCGTCGTTCGGATCGTCCTGTGTATGACCACGACGGTTTCGCATTATTGTGCGAACTTGATCTTCGGCCGCTTCGAGTTGCTCGGCTTCAGGCACCTGTATGAAGACGACCAAAGAACGTCGGGCGCCATATTCCTTTTGGTACGTCGAATAGGGAATGTAGACGACGTTATCTCGCGAAAAGCCAAGGATGGTTCCCAATGGTTCAAGCACGCCAATTATCAGGTAAGGTCGACCGGCAATGCGGAGTTCCTGTCCAATCACTCTGTCTGGAGGAGAGTCTGAAAAAAGGTTCTTGAGAATGTCCGGACCGACAACGCAAACTTCCCGACCCGCTGCTCCCTCGGCTTCAGACCAAATGCGGCCGGCATCGATCGTCACACCATCGACGTCGAACATACTTAACGGATCGATACCGCGAATGCGCACATTCTCTGCTTTTTGGTCAGCGTACTTCACGGTCTCAAGCGCATTCGCTGCGATGCCAACCCGCCAGCAACTAGTGCACAATCGGCGAATAGCCTGAGCGTCCTCATGGGTCACATCTTTGCGGTGATTGAACTTAACGAAGTCTTCGCGCGATTTGATTATTTGAGGGCTCTTTGAAATGGTGAAGACAGTTGAGCCTTGCGAAGAGAACGTTTGCGCAACCGTTTTGTCGAGACCCTGAATTATCGTAACCACCGCAATGACGGCGGTCACACCGACAACAATTCCGGTCAAGGTGAGCAGAGTCCGCAGCTTGTTAGCCCGCAAACTTGCAGTGGCAACACGAAACGCTTCCCAGATTGCAGTCACTCGGAACAAGGGAAACGATCGGATGCGCGCCGGTAGGTCCGCGCGCGCAAACGTGTAGCGCCGTGGCTTGACCTCTTGATCGCCACTCCGCTCCATCACTTATCGTCTCCTATTTTATTCGTTCGTCTTTTTCGATCAGGCCGTCGCGAATTGAGATCACTCGGTGGGCTCGAGCTGCAATGTCATGCTCGTGGGTGACGACGATGATTGTGTTGCCTTCGGAATGAAGCCGTTCGAATAGATCCATGATCTCCATGCTGGTATGGCTATCGAGTGCTCCTGTGGGCTCATCAGCAAGCAGAATTGAAGGGTGATTGACCAGCGCTCGTGCTATCGCTACACGCTGACGTTGTCCGCCGGAAAGTTCGTTTGGCTTGTGCATCATTCGTTCCGTAAGATCTACGGCTGCCAACGCTTTCTTAGCCATGTCGTGACGCTGCGTTGCGCCGACACCACCATAGATCAGCGGAAGTTCAACGTTATGTAGAGCCGTTGCTCGCGCCAGAAGGTTGAACGTCTGAAACACAAACCCAACTTCCTGGTTGCGAATACGCGCAAGTTCGTCATCGTCCATCTCGGAAACATTCTTTCCGTTGAGCCAGTATTCGCCCTGAGACGGCGTATCGAGACAGCCAATCAGGTTCATTAACGTGGACTTTCCCGAACCGGAAGGACCAATGATTGCAATGTACTCGCCACGCGGAATATCGAACGACACGCCATGCAGTGCGTGAACAGACTCAGTACCCATCTGGTAAGTTTTCCAGATGTTGCGCATTGAAATCAGCGCGCGCGGATCGTGTCCATTGACGTGGGTTGTCGCCTGAATCAGGTTCTCGGTAGGCGACACTATCGTGGCGTTGCTACTCATTAGCTGCCCTCGTTTCCGTTCGAGTTAGCGCCCGGTTTCTTCGTTTGGCGTTTCACAGTCATGCCGTCCTTCAATGTCTTAAGGACCCGACTTGGACCGCGAACAACCTCCCAACCGGCTTGCACTCCGCTTGTTACTTCAATATCAGCTTCGCCAGTAATTCCCGTTGTGACTTCTGCAAACTTAACTTTATTTGTCTTCGGATCGAGAACGTAAACGCCTTTCTGAGTCTTCGGTTTGTCGCCAACCGGTGTCGGGGCGTTGCTGGCGATAGTAGGAGATGGCGAGGCTGAAGGCGTTGCCGACTTCTCCACAAGCGACTCTAGCGGAACTGCTAGAACATTGTTCTTTGTCTTAGTTGTGATTGTGACAGTCGTACTCATTCCTGGACGTAGCGAGTTCTGAACGTCCGTCGGAAGTTCCATCAACTGCAGCGTCACTTTGAACTCTTTTGCTTCCTGAACGTTGACGCGATTCGAAAGTCCGCCCGTAGTGTCAGACTTTGCCACCGCGAGAGGATTCTTTTGGGTAACGACGGCTTTCAGCTCCTTATCACCTAACGCATCTACTTTAACCTTCGCTTGCTGATTTACCTCGACATTGTTGATTTCGGTCTCATCGACGTTAACTTCAACGTTGATTTGAGACATGTCGGCAATCGTCATCAATGGGGTTGTTGACAAGCCTGCTACGGCAAATTCGCCAACGCGGGTCGGGATATCAGCGACTACACCAGTGAGTGGTGAAAGTTGCGTTGCCTTAGATCGTTGACTTGCCTGTCCGCGCAACATTGCTTGTTGTTGATTGGCCCGCATCTCGGACCCCTTAATACTTATCTGCGCATCTTTGACTGCTATGCGCTGCTGGTTCGCTCTTTCGGTCGCCTCCTGGACAGCAATCTTCTGTGACTCGAGATTTGCTTTAGCGGTCTCCAGCGCGATTTTAGCTGTTTCGAAGCGATCACGAGCCGCATCATACTCTGAACGGGATGAGACGCCCGCTTCAATTAATTCTGTATAGCGCTTTAGTTCGCGTTGTGCGGTATTAAGGTCAACCTGAGCACGGTCAACGCTGGTCTGCAAGGCAACGACCTGTTGACGGGCTGCTGCCACAGATGATTCAGCGACTACCAGGGCTTGTTGAGCCTGGTTAACTGCGTTGCGCGCATTTTGAACGTCATTAATTGAGGCTTGCGTTGCTGCCCACTGTGCTTCCTGGCTCGATTGGAGTTGAGTGGGATCGATTCGAACCAGTGGCTTGCCTTTGGTGACCTGGTCACCGGCGTTAACGTAAATTTCTTCGATACGACCGGGCACCTCGCTCGTTAGTTTGATGTACCGTATAGGTCGAACCTCACCAGATGCGGTTACGGTCTGCTTGAGCTCGGGTCTGTTTTCCAGCTTAATCACCACTACCTCGGGCTCCTCTTTCCGCGTAGCGAACACGCTGACAATCACGACGATGGCCAGCACCGCGGCGACGGAGGCTCCTATGATGATTTTTTTCTTCCGACTTAATGCCATGTTTTCATCCTTCGATCAGGGGCGTAAATTCTTGATTGAAAACGAGGTAGTGGTTTTTATCCGGAAAACCGAATACGCTCGAAGTAGCTTCTACGTCAAAACTTATCAAACTGTTTCACTTAACGCCAAACAGCGAAAGCGTTTGAAGCACAAAACGGCCCTTTGGTTCGTTTAGGCCTAAATGTAGACGTAGAGAGACGATTACGCGTTAACACTGGACTAAGGCGGTGGCGGCCGAATTCGTTTCGCGCTAGAATCTTTCCGCCCGTTAGGCCTCGCCTCCCAACCCAGAACAGTGAGGAGTGGCTACCCGCGAGCGACTTCGATGATCACATGTGACCGGTGTAAAACTGAGAATCTCGATGGTTCGCAGTACTGCGACGAGTGCGGTGCTCCCTTGCGGCCCAACGGACGTCCAGTAGTTGGACATAAACCACACAACAACGGCGATGGGCAGAACGGATCGCGGGCTCAATCTCCAGACGCGCGGCCGGAATTCGTTTCGGGTCGCATCTCCGGTCGTTTGAACGTAAGTGCCGTAAAGCAACCCGCCCGACCGCATGCGCGGCTTGTAATCGAAAAGGGACGGTCGACCGGTAAACAGTTCATGTTGAGCGATGTCGAAGCTCACATTGGTCGATGGGATGCTGATGGGGGCGTTTTCCCGGATGTCGATTTGGACACGGATGACCCCGAGGCTAAGGTATCCCGACGACACGCCCGAATAACATTAACCAACGGTCAGTATTTCCTGGAAGATCTGGGCTCTACCAACGGAACCTTTATAAACCGTGGCAAGCGTCTCCAGCCGGGACAGCGCCAGGCGCTGTGTGACGGTGACGAGATTATTGTCGGCAAGACGTTCTTGCGGTTTCATATCGTTAAATAGATCCCGGCCATTAGCGTCTTACTTAATTAGGACGCTGACAGACTTACAAGGCGAATCGCAAACAAATGGAATGTAAGGATTGCGGCGCGACCATCGCACCAGACGAGAACTTCTGCGGTAACTGCGGAGCACAGAATCCTCCTGCGTCCGCTGAGATGAAGACTGTCGCGACCTCTCTGGACGCAACCCAACTCGATCAAATAGGAAAAGACGATAAACCGACAGACGAGACACCGATCCCCGAACCGTCAAAGTCCGAGCCAGTGTCCGAAAACTCGCTTGCTCCTATAAGCTCTGACTCCCTCGGAGGCTCTTCAACCGATCCGAACGTTTACGGAACCGGCGCCGCATCCAAAAAGTCAACAACGGGTGGTCATCACCCGACAGTGAAACAGTTGGAAGCGGGAGCGGTGCTAAACGGCCGGTACGAAATCGTCCGTCGCATCGGTGGCGGGGGTATGGGCGCCGTCTATTTGGCAAAAGATCGTAACCTCGGTGATGCGCCACGTGCGGTCAAAGAAATGGTTGAATCGCATCTCGATCCCGTACAGCACGAAAAAGCGATCGGAGATTTCAAACGCGAATCGTTATTGCTGACCTCGTTGGAGCATCCGTCAATACCGACAATTTACGATTATTTCTATGACGATGCAGCGAGTCGTTTCTACCTCGTAATGAAGTACATCTCAGGAGGTGACCTCGCATCTCGGTTACGTTCCGCGCTGCATGGTCGGCTTGACGAGAAGACTGTCACTGATTGGGGAATGCAGGTCGCTGATGTGCTCGAGTATTTGCATTCACGTCCGAAGCCGATCATCTATCGCGACCTTAAGCCGGCGAACCTGATGATCGATGGCAACACCGGACGTGTCATGCTGATCGATTTTGGTATTGCTCGCTGGGTTACTCAACAGGAAAAGGGAGTTACTGCAGTTGGAACCATGGGCTATGCGCCACCCGAGCTGTTTAGTGGACGCGTGCAGCCGGCATCAGACGTCTACAGCCTGGGCGCCACGATGTTCCATTTGTTAACTGGTGCCGATCCACAAGACAACCCACTGCTAATTTTTGATTTTTCAAAGAACCCACGGCCTCGTCAGATTGCTCCGTCGTTATCAACCGAGATGGAGCAGATACTGATGCGGACGGTTGAATACCGGCCCGACGATCGATTTAGAACTGCAGGAGACCTGAGAAACGAGCTGGCAATCCATCTTGAAAAGCTTTTGTCGGGTCGAGTCAGTTATGGAATGCCGGGACCGCAACAGCCGGGTGCTGAAACAGTCCAGGTTCAAACTGTATACTGCGGTTTTTGTGGTGGACGGATTGCTGCTGACGATGTTTTCTGTGCTCACTGCGGAGCGAGACAGCCACTGGCCGGTGCGGGGTCGAGCGCCTTGTTACATGCTTCGCGGCCAACGGCTAAGCTGGTCGTGGCGGGAACCACAGAGTTAGACGCGTCGTTCATTCTGCAAAAGGACAGTAATCTTTTGGGCAGAACTGATCCGCATTCGAATATCTTCCCGGAGATCGACCTTTCTCGATTTGATCCCGAAACTAAAGTGTCGCGACGGCACGCAAGAATTTGGTTGGAAGGCGATACTTTTCTGGTCGAAGATCTTGGCTCAGTGAATGGAACTGTGATCAACGACTCAGTGCGACTCGCGCCGCGACAGCCAAGGGTGCTGGACAGTGGCGACAAGCTTCGGGTTGGCGAGACAACGCTGCACTTTTTGGTGGGGTGAATTCTTTAGTTAGCTTTGTACTTTGTTCTTTGTGCTTAGTCAGTGGTCAGTAGTCAGTGGTCAGTCGTTTATCGGTCCTATAGGTCATATAGGTCCTATCTACCGACAACTGACAACTGACTACCGACCAAGCACAAAGATCGATTCCTAAAATGACCAGTGCCCAAGGTTTGACACGCCCGCAAATAAGAAGTCGTGCCGCACGCGAAGGCGGTAAACGACTTCAAGCGCCTTTTGCTCTTAGATGTGGTGCCCTCTTAATCGACTACATCGCCCTCGCGGCAATAGTTGTGTTCGGGACGCTTATCGCCCGAATGCTTGGAGGAGGCGCCCGCACGGCCGGTAACTCGGCCGAGACCCTTGCATTTCTCATCGCATTACTTTTCGCGTTCCTGAACCTGGGAGTGCTTCCTGGTTTGACCGGCGTAACACTCGGGAAATGGGCAACGGGACTTCGGATCGAGCGGAACGACGGCGCACAGATTGGCATTGGCCGAGCCATACTGCGACACTTCGTCGGTTATCCTTTGTCCTTTTTACTGTTTGGCCTTGGATTTCTCGTGGCGACGTTGACTGTGCGGGGACGCGGTTTGCACGATATCATTGCCGGCACAATCGTGGTACGTGAAGGTTCGTAACGCTATGGCCAACGAACTTTAGTGTGTCGATGGTGCGATGTCGGGCTCAGTGTTACATCGAGGTACATTGATGACCGGCCACGACAAACTAAAGTTCGTCGGACTACACAAGCCCATATAGTTAGAGTCTCCAGAAATGTCAGAACTGATCGTCAAATACCCAGACCGCGCTCCCGATCACTTCCCACTTGGTCGTTTACGCATCACCATTGGTCGCTCTGCCAGAAACGATCTCTGTATACCGGATCCTTTTGCGTCGCGAGTGCACGCCGAAGTGCGTCGCGAAGGCGATGAATACGTTTTACAGGATCTTGGATCCGCAAATGGCACTCTGTATAACGGCGGGACCGTTCAGGGCGTTATTCCTCTCACCGCGGGTGGACGCATCCAGATAGGCGAGACTGAGATCATCTTTGATGATGGCACCTACAACTCAAGCATGGGCGCCACAATGATCACAGACAACTCTGAATCCTCGTTGCCCGAGGCAACGATCGCGCTTGCTTCCGGTGATCGGACTACTTCAGGCCTGCTTGAAGCAATCGAAGGCGCCAGGACCAAGCCCGAAGAAGTTGCCACTTCCTCAGGCGGAAAAGCTGCGACGGCAACAAAGACGGCGAAACAGGGTGACCTGCTCGCTTTAATTAGCAAGGTGGGTATTACTCTGCTTGCCTCGGCCACTCTCAATGAAACACTCGAGCAGATTGTTTCACTGGTCTTTGAATCAGTTCCCGCAGACCGTTGTTTGATCATGATGCGTGATCAAGGTAGTGAAGATTTGCGCGTTGCCGTCGCGCGTTTGCGCGATCGCGTCGGCGAGGTCGGTGAAATTCGTGTCAGTCGCAACGTTCTTGATGAAGTAGTTATCCGTGGGAAATCAGTCTTAACGTCTGACGCGCAGCATGATCCGCGTTTCGCGAGCGGCACAGTCGTGCTGCAAGGTGTGCGATCGGTGCTGGCGGTGCCTCTTGGCGTCGCGGATAAAGTCTTTGGAATTATTTATGCCGATTCCCCAATAGCCGAAGGCCGGTTCACCGAAGATCACTTAAAGGTTCTGACGACATTAGCATCGGTTGCCGCTATCAGAGTTGAGAACACGCAACTTATCGAAGAACGACTGGAGCGTGAACGTCTCGAACGCGAACTGGCTCTCGCGAGCGAGATTCAACAACGGTTTCAACCAACAGCACCACCTACAGTTCCTGGCTATGAACTCCAGGGAATCAGCTTTCCGTGTTACGAGATCGGCGGTGACTATTACGACTTCATCGAACGAGACGACGGCCGACTGGTCATTGCTCTCGGTGATGTTTCAGGCAAGGGAACTGCGGCTGCGCTCCTGATGTCGTCGCTGCATGCGGCTGTTCATGCGCAATCAGGTTCACACGATACTTTGGTCGCGACGATTTCCGCTGTTAATAAATATTTGGCGGACAACATTCCTGCGAACCGTTTTGTTACCTTGTTCTATGCTGAACTCGATCCAGGTTCCGGATCGCTGTCCTTCCTGAACGCCGGGCACAATCCTCCGTTAATCGTGCATGCAGCAGGAACGGTGGAGCAACTCGCCTCGGGTGGTCTGCCACTGGGAATCAAGCGCGATGCAGACTATCGAGAAGGCAGAACTCAGCTGCAACTTGGTGACGTGCTCGTGATCTACTCGGACGGGGTAACTGAAGCTTGCTCGCCTTCGGGTGAAGAGTTTGGACCGACAAGGTTGTACGAAGTGGTGTCACGAAACATTGAAGCATCGGCCGCTGGAATACGCGATCGCATTGAATCTTCCTTGACGAAGTTTTCGCAGGGCACGAGCGCGGCCGATGACATAACATTAGTCATCGTGAAGCGTCAGGCTGAGGCAAGGCACGCCAGCTCTGGTGGCTAATCGTTCACACCAAACTCGCGAAATTGGTATTTGCCCTCAGTGTCTTTGCTGAAATAGAAGATCAATTCACCGCAAAAGAGGTCGTAGCTATCTCCTTCCTTGACCGGTTTCGCTGTGGCAATGCAACGGCGAACCTTGCGCGTAAACAACTGACCATAGATCTTCAGAAAGCCTGCCCGATCGCGTTCCTGACTATCGTAGAGAAATGGAAGCTTAGTTAGATCAGCGATGGCTTCCTTGTCATTCCGCGCGATTGCCGCCTTAAAAGTCTTCCAGAAGGAGGCGAACGTTTCCGGCTTCGAGGGCGTCTGTGCGGGAGCAATTGAAATGGTCAGAGCCAGTAAGACGATGGTTGCAAGTTGGCGTTTCAAATTCATAACTTATTCATTCTTCAAAGTGGGCGTTCGTTTATCGCGCTTAGGAGATGTAGCAATGTGCCGATTGCTATTAGGATGATGCCGTGCTTGGACAAGGGGACGTACAGTCCCGTCAGGTGTGGTTCCTGGAAGAAACCGATGATGAAGAAAATCGGAGCCACGGTTATCAAGAGCGATCCAAGTAACTGAAGAATTCGTCCTACACGTTCCGACCTGTATTTGAAGTAACTTCCAATACCGAGATGCAGCAGTCCTGCAAGCAGGATGTAGATGTGGCGTGTACGGTAAAGCATCCTCGGTCCGTCCGCCATGCCCTGAAGATGATTATGTATGCGATCCATGTACTGCCCGGTCAACAGGAAGATGGTCACAAGCATTAGGCCGAAGATTAAATGAAACCGTTTCACTGATTTTGTTTCTACGGTATGCCTTTCTTGGATGCAGTAAGTACCATCTCCCGGTAGCGGATGGGTACGTGGTGTTTGGACCAACTAACTAAAGCCGCGCAGACATCCGCTACCGTGAGATGGTACTGACTCCATCCAAGTGAGTCTTAGGTGGCAAGTATTGCATACCGCATGATCGGTCGCGTTTCGGAACGTCGAAGCACTTCTTTGAAGCCAGCATCTCGAAACGCCGAGGCCGTTCCATGCCAGAGAAACGCATCGGCCATGTTCGTAGAAGTGTCTACTGGGTAGCCTTCAACAATCCTTGCTCCTTGCGAACGCGCAAACTTAACTGCACCACCAAGTAACTGCGATGCTATGCCCTGCCGGCGATAATCCTTTCTGACAAACAAACAAGACACGGACCAGACCGGTTCCGCGTCTACAGGTTGAAGAATTCGAGAACGCTCGAGTCCAATGTATTGCTCGCGAGGTGCAACAGCACACCATCCGATTGGTTCTTTTCCAAGATACGCAATAATCCCAGGCTGACCATCACTCTTAACAAGCTTTCGAAGAGCCCGCTTGTTTCGATCTCCTTTTTCGGCCTCGTACTGTTTTCGAGGAACACGCCAGAACATACACCAGCATCCGCCACACGCTCCGCGTTCGCCAAACAATTCTTCAATATCGGCCCAGCGTGGTGGAGTCGCCGGAACGATCTTTAGGCTGGATATTTTCTTAGAGATGGATTTCTGCACTCGGAGGCTGAACCAGTTCAATCATTCGCTCGGCTTGCCCTGAAGAAATCCTTCGCACTTCAATGTCTGTGGTCCGTTCTCGTTGCAAAGAGCAAACGACGAACCTTCATACATTGAAACACCGGCATATTCACCTTTTGCGTTGAGGATATAAAAGTTGATGCCGAAGTTTGGCAGGCCGCGTTCATTCAAGAGACGTTTCTCAACTGTGTTGTTCTGAATTCTTTTGAGAACTTCCATCCCGGCGTCCTTCGGGTGAGCACCACGTCGCATCTCTTCGATTATCACAAACGAACAGAGGTTATACAGATTGGCCTCGCCTCGGCCCGTTGAGCCTGCCGCCCCGACTGCTCCGTCAACATAAAGACCTGCTCCGAGAATCGGCGAATCACCCAGCCGGCCGGGAATCTTCCAGGCTAGTCCGCTGGTGGTGGTAACGCCGCAGATCTCGCCTTTCGAGTTGATACCATCGCAGTTAATGGTTCCGTGAAGATTCTCTTCACGCAGAAGACCTTGTGCGTACATCTCGAGAGCCGCTTTGCGTCCGGCTTCGGCGCGTTTCTTCGGATCGAGATAGTGCTCAGGGTCCATGTGACGTTTCCACTCAAGCCACTTCTTGCGAGAATTGTCAGTATTGAGGTCGTCCTCGATTTTGAAACCCATGCCTCGAGCGAAGTCCTGAGCGCCCTTTCCAACAATCAAGTGATGGTCGGTATTTTCAAGCACTGCCTTGGCTACAAGCGATGGCGTTCGCACACCCTCGAGCGCACCAACAGCACCAGCTCGTTTCTTTGGACCATGCATACAAGAAGAATCGAGTTGAACAATGCCATCTGCATTCGGTAAACCCCCGTAGCCAACACTGTCGTCGAGTGGATCGAGCTCGACGATGTTGACACCTGCAATGACCGCGTCGAGAACGTCCGCACCTTCAGTGATCATTGTGAAGGCTTTATGCACGGCCGTGATTGAGCCTGTGTGTTTGAATTTGTTCCCGTTTGCCGATGAGATCACCAAAGGCTTAACAGAGCCCTGTTTGAGGATCATTGGAAAACCAGTGACGTCGTTTTGGGTTGCGGCGATAGCGAGACCAGCAACCGCACTATTGCGCATGAAGTCGCGTCGCTTCATCTTTTTGCTCATGAGACTCCTTTGAGATTTTTGGAGTGTTTGAATTCTAGAACTTGCTGCTTTGAGCTTGAACTTTGTACTTCGAAATTTCTGGTTTGTACAGAGGGCGGCGCATCCCGCTTCGCAATCAAACTTGGATACAGTCAGTACCACCTCGCGGTAGCAGGTGGGTGCGAAGCGAGGTTTTGACTCTTGATCTAGAGACTTCGTACCCACCCGCTACCGCGAGATGGTACTGACTGTATCCAAGTCCGGTTGTTCAATCAGACGCGACTCTGCATATAGCACTAAAGAACGTTGCCCACCAAGCACAAAACACAAAGGGCCAACCACAATTCTCAAATCCCGAGCGCTTCCTTGATTCTCTCGGCTGTCTTCGGGCCGATGCCATCTACCATCTCGAGTCCACCACCCTCTACAAATGCCTTCAACTGTTCGAGTGACGATACCTTGAACTTTTGATGCAAGAGCGCCGCCGTCTTTGGCCCGATGCCTGGTACCTCGGTGAGGTCGAGAACCGTTTCAGGCGTCTCGGCCACCAGTCGATCCCACGCATCGAAAGAGCCGCGTTCCAGCAATTCGATTACTTTCCCGGCGATCGCTTTGCCAACTCCCGGGATCTCCTGTAGTCCGGCGACTCCTTCTTTTTCCGCGATCTCCTTCAATGGTGTGGGCCACACTTCGATCGCTTCTGCCGCATTACGATAGGAGCGTAGTCGAAAAGGATCGTCGCCACGTATCTCCATCAACCCGGCAAGCCGGTAGAATCTTGTGGCAATGGTCTTGTTGTCCATAAGCGCTTTAAAAAATAAGTCCCATAGGTCCAATAAGTCCTATAGGTCGCTTTGAGTGCTGAACCAGGACTTAGTCTATCGTTCCGGTGAGAGTATTATCAAAGAGCATTTTTATCGAGAAGGAGAGAAACACTTGAATCATACTCGTCGTCAATTAATAACGGGACTCTCAGTAGCAGGTGCGAGCGCAATATTAATTGGCTGCCGAAATAATCCAGCTTCTACCAGCGCTACTAATAAGTCCGACGAACAATCGTCTGCCGAAGCGGCTGCAGATGTAACCGCAACCGAAGACCTCATGCGAGAGCACGGCATACTACGACGTGCCCTGCTGGTGTATCAGGAGACAGCCGTCAAACTTAAACAGGATCCAAACTCTGTTCCAGCCGATGCGCTCGAGAAAACCGCGCAGCTTTTTCGAGCATTTGGCGAGGAATATCATGAGAAGAAACTTGAAGAGGCGTACATTTTTCCAGCGCTGAAGAAGCAGCAGAATCCGGCAACTGCGTATGTCGATATTCTTCTTGCTCAACACTCGCGTGGAACTGAAATCACCGATTACCTGTTGTCCAAAACAAGAGGCGACAAAATACCGTCGGCCGACGTGGGCCCTTTCGTTGGTGCTCTGGAGAGTTTTGTACGCATGTATGAACATCATGCTGCGATCGAAGACACGTTGGTGTTTCCAGCATGGAAGAGTGTAATCGGCGAGAAAGAAATGGATGAGTTATCTGCTAAGTTTGAAGAGATTGAAGAGGAGTTCTTTGGTGAAGACGGTTTCGAAAGTGCGCGCCAAAGGATGACCGAGATTGAACAGAGTCTTGGTCTCTCAGACCTGGCGATGTTCACCGCGCCGGAGCCGCCAAAACAGAAATAGCGGTCCACAGATTACGCAGATTACACAGATTTTTTAGAGAGTGAAGCGGGCGATTAGCATCTCACGCTCGCTCTGAAAGAAATCTGCGTAATCTGTGTAATCTGTGGATAACGCTTTACAAGTTTGAATGAGCGGCGCAAAATGTCGGCGCCTCAAATTCCCGGCTTCGCCTCACGTGAAGTCAAAACCTTAAACCTCTCGAATTCTTAAGGAGTCAACAATGACACTCACACACTTTGCCGAAGATCCAGATCAGGAACAACGAATCGCCAAATTAAGGGAAGAGATCAAGAAGCTCGGTGGGAGCACTATGTCCCTGGAAGATATGCCGGCAGATCTCGAAGAGGAGTTTCTACGGCACGTGCTCGAGTATGAAACAACGGAGCCGATCAGCCTCTTCCGTCTTTTGGAGAACTCGGGGCTGCAAATACCGAAACCCGCAGATTTGACTGATGAAGAGCTGGTCGAGAAGTTGATGGAAGTTATTAACCGAATGGCACAGCTTGGAGCTTATTTGCTTCACACGAACCATTTGAGTGACCGTGGCTTGTATGAATATTTGTACGACGATGGATTGCGAGAAGAGGCTGTGCTGTTTCCTGAGAATCCCAGCTACGCGTACATGATTGACTTAACCGGCAGCGGAAGCGAAGAGGACAACCAAACGTATCTGAAGTATTACGCTGACAACGAACATCGAGAACAGTGGGCAAAAGATTGGCCGGACGATTCGGTACCGTCGCATCAGGACCCGCCATTCGATCGCGATCGATACTTGCCGCAGTCGCCCGTTGGTTGATGTCCGACAAGCTTTCGTTTGTCGTTGTAGCCGACCTTGATCTCGACAACATGAGCTGTTGGACTGGGATCTGACGGAAGACGGCTCGTGTATGAGGTTGGAGGGTTGCTATTCGATGGGGGCGGCCGAGGACGGCCGCGCTCCGACAGAAGAGCGTTCGTGGCTACGGTCAAGAGACTTCTGATCGACGACTCCGAGCAGCACGTCCTTCATCCGGTTCCCGTCGATCAGAAGCCTTTCGACCCAAAACACGAACGCTCTTCTGTCGGAGCGC
>DASYPT010000035.1:0-48456 GCA_036006355.1 Pyrinomonadaceae bacterium | reverse complement strand
ATCTAGATGCGCCGGCGTGATCTTTATCAGGCTAAACCCTCGTTCAGCTTTCAGCGCAGCACTTAACGATGAAACTCCCTGACTCTCTTTCAGTATATGCGCTGTGCGCCCAACCAGAAGCGGCGCGAATAATGCCGTAATGGTCAGATCAAAAGCGATCGAAGAATGGACCGGGGCACCCGTTCCCTGCGTTACCGGATATGTTTGAGTGGCCCAACTGAGATAATTACTCAAGCCTCGGTGCGCGACGAGGGTGCCTTTAGGTTTGCCGGTTGATCCTGAGGTGTAAATAACGTAAGCCAAATTTTCCGACGCAACGAAAGTTCCAACGTGCTCATCACTCTCTCTAGCAATCGCCTCTCTTTCCGTATCCAGACAGATGATCCGCATCTTTCCGTCGACGTTCGTTTGGGGGAGCCTATCACTCAACGATTTCAGCGTAACAAGTATCGACGCACCGGAATTTTCAAGAATGAATCGCAGACGCTCTGCCGGGTAATCTGGTTCCACCGGCAGGTAAGCGGCTCCGGCTTTCAGAATACCCAACAGCGCAATAGGTATTTCTGCCGACCGTTCCAAACAGACGCCCACAAGGGCATCAGCGCGTGCGCCGGCGGCTCTTAGATAATGAGCCAGTTGATTCGATTGCGAATTCAACTCACGATACGTTAAGTGAGTTTTCTCAAAGACCACCGCAACCGCGTCAGGCGTTCGCGCCGCCTGCTGCTCAAACAATTCATGAATGCATCGAGTCTCTTGAGAAATGGTTAGAGTCTGATTCCAATCCACGAGAATCTGCTGCTGCTCTGGTGCGGTTAATAACGGCAGTTCCGACAAACGCGTCGAGGGATTGGTCACAATTCCTTCGAGTAATACCTGGAAGTGATCGACCATGCGTGAGATTCGCGCGGTATCGAAGAGGTCACTGTCATATTCCCAGGTAGCCTTCAATCCATCAATTCCCTCAAGAATCGAAAGCGACAAGTCAAACTTTGTAGTGCCGCTGTGAATTTCCAGTGGCTCTAAAGTCAGACCGGCAAGTTCGAGTTTTGACCGGGTTGCATTCTGAAGGACAAAAGACACTTGGAAAAGTGGATTACGTCCGGGATCGCGATCTGGTCTTAAATCCTCAACGAGTTTTTCAAACGGGACGTCCTGATGATCATAGGCGCCAAGGGCCACTTCCTTTACTCGTTTGAGCAAATCGCGAAAGCTTGGATCTCCGCCCAGATTTGTGCGAAGTACGAGTGTGTTAACGAAGAACCCAATCAGATCTTCTGTTTCCGCGCGGGTCCGGTTTGCTATGGGAGAACCGACCACGATGTCATCCTGATTCGTGTACCGGCACAATAGCACTTGGAAAGCCGCCAGCAAGGTCATGAAAAGAGTAGCTCGCTCCTCCAGACTCAGCTGTTTCAGTTTTTCTGTCAGACTCAGCGGCAGATGGCGAACCTGCTTCGCGCCATAAAAACGCTGCATTGCCGGACGAGGTCGATCGGTTGGCAGTTCTAGAATTGGAGGAGCGCCAGCAAGTTTGGTTTTCCAGTAACCGATTTGGTTCTGGAGGATTTCTCCCCGTAACCACTCTCGCTGCCAAACGGCATAGTCTGCATATTGAATGGGCAGTTCGGGCAAGGGCGACGGTCGGCCATTCGCAAATGCTTCATAGATCGCTCCAAGCTCGCGAAACAACACGCCCATCGACCATCCATCGCTAACCACGTGGTGTATCGTAAAAAGCAGAACAAAAGAAACATCTTCGAGGGCCAACAAGCGACCTCGCACGAGCGGCCCAGTGGTCAAGTCAAAAGGTTTCTCGGCCTCTTCCTTAGCCAATCGTGAGGCCTCGGCTTCGCGCTCAGATGCGGGTAGTGCCGTAAGATCGATGACCGGCAGTTCCAGCGTCAGACTTTTCGCGACGATCTGAATAGGGCTACCGTCGCGCTCCGAGAATGTTGTGCGGAGCGCCTCGTGTCGCCGAACAATTTCCGCGAAAGTATTTCTCAGAGCCGGAACATTGAGATGGCCCTTAATACTGATCGCTTGCGGAATATTATAAAAAGGGCTGCCCGGCTCCAGTTGATCTAGAAATAACAGGCGCTGTTGGGCAAATGATGTGGGAAATTCGTAAGTTACTGCCCCCATAATATCTAGCCGTACCGTACCTCTGGTGTCCAAACACCAACAGATTCCTTAAGCTGGCGAGATTGCACTTCCAATACGAATCAAGCGCCTTCCGAACTAGCAACTAAGAAGGGGAAGGCGTTGGTCGTCAGATATAATCGTAATTTGTTCGCAAGTGAAAATCCTGCTTCCACTCCCAGCTCTTCAAGAATATCTCGTATGCGAGTACCCGGCGCATTAGTAAGCAAGGCGAGGATTCTGCTGCAGAGATTGTCCATGTGAAGACCGGGATAAGGCCGCAGTCGGTCGCTAAGCACATAAGTTCCGTCGTCCGACTTGATGAAGACTTGCTTCTTGGTATTACTCTTCGCAAACGTTTGTTGGAGAAATTCGTTGGTCAGTTGCTTTTCGGATTTGTTCTCCCATTTAGAGTCAGTCCTTTGAAGGTAAAACCAAAGCATCGGCGATCTTTCCAACATTAGGTAATTCGAAATTTCCCAGCGTCGCGAATCAGATAACGAGTCGTAGAGCGTTTGTAGACTGTCGTCTTCGAACTCCAAATTCCAAAGAACATTCCTACTGCCGATATCGAACTGGTTAATACAGGGAGCCAGCAATCTCAGGTTGCAACTTGCCGCTAACGATTCCAATGATGGAATGGTAAAGCTGTATTCAACCGGCTGAAGTAGCGCATCCGCCAATCTCGATTCCGGACATTCCTTATAGTTCTGAAGGAACTGGGCCATATTGTTTGGCATCTTAAACACTGCAATGATTCTTTGAGCGATCTGCATTTCCGAATCAAAGTTAGTTTCCGTAGCGGTGCCTGCGATAATTCTTATCGCTTTCTGGAAGGCAGTGGTTTCTATCCGATGATATCGGTTGTACACCATCAGCTCTAAAATCCCATCGCGAGTTAAGGCCCTGGATAGTTTAGTCAGCGGCACTTTCGGATCGGCGTTATGATGGATTACCCCAGTGCAAATTATGTAATCGAACTCGCGCTCGAAGGCCGCGTTGTTAATGCTTTCTCGCCTGAATTCGACATTTGAAATTCCCAATTGCGCGGCGGTGTTACTGGAAGTGTCCAAAGATCTGGTCGATAGATCTGTAGCCAGGATCGTTGCGTTAGGAAATCGGAGCGCAGTAAAAATTGCTTGATTAGTGCCGCAACCGGCAACCCAAATTCTTGAATTAGTGGGAATCAATGAATGGTCCCAACTACCGACGCTCTGATTGAGCATGATAGTTTCGAAATTCGGATCGGTTGGAGTATCAAAAGCGGTTGGTGCCCAGGGGAACTGAAATTTCCCATAAAACTCCGAATTGATCGCGTCAGTCGACTCGACCGATTCAGCAAAACCAATATTGTCTTCATCGTTAGTAATCATTTGCAAATCGGCAATCGCTGACGAATTCGCCTGGCCCAGGTTGCCTGATTTGACCCCAGGCATGATTCGGTTTTCAATCTCTCGGAACTGATCTGATCGGCATTGCCTCATCGCCGGTTTTCTTTGGCGTAGTTTGAAGACTCCGGGCGAGTTCGGCTACCGTGGGCATTTCAAATAAGCTCACCTGTGACAACTCCACCTGCATTACTTTGCGCACTTGTGAGACAACCTGCGTTGCCAGAATAGAATCGCCCCCCAACGCGAAAAAGTCGTCGTGAATACCAACCGAATTCAGTCCAAGTACGCGTGCCCAAATTTCAACCAGCCTCGACTCTTCCCACGTCGCTGGTGGCGTATATCCTGCTTCGTTCTTTAAGGGCAATTGGTCACAGGGTTTAACTCCGAGACGTTTAGCCAACCCATTTCGCTGTATTTTGCCAAACGATCCCTTAGGGATCTCCGTCAGGATCAAGATCTGCCGGGGGACTTTAAAGTCAGCGAGGCGTTTGCTAACAAAGTCACGAATCTCCTTTTCAGTGGCAGTGCACTCGAGGTGAAGGACCACCGCTGCCGCAACTTCCTCACCCAATAATTCATTCGGTACCCCGAATGTAACGGCCTGCTCCACACTGGGGTGGTCCATCAGAGCTTCATCAACTTCGAGAGGGGCAATCTTTTCGCCTCCGCGATTAATAATCTCTTTGAGTCTTCCGGTGAGAAACAGATAACCGTTCGTGTCGAGAAATCCCTGGTCGCCAGTTTTGAACCACCCGCCTGTAAAGGACTCTTCATTCACTGCGGCGCTGTCCTCATATCCACTCATTACGCATGCACCTCGGACTAACACCTCACCCGTCTGATGAGGCTCCAATAACGCACCCGCCTCTTCCCTGATCGCAAGTTCAACCAGAGTTGGAACTCCAACCGATCCAACTTTTCGTTGACCGGGTGGCAGCGGATTGCACGCGATCATTCCGCACTCAGTTAAACCGTAAGATTCGATTACGGGTGCGTCAAAGGTCGCCTCGAGTTCCTGCAAAACAGATCGGGGCAATGCGGACGAGGACGACCGTATGAACCGCAACCGATTTTGGGAGACGCGGTCTCTTTCAACTGCCGTGCGCAACAGAATGGCCTGATGAATGCTCGGTACGGCGGTGAACCACGTGGGTTTAAATTCTTCGAACCAATCAACGAACTTCGGTGCGTAAAAACCCTCGGGACAAACAACACCCGCGCCACTCATCATCGATGAGAGCGTTACCCCAATGAGACCGGTGGAATGGAACAAGGGCATCACATTGAGGCAGAGATCTTCACCCGTGAGCCCGAGAAAGACTTGGTTGTTTGTAGCCATGCTGCAAACATTGCCGTGGGTCAAGGGAACGATCTTTGGCGCCGATGTCGTGCCGGAGGTATGAAGCAGCAGCGCATGTTCTTCGGGTTGCGCGAAACCTCCGCGCGCGTTGAACATGCCCCCAGCGCCGGAGAGCTGGAAGATACCAGCTTCCGCATCGCGCTGAGGTGAGAGTTCAATAATCGAAAGGCCGAGAGCCGTTCCTACGGCTTTCGCAGGAGAGTTCGATTCCGACTCAACAACCAGTGCCCTCGCGTTTAGGCGTGATATATAAAATTCAAACTCGTCGGCCCGGTAATTTGGATTGAGTGGAACACAAGTTACGCACGAGGCCATGGCTATGAAGGCGACAGCCATCTCGGGACCATTATTAAGAGCCATCACAACGCGGTCATTGCGCCCAATGCCTATCGAATTCAGCGCGGCCCTTACGGCATGTGTCTGGGTGAGCAAACCCGCATACGTCAATGGTCGCCTATGTGGCGCCGCAATAGCCAATGCGTGCGGTGTCTGCTCCGCTTGCGCCGTGAGGTGGGCGTAAATGCATGAGTGCTTACTTTGAGTCGTAGTTGACTCCATTTGGTATCTTCGATCTAAGTAAATAGTGACCCGCTAACTCCCCATCCCGGTTTAGCCGGTAAAAGTCCTCAACGATATAGCCCGCACCTAGCGCCTCCGTAAACGCAGTGCGAGTAGCGTTACGCCACGCAACTGCCAATTGCGGATTTTGTTGCTGCAAACGACTGATATCAGGGGGAACTTCGATCAGCAGCCGATCCTCGGTCAGAACCGCTACCGACCGAGTCTGAGGCCAACCATCCGCCCCCTTTTTAACAAGTGATACGAGCTGCGCGAGGTCACTCTGACAAAGCTCTTCCGTCAATCCGCATTCGAGACGCTGCTTAACTCTATTGCTTTCAAGAAACCAACTGACCCAGAGTCGATCTGTGCCAATGAAGCGGTGCAACGAGCTTGAAGTTTGCTCTCCATAGAAATTAACTTTGTATTTGCTGGCTATCACACCGAGTTTGCTGAAATTGAGGTAGGCATTAGGACTCTGCAGCGGATCAAAAGTCCACGTGATGCACTTGAAACCTTTTGCCATAGCCTGTCGCCGTTGAGCGAGCTTGAGGTTGTAACCAATACCATGCTCCCTAAACTCCGGAAGAACCGCCAACATATGCGAATGAAAGACAATCTCACCCTCATCGTAGCCGACGAACCCGAACACAAACCCAATCGGTCTTTCCTGGTCGAAAGCTCCTATTAAGATCCCGCCAACTTCCTTAGTAGCTATGAAGTTCATCAAAGGCATTGTGTCGAGATCGTCCCAACCCCAGACCTCCTTCTGAAGTTTTTCGAGAGCCTTCATCTCCGGAATCGAATCTATTTCCCGTATTGTTATTGTGGAAGTCATCAAGGAGCCCACCCGAGGACTGCTCGTACATAACCGGTTCTAAATTGTCATATTATCAAAGAGCGCGCGATCGGAGAATTTCGTCGCTTCGCACGCGTCTCTGTTACATACACAAATGGATAAAGGCGTGCGAATACCGGAAATAGAGAATAATGAGTCTTTAAAACTGTGATTCGAGGCTACCGAAAATCGCGGTTTGCTGGGGCTTCGCGCCGCCTTAAAATAGAGCGGAAGCGGATGCGGAAGATTGGGAAGTTTTGCAAGGCATACGACACAGACACCGGCCGTCGTTACGCTCACCGCTTTCTGATGACGAACCGAACTCGCTCACGCCGACACTTTTGTTGAAATCGAGCTTCCCTGTTTTTGAAACCTCGGATCGCGCTGCTGGGCCCTCTGAAGAGAGGATACGAATCTATCGGCGAGACCAGCAACAAAGGGTTCCTCACGGATCGTGTCGTGGCGGCCGGGAATGTCATAAACTTCGAATTCGTCAGCCCCTCTCTTCCAATTTAGTCGATAATCGTCTTCGCCTCGCCCGTACCGGTTATCTCTGGCGCGAAAGTATGTGATTCGGCCGGGAAGCCGTTTACCCGGAGGCCGGTAATTAACATGTGTGGCCAGGTAAATACCCCATTCGGTTCGTTGAACCGCATCGTTAGAGGCTGAAACATCATCCGCGAACTCCTGCTCGGCAGCATTCAATCCGACAGGAGCAGAAACATGCGGGAATCTCAGACCCAGTTTTCGCGCCACCGCCCCGCCCGCGGAGAGCACATAGTGCTTCGCTCCAAATTCTTTCAGATGACGCAAATGTGACACTGCCCTCGGGCCAAAGGACAAGGGCAAAGGACAAGCCGTATCAAACATCGCCAGCAACCCGACCTCCTTGCCTTGGCTCGTCAGTTGTTGAGCGATCTCAAAAGCAATCAGTCCACCGAGAGTGTCGCCTACCAAATAATACGGCCCCTCAGAATCAACTTCGCGAATCTCCTTTATATAATGTGCCGCCATGTCTTCAATTCGCGTGAAAGGTTCCTGTATTCCATCGATACCCTGTGCTTGCAGTCCGTACACCGGCTGGTCACGATCTAGATGAGCCACCAGTGGAAGATAAATGAATACATGCGCTCCACAGGCGTGAACACAAAAAAGAGGTGGCTTTGTACCGTGTCGCTGGATAGGCACGAGCGAAGACCCCGACGGGCAATCACCCTCAAGAATCTTTGCGAGCTGTGAGATGGTTGGCGCTTCGAACAGCGTAGCCAACGGAAGTCTAATTCCAAACATCTTCTCGATCTCGGCAAATAAACGAACGGCCATTAACGAATGACCACCCAACTGAAAAAAATCGTTATTTACCCCGACTTGCTTCAGCTTCAAAACGCGAGCCCAGATACTTGCCAGTATTTCTTCCGTTGAAGTTTGAGGAGGAACATCCGACTCCAACTCCGTATCTAATCGAGCGGGTTGGGGCAAACTGTTGCGGTCTAACTTTCCATTGGGCGTCAGTGGCAAAGCGTTAAGCAGCACGAAAGCGGAAGGCATCATGTACCTGGGCAGCTTTTCGTCAAGCAAACGCCGTAAGTCAAGAACAAGGGAGCCGGCGATCTGTGATAGTCTTTGTGGAGTCGCGATCAGTTCCAAACCGGCGTCTAAATTTGGAACAACATAAGCAACTAGTCGCATGTCTCCTGGTTCATCTTCTCGAGCCTGAATAACTGTCTCGCGCACGCTCGGGTGCTGTCTAACGACCGCCTCGATCTCGCCAGGCTCGATCCGATAACCGCGAATCTTTAGCTGATGATCGACCCGCCCCAGAAACTCAATCCGCCCATCACCCAGATAGCGCGCGCGATCGCCTGTCTTGTACAGACGCTCGCCCGCATTGCTAAACGGACTGGGAATGAACTTCTCAGCAGTCGAGTCCGCATGATTGATGTATCCTCGCGCCAGCCCAGCGCCGCCGACATACAGCTCGCCCGGTACACCACGCCTCACTGGCCGCAGTTGCTGATCGAGAATGTAAGCTTGCATGTTTGCCAGCGGACGACCCAGCGGTACCGTCTCCGAGATGCGCTCACCGTCTTCGGCCCGGACGTGGTTAGTTATTGCGCCGACGGTCGCTTCAGTTGGTCCGTAGTGATTGAGGACCACGCAAGCGGGCGCTAACGTGGCAATCTTTTCCACTAAGTTCCAGGGACAGGCTTCGCCGCCCAGCACCAGGCGCCGCCGCGGCAGCAAGTCGGCAGCCTCGGACGCTGCAAGCAATGCCGACAGATGTGTTGGGACGATCTTCAGACAGTCGATAGGATGGCGCTGGCAGTATGCCGCCAATCCCTCGGGATCGGTGGTGCGTTCCTCGGCGATTAGATGCAGCGTGCCTCCTTTACATAAAGCTGGAAACACCGCCGTATTTCCCAAATCAGCGGCGATAGTGGAGACGCTCGCAAAGCTGCTGCCTGCCGGCAAAGCAAGTTCTTCCCAGATCGCATCGATGTAATTGACTAATTGTCGATGCTCAACAGCCACCCCCTTGGGTCGGCCCGTGGACCCGGAAGTGAAGATCACGTAAACGAGATTCTCAGCCGCAACCGCGCTGCTAACATTATCCGTACTCGCCTGGGCGAGTAACTCGGCCTCAGCATCGAGGCACACCATGTTCTTCACAGACGCATGTAAATCCTTTGCCAGCTCACTGCTGCTGACCAACACGCGCGCGCCAGCAGCTTCGAGAATCATCCGGCGGCGCGCTGGCGGCTGACTCGCATCCAGTGGCACGTAAGCGGCCCCAGCTTTTAAGATCCCCAGCACTCCCACGATCAGCTCGACCGAACGATCCAGACACAAGCCCACAGCCACCTCCGCTCCAACCCCCAGCTGTAACAGATGATGCGCAAGCTGATTTGCACGAGCGTTCAGTTCCCCATACGTGACTTGCTGTTCTTCGAAAACAACCGCGACCCTTGTTGGTGCGCATTCAGCCTGCTTTTCAAACATTGCCTGAACACACATTCCGGCCGCTGGGCGTTTGGTATCCAAGTCAGGAGAGATACGAAGTGCTGGCCGCATTTTCGTCGGGGGTTGTTGAAGTGTGCTAGTTGGAGTTGATGTACGCGCCTACCAAGGTAGGCTTTGTAGAAGGTCCTCCTGGGCTTTTCGCGCAAGCGAGCAGAAGCAAATTCAGAGTGCGATTTATCGTTGAACGACCACAATGGGCACGATCAGATAGTCCGATCCGAAGAGGTTGCTTCTCGCACGAATTGTTTTGCATTATAAAGGACGTCTGTCGATTGGACGAGGGCTCAAAGCTCGAACTCGAGAGCAAAGATGCTGAAAGATTTCTAATACACATGTACAACATGAGCCAAAATGTTTATTGTTCATAGCGGATCAAGCGATCTTAGAGTGTGGCTTGAAAGAGCGAGGAGGACGCACCCAAATGGATGGAGAAGAACGCGAGGATAATACGATTTACAAGGTAGTGCTCAACCATGAAGAGCAGTACTCGATCTGGCCGGCCGATCGAGAGAACGCACTGGGCTGGCAAGATGCCGGCAAGACCGGAACTAAAGCCGAATGTTTGGAGTACATCAAGGAAGTCTGGACTGACATGAGGCCACTCAGCCTCCGTAAGAAAATGGAAGAGGCTGCAACGAACAATTAGTCGCACCGTCTTCTGTCATCCTTGCCTGCTGGCAATACAGGCAAACCAGTCCAAACGGAACGCTCATGCGGTTTGACGAGACCGGAAGGCGGAAGTTCCCGATTACCTCACGGTCAACTGAAAAGTCTGAACCCACCGGTTGCGAGCAGCGCATGTCATGGCGGGCTTACCCAATTATTTAAGGCTCGGCGCAAAAGAGGTTCATATTTGGCGGACTCCTCTCGATCTCACGACCACAATCGTAGAGGGACTTAGGCAATCGCTTTCACAGGACGAGCTTGCTCGCGCTGGGCGGTTCCACTTCGAAAGAGATCGTCAGCATTTCATTGTGGCCCGCGGATGTCTTAGGACCATTCTCTCCCGCTATCTGAAAACGTCTGCAGCAGAAATTGAATTCATCTATGGGGTTAATGGGAAGCCACAACTCGCAGATTCCTGTCTGCAGGCACAACCACTGTACTTTAATTTGGCGCATTCGGCCGGTCTTGCCCTTTACGCCTTTACACTTATTGGCGAGCTTGGCGTAGATCTCGAACTCATCAGGACGGACTTCACTGGTGATGACATTGCAAAACGATTTTTCTCCCCGGGCGAAGTTGCTTGTCTGAATGCAGTGTCGGCAGAGCTACGGCATGAAGCATTCTTTAACTGCTGGACCCGTAAGGAAGCTTTCATTAAAGCAACAGGAAGTGGCCTCTCATTGCCATTGGATCAATTCGAGGTAACGCTGACGCCCGGTGAACCGGCACGGCTCTTACGCACAACCTGGAACGAAGATGAAGCGTCGCGCTGGTCAATAAAATCGATCGATGCAGGCCAGCGGTACGTGGCCGCAGTGGCAGTCGCGGCACACGATTGGGAGTTAAAGAGTTGGGACGTTGATAATACTCTGCTCGAATTTGAGAATAACGAAGATTCGGCTGGCTGACTTGCGTTATGTCGAATCTATTGTTCACGGTGAGCGCCACGGACCCAAAGATATTTATCGGCGTTGCCCTGCTGCTGTTACTGGTCGCACTCCTTGCATGTTACCTGCCCGCACGCAAAGCGATGAGGGTGAACCCAATCACAGCACTCCGCACCGAATAGCAAGGTCAGTACGCGTTACGCGAATTGGTTGGTCAATTACGAAAAGATCATTCACCTCGACTCTGCAAACGTCGAAACTGCGGAAGGTTTTGATGTAAGCGTAAAACTCGGATTGTTTTTCCGTCGCCAGATAAAACCATCAAGCACATAATGGGTAAGTTGTGGTATCGCCAGAAGCGGCACAAACCAAACTTTGAGTGATTCTAAGTTCCAGGCACTGCCAAAAAGCCAGCCGCGCTCGTGCCAAACTCCTCGATCCCAAAACATCTCTTCCAAATAAGCCATGAGCCAAAGTGTCAATAGGAACGCTATTGGTCCGCGCGCAGCTATCCGATACGAACCAACAGCTTGTTCACGACGGAGACTCGCATACCAATAAACAAGCACCAGATATGGCACTCCGTGAATAACTACGTTCGTCACCGTGAACGCGTAATCGGAATTGAACGCAACAATCCCTACATACCAGCAAAGAGCTGTCGTTGCCACAACGATGTCTTTTCCTGGATTCATCTTGCCGTGAACAATCACGCGATACAATGAGCGCAGTGCGTACAACAGAAGTGCAGAAATATAAACTGGCCACAATGCTCGAGCGAAAATAGAGGGAAGAGAGCTGAAGTCGTCTTTGAGAAACCACCAGAAACGCCGCGGTAAGTGGGCATGCCAGTAAACAAGTGGATAAATGGTTGCTGAATAGATCGCGAACGAGTCGATTAGCTTGCCCCAAACACCTTGCTCATCGACTCGAGCACGATATAGAGCCACCCACCCATACTGCTGCCTGACGAAATGAAAAACAGCCAGATAAGCAAGCGCTCTCCAGAAAAACAAGTCGCTTTCTGAATAAAGCGCAACTCCGATCGCATAACCAATCAATGGAACGCTAGAGTAAAGGAGCGGCCGTCGCTTTAGTTCAGCGGTGTCAAAATACACACGGAAAGCGGTTGCGTACACATGAGCGACATCAATTAATAATACGAAAGGGATCCAGATCCAATCAGGTGAGTCATCATTGAGAACGCCAAGCCGCGCTCCAATCCAAAGTGCGACAAGCGAGACAATTGCACTGCCTAGAAATGCAAAGAGATCTACTTGGGGCGAAAAAAGCCACCAGGACGCTGTCGTCGAGGTAGTCAGAGTAGTTGTTGATCGGAGCGATCCAGATAATTCCGCATTCATGGTGTCTATGGGCCTGATCTCATTTTCACCGGGCATCACAGAGTTCGGGAAAACTGTAATTCCCAGGCCTGTTTGGTTCGTGTTAGTTCGTGTGATTCGTGGATCGTCCGCTTTATGCCGACAAAAAGAACGATCCACGAATCACACGAACTAACACGAAGCGCAACGCTCAGAGGAGACGTTAAGAACTGCTACGGCTACGCTCTGTTAAGTTCACTCAACACTTCCTCGGCCGCACGAACTCCGTGGTCAAGCGCCTCTTCGAATAACGCGATGCCTGAAAGATCCGTATGCGCAAAATGGATTCCACGAAACTGCTTTTGTGCCTTGGACCGAGCGCCTCCCCAAATGAATCCAGGTTGGGGCCTAATCATCGCATGTCCCCAACGCATTACGTCCAAACGTGTGCATAGGGAGCGTATTGCTGGATGGGCACGTTCCAGATCGGTTAACGCAATGTCAGCCCAACCACGACGATCAGTACTTAGCAATCTTGTTCTAGCAACTCGAGGATCTGCATCACACAGTGGATAGTAATAGGTGAATACCGTTGGACCACGATCTAAGCCGCGTTGGTGCGTCGCCACAACATAACCAAGCGAGGGACTTTCGTACAGAACGTTGTCCCATGCTAACGGAAATCCGAGATCTTTTGGTCTGTCGCGGAGAACCAGGTTCGCCACCATCCAAGCGCCGTATTTGAATTCCAATGTATACGAGGGTGGATCCTCGCGAAATGGTCGGATGAGATACCTCGTCAAAAAGTGAGGCGCAGCAAAGATGACTCGATCAGCATGAAACCCTCTTGCATTGCTGCCTTCGTGGTCCACTGCAACCACATCAACTGCATTGTTACCTTCAATGCCTTTCGGTATCACATCAGTCACGGCAAATCCAAGGCGAATCTTCGCTTTGCTTTTACTGTACAAATAGGAAACCAGGTGGCCATTTCCCTCCGGCCAGGTAATTAAAGGTTGGGATTCTGCGCCTCGGTGGGTAACTCGGGAGGCAAAGTAAAACAACCCGGCCCAGGCGCTGGTTTGGTCTATAGTTAGACCATAATCGTCACGACACCCGTAGTCGACAAGCCAACGCAAACGAGGTGAATCGAGTTGGCGTGCTTGTAGCCACGAGCTCATAGAAATCTTGTCGAGTGCTTTGACCTGCTCGTCGTCGCTGCTGTTAGAAATGGGTATTGCAAATGCTCGACGCCCTTTGTTGTCTCGCCAGTCAACCCAGTTGCCGATTTCAGCGTTGAACTTATCGAGTTGCGCAAGATCCTGTCTGTCGGCGCCCGCATGAAGATACAGGCCTTCGTACCATCGTCCTTTGAAATAGATTCGCTCCTCGGGGTCTCTACACAGGAACTGTTCAGCAACGAACGGATTGCCGTCCTGATCCACTCCCTCTATTACACCCATCTCGGTGAGCAACGAAATCAGTCTCAAGTTTTCTTTCAAGGGTGCGGGAACATAGTGAGCTCCCCACGGATAAGGAACAACGGCGTCGGGATTATCGCCACTTCTGGCGGTTCCACCAGGCGCTGGTTCAAGCTCGAGCAGGATAAAATTTTCAAAACCTCTCTTTTGTAGATGCCACGCCGCAGAGAGGCCGGCGACTCCCCCGCCGACGATTACAACGCCTGTTCGTTCCCAGTTATCAGCTGGCGGTTGAACTCGCAATCCATCTCTTATCTTGTGACCAATAACATCAGATGCGCCGACAATCTCTCCATCTGGCAATGAGGGCGTGACACTTGATCTGCATGCGGAAAGAGCGACCGGTACTCCAAGAAATGCTGCCAGAATTTCACGCCTTGTAAAGAGGTGGTCCGTCATCTTATGGATACTTGTTCAACTAAGAAAGACTGTTCTGTTCGCTTTGCCTCAAGAGACCAAGTCGCCTTAATTCGGCTTTGCCAGCTGTTGTGAGGCATGGCTCCGCCCTGCCGTGTGCGAGCGATAATTGGTTTTGGGCTACGCCCTCGATGTGTTTGCAGTTCAAAAGCTTGAGGGCGTAGCCCAAAATCAAATCTAAGCTCGCTTACGGCAGGGCAGAGCCATGCCTCACAACGGCTGGCAAAGCCGAATTCAATGAAACTGGACCTTTGCGGCAAAGCCGTTGGACTCCTTGAACAGCGCGTCAGCCTACTCATAATGGCGCCATTCGGATTCGTAATAACGAACCAATACCTGATTGTCCAAACGATTGATTTCAACATTGACTGGCGACATGTCGAGAGGGATCACAAACATCGAGGCAATTGAATTGTCGTCGAGAAAGCGCAAACCCGCGAGCACATGCTTCGGTATTTCAAACTCGTTCATACTTGCCAGCGTAAACCCCCAGATCCCAAACGAGGGCACCGAAGTTTGATATGGACGGACGTGAAATCCGGCCGACTCGATTGTGCGGACGATGCACCAGTATGACGCGCGCGCAAACAATGGGGATGTACATTGAATACTTACTGCTGCTGTCGGCGTCAGTCGTGCTTTCAGCAATCGATAAAACCGGGACGTGTAAAGCTTACCGAGCGCAAATGTATTCGGGTCTGGAAAGTCGACTATTGCCGCATCAAACACGTCAGTTGCTTCTTCCAACCAGATCATCGCATCGCGGTTAATCACATGAACACGCGGATCATCGAATGAATGCATATTTAGATCCGCCAGCGGAAGAAATCTCCTCGACAGCAAAGTCATGTCCGGATCAAGATCCACTAACGTTATCTGCTCCACTGAGGGATGCCGAAGAATTTCACGTAAAGCCAAACCGTCTCCACCGCCGAGGACTAACACTCGCCGCGGTTGTCCTGCGACTGCCATGGCTGGGTGGACTAAGGCTTCGTGGTATCTGTATTCATCCGTGGAACTGAACTGCAGATTGCCATTGAGAAAGAGTTGAAAGCCTGCCCTTCCTTTGGTGACTACTATTCGCTGATAGGGTGTCGTTTTTGCATAAACGACATCGTCTGCAAAAAGTTGTTCTTCCGCGAGTGCAGTCAGAGTGTTTGCCTTGATAACACCGATCAGTAATAAAACCATCACCGCAATAGCGCGGCTGCGCATCCCGGCAACACTTCCTTTGATCAGTGGACGCATAAGCCAGGTGCCCCAGAGTCCGACAGCGGCATTTAGCATTCCAAATATTAGAGACGTGCGGACGAGACCGAGGCGGGGGACCAAAAGAACAGGGAACAACAAAGATGCTACGAGGGCACCGATGTAGTCGAATGCGAGCACACGAGAAACGAGGTCTTTGAAATTCAGGTTGTCTTTAAGAATCCTCATGAGGAGTGGTATCTCCAGACCCACCAGAACTCCAATTGCGAAGACGACAAAATACAGGACTACGTAGAAATAACTTATGCGGGCAAAGGAGAGAAAAAGAAGAGGAGCTGAAAAACCACCGAGTATAGCGACGCCGAGTTCAACCTCAATAAACCGACGAGCGAGTCCGCTGTCGAAGAATCGTGACAACCAGGAGCCCACTCCCATCGCGACGAGATAGATGCCGATGATCAGTGAAAACTGTGTGACTGAATCACCTAAGACGTAACTCGCCAGTGTTCCGGCGAGCAGTTCATATACTAAACCGCAGGTCGCGATGATCAGCACGTTTAGAAAAAGCAAAGGCGTGCGATGCATTGAAGATTCAACCCTGAATGGCGGCGGCCAGGACTATTGCTATGGCGATGATGATCGCTCCAATTAAAACTGCCATTGCCACATTTTGATCTTCCTCAATCTCTTTCCGAACCGAAAAAGGCGTCACTTTTACAATAATCCAAAAGGCGATGGCAAAAATCACAATGCCAATAAGAGCGAACACGAGTGACTGCAACACAAGGCTACCGAGTTGATCCATCGGAACGACTGTTGAGCCGAGACCATTTTTCACGAACGCGAGTTTAAGCAACATCATTTGCCTCCATGGAAGCCATAGTGCCAAAAGTGAAACGAGCGATATCCGTTCGGGCCTCGTGCGTCAGCAGGTAACACTTCGCGGGACGGCGTTCCTAATTCCCAGCCAAGGAATGACGACGCGCCGAAGAGTAGAATTACCGCGAGGCCAATCGCGAAGTAAGCTTTACCTAACATCTGATTGAATCCTTCCAGGTTGACTAGTCGTCCGAACTAGAACTCGACGAGCCGCCAAACATGCTTTCCGACCACCGCCTGCGTTCAAAATTGAACTGCCAAAAACCGATCCCCACCGGCACGATCGAAATCACAAGGAGCGCCATTAGAAAATTGAAAAAAGATGTGTGTCCCTGATCTATCTTGATGGTGATATTGGCAGGTGCGTTGAATTGCGGTCCCCACTGTGTTTCCAGCCGAAGCGTGTACTTCCCCGCCGGCAACGCTGAGAGAAGAGTGTGTGCAGACTGGCTACCTTCAGTCCAGTTTTCACCATCTTCAACCCCGTAGTAGTACTCGACTGGCAGCTCGAATGTCTGGACCAGACCAGTGTCGTCATTTATGAAATCGCCGGCAACGTAAATCCATGAATTGCTGACCGCGGATGTAGCCTGCACTCGAATATTTCGGCGCGCGACGAGTTCAAATGGATCGCTGAAAGCTACTTGTGTGGCCTCAGCATTCTGCAACGGCTCAAAACTAAAGTTCTTCGTCATCACATCGTTTGAGCCGCTTACTACAAGCGTAAATAAGCCGATGATGAATAAGATCGCAACCAGCACTGCCCAGTATGGATAAATGCCTTTATAGAGAAACGGTTGATTAGGAGCGACATTCGACGGAGCCTGAAGCCGGACGTTAAACTTCTTTTCGACTTCCTTTCGCGGCACATACCTACCGAGCGACCAATTGACTTCGCCTGTTTCAACCTTCGAACCTTCCCGAGGTGGATTTCTAGTCAGTTCTAGTGAGAGCATTTCGGGAGGGTTCACATAATCAGTCGCCTGCACTCCTTCGCCAACTTCGACTTTCCAATAGAACTCGCCCATTACGTATTCCACTCGTGCTGGTGCATCCTGGAAGATCCGGAAACTCTTGCCATGGAAGTGAACGCGATTCCCTTCCTCTGAAACCTCGCCTGGAGCAACTGCTTGAACAAAACTCCAATGATGATCGCTGTTCACAAGCCACCGGAAACCAATGTGTGGGTGATAAAGGAGGTACTCAGACCAGAAGTAGCGCAAGCCTTCGATCTCGACGCTCCTGACAACAAAACCAAGCACGAGGTAGTTGGCGCCTTCGAACTCCGCAACGGCCCCCACCGGAATATCAGGCTGATACTTTCCAGCACCGAGCGATTTGAGAAAGCTGAGCTTTCCCTGATTCACGTCGATCAAACTATTACAGTTCGGGCATCCCACACGCTCTGTGCGATCCGGTGCATGTAGGGCGAGTGGGCCACCACAGTTAGGACATGATAGCGAGACAGCAGTGACCATCCGTGCCTCACGTTCAGCAGCACGGGCATCTGCAAGGCCCAACTCAGCGAGCGTTACGAGTTGTCCGGTATAAACCGAAGGTGGTGTATCGCTGAAGTCGATCGTTGCAAACGTATTTCCCGATCCGGAGAGATCGGCATAATAAAAAGTCTGTCCGGGAGTGAGCTCATACGGAATCTCGCCAGATGCACCCAATGTCCGTGCGAAACCAATTTCGGCGACGATTGGAGGCGTGGGCCCGGGTACTGAACTCACCGACATGCCGAGCCGGAGTCGATCGAGCCGCGGAATTACATTGGGGTCAATTTTTTGAAGAAACGTGAGGTAGAACCGACCTTGAGCTTCAGCGAGCCAACCAGTCGAACCATTCGCAAATGTTGCATACCACTCATCCCAAACTCCTCCAGCTTCGTGGCCCATTTGAGCGTGTCCGGTAAGCTCGAAATTAACCCCGCGCCAAGTGCCTTGAAGTCCAAGTTGTAGCGGCGATCCGCTCTCGACTATTTCAGCAACGCGTCCAAGGTCACGCAGTTCGCGGTCTGTGCGAGCTACTGCAGATCGACAATAAGTGCAAATGACTACGACTGAGGAACCACTCTTAAAATTGATGGGGGCACCACACGAGGGACAGTTTGCTGTCAAAGCAGTCATGATTCGCTTGTTACTCGAGAGTCGGCCAAAAGAGGCTCAGCGTGAGTTACGTTACGTTCGACCAAACGAATGTTTACATCACTAGCGCCCAACATTTCCCGTAGCCTCTCTGACCACGGCCAGTCGGGCCGCACTCGACAACAGTAAAGATTGAACGTAGCCGAAGAAAACTCTGGGTAGGTATGACAAGTGAGATGAGATTCACTAAGCAGAGCTAATCCCGTAACCCCGCCAGGCGCGGGAAATTGTCGCCACAATTGTTCCCCCACAACCTGCAGACCGAGTTCGTCAATCACTCGGGCAAAGACAGCACGCAATCGATTCACATCGCGCAAGTCATCAGCACGACATCCGGAGGCATCGATTATCCACTCCTTGCCAACAATCATGGACAATTAGTTGGATTGCTTAGAGAGATCTAATCAATTTGGAAGAGCTGAATCAGCGCGCTGAGAATAGGACAAACGCGATGCGTCTGGCAACACAATGTCGAATTCTATTTATTTAATTTTTCCAGTAGCCAGGCTTTTTGCTTGCCAGCATCACGGTTGATCGATATTAATGACTTCTTAAGGTGAGATTTTCATCTTTTGGAGAATCTGTTTCACTTGAGTAGCGAACTCTTTTTTCGGCGCGAGGCGTAGATAGGCTTCGAATTCGGTTCTCGCATCCTCGCGCTTTCCACCACGCAACAAAATATTTCCAGCAAACAAATGTGCATCGGAAAGATCAGGATTCAATTGCAACGTTAGAGCGATTTGCGTCGCTGCCTGTTTTATATCACTGCTGGCCCAATAGACCACGGATCGCTGAAATCCTACTTTCGGGGCAAAGCTATCAAAAAGTGAGGGAGAAGACTCGCGTCTTCTCCCTCTCAGAACTCAATGAAGTTAATCTAGAACTCAAACTTCACGCCGAGTCTCATGTTAAAAGGAAGGTAGAACAGAATAGGTTGCAGGAAATCAGGATTCGGTTGACCCAAGGTGCTTTCGGCATTTTGGTTCTTCAAGCGAACCGTTTGAGTGTTGAAGATGTTGAAGAAGTCAGCAATGAAACTAAGCTTCATCTTCTCGTTAATGTGCCAAGGATAATCGGCGTGAAAATCGAACCTGACATTTGATGGGGTTCGTCCTTCCGATCCACGACCTCCAACCGGCACTTCACCGGCGTTCCCATAGACGGGATGGGCAAGCAAATCGCTGATTGGCACGCCAGTCTCAAAGTGCATCGCCGGTCCAATAGTGAGGCCACCAAGTTTTCGGCCAAAAGAACCGAACTTCTCTTTACTGAACTGATAACTGGTGAAGACGTTAATTATATGACGGCGATCCGTATTAAGTGGTCCAACTTTGAACTGATCTCCGAGCAGGTTGAAATCACCCGCAGTGAAATCAAACAACGAGCTGATACCCGGATCAGTTTGACCGTTGTCATTTCGAAAATGCCCTTCGTAGTTACCACGTAAACTGGCGATGCGCCAGTTAGAAAGCAACTGCCAATTGTTCGAGAAGCGCTTGTTGACTTCTATCTCGAGAGCTTTGTAAATGTGGACCGGGTCGACGAATCCATCGGGAACTCCATCAGCACCGGAACTGCCCGCTGGCTTTCCATTCTTACCGTTGGTTTCGTAGCACACGGCTCCCAGCAACGCGCCTGTGTGTGGATCATTTACGGCAGTGACTAGATTGGGATCACAAATGGCCGGAGCGTTAGTGATATTGCCCCCTGCATCAAACGCCGGCGTAAAAACATGCGAAATAGGATTTACGGCGGCGTCAACCTTACTGTTGATATTCCCGATAAAATAAGTCTGGCCGAAGAAACTTGCGTCCTCAGGCGCTACGACGGCTGCGTCTTCAACAATGCGTTTCAAGCGCCGATCCTGATATCGAACGGATAACACAAAGTTGCGCGGCAATTGTTGTTCAAAGCCAATGACGTGTTCTTGAGCAAAGCCCAGCTTGGTTCCGGGCAGGATTGGATTACTGGGATCCTGCGCCGAGACCGAAGTCTGGCCTGTACCTCCAGCACCCGGTGTATTGGTAACGAAGTGGGCCGCATCAATTACCGGGATTACGACGCCAAACTCATTGAGATCTGCAATACGATTCCCCCCGGCATCAAGATGGAACTGAGGAATAAAGCGCGCGAGCGTAAAATCCTTTTCGGATGATAGCGAACGCTCCGCCAAATCCAGGGGCAGATATTCGAAGAAGCGTCCAAAGCTGTATGAGAACTTTGTGTTGCCTTTCCCAAATGGATCGACGGTCACACCAAGACGTGGCGCCCATTGATCAGTAAAGCTGTAACCGACGCGGTTTCCTGTACTGCCGGGGTTACCAACCAGACGCTCCTGTTCGGTCCGAAGGCCCAACAGCGCGGTGATGTACTTGTTGACTCGCCACGTGTCCTGGACGTAAGCAGCGTTGTAGTTGCTGAAGGTATCGAAAATCGGTTGACCAAACTCTGCACGATCAACCCTGAGCAACACCTTGCTCGGTCCAACTCCCGGTATATTCAGAATGGGACATAACGTGCAGGCATTATTCACCCGCAATGAGAAAGCTGCGTTCATCGTTTGTCCGGCGGCTTGAGCCGCTCCAGCTGCTCCAACGATATCTGCAAGCGAGTCACCCGTTGCATTTTCCGATGGGATAGTAAATTTCGGACCGCTGCGATCTCGGTCTCCGGAGTAGTAAGCACGTTGAAACTGATACCCGATCCCCAGGTTGTGGCTGCCAACGAAATGGAGCGAATGTGTGGCGTCGATCGACGTGCGATAGGTCTTGCCTTTCGTAGGCTCTACAAAGCCCAGACCGATCGATGTAAAGTTGCCGCGTGCCGGCTGTGTCCGGTCCAGGATGTTGTTGAAGTTCGCGAACCCAGATTCGTCGAAGTGGTTGTCCCCCCGGCTGAACGAAGCGCTGAGTTCAGTTTTGGTGCCAAATGAGCCGTTATAACGCACGGCCAGATTGCGCGTGCCATAATCCAGTTGGCTCATTGCTGTTGTGTTATCGATGTTCAGGCTCCTGAAAGACGAGACGTTCGTCTTTGATGGATCACCAAACAGAGAAAAAGCCAGAGTGTTTTTGGAATTAATGTTGTAGTCGATCTTGGCAGCATAGTTCAGCGTACGATAGCGCTGTGCCTGGTCACCAAGAAGGGTCAGTAACCCGGAACCCTGTGCGCCTTGACCAATGTCTCGACGAATAGTTGGATTAAAGGATCCAAAGAAGAAGAGCTTGTCCTTCAGAATTGGGCCACCGAGATCAAATCCGGCGTCATAGTTTTCCGAGGCAAGAATTTCTCCAACCTTATTCACGGCAAAATCGTCACGCTGCTTGCGTGTGGCCTCAAACGCGTTTGGACGGGCGTAGCCATAAAGCGCACCATGAAACTGGTTACCGCCTGATTGGGTAACGATCTGCACAATGCCGCCTTCTGATTGTCCATATTGCGGTTCAAAGCCACCCGTCTTAACCTGCACTTCCTTGATGAATGAAGTATTGATGCCGGTTCCGAGCGAACCGTAAGAACGAGTGAACGTTCCGAGACCACCAAATGCCGAGTCGGTGATGTTAACGCCGTCTGCAATATAAAGATTGTCCAGCGCTGATCCACCGGATATCGAAGGGTTGTCTTTACCTCCTGCAAGACTGTCTGTGGTACCCGGTGCAAGATAGAAAAGACTGGAGACAGTTCTCTGCACAGGAATATTTTGAAACAACTGGTCGTTCAGGTTTGAACCCACAGCTACGTTTGTCGGATCGATCTCTGCGCCCGCGGTTACTGTCACGGTTTCCGAAATCGCTCCCGGCTCAAGGGCCACGTTGACGCTTGAAGCTTTTCCTACAAACACGGTGACGTCCGACACTTCAGCTGACTTGAAGTTTGCACTCTCTACTCGAACTGTGTAATTGCCCGGAACAAGAGCCTCCACGGAGAACAATCCTTGTTCGTTCGTTGTTGTTGTCCGTTCGCCTGTTTGTCCCGCAACTTTTACGGTAGCTCCAACTATAGCCGCACCATTTTTGTCCTTTACTTCTCCGTTGATAGAACCTCTGGTTTGAATATCCTGGGCAACTATTGCCGAAACGGCTAAACATAGGCATGCGAATGAGAGCAAACTAAGAGTTATCCTTTTCATCATTGTCTTCCCTTTCTTCCTCGAAACCTCATGATTTTTTCTGCGGCAGAGTAGAACTAAAGGCCCAGGTCTCAATTTGACCGAGCATCAAGGCAATTACACTTAACGGATGATGGCAGCTAACAAGAGAATGACCTTGAAGCAGAAATCTCAGGACAGCACTTCAACGTTCTCACTCTGCCTATTTAAGACACGTTGGTGAAACGCAACGAGGATGCCATTTTGATGAAAGAACGAACCCCGTGAGGGCGTTTCGCATGGATGCGCCACGTCCAAACCGCCATTTTGAGTTTGGGGGAGTCCTTAGTTTGGATTTTTTCTTTTTCGATGCTTTTGGATAGTTCGCCACAACGTTGTGCGACTTATTCTAAGTTGTCGCTCCTGAACTAAATGTGCGCAGAGGTAAGAGAGCGGAAGGCCCGGATTTTCATCGAGGCAGCGAAGAAGAAGCTGAAGACTCTCCTCGTCAATTTTCGTAGCAGTGCGCCCACGATATTCCTTAGGAGCAATGCTACCGGTTTGACGATATCTTCTAAGGAGATCGCGAACAAAGCTTAGGCTAACCTGAAACCGCTCCGCGATCTGGCGTTGGGAGCCCTCATGATTCTGATAAGAATGGATTATCCGAACTCGTATGTCTTCTGAATAAGGTCTCATGTTCTTTACTGAATTCTGCAGAGGCCGTGGTGAATCTCATTGAAACAATTACGACACTTCGAAATAATTTTTTCTATACTCTTATCCGAGCCTCGGGTTTTTATCCAAGAACTCGGAGAACCGCAAAAGTGCCTCACTGGCCCATAAATGCCCCATTACGTTTTGCACGCATGCAGCCATCACCACTGTTTCTGAGCTTGGTCACTCGTCCTGCCGATTGGCCATGTTTCGAACGAAAAGAGTTAGATCAAATCCGCGCGCGGCAAAATGCTTTATCTTTGCATTTAGCGTAGTAGGATTCAGGCCAAGTAACTCAGCCGCACGCCTCTGAGATCCGCGCACGCGATGAAGTGCTCTCTTTATTAATTCAATCTCGTAAAGCTCGATCTCCCGATAGAAATCGATGCCTTCATCATTGATTAATGCTTGTCTAAGATCTTTCTTTGATTTGTGATTCGAAGGATATTTCCTCGTAGGGGATAACTCAGCACGGAGTCGGTCGATCTCCTCCATGATGGTCGAGAGCAAAGCTGCGAGGGTTTCAATTCTGTGCTTTAAGGCGAGGTCAGTATCAACGAGAGCGGTTGCAACTTTCGGTGAATCTAAAGAACGTCTCGGGATAAGCATTCAGCGCCCCTTTGTAATAGAGACAAACTATGAAATGGGTGAACTCGTAGATTAAAGACAGATAAAGAAGACTTGAAAGCCAGCCTTGTGTGCCTCAACCTCACACTCAGTTCACCCCGGTAAAAGTCGCTACGGGAATCGAATGAGACATATGGCAATAAGCATTCCATAGCACCTTCCTGATTGTGAGCAGGAAACCAAGTGGATTGATTTATTGTCTTACGAGAATGCATTGGCATCAGCTTCGCGCTCGGGACCGGCATCGACAAGAAAGACGGCGTCGAGCTGATACGTGCGGGCATGCGACCGCAGAGTTACCTTCTTCGACACAGCGGAAGTTTACGGCCATGGGTGAATGAAAGGGGTCGTCGGCGAGGCGGTGGAGCCCTTCCGCGATGAGGTTGTGATTGCGACGAAGTTTGGGTGGAACATTGACCTGAAGGCGTGCAGCAGCAACCTCCGCTCAACAGTCGGCCCGAGCAGATCAAACACGTCGCCGAGGCGTCGCTTCGCAGGCTGAGGACTGACAGGATCGATCTTTTTTATCAGCACCCGTCGACCCGACCGTGCCGATCGAGGAAGCCGCCGGTGCGATCAGTGGGCTCATCGGCGAAGGCAAGGTTCGCTACTGGGGACGGTACCCACCGACCGATCGCCACGCATTATCGGCAAACAGCAAGTGGTACAAACTTGTGACGAAGATCGACAATCGCGTCCACGCTACCCGCGGTTAAGGTCACCGCCGCTAATGGTGCATAATGATGGTCCACACCATTGGGTGGCATCGCCTTTGGTCTGGTTAGATCTTCCGGATCTATCAACGTTTCCTGAGGCCACTCGACGTCACCAGTTGCAACTCTCGCGGGGATCAGCCAGTAATCGCCGGGCAGATAAGTAGCGTCTGGAGGACCCAATCCAAATTGAATCCGTACGCCGTCCTCCAAATCGATCCACACTTCCTCGCCCTCGACGATCGGAATCGCACCATCTTGCAGCAAATCATCTTCCGGCTGTTTCTGATCCCAACGACGTACTTTGAGATTGCGAATTTCCAACCCCTCAAACTTGGTCTCTGGATCGTAAATCATTCCGGATGTCGTATAAGGATCGAGCGTAAGAACTTCCCCCTCTACCTTGGCCAACCTCACTAAAGTTCCTGGACGGCCACTCAACTCGAGCGCATCATGAGTAATCTCAACCCAATTCCCTGCTGCAAACCAACGTGACAGATCTCGCAAACCACTGACGATCAGACGATCTCCAATTTTCTCTTTCACTGGAACAACCGTCGTTCCGTTGTCGCGTGACCACTTGATTGTGGCCGCTTCTTCTGCGGTGACGCCTGTGCCAGTGCTGTTCATGCCTTTACCGCCCCTGTGAATCTCAACTCGGTAGAGTTGGTTTTCCAAACCGCGAAAACGAGCCTCGGGAGAAGTTATGCACACATCCTCGTCGCCGTCTCCGTTGCGATCTTTGGCCATGGCGCGTAACTTACCGCGATTGGCAGGTCGAAGCTGAGTCAACACGGCGGGCCATCCGGTGTTGGTAAAGTCAGCGCAGGTTGGAAGCGCATTAGCATCTAGCGGGCGCACCTTGACTTGCCAAATTAGCTTGTTACGCGCCGCAGTATCAGCGCCGCCAAGCGCCACTTCGCGAATCGATGGATCATCCGCGGCGGTGACAAACCGCTCCCAAACGTCAATGTAGAGCAGGAACAGGCCAGTGAGCTTTTTGATCTCTGCGTCGTCTACACGTTCAAGGTAAGGTTGTTCACGGTATACGCGGAGGTTCTCGCTCTCGCAAAGCAAACCGTCGACGTAGTAATGACCGGGTGTGATGAAGATCGGTGTTTTGCCGTCGGCGCGCGCTTCCAGGACTACCGGCTTTTCTTCGTTCAACAAGCCGTTGGTTGGGAAGAAAGTTTCCCCGGCCGCCGCTGCCGCGACTATGCCGAAGCCGCAGTTCCTTTGCGTAATTCCGTCAGCGTCAAACACGTCATCAGGGCCGCCGTGGGGACCGATCAAATCGGCCGCCAGGCTACGGAGATGATGCAACAGAATTGCGGTCTGTTCATTTCCGTCAGCATCCACTTGCACCCGGCCCTGCTGCCACACGATGCTCGTGAAGTGTTTGAGAGGATTAAAAGTTACACGTGAAAGATCGCCGTTCATTGTGGTTCTCTCCTAACTGGCGAAGATAATCCCCGCCTCTGATCCAGCGGGCATGAATTCGTTTAAGCGGATGCGCAAATTTGCAATCCGCTGTGGTTGAAACAGATCGTGGAAGACTCCCATTTCCGACTCATCGCTCGCACCTGCCGTGATCTCCGGTGCGCAAGTCAATGACAATTGGCAATATTCCGGACGCCCGTATCGCGTGCTGTTGAATTGCGGTGCTACACGGATTCTTTCCGATTGCAACGCGCGAACTCTTTGTTCAGCCTGAGTCGGTCCGGAGTACTTCAGCTTCACGGCCGCTTCGACCAGATCCGGTTGGCAGTGATAGCGACGCGGCGTGATTGACCCAGGAGGGACATAGCAGAAGCGCATGCAACCAGTTTGCGTACGTGCAACGTCGATTCTCCCTGTGAATATGCAGTCGGAGGCGAGCGCAATGGCGTTGGTCTGTACCTCGCCAATGAGAGTGCTGCGCTCGACACGCAATATGGCGTGTGCACGGGGACGGGGTTCCATAACATTGAATGTTCGGTTCCCCAAAAAGTCGAATATCCCAATCGGCCATGTTGCCTCCAATAAATAAGGCCGTTCCCGGACGATCATGCCGGGCCGCGTGAGACCTGTTGCGGAAGAAGATCGGATCAAGCGAGATGCAATCCGGATTTGACAGGACTTTTGAAACGGGACCCACAACAAGCGGAAAAATGTTACTTGTCGCAAGTAAGGACGTTCATTTGATGAGACTCCTACAGATCTTGGTTCTGCACCGGCGCTGAGGCGGGTCCAGAGTGTTCGAATAAGCGGGGGACCTTAGTGGAATGGTGCGAGGGCCATATCCTACCAGTCTGAGGCTAAGAATTGAACCAACAGTTTGGCGAATCAATTCAGAACTACAATTGGACGTAAGATCCACTGTAGCTTAAGCCAATTAATCAAGGGGCGAACGATAATCCTCAGTGCACAGGATGTCAATATTTTTGTTGCGCGATATTTTTGTTGCGCGAGGGGAAACTCCAGCCGTCTACCATGCTAAGTTAGGAGTAGCATTTCGGGACACTTATTACCTAATTGATTTCGGAAATTACTTCGCTCGCAAAGTACCGGCTATAGCTTCCGATGAAGGTTTGGATAGATAGAAATCATGATCCCGAGTCTTCTGAATTGAAGCATGAGATCTGACGAGTCGCTATTCGACATAGTGTTCAGTCAATCGAGCCTTGAGCTCCTGAGGGACGGATTGCCAACGGGCAGCGCACAACTCATGCGTACTCCAGTTGGAAGTGGCGACGCGCGCTCCCCGCCATTTAGCAAGGTGTCGTTCATAATGCCAGCGGTATATCGGACCCTCACTACGCCGCGTATAGAAAACATTATCCTCAATCGGACCTTTGTTCGGCCTGATGAATATGCGCAGTCCGTTCATAATCCCTCTCTCTTACAGCTACCAAAGGCTCTCGTTTAGCGGATTGCAGGAACGAACCGTTCGACAACCACCTGCAAGTTGCTCGTCGCAGGGTCTTGAACATGGGGTATGGCGAATTGTGTAAAAGTGATCAAGCCTCTTCGAACCTCTTCCATCGCAATGCTTGTATCTTTGTGCCTCTTGCCATCCAGCTCAATCCGTGGCTTTGAACCACGTCGAAGTTGCTCGGCTCGTAATGCAGCTACCACAACTGCTCGGAATCGCGAGATTTCGCCCGGTTCACCCTTCGGCTGACTGTCGCTCATTTGCTGACTCCTTCTTCGTGACCTGAAGTCTGCCTGCCTGGCGGAGAAATGATGTGTAGCTGATCGTCAACATCGTGCCGTAGTAACCTTGAGGCCATGAAGAAACCCAGACCACAAGCTAAGAAAGCCACGAGCAACGCTAACAACAGATGAACTACTCCGCCTTCAAGATTTATTAGCCCGTTGTCGTGTTTGAAAGTCGCATATTTATAAAACTGCCAGCTCGCGACCGCCGTCATAGAAATAAGCATTGCGATAGAAACAAAAGTGTTCCTTGAATTCTTTCTTGAATAACTCATTCGTATTCAGTTCCCTTTTTGTTAAGAGCAGACGGAAAGTCAAACGACCATCAAAATGCATTAGTGCATCCGTGGATCTTTGTGTGCTCGTTGAAATGTGGTTTGTAGATGTGCGCATCAGGATACTAGGCATGGTCAAGTTTGAAAACAAACAGACGGCACAAGGAGGAGGACTTTAAGCTCAGATCCTGATGTCGAGAGTGGTTTTAAAAGAGCTGATAGTGCTAAAGGGACTATACCATACTTTCGAAAGCGCACTTAGCGACCACGCGGAGAACGTTGGCGGAGTGAGACTCGAGCTTGGTTGGCTTCATTACTCCGATCCGTATCGGCCTGGTCGATTGGGACTGATCAACAAAACTCTCATAACCGTCACTCTGTTGGGCCAAGTTCTGGGGCAACAACTAACTGAGGGCGGCCGGCAGTTCGTGCACCCATACGGCGCAACCAACGGAAATGCGAAAAGAGTCCCGCACGAAAGGAGGTGTGTGCACCATATCTCACCCCAAATTCCCGACAGGTCTCCTCCACAAGTTTTGAGAGGGCAGGGTAATTGACGTGACATATGCGAGGGAAAAGATGATGTTCGATCTGAAAATTCAAACCGCCCAGGAGCCAACTCTCCACTCTACTGCGTCGAGCGAAATCCAGAGTAGTTTCGACCTGATGGACTGCCCAGGCGTTTTCCATTGAGCCGGAATTTCCTGATGGCAAAGGAAACTCGGCCTCTTCAACGCAGTGAGCGAGTTGAAATACAACGCTAACAATCACACCCGCAAGAGCTACGGTTAGAACGTAGAACAAGAGCACCCTCCAGAGGGGATGGATCAAGAGCGGTAATCCAAAGGCCAATGTCAGGAACAACGCTTTACCGCCGACAAACCGTATGAGTTCCCACCTTTTCGGTCGCGGCATTCGTGTGACTCCGATTCGACCTGTGAGAACGTCACGGAAATCATCGTAGAGATGCCACTTGATTACATTCAAGCCGTACAGCGGCCACAGATAGAAATGCTGCCAGCGATGAAATCCGAATCTCTTTTGATGCGGCGTTAAGCGACCGAAGAAAGAAATATCAATATCGGCATCATGGCCAGTTATGTTTACGTAAGTATGATGTACGACCACGTGTTTCCAGTGCCACACGTAAGAACTGGCACCAATTAGATCCATCGTCATAGCCGCCAAGCGGTTGATCCATGCATGATTTGAATAGGAGTGATGACTGCCGTCGTGTTCAATATTGAAACCAATCGCAGCCACCGATATGCCAAGTAGAACTGCCAGCGGCAAAGCCTGCCACCAGGACTCCGCCATAAATACCAACAATGAGTAGAGCCCACTAAACACCGTCAGAATAATTGCAGTTTTCAAATACATCGCGGGACAGTCGCGTGGGCTGCGATCAGAATCGCGAAAATAGTCATCGACCCTTCGCCGTAATTCTTTGTAAAAAGCATTCTCTCTGCGGAAAGTTAATCGACCTTGAGCGACGTCGTGAATATGATTAAACGCCATATCTTAAAACTCGGTGAACCGTTTTCTTTACCACCCACTTTGATGCTCTAACCGCTATCTGTTACGCATCGCACATAGAAACTTCTGTTCAAAACAGTGCGGGAATGCTGAGGCGACAAAACTATTACATTCAATGAACCTGGAATGCCGGCTGACATCACTTGCCTCCAAGTGTGATTGTCATGAGAAAAAGCACAAACGCGTCAATGATTTCGTGAAGAGGTTTCTGCTTTTGGGGGCTTTGGTGGGTTTAGAAGTCTTCCCCGGTGGACAAGAATTGCGGGAACGCGAAAGGAACACCCATCCTATTAGAGATGAGAATTACCGTATGTGCGGTAGAGCACATATGAGAAACAAGCCGATTGCGATGTTGGAGTTTTAGACGAAGCTCAATTTAGGTATGTATCCGCCTCTGCCTTAATGATTCTGTAGCATCGGCAGGATTTTGCTTCGAGGCCCCGTCGATTCAGGATAGTGATTAGTCCTCGACTGTAACGAATCAGTTTGCCGGCCTGCAGGATGCTGGCGGCTTTGCTCACACCTTCGCGGCGCACACCTAACATGTTAGATAGGAATTCCTGCGTCAATGGGAATTCCCCGGCTCCGAGGCGATCGTTCGTCATCAACAGCCATCGCGCCAGGCGAGCGTCAACCAAATGAAAGCGATTGCAGACAGATGACTGGGAGACTTGGGCTAGAAGCGAGTGCGAATAACGATGGAGGATGTCATGTAAACCGCCGAGCCGATTTGCTTCAGTGCGTACAGCCGCTGAACTCATTCTCATCGCAGTGCCCGAGCCCTGCACGAGAGCACGTGTTGGCGAGGAACTGACACCCATAAAAACGGCAAGACCTGCCACTCCTTCATTTCCCACCATTCCCACTTCAAGCCATGATGTACCCGACACTTCCGAAATCAATGAGACTATGGAATCGTTAGGAAAATAGACGTACCTAATCAAATCCCCAGGTTCGTACAACACCTCGCCCAAAACCAAATTGACGGACTTTAGTTTGGGCAACAAACGCGCATATTCCTTTTTCGGCAGTGTGTCGAGCAGCCGATTGACAGCTGGAGCGCCATTAGCGCGGCCTTTCAAAGAGTCATTTTGTAAACTCCTGGTATGCATACTCGCCTTTCAACCTGAACAACTGAAGTTCGCAAATAAATGAACATCCCGATGAGTAGCACTCAAAGTCACACAGAGTCTGTGCGGCAACACACATACCAACCCGAAGCAAACGGCTCTGCTAGCTGCTGACATACCCAAAGACTTAAGTGCGTTACCTCACATATGTGGTATAGTGCAGCGCGAAGCAACAGCCTGCTTTGACATGTGGATCGAGTCTTCCCCTCTCTTCCTCTTGTTCCTTTGCGCAATTCAGCGTAGATGAAAAGGCTCCTAGTAATTCCACCCGGAGATATTGGAAGATGAAAATCCTGCTCTACAATCCAGACAATGGCGTCACGCGCAACTTCATGCCGCACCTCTGGATGTTTCTCCTGCAAGCGATCACGCCTCCCGGTCATGAAGTTGTTCTGATTGATGCCAATGCTCGTCCTATGAGCGATGATGAGATCTGCCAGTTCATAAAAAAAGAAAAAATCGGTCTCGTCGGCATCGGCGCAATGACAAGAATGGCGGAGAAAGCGTACCGCGTGGCTGATGCGATTCGCCTCTCAGGCGTGCCCGTGGTAATAGGCGGACCGCACGTCACTGAAGTTCCCGATGAGGCATTAGGCCGAGACGGAGGGCCTCGCCACGCTGATGCGATTGCGCTCGGTGAAGCTGACGAAACCTGGCCAAAGATAGTTGAGGATGCTGAGCGCGGTGAACTTAAAGACATTTATGCACCGGTTGATAATACCGGTAAAGAACGGAAGCCGAGCCTTCAACCGTATCCGGCAATCCCCTGGGACACCCTGAATCTCGATCAATTTAATTTCTTTCCTCGTTTCTTGCGACCTTTGCTTTCGCGTGTCGGCCCTCATTGGCGCAGCCTGCATATCGTTCCACTCGAGTCAGGTCGAGGCTGTCCTTACGGATGTGAATTCTGTACTGTGACTGGGTTTTTCGGCGACTCGATTCGCTTCCGCACTAATCAAAGTATCGTCGCCGAACTTCTGACGATAAAAGCCCGCGCTAAAGCTGAAGGCGGAGTGATCTCGGTGTTCTTCGTGGATGATAACTTTGCAATCAGTATCAAACGAACAAAATCACTCTTGCGCGACATCATCGCTGCCGGTGCACAGGTCCCCTGGATCGCCCAGATTAGCGCCAACCTCTTACGTGATCAGGAGCTCGTTGATCTGATTGGGGAATCTGGTGGGAAGGTGATCTTTATTGGGATGGAGTCGATTGACCCCGTCAATCTGGCCGATGTTAAGAAGGGATTTAACAAGCCTGAAGAATACACGAGCGTGCTCGAACGTCTTGCGAATCATAATATCTATGCCATCACGTCCTTCATTATTGGGATGGATAACGACACGCCCGGCGTTGCGGACCGAATATTACAACAGATTCGCAGCTGGCCTCCCGGCTTGCCGGTTTTCGGACAACTCACACCGTTTCCTTCAACGCCTCTGTATAAGCGGCTACAGGAAAGTGGACGACTCGTTCGACCAAAACACTGGTTGAAGTTCGAGAAGAACACGATGGCTCATGAACCTCTTAAGATGAGCATCGAGCAAACTCACCGCGAGCTTGCTTATGCGTGGGCCCATTCGTACGACGCTGAACGTAATGCCGAAGCGGTCCAGGCGATGAGCTACGCACCGGTAGGTCCACGCATTTTTCATTTCATCACGCGGCTTGCATTTCGAGCGATCTATTTTCCGCAAACAACCAGGCGAGCATGGATCAAAGTGTTTTTTGAGAACAGGCGCACGGTCTTCCGTCTTGCGACGGAAGCGGTTGGCACGCTGCTAACTTCAAAGAGAAGAATGGAAGGAAAAGATAGTAGCTCCCCTGTTAGAACACCGCTGAGTGCAAATACCTCGTTGACTATTGAGGGAAGGCAGTAAGAATCGCACTCCTGTTATCCGAGTAAGCGATCAAACTCGTCTTTGACAACTCGATAACATTCACACGCAGTATCTTCCAGTTTCTGGCGATCCAAGATCTGAATATGGCCTCGGACATAACTAATTGCTCCTATGTCCTGCAGATGACCCGCAGCCACAGTAACACCCTCGCGGCGTACGCCCAACATATCCGCGATTAACTCCTGAGTCATGATCAACTCATCGGTGCTTACGCGGTCGTGGCTCAGCAATAGCCAACGGCAAAGTTGTTGTTCCACAGAGTGGAGCCTGTTACAAACTGCAGTCTGCGATATCTGAGTAATCAATGCCTGTGTATAGCGCAGCAAAAGGCGTTGAAACTGACCCCCCAACGCGAATTCTTCCTTCAACACCTTTACCCTCATTCGAATAGCGTCGCCGGCGCTTTGAACCACGGCACGGTTGGGCATCGTTTCGCCTCCCATGAATAGCGCGATGCCTACTACACCATCATTTCCCGTCAATCCCATTTCGGCGGTGGCGCCGTTTTCCATTGTGTAGAGCAGAGAGACGATCGAAGTAGTGGGGAAATAGACGTAATTCAAGCGACCGCCGAATTCGTATACCACATCACCCAGGGAAAATGAGGCTTGCTGGAAGGTGGGCAAGAGGCGTGCTAATTCTTCATGCGGCAGAGCGGCCAACAATCGGTTCTCACTGGGATTTATCTGTCTTGAAGAAACTCGCACGCTAATCTCCGCTCTCTCTCAAACTGTCCGCGCAACGAGAAAGCTGATTCTGGTTTCGCAAGATACGCAGAGCTTATCACGCATGTGCGGTATCACACATTGCGCAAAACTGATCGGTTCGCAAGCGCTGACCTCTCAGTCGACGTCTCCTTTTTGTAAACGCTGAAAATTATTGGGGAAGATTAACAACAAAGCCTCCGAGGAAATATTCCTGCTCGGAGGCCTTGCTTTAAAAGCCGGAACGATCCAGCAATAGAATTAGTAACGAGAGCGTCCGCCGAAGCCACCGCGATTGCCGCCATTATTGCGACCACCACCGAAACCACCACGACTACCCCCACGATCTTCGCGGGGCTTGGCCTCGTTGACGTTTAGCGTGCGCCCTCCGACGTCGTGGCCGTTGAACTGCTGAATCGCGGCATTGCCCTCTTCTGACGAGGACATTTCGACGAATGCGAAGCCGCGTGACCGACCTGTTTCGCGATCTTCTATAACGTTTGCGGATTCGACTGTTCCCACTTGCGAGAACAATTGCTGCAAATCTTCGCTCGTAGTTTGAAACGAGAGATTACCGACATATAGTTTCATAGACATTTTGTGTGTTTACCTTTCCTGCTTCCAGGAGTGAAGGAGAAGCTTTGAACCAAGTGTGCTTCGACGAAACGGAACCGAGCGAAGAAACGAGCGTTCGAGTGCTCTGTTGAGCGACTTCTACGAGTTTGAAAACCAACCTGCCCTCGAATCATCCAGACGCCGAGCTTTCATAGCTTGGGCGCATCACCGTTGATGCGCGAGAGAAGGAGTAGTGGGTTAGGATGCGTTCAGCGCAAATTGAGTTGCAATGAGCCACGGAATATCTACTATCAGCCTCCTTCTCGCCGATAAATCGGTAGCTTTAATGTCTTCCTGTCAGATGAGCTGTCGAACGTGAATCTTGCGAGCAGTTATGTGTGTTGCCGCACGGACATAATGACACCCTGTCTATATCCTCAAAGTCTAAACTGCGACTTCTGTTCGAATCATGCGAAGGCACAACGCTATGGGCACGGGAGTGATTGATTCTCGAAAGGCTGAGAAAAATCAACTGATCTTAGTAGTGGAGGATGTCTACGAAACGCGCGCAGGCATTGCGACGTTGCTAGAGGCCAATGGTCATCGAGTAGCGTTGGCAAGCACCGAAGGACAGAGAAGAAACAGCACTCGGCTTGAGCGACCCAACCTAATACTGGTAAGCGGGTCCGGATTACGTGACAACGTTCTCGTCATGGTGGAACGCATACGAAAGGAAGTCGCCGTTGGTTATGAGGTTCCAGTCGTTGTCTTTTGCGCTCAAGACATCAGTGAAGGTGAAGAAGTCGCAATCAACGGAAATGTATATCTAACAAATCCTGATAACTTTAATCAGTTGAGAAGTCTTGTCGCCCGACTGCTGCTAGAGACCTCGCAACGTGACGTTACCAGGAAGAAAACAATCACGTGAATTAGTTATGAAAAGTAACAGTAATAGAGCGCCTTTCGTCGTCAGGTTCATTGATACCCATCCTCGAATGCTGATGGAGATCACTAACACGTCGGCGAGCCTCCTCAAGACCGTGGAGATTCTGACGGTATTTTTGAGGGACCAGCAAGGTTTCACCACTGCTTCCCGCGCGCATATTCGGTTTGACCCCATCAAATCCGTTCAACCAAACGAAAAAGCGGTGGTTTATCACAAGACTTGGATCAATGGCAGACCCGCAACTGATGCACAGGATCAAATTCGACAGCTTGAAGACGTAGCCGGTGTGGTTAAGCCTTACGTCCTCGATATTTCATGGGAAGATGTCGATGGGAAGATCCAGTTTCAGAGGATTCCGGTTGGGCATTAGTCCGGAGGGTATTTATCCAACAACGAGATCAGTCGAAATCCCCTACATTAGGAAGGGCTGGCGCTCAATAACCCTTAAGGCTTCGCCCCCAAAGCTTGCCAGGGCTTTGGGCTCGTCTTCATAAACATCGAAAACCGGCAGAAGTTTTGTGATTCTCATCAATTCATGGACACTCTCCGTCATGTGCATTAGCTTGAGGGCTCCGCCTTTGTCGGTGAGAGTTACGTGGCTTGCAATAAGCTCACCCAGCCCACCCGAATCAATATGCTGTACCCACGCAAGGTCCAACAGAATCTGAATCTTTCCTTCTCCCGCAAGGCAGCGAATCGACTCGTGGAACCCTAAAGCGGCACCTCGAATTCTTTCCCTACCCTTTAGATCGAGGACAGTCACATCTTCAATGTGGCGCTCATTGATATAAAGATTAATCACGTTGTTTGCCTCAGTGCCTGAAATTGGCCCGCATTTTCCAAATTGCTCGGAGTAGTTTTCCCTGGGAGAGTGCTGTCTTAATCGTGCCTCGCTTGCGACCACTTTTTGAACATCGCCTGATGACGTCTCCGCGCGGTGGCGCGCTGAACGGATAGCGTTTCGCCGCTGGCTTTGACAGAACCATCCATTGGGGTTCTGTCATCTGCCTGACCCTCTAATAGCCATGGGTTTAGTTGTTCCCAGCGCACAGAATCAAACTCTGTTTGTACTTGCGGAGGCGTTTCAACGTTCGGTGGTTGCATAAGATGGCTATGGTTCATTAGACGGACGTTATTGTTAGCCGAAACATGTGAGGCGTCTGTGCGCTAGACCACTTATGAACTGAATTGTTTCATTGCTGTCAACTCAATCGATCTCGACTCGGAAACCAAATAGGACCGTTCACGCACTTACAGCCACAGGTTTCCCAGCAGTTGGGGTGAAAAACAGCGTTCATGAACGATGGACAAACAAATCGTATGTGGCCTAACGCACGGACAGGTGTGCTTGATTAATCTATTCTGAGTTGACACCGATGTATTCAAGGACAAATTTCCGAAATTAGGAGAACGATTATGTTGTGGGCAATTCTTGTAGTGTTGTTACTGCTCTGGTTGGTGGGATTTTATGGTGGCTATGTCACCACCAGCCTGATTCACCTATTGCTGGTGGCGGCGGTGGTGGTTCTAGCACTTAATCTCTTTAGGCGCCGCAACCCAGCGTAGGCCAGCGGTCGGGTAAAACAAAGTAATGGCAAAGCAGATAACTCTTGGCGAACAATCGCGCGCTGCAATTTTGCGCGGTGTGGATAAACTCGCCAACACAGTAAAGATCACACTTGGTCCCAAAGGGCGCAACGTCGTATTGGACAAGAAATATGGCAGCCCGACAATTACCAAAGACGGCGTGACTGTGGCGAAAGAGATCGAACTCAAAGATGCAATGGAGAATATGGGCGCGCAAATGGTCCGGGAAGTGGCCTCGAAGACCAGCGATGTTGCCGGCGATGGCACGACCACCGCAACCGTGTTGACCCAGGCCATTTTCCGGGAGGGCGTGAAGACAGTTGCAGCGGGTGCGAACCCGATGGCTCTGAAGCGCGGCATTGATAAAGCCGTTGAGCGTGCGACTCAAGAGATCAAGAAAAGAGCGAAGCCAGTCACAGAAGACATGATTGCTCAAGTCGGCACTATCTCCGCAAACGGTGATAAGACGATTGGCAAGTTGATCGCCGATGCGATGCAGAAAGTCGGCAAAGATGGCGTTATTACGGTAGAAGAATCAAAGACGCTTGAGACTGGGTTAGAAGTGGTGGAAGGAATGCAGTTTAATCGCGGCTACCTCTCGCCTTACTTCATCACCGACCCGGAAACCATGGAAGCCGTACTTGTAAATCCGGTAATTCTCCTGAGTGACAAGAAGATTTCATCGATGCGAGACATGCTTCCCATTCTGGAACAAGTTGCTAAGTTGGGAAGGCCGATCTTCATTATTGCTGAAGATATTGAAGGTGAGGCGTTAGCAACACTCGTGGTAAATAAGTTGCGGGGAACGCTTGGCGTCGCTGCAATCAAAGCCCCCGGCTTCGGTGATCATCGCAAAGCTATGCTCGAAGACATCGCGATTCTTACAGGTGCAAAGGTTATTAGCGACGATCTCGGTATCAAGCTGGAACATGTGATGCTCGAGGAGCTGGGCAACGCGAGGAAAGTGACGATTGACAAGGAAACGACGACCATCATTGATGGCGGTGGAGACATCCGAGACTTGCAAGCTCGCGCGAACACAATCAAAGCTCAAATGGAAGACACTGCCTCAGACTATGACCATGAGAAGCTCCAGGAACGATTGGCGAAACTTGTGGGCGGCGTCGCGATAATTCGCGTTGGCGCGCCCACTGAAACGGAACTCAAAGAGAAGAAGGCGCGTGTTGAAGACGCAATGCATGCAACTCGCGCGGCCGTTGAAGAAGGTATCGTGCCGGGTGGAGGTGTGGTTCTAATTCGAGCTGCAAAGGCATTGGATAAATTCGATCCCTTCCCGGCCAACAACGCAGACGAAGCCGCCGGCGACTCGGACGAACGAATTGGCGTCAACATCGTGAAGCGCGCGCTTGAAGAGCCCCTGCGACAGATGGTCGCCAATGCAGGCAAAGAAGGCGCAGTGATCGTCGAACGAGTTCGCTCGGAAAAGAACCCAAACATCGGTTATAACGTCGTAACGGAAGAGTTTGAAGACCTGGTAGCTGCTGGTGTCATTGATCCCGCGAAGGTTGTGCGCAGCGCCTTGCAAAACGCCGCGTCGATCGCCGGATTAATGCTGACGACTGAAGCCCTGATTTCTGAATTTCAGGGGGATGAGAAACCTGGCGACGTGGCACGTAAATAACCGTTGAAGGCAAACAGCCAATTAATCTAGGAGCAAAAATGTTTGGACGACAAGTTACGATGAAACTCAAACCCAATTCAGCTGCAGAGCTTACTCGGATTGCGGAGAATGAGATCATTCCTATTCTGCGCAGGCAGAAAGGGTTCCGCGATGAGACAACTTTCATCGCACCTGAACGGTCAGAAGCAGTTGCAAACAGCTTTTGGGACACCAAAGAAGATGCGGAGGCTTACAACGAAACCGGATATCAGGAAGTATTGAAAGCTCTATCAAATGTGATTGACGGGATGCCCACGGTTAGAACCTTCGAGTTTGCCAATTCGACATTCCACAGGTCCGCCGTTGCTGTTATCGGCAAGTTGGCGTGAGGCAGAACAAAGACCCCCAGCAAAAATTCGAGGGCCGAAGGTGGTTCGAGATAACAATCATTCGCGTGCGGCAGTCGCGATCAAGAAAGACCGTTGTGACCACAATAGATTCAAAGCAATTCGAAGAGATCTGTGAACGTGTCTGGAGTGACCGGGCCATCGTCCTCAAGGGAAGTGGCGAGTTGAGCGGCGACGCCACCCTCGTACGAGCAGTCTTCTGGCGTCTCTGTAAAGCGGGAATTAAGGCGAAGGGCTGCGTCTACACTGATGGTTCTACTTCTCCGCTACTCGCTTATCGGCTAGTGGTCGTGCGGATGTTGAACCGGAGCGGGTGCCCGGCCTTTGACAGCGCGCCAATCCTGGATGAACTGGTAGAACGCTACCAAAATGAAGTTGGGAGCGACCGCTAGAGAAGATGAATCTTACAAACAGCCTGCGCTTTTAACGCCTCGCCTTTAGCGTTCGCACGTATCTCAAATTCCCCTTCATCAACGGCGCGTCTCATCATTCGCTGCAGGGCTGATTTCTATGGTTATCTTGTGCCGCTAGCATTTTGCGCGGCGTAGTGATCGCGTCTCAGCAGGCTGGCAAGGTAGACCGCTTCCCGGATCGTCATCAGATCACTGTTGTCTGCGCCACGAAACCTAATTCCACTAGCGTGTAGTTCCCAGTCGTCATGCCCCTGGTATTTCCGCTCGTTGAATATCTCTACTGCCTCATAACCGCTGACCGTGGTGAACGAGAGCAGGAGTACCTGGATTCTATTTCGCTCGTGCGTGGTTTTCTCGATCTCTTCGCGTATGGCTTTCCGATCGAACAATTCTTCCGTGAGTAAAATGGATACTGACGGTTGTCCCTTTCCAGGCACCTCTAGCTCGTAAAGTCGGCCTCGATATTCGGCGAGCATACCCAGATAGGCTTTGCATTGCTCGATGATGGTTTGCCTCGTAGCCCTATTGACTGCGAGCTTCGACGCTTGAAGCTTCTTTTCCAATTCCGGGTAAAACATAAACAATCTTTAACTGTGACCAACCCGCGATCATCAAATTCATAGTAGGGTCCAAAGCTTAATCTGTCCGTGCGATAACACACTTATCCCAGCTTCCTAATTCCGCCCTTATCCCAACGTTCAACCCGAAGGTGAGCAGGAAGATGTGTATGCATTGAGTCAGCGTAGGAACTTAGGAACTGAAACTATTGGTAGGCGCGTGGGGATTTGAAGCCCAGACCCCCTACCGGGTCAAGGTAGTGCTCTACGGTGGGCCAACTCTTTTAAAATCAACAAGCACTAAATTTCTTGGGGAAAATTCGCACTGCATGCATCAACTGCTTCAACTGCATGTTCAGCACATTTTTTGTGTGCCAAAGTGTATGCCCACCTCTATAGCAATGTTCAGAAGGACTTGCAGAATATTTTTATTGTTCACTCACTTGCGCTTTGCTAGAAGTTAAGTTGACTGTGCCAGCCAACCACCTCTGAATCCCGCTCGTCGCAGTCCCGTAACGACCGCCGGGCAACGACGCATGATGTTCCAGAGTAAGCCTGTTCTGTAGTTCTCGATCATCAGCACGATCGGCCCTTGATCGATTCCGAAGTGATATGGCGTGACCCACCAACCAGTTGGGCTATTCTCGACAACAAACGATTGATTGAACGACGGCTTGAATCCATAGTTTCCAGTCATGCCCAAATCCATTTGCGCAAAATGCCTCACGGTCGGCATTACGATTTCAGGAGCAAACGGCAAAGAGGCGATGACGACCCATGGCGCAACAGTGCCGTCGTCCGGACCGAATGGCGCTCCTCGAGCGATATAGTCGAAAAACTCGCGTTCGACGCCGTTAACCACACGCCTCTCCCAACCGGGCCCATCGCATGCTGTGAATCCCCAGCAGTGTTCGCCATAACCGACGAAGTTCATGGGATTGCGGATCGCGTATTCCTGCTGCACAAACGTCGCCTGCCGGCTATTCTCGAAGTAGTCGCTATCGTGCGCGCGCATGAAGTCATCACGAATACCGCGAAAGTCGATCCACATGTGCGAAAGTTGATGTGTGAACAACGGACCTGAGTAAAGCAATTCACGATTGTAGATTTCCTTCCACTCGTAGGTCGCGCAATAGGCGTGATAGCTTTCGGTGGGCAACGGATGCGTTGGCGAACCTAGGCCGAGGATGTACAGCAACAAACCCTCGTCGTAGCCTTGATAGCGGTGGGGGATGAATCCGTTCTCTGGCCGCCAGCCGTGCGTTAAGGTTGCTCCACCCTCCTGAGCCCAATTCCAATCTGCACGATGATAGAGCTCATTAGCGAGGCTCCTGATCTCGACCTCATCGGGAATGTCACGATCGAAATAGGTGGCTGCCGTCAAAGCGCCCGCGAAAAGAAACGCCGAGTCGATAGTGGAAAGTTCGCACTGCCAAACTCGCCGGCCGGTTTCGATGTCCAGGAAATGATAGAAAAAGCCTCGGTATCCGGAGGCGTCGAGCTCGGGACCTTGTGGGCATGCAAGCAAGTAACGGAGTCGCTTCAGGGTGCCCTTGGCGGCGAATTCCCGGTACATGACTCCACGCTCGACGACTACCGGCAAGGTCGCCAGCGCCATGCCGACGGCGGCGATACTTACAGGAGCAGTCGGGTCAGTCTTGTCGCGGACCAACCCATTATCCGGGTTGGTTTCGCGCAGGTAGTACAGAACGGTGGAGAGTTGTAGCAGGCCGAGATCTTTCTCGGTGAGCGGTCGATTGAATTCGCTGTGGGTGCCGTGAGTGTCGGCCATGGGTCACTTGATGTCCGTCAGCCCCAACTGCACGCGGACGTCATGACTCTTCGAGTCATCTGTTAGCGGAACAGAGTTATTCGGTAATAGCTGCCCGTCAAGCTCGATCGATCGGACACCGCGACCCGAGCCTGCCGAGTTGTCTACCAGTATCAGGTATGTCGTAGACCGATGGCGATACTTCAGTTCAAATCGCGGCCAACTCGGAGGGATGCATGGATCAAAACGAAGTGTCTCGCCACGCAATTGGAAACCTAGAATCGTTTCAATGGCGACGCGGTAAAGCCAACTAGCCGAGCCGGTATACCACGTCCAGCCCCCACGACCTGTGTGCGGCCAAGCGCCATACACGTCTGCACAAGCCACATACGGTTCAACTTTGTACTGCTGTACGTCATCAGCCGTTGCGGCATGGTAAACGGGGTTGATGAGGTTCCAAAGTCTTACTGCTCGATCGCCGTAACCTTGCAACGCCGTCGCCAGAGCGACCCACGTGGCAGCGTGAGTATATTGACCGCCGTTCTCACGAATGCCCGGTACATAACCTTTGATGTAGCCCGGTTGAAGCGAGCCTTTATCAAACGGTGGATCGAACAGTTGGATCACTTTGTCGTCGAGACGAACGAGTCGTTTTTGAACTGCGTCCATTGCAGATCGAGCCCGTTCTGGGTTTGCTACACCAGAGATGACAGCCCAAGCTTGTGGGAGGGCGTCAATTTGGCATTCGTCGTTTTCGGCTGACCCTAAAGGAGTGCCGTCGTCGAAATAGGCGCGACGGTACCAGGCACCGTCCCAGGCGTTCGCCTCTAGAGCGACGCGCAAATGCTCGGCTCGCTCCCGACACCAATTCGCATCTTCAGCCTCGCTGCTCGCCTCAGCCAAGTCTGCAAACGCTTTCAAAACGGTGACGAAGAACCACCCGTTCCAAACACTCTCGCCCTTTCCAAGTGCGCCGACCTTATTCATACCGTCGTTCCAATCGCCAGTGCCCATGAGAGGCAATCCATGGGAACCCAGCTTATAGCCGTGCTTCAACGCTCGAATACAGTGTTCGTAGACGGTACCAGTCTGCTCACTCACGGCGGGCAGGTTGAAATTTTCCTCCTGATCTTCGGTAAGTAGTGGCGACGCAATGAACGGTACGACTTCATTTAACAGGTCCAGGTCACCCGTAGTCACAACATAGTGTTGGACCACCAGTGGTAAGAAATAGAGGTCGTCCGTGATCCGCGTGCGAACGCCGATCCCGGACGGGGGGTGCCACCAATGCTGGACGTCGCCTTCCTCGAATTGCCGTGCCGCTGCTCGCAAGATCTGCGCACGCGCCTCTGCCGGAGCGCAGTAGACCAGGGCCATCACATCCTGCAGTTGATCTCGAAAGCCGTATGCTCCGCCGGATTGATAAAACGCGGACCTGGCCCAAACGCGACAAGCCAGCACCTGATAAACAAGCCAGCGGTTTAGCATTAGGTCCATGCCCAGATCGGGCGTGGTCACGTACAACGCATTCAGGTATTGATCCCATTGCTGTTGCACCCGCGTTAATGCCGCACTAGTTCGTTGGAGTTTTGTGTATTCTCTTATGAGTCGTTGAAGCTCCTCTAAACTGTCTGTCTGACCCAGGACAAAAACCACTTCTTTCGTCTCGCCAGGAGCCAGCATCATTTCAGTGGTTATTGCCGCGCAGGGATCAAGGCCAGGGCCTACGCGACCGACCAGTCCGATGCGCCTTAGAGCGGCGGGCGTTGAGACCGAGCCTAGCTTCCCAAGAAACTCCGTACGATCAGCGGTGACATATTGTGCCGGCGAACCACAAGCCGCGAAGGCGATCTTTTTCGCGAAGTCGCCGGCCCAGGCGTTTTGCGCCAAGATCGCACCAGTCTCCTGATGGCGCTCACATACCACTTGAAGCGGAGCGTTTTCACGGTCGGTTCCAAGCACCCACTCAACATAATAAGTCGCCGACAAACGCCGTGGCCGATCGCCATCATTTCGCACCATTAGGCACACCAATTTGATCGGGTCATCGGTTGCGACAAATACCAGGAGGTCCTGATGGAGATCACGACTGTCGTGAGTGTAGCGAGTGTAGCCCTGGCCATGGCGCACGCTCACCGTTGCCGTTGGTCCGAGCGGCAATGGCGTAGGTGTCCAGAAGCCACCGGTTTCATCGTCTCGCAAATAGACCACTTCACCTGACGAGTCGGAAGTCGGATCATTGGACCAGGGAGTGAGGCGGTTCATTTGACTATTGCCGGCCCAACTGTAGCCCAGACCAGCCTCTGTCACCAAACATCCAAACCGCGGATTAGCCAGCACATTCGTCCACGGAGAAGGAGGCAAGATTGGTCCACTTTTTGAAGTGCCGTCGATTACTATCACGTACTCGTGTCCGTCACGGGTAAAACCGCCGAAGCCGTTCCAGAAACTCAATCCTTCAGGTCGTCGGATGGGCTGCGCAGAAGGTTTTGGCGCCACTGCAAGTGGAGTCAATAGCGGTGCACGAGCAATATCTGGGGCAACGCAGTGAGAGATTTGCTCCTGCAGCGAACCGCGATCACCGCCGAGTACAACTCGCGCGGCCGCTGCGAGTAGAACCGCATCTACCGCCGACACTTTGTCAGCAGTCAAAAGGAACACACCGCCGGGCTTTTTGAGCATCTCGCCGCCAGCTCCCGTCTCTAGTTCCTCTAATAACCGGTCCGCAGCCTCGCCGACACGCTCGTCCAGAATCACAAGATCAAATTTCAACCCCCGGGTCCGACTGTAGATACGCCACTGAACAAGTTGACGAACGACCGACTCATCTTCCACCCCAACCACTCGGACTAACACAATCGGCAGGTCACCGGAAATGGAGTGCGGCCAAAGGCCCGCTTGGCCAAGCCGATTCGCAGCCACGGCATCAAGGTCGCGAAAACCGGAGTTCGTAAAAATAACGGCGGCCGACAGTTGATTGAAGAGGGCGATTTCGTCCGGTGTGTGCCCGAACTTCCGAAGCTCTCTCTCACATTGGGCTTTGGCACCTACAAATGCCTGGTCGATCGCTTCTAATTCGCGGAATCGTTCCGCTATTGCGATTGCAGATTCATACGTTTCAGCCGCTCCGGTCACAAATGCAATGCGTGTCGCCATTCCCGCTTCGACGCGCATGCTCCGGCGCAAACTGAAGATCGGGTCGAGAACGGGGCCAGTGGTGCGCGATAAGCGAGAGCCAGAGTCCAAGGCAGCAGGATTGGCCGGCGTGCGGCCGCGTCCGAGAAATCTCATTCGGTCCGTCTCGTATTCAATTGCATCGGACGAAACCTCTGCGGCCGAAGCATGAATTGCCCAGACTGGATGCTCATTTGCGCCGCGGGGTCGGCGTCCGGCCAAAAGTGCGCCGCAACCGGGATCGAATTTTGTCTCCAAAAACAGTTTTGCGAAAGCGGGATGGGCCTGATCCGCACGACGGTCATTCAGACAGACTTCCGCATAGCTCGTCACCTCAAAGTCGCGGGGGTGACGGCCGTGATTGACCAGCGTCACCGTGCGTAACTCGGCATCTGCATCCGGCACGACACAAACAGCACAGCGGGTCTCGACGTCGCCATCCCATCGACGAAACTTTGCTCGATGAGGGTGAAACTCAAACGCACATTCATAAGCAGTATTGGGCAACGGTTGAATGCCGATCGACCACATGCGTTCGTCGCTACGGTCACGGACGTAATAGAACTGGCCCCAACAGTCGCGCGTAGCATCTTCGCGCCAGCGAGTGACATCCAGGTCGCGCCACATGCTGTAGCCTGAGAAGGCGCTCGTGATCATCACGCTGTACGAGCCGTTAGAGAGCAGCGCTACCGCAGGTTGCGAGCTCGTTTCTTGGCCTTCCGACGACGCAGTTAAGTCGCCATCGCTTCCCTCAACCAATTTGTTTTCTTGCTTCCATTCTTTACTCATTAGAAAACAGTTCTCTCAGCCTCTTGTTGTTGGAGATTATTCACTAGTTAGAACGAGTCTGAACTGTTAGAAATGACAGGCTCTTAAATGACGTAATTCGGTGTTAATGAAAATGCGGTGAGCGGAGCTAAGTTGTTGAAAGGATTGGTAGGCGCGTGGGGATTTGAACCCCAGACCCCTACCGTGTCAAGTAGTGCTCTACGGTGGGCCAACTCTTTTAGAGTCAACAAGCACTAAATTTCCTCGGAGGGATTTTGGCTCAAGACTGCCGAACCGCCTATCATGGAATTTATTCGACCCAGCGACGTCACCGAGCGACACTCAATGCGTAACTCGTTTCGATACCCAAATGAGTGGCCTTCGCATCCCTTGATCCTTCGATTTCGATCAGTCAACAAATCAACAAAAGCGGCTAGAGAAGTCACCTCGAAGCTGCATAAATTGATTAAGTTGTTTACGGAGTCTGCCAAAATCCTGCCGAGACTCTGAAGTCATGAGGATCTGTGTCCTTATTATATAGGTCTGCCAAATAAAGCATTTGCGTCCAAACGGGACCTTGGGTTATGAATACGACTTCACTATCTGCATGTAGCACCTTCCAAAGAACAAACAACCATTTTCCGCGGGAAAACAGTCGTTTGAGCAGCACACAACGCATGACACTGCATAAAGCGCAAGGAAGATTACAGCAACTTTACGACAAAACTCAGAATAAGCCCGAGAAGCTACAGTCTCCCCGAACAGGATTGCGCTCCCGCGGCTCAGGCTTATGCGCCAGATCTTAGGGCAATCGATGAGACCCTGCTAAATCGAAATGCTACAATCCGCTCCGGCGTAATATTCATCATTTTTCAGGGCCGACCCAAAAGATTTTCCGTCTGGCATAAGGCAATTCTTCGTTTGAAGTCTTTATGTCGAATTGAAGTCTTGATGGCCGAAGTCGGATCAAGAAGAAGTCACGCAACTGGTGAATCAGTCGCGCGCGATTCCGAAGTTGTCTGTTCCTGCATCACATCTTGCATACTCGGACACGAACACAGAGCGCTGGGTCGTCCAGTAGGACCGAATCGAGATTGCCGCCGGCGAATCCTCCAGCGACTGAGACTAAGAAAAACGAATCCCGTCCGATAGAAACATATGAAAATCTTCATCATGCTCGCTGCTATCATGCTCTGTGCAGTGTCACTGGCCAATGTTTACCCACTAGATAACGGCGTCGCCAGAACTCCGCCGATGGGCTGGAACAGTTGGAACAAATTTGGCTGCGCCGTTAACGAGCAGCTCATTAGGGAGATGGCGGATGCAATCGTAACGAGCGGCATGAAAGACGCAGGTTACGTTTACCTCGTGATTGACGACTGTTGGCAGATCGATCGCGATGCACAGGGAAACATCCTGGCCGACCCGCAACGGTTTCCTTCCGGAATGAAGGCGCTGGCGGACTACGTTCATTCCAAGGGATTGAAATTCGGACTCTATTCCGATGCAGGAATGCTTACGTGTCAAAAGAGGCCAGGCAGCCGGGGCTATGAATTTCAGGACGCGCGACAGTATGCAGCCTGGGGGGTCGATTATTTGAAATATGACTGGTGCTCCACGGCAACGCAAAACGCGCCGGCATCATATTCGATCATGCGAGACGCATTATTGAAGGCGGGCAGGCCGATCGTTTTTAGTATTTGCGAGTGGGGAACGTCCAAGCCGTGGTTGTGGGCCAAAGACGTTGGCAATCTCTGGCGCACGACGGGCGACATACAAGACTGTTGGGACTGTAAGCGTGACTGGGGCGGGATGGGCGTAGTTCATATCCTCGACCTTCAGGATGGTCTTGAATCGTATGCTGGGCCAGGCCACTGGAACGATCCTGACATGTTGGAAGTTGGAAACGAAGGCATGACGATAACTGAGTACCGCGCACATTTCAGTTTGTGGTGCATCCTCGCAGCGCCTTTGATGGCCGGAAACGACCTTCGCAACATGACGAACGAAGTGAAGGAGATTCTGACCAACGGTGAAGTAATTGCAGTGGATCAAGATTCACTTGGAATGCAAGGCCGCAGAGTCAAACGTGACGGTGATCGAGAGGTATGGACCAAGCAACTAGCCGCCGGTGGACGAGCGGTCGTGCTGTTCAATCGTGGGCCCAAGAGCCAGGAGATCTCCGTGTCGTGGACCGAAATCGGATATCCACAGCAAATCGCGGCTCAGGTGCGGGATCTGTGGGCCCACAAGGATCTCGGGAAGCTCACCGGAAAGTTTTCCGCTGAGGTACCGAGCCACGGCGTAGTGATGGTAACGGTCAAGCCCTAGGCTGACGATTCCCGGGCTTACTTTGTATCTCTATGGCGTTCCTCTTGGCGCAAAAGATTAAGTCGTATTAGGCGAACAAGTCCTCGAAAACCTGTGCTTCGATTCAACGCCAGGGGAGACTTGCACATTGCGCTATTCCCAGCGTTACCTCGCCTGCCGGATGCTCAAGGGCGTGCCTCGGTAATGCACCAAAACGTCCGGATCGCTGGTAGATGGCACTCCAACCCCGTGTTTTGATGAAACCCATATGACGCGGAATGTGTGCTCTTTCGTCATGCCTGTGAATGAGCCGGCACGTTTCCCGATCCTCAGGACTCCGGTTGAATCGTTCCAGCTAATCGGGATGGTACTGTAGGCACCTTTTTCGTAATTGTAGTTATCGCCTTCATCTTCATATAACGTGAACGCTCCATTGGCGCCGGGATACACGCGCAACTCGATCGGATCATTCTTCTCGTCGGAATATTCGACCTGCGGCCCATAAGGAATAATACTTCCTGCGCGCACGAACACCGGCATCGTCGTAATTGGCGCGGACGCATCGATCGTTTGTCCGCCTGTGTATGTCTTTCCGGTCCAGAAATCAATCCAGCTTGCCCCTGCAGGAAGATAGACCGTTCGAGTTGCAACTCCTGGCTTAATTACAGGCGCGACCATCAGCGCTGGGCCAAACATGTATTGGTCGCCGATGTTGTAGACTCGAGAGTCTTCACGAAAATCCATCACCAGCGCTCGCATCAGCGAATAACCCTCGCTCGTCACTTTCCATGAGATTGAATAAATGTAAGGCAAGAGGTGATAGCGAAACTCGTCATAATTGATCAAAATCTTCTGCGTCGCCGGATCGAAGCGCCACATTTCCTTTGGTGGACCATCACCGTGAACGCGTAACATCGGACAGAAGGCGCTGAACTGGAACCAGCGAGTAAAGAGTTCGGCATAAGCGGGATTAGCCGGGTCGCCACTAAAGAATCCGCCTGTATCGGTGTTCCAGTAAGGAATGCCACTCAACGAAAAATTCAGCCCGGCCGGAATCTGCTTTGCGAACACTTCCCACGTTCCGCCAATATCGCCCGACCAGGTCACCGCCGCATTGCGCTGCTGACCAGCGTAAGCCGAC